>JBGCGH010000011.1:0-94641 GCA_045110695.1 Bdellovibrionales bacterium | reverse complement strand
TAGATACTGCTCGTAGAACTGGAGCAAGAATCGCAGGCCCAATTCCTCTTCCAACGCGTATCAATAAATATACTGTTTTGCGTTCACCACATGTGGACAAGAAATCTCGTGAGCAATTTGAAGTGCGTACGCACAAGCGTATGTTAGATATATTGGAACCTACCCAGCAAACGGTAGACCAGTTGATGAAGCTTGACTTATCTGCGGGTGTAGATGTCGAGATTAAACTGTCAGCTATTTAAGGAGTTATTTAAGTGAGTGAAAACGAAGTTCAACAAGAAGAGCAGGCAGCAGCTACGGATAATTCCGTCAAGCTGAGCGGTTTGTTCGCGTACAAAGTGGGTATGTCCACGGTCTACGATGCGGATGCAAATGCAATCCCTGTGACTGTGTTGCGCTACGAAAACTGGTACGTGAGTCAGGTCAAAACTAAAGAGAATGACGGATACACTGCGGTTCAAATTGCTAGTGGGATCAAGAAGGCTAAGAACGCTAATAAGGCTGAGGCCGGTCATTTTAAAAAGGCAAATTTTGAGAACGCAGCAAAAGATGTTGCTGAGGTTCGACAAGATATTCCAGAGGGAATAGAGTTGGGTCAAAAGGTATCTATTGAAAGCTTAGTTGCTGGAGATAAGGTTCAGATGACTTCAGACTCAAAAGGTCGCGGTTTTGCCGGGGTTATGAAGCGTCACGATTTCGGTGGTGGTCCCGCTTCTCATGGTTCTGGTTTTAAAAGACGCCCAGGTTCAATAGGTAATAGAACTTGGCCAGGTCGAGTGATTCGCGGCAAGCGAATGGCAGGTCATTTCGGTGACGAAGCAATTACTGTCAAGAATGTAAAAGTTGTTGATGTAATCACTGACGAGAGCGTGATCTTAGTAAAGGGCCCGGTTCCGGGTGGACGTAACAACCTTGTAAGATTGATGAAGGTGTAACATGGCTAAGACAGCGGTATTAAATTGGAATAAAGATAAAGTTAGCGATATTGATTTAAAAGATGAGGTTTTTGGAAAAGAGCTTCGCAAGGATCTACTTCAGACAGTTGTAAAATGGCAATTGGCTTGTCGACGTAAGGGTACTCACTCTACAAAGACGAAGGGTGAAGTTAGAGGTGGTGGTGCTAAGCCTTTCCGTCAAAAGGGAACTGGTAATGCAAGGCAGGGATCTAACAGGTCTCCATTAATGCCAGGTGGTGGTACGATTTTTGGTCCAAGACCAAGGGATTATTCTTACACTCTACCAAGAAAAATCAAGCAAGCGGGTTTGAAGACAGCTTTGTCTTACTTGCTAAATAGCGATAAATTATTTGTTGTAGAAGATATGAAGTCTGAAGGTAAAACTAAAGAGCTGGCCTCTAGGTTAAAGTCTTTCGGTCTTGAGAAAGTTGTTTTGATTGATGCTGAAAGTAATGAAGCATTTGCTCGCGCAGCTAGAAATCTTCCAAAGGTTCGTTACTACTCTACTGAGGGTCTAAATGTTTACGATCTTCTTAAGTATGACGCTCTTGTTGTGACAAAAGATTCTATCGACAAAATCAACGCAAGATGTGGAGTAAACTAATTATGTGGCAGATAATCAAGAAACCACTTGTTACAGAGAAGAATACGATCCACTCAGCTGGTGGTACCTATGCATTTGAAGTAGATCGTAAAGCAACGAAAGACGACATCCGCAAGGCAGTTGAAGAAGCTTTTGATGTAAAAGTAGCTTCAGTGAATACGATGATAGGAAGAAATCGTTCGCGCCGAGTAGGTAAAAACTTTAGCAAGATCAGATACCACAAAAAGGCTTTAGTTAAGTTACAGCCTGGTGAAAGTATCGCCATCTTCGAGGGAGCGTAAACGATGGGAATCAAAACATATAACGCTAGAACACCATCCAGAAGAAATATGACTGGATTTGACTTTGCAGAGATTACTAAGAAATCTCCTGAGAAGTCGTTAACTGTTAAATTAAACCGTAGCGGAGCTAGAAACAACCATGGTCGAATTACAGTTCGTCACCAGGGTGGTGGGCATAAGCGTAGATATCGTTTAATTGATTTTAAAAGACAAAAGTATGATATCCCAGCCAAGGTTGTTGGTATTGAGTATGATCCGAACCGTACGTCACGTATTGCTTTATTGACATACGCTGATGGTGAAAAGGCTTATATCATAGCTCCATTGGGTTTGAATGTTGGTGATACTGTGATCTCTAGTGAGAAGGCAGATATAAAACCAGGAAATAGCCTACGCTTAGAAAGTATTCCAACTGGTACAGTGATTCATAATGTTGAGTTGCGTCCAGGTAAGGGTGCTCAAATAGCTAGGGGCGCTGGTGTTAGTGCCACTTTAGTTTCAAAAGAGGGTAAGTACTGTCAGGTAAAGCTTCCTTCTGGCGAAGTTCGATATGTTCTCTCGGTTTGTAGGGCGTCTATTGGGCAGGTTGGTAACACAATCAATGAAAATATTAAGATAGGTAAGGCAGGTCGTACTCGCTGGATGGGTAAGAGACCATCTGTTAGAGGTATGGCTATGAACCCAGTAGATCACCCAATGGGTGGTGGTGAGGGTCGTGGTAAGGGTAACCATCCACAGACACCTTGGGGTAAGCCTTGTAAGGGATATAAAACTCGTAAAAACAAGCGTACGGATAAATTCATAGTTCGTCGTCGTAAAGGCAAGAAGTAGAGGTAGGTAATGGCAAGATCATTAAAAAAAGGTCCTTTTATTGACGACCACTTAGCAAAGAAGATTTACACGGCCAAAGAGGCTGGTGATAACAAGGTAATTAAGACTTGGTCTCGTAGATCAGTTGTTTTCCCAGATGCAGTTGGGATGACGGTAGCTGTTCATAACGGAAAAAAGTTTGTTCCAGTATATGTCACAGAGAACATGATTGGTCACAAATTTGGTGAATTCGCTCCAACGCGAACTTACTACGGCCATGGTGATAAGAAGAAGAAGAAGTAGGAGCCGGGTAGATGAGCGAAGTTAAAGCAAAACTGAGTTATGCAAGAGTAGGAGCCCAAAAGGCCCGTAATGTAGTGGATCTAGTTCGCGGTAAAGACGCAGATGAGGCCATTCGTATTCTTACAGTATTAAATAAAAAAACCGCGGGTCTTGTTAAGAAGTTGATCGAATCCGCTGTAGCGAATGCAGAACAAAAGAAGACTATCGATGTAGATCGCCTTTATGTAAAGGCAGTCACTGTGGACCAGGGTCCGATGTTGAAACGTTTTAAGCCAAGAGCACAAGGTAGGGCTTCAGCTTTTAACAAAAAGACAAGTCATATTAACTTAACACTGGATGAGAGGTAATAGCTCGTGGGACAAAAAGTAAATCCAATTGGACTTAGATTAGGAATAAATAAGACTTGGGCTTCTAGATGGTTTGCTACTGGCGATCAGTATGGTGATTTTCTTCATGAAGATTTCCGTCTGAGAAAGTATATTTCCAAAAAGTTGAAGCATGCGGGTGTGGCTGGTGTTGATCTTGAGAGAGCTGCCAATAAAGTTAAAGTTATTATCAGGACTGCTCGACCAGGTGTTGTTATTGGTAAAAAAGGTGCTGGTATTGATTCTCTAAAGACAGAGATTCAAAAGCTGACCGAGAATGAAGTATTCGTAAATATTCAAGAAGTTAGAAAGCCAGATGGTGACGCAAATCTAGTGGCTCAAAATATTGCAAACCAATTAGAGCGTCGTATGTCTTGGAGAAGAGTTCTAAAGAAATCTCTCCAGGCGTCTTTGAGAGCTGGGGTTAAGGGGATTAAGGTTCAGGTTGCTGGCCGTCTTGATGGAGCGGAAATTGCTCGGTCGGAATGGTACACGGAGAAATCTGTTCCTCTACACACTCTACGAGCTGACATCGATTACGGCACGGCTGAGGCCCTTACTCAATATGGAATCATTGGTATTAAGGTTTGGATCTACAAAGGTGACTTACTTGTAAAGCAAGATTTGAAAGAGGAGGGCTCTCGTGCTTAGTCCTAAAAGAGTAAAGTGGAGAAAACCACATAAACTAAATAAGCGAGGATTTGCGTATAGAGGGAGTGACATATCTTTTGGTGATTACGCCCTCCAGGCTACTACCAATGGTTGGATTACCTCCCGTCAGATAGAGGCAAGTCGTATCGCAATTAACCGATACATTAAGCGTGGCGGTAAAGTTTGGATTAGAATTTTTCCAGATCGCTCTATTACTAAAAAGCCTGCCGAAACTCGTATGGGTAAAGGTAAGGGTAGTCCGGAATATTGGGTTTCCATTGTGAAGCCGGGAAGAATTCTTTTTGAAATTGACGGAGTTTCTCCGGAGCAAGCAAAAGAAGCTTTTCGTCTTGCTGGACACAAATTGCCTGTTAAAACTCGTTTTTTAACGAAGGAGAATTAAGGTGAAATTTACTGATATTTCTGGCTTAAGCGTAGAAGAATTAAGAAAGAAATCTACTGAAACAAGTAGAGAGCTTTTTGATATGAAGATGAAGAATGCTTTAGGTCAATTAGGAAATCCGTTGGAAATCCGTTTTAAAAGACGCGAAGTAGCAAAAATTAAAACTGCTATCACACAAAAGACTGCGAAGTAGGGTGAGTAAAATGGCTGAAGAAAACAAAAAAACAAGAGGAACGCCTAACCAAGTAATTGGTGTGGTGGTAAGCGACAAGATGAATAAAACCATTTCTGTCGAAGTTTCCCGAATGGTAAAGCATAAGCGCTACGGAAAATATATCCGTAGAAGTGCTCTTTTCAAAGCGCACGACGAGACTAATACTGCTAAGGCTGGAGATAAGGTGTTGATCACTGAAACTCGTCGCTTAAGTAAGTCAAAGTGTTGGAAGCTAGCGGATATCATTGAGAAAGCAAAGGTTTAGGGGTTACTCATGATTCAGATGCAAACAAAGCTCAAAGTAGCAGATAACTCAGGCGCAAAAGTTGTACAGTGTATCAAAGTTTTAGGTGGTTCAAAAAGAAGAACTGCTGATGTCGGAGATATCATTGTTGTTTCTATAAAAGAAGCTCTTCCAAACTCAAAAGTTAAGAAGGGTGAAGTTGCTAAAGCTGTAATCGTTCGTACGAAGCAAAAAATTCGTAGGCCTGATGGAAGTTATATTCGTTTTGACGAGAATTCTGCAGTTTTAGTTAATAATAACAAAGAGCCAGTAGGTACACGTATTTTCGGACCAGTTGCGCGTGAGCTAAGAGCGAAACAGTTTATGAAAATCGTTTCTCTTGCTCCGGAAGTACTATAAGGCGAGGTATTAAAGTGAATCGTTTAGAGGAAAAGTACAAAAAAGAGATAGTTCAGGGGCTTACCAAAGAGTTGGGTCTACAGAACGCTATGAATGTACCAAAAGTTGAAAAAGTTGTGATCAATATCTGTGCTGGCCGTGAGGCTACTGCAAACTCAAAAGTGGTAAATACGATCGCTGCTGAGTTAGAAAAGATCGCAGGTCAAAAACCAGTGATAACCAAGGCAAAGAAAGCAATTTCCAACTTTAAGTTGAGAGAAGGTATGGCTTTAGGTGCTGCAGTAACGCTTAGGGGTGAAAGAATGTGGTCTTTTATGGATCGCCTTGTTAACCTTGCTCTTCCTAGGGTGCGTGACTTCAAAGGTATCTCAAATAAAGGTTTTGATGGTCGTGGTAATTATAATATGGGTCTTAAGGAGCAAATAGTTTTCCCTGAGATTGATTACGATAAAGTTGATAAGTTGAGAGGTATGAATATTACTATTTGTACTAGCTCCATGAACGATGAACACAGTAGAGCTCTTTTAAATAGTCTGGGCTTTCCTTTTAGAAAGAACTAGTTAGGGGTTGGTGATAATGGATACTGTTGCAGATTTTTTAACAAGAATTAGAAATGCAGGAACTGCTGGCCACGAAAAAGTGGATATCCCAGCTTCAAACGTAAGAAAAGGTATTGCTGAGGTCCTAAGGGAATCTGGTTATATCAGAAATTTCAAAGTAGTTAGTGATGGAAAACAAGGTGTAATGCGTGTTTACTTGAAAACTACTAAGGCTGGGGAACCAGTGATTGAAAGATTAGAAAGAGTGAGTCGTCCTGGTAAGAGAATCTATGTGAAAGCCAAAGGCATTCCAAAGGTTCGATCTGGTTATGGTATGGCTATATTAAGTACTTCTCAAGGTATTATGAGTGGCACACAAGCTACTGAAAAAGCTTTGGGTGGTGAATACTTAGCGAAGGTTTGGTAGTTATGTCACGTATTGGAAGAGCACCCGTATTTGTTGATAGTTCAATTCAAGTAAACATTACTTCTGATAATGTTGTTGAAGTGAAGGGTAGTAAAACGACTTTGAAAGTTCCTATGAGAACTGAAGTAAAGGCGAAGTTCGAAGACGGACAAATCACTTTTACTCGTTCAGACGATTCTAAATCATCTCGCGGACTTCATGGTCTTTATAGAGCATTAGTGCAAAACGCTGTAACTGGTGTTTCTAAAGGTTTTAGTAAAACTTTGATCTTGAATGGTGTTGGTTATCGTTCCGCTTTAAAAGGCAAAGAGATCGAGTTAAATTTAGGATATTCTCATGCGATTAACTTTCCTATTCCTGCTGGAATCGAAGTTAAAATTGAGAAGGCGACTACTTTGATTATCTCTGGGGCTGATAAGGCTCTAGTTGGTCAGGTGGCTGCAAAAATTAGAGATCTTCGTCCACCAGAGCCGTATCTTGGAAAAGGTATTCGCTACAGCGATGAAACTATTCGTCGTAAAGCTGGTAAGGCTGCCGGTAAATAATTAGGAGAATTCAAAGTGAAAATTAAATTTGGAAAAAACACATCGAAAAGAGTTGTTGGCCGTTTGAAGAAAAAGGCAAGAATTCGTAATAAAATTTCTGGAACTTCTGAAAGACCTCGCTTTAGTGTCTACAAAAGTTTGAACCATATATATGCTCAGATCATTGATGATACTAGCCACAAAACTCTGGCAAGTGCTTCAAGCCTAAAGCTAGATGCTTCTGGTAAAAAAGGTATGGATCTGGCTACTGAGGTTGGTAAAGCAGTTGCTGAGCTTGCTAAAGAGCAAAACCTAACTGAAGTTGTTTTTGATAGAAATGGTTTTATTTACCATGGAAAAATTAAAGCGGTTGCAGACGCGGCCCGTGAAGCCGGATTAACATTCTAGGAGAGATGCTGTGAGCGAACAACAAGTACCAGAATTTGAAGAAAGAGTAGTAGCGATCAACCGTGTTGCCAAAGTGGTAAAGGGTGGTAGAAGGTTTTCCTTTTCTGCTTTAGTTGTGATTGGTAATGGAGACGGTTCCATTGGTTTCGGACTTGGAAAAGCAAACGAAGTTCCAGCAGCCATTGGTAAGGCTGGGCGCGTGGCTAAAAGAGACTGTGAAGACGTATATATTGAAGAGGGTAGTATTCCTCATGAAGTTGTAGGTAAATTTGGCGCTGCTAGAGTTGTATTGAGACCTGCATCACCTGGTACAGGTGTTATCGCTGGTGGTGCTGTTCGTGCAGTACTAGAAGCAGTTGGAATTAAGAACGTTCTAACAAAATGTATCGGTACTCGTAATCCTCATAACGCTGTTCGAGCTACTTTAGATGGTTTAAGACAGCTTCGAGGTCTTAAGCACGTAGAAGAAAGATTAAAGTCTTAGGAGTTGAAAATGGCAAAGTCATTTAGAGTGAAATTAAAAAAGAGTATTATTAGTTGTACAAAGACTCAAAAAGAAACTGTTCGTTGTTTAGGACTAAGAAGAATAGGGCACGAAAAAGTTTTTGAAGATAACCCAGCGGTACGTGGACAAATTTTTAAAGTTCAGCACCTGCTTGATGTGACTGTGGAGAAGTAAAATGAGTTTGTTGAGTGAATTAGAAAGCAAAAGTGGTTCTACGCAGAAGCGAAAAAGAATAGGTCGCGGTCAAGGTAGTGGCTGGGGAAAACAGTCAGGTAAAGGTCATAAAGGGCAAAAAGCTCGGTCTGGCGGAAAAACCTTGAGAGGTTTTGAGGGCGGTCAAATGCCTTTGATTCGTCGAATCCCTAAGTTTGGTTTTACTCCAAGAAATAAGACCGCTTATAAGGTTGTAAATCTTCGAGATTTGGCAACTGTTGATGGTGAGTTTACGTTTGAAAACCTTCTTGCCATTGGTGCAATCCATAAGGATACTAAACTCAAAATTCTTGGTGATGGTGAGTTAACAAAAGCACTAACTATAAAAGCTCATAAGTTCAGCAAAACAGCTAAGGAAGCCATCGAGAAAGCTGGCGGAAAAGCAGAATTAATCGCTTAATTTAGTAAATCAGCAACAGGGGAAGTTTCAGAGTGTCTGCAGTCGAGGGTATAGCTAGAAACGAAGAGCTTAGAAAGCGCTTATTATTCACATTATTTATATTGGCCGTTTATAGGATTGGTGTTCATGTTCCAACTCCTGGAGTAAACGGTCCTGCTGTTTTGGAGTTTTTCAAAACTCAAGGTGGTATTTTCGGAGTATTTAATATGTTCTCCGGTGGAGCTCTAGAAAGATTTAGTGTTTTTGCTCTAGGCATTATGCCTTACATCTCAAGTTCCATTATTTTTCAGTTATTGACGACAGCCGTACCTTATCTCGAGCAATTAAAGAAAGAAGGCGAAGCTGGAAGAAAGAAAATAAATCAATACACCCGATATGGTACAGTTGTACTAGCTGTGATACAGGGCTTTGGGATATCTAGTTTTCTTCAAAACTCAACGGGGCCAAGTGGGGAACCATTAGTTTTCGCACCATCGGTGGGTGCCCTTCCGTTTGAAGTTATGACTATAATTACGCTTGTTGCTGGAACCTGTTTTATTATGTGGTTGGGCGAACAAATTACGGAAAAAGGTATTGGTAACGGTGCCTCACTAATTATCTTCGCTGGTATTGCTGCCGGAATGCCTAGTGGGCTAGTTCAAACTGTGAGCTTGGTTCAGAGTGGGGAAATGAGTGTTATTCTTGGTTTGGGACTTCTCTTATTTATGATCGCTATCGTAGCCTTCATTATATATATGGAAGTAGCTCAGCGCAGGATACCGATTCAATACTCTCAAAGGGGTATGGGTAAGCAGGCAATGAGTGCGCCTCAGAGTCATTTACCGTTAAAGATAAACTTTTCAGGTGTTATCCCTCCTATCTTTGCATCATCTCTACTTCTTTTCCCTGCGACACTTACCCAGTTCACAGGAAATGACGTAGCTTGGCTTGTGAATCTACAAGATTATCTTGCGCCGAACGGTGCTATTTATAATGTTCTATTTGTTGGTTTAATAGTTTTCTTCTGCTTTTTCTATACAGAAATTGTATTTAACCCAACGGAAGTTTCTGAGAATTTGAAAAAATCAGGTGGTTTTGTTCCAGGTGTTAGAGCTGGGCAAGCTACAGCAAGCTATATCCAAAGAGTGCTAGAGAGGGTAAACGTAGGTGGTGCGATATACTTAAGTGCTATCTGTGTGCTACCTGGTATTTTGATTGAACTATTGGGCGTACCTTTTTACTTCGGTGGAACCAGCTTGTTAATCCTTGTTGGTGTTGCGTTGGATTTCTCTCAACAGATCCAAAGTCATCTAATTAACCAGAAATATGATGTATTCTCAAGAGGACCAAAGGTTAAAATGAAGAGCCGGAGGGTGAGATATTGAACATACTCATCTTCGGAGCACCAGGAGCAGGTAAGGGGACTCAAAGCGAGATGCTTAGGGACCGCAATGAAATGCTTCATGTATCTACCGGTGATTTGTTCAGAGAGAATATTAAAAAGCAGACTGATTTAGGTCTGAAAGCTAAAGAAATTATCGACCGTGGTGATCTGGTTCCTGATGAGGTTACGATTGCAATGGTTGAAGATGTCTTTACCAAATTAGCGGGTAAAGATTTTATATTAGACGGGTTTCCGCGTACTGTTGCTCAGGCGGAAGCACTCGATAGGCTGCTGGCAACAAAAAGTCTCTCTTTAGGCAAGGCAATCTTTGTAGATGTACCCCGTGAGGTTTTGCTTAAACGTTTGACAGGAAGGCGAGTTTGCTCTGATTGCGGAGCGGTTTACCACGTACTTTTCAGTCCTCCGAAGACTGAGGGGCAATGCGATAGCTGTGGTGGCTCTCTTAAGCAGAGGAAAGACGATCACGAGGATGTGATCTCGACTCGTTTGGACAACTATGAAAATAGTACAGTTCCAGTTTTAGATTATTATAAGAGTTCAGGTCTTTATGTGGAGGTAAACGGACTAGGCGAAGCCGAGGAAGTATACCAAAGGGTAAATAATATCCTGAGTGAATAAATGTTTTTATGGCGAGAAAAAGGCTAGACAGAGGCTAACCCTGGTGTTAACTTCCCACGTCTAATTTGACCTTATTTTTGCATTTTTTTAGGCCGTGCCTAGGAGTATAATATGAAAGTTCGTGCTTCAGTAAAGAAGATTTGCAACAAGTGCAAAGTGATTAAACGTAAAGGTGTTATTCGTGTAATTTGCGAAAACCCAAAGCATAAACAACGTCAGGGGTAATAAGAAATGGCTCGTATTGCTGGTGTAGATTTACCAAAAAACAAAAGAATGGAAATTGCCCTTACCTATATTTATGGTATTGGCTCAAAGACGGCTCAAGACATCTGTGATCGAATCGGTCTGGATAGAAGTTTGAGCAGCGACCAACTGACGGACGCAAATATATCTGAGATTCGTACTCTTCTTGAAGAAGATTACAAGGTTGAAGGTGATTTAAGACGCCAAGTTAGTCTCAATATAAAAAGATTGATGGACCTAGGTTGTTACCGTGGACTTCGTCACCGTCGTGGTTTACCCGCTCGTGGACAGAACACTCGTAACAACTCTCGTACCCGTAAAGGTCCTAAAAAGACTATTGCGAATAAAAAGAAGTAGTAGAGGAGATATTTAAATGGCTGGAAAAAAAACTAGCAATAAGAAAAAAGTTAAAAAGAATATTCCTCTAGGGAGCTGCTATATTCAATGTGGATTCGGGAATACAATCGTAACGATGACTGATCCACAGGGCAACACCGTTGCATGGTCTAGCGCCGGTCACCTTGGTTTCAAGGGAAGTCGAAAGGGTACACCTTTTGCTGCTCAAATGGCTGCTGAAGATGCGTCTAAGAAAGCTATGGAACATGGAATGAAGTCAGTTAATGTTTTTCTAAAAGGACCTGGAGCGGGCCGTGAGCCGGCTGTTCGTGCAATTTCTAGTGCAGGAATCAAAGTTTCTTCTATGAGAGATGTAACGCCAATCCCACACAACGGTTGTCGTCCACCAAAACGACGTAGAGTATAAGGAGTCTTGTTGTGAGTAGAGTTATAGAAAGTGTATGTAAATTATGTAGAAGAGAGCATGCAAAGCTTTTCTTAAAAGGAAGCCGATGCTTTACTGATAAATGTTCTTTTGAGAGACGTGCCTATCCGCCAGGACAGCATGGTCAATCTAGGACTAAGTTTTCTGAGTACGCGCTACAACTGCGTGAGAAGCAGAAAGTAAGAAGATACTATGGTATTTTTGAGAAACAGTTTCGTAAGATGTTTAAAATTGCTGACGGTAAGAAAGGTGAAACTGGATATAATCTTCTAGCTGACCTTGAGTTACGTTTTGATAATGTGGTTTATACTGCCGGTTTCGCAGCCAGTAGACGACAAGCTAAGCAATTGATTTCTCATAAGCATTTCATGGTTAATGGAAAGAAAAACAACATTCCTAGTATGTCTTTAAAGCCGGGTGATGTGATTGAAGTAATAGAAGCTAGTAAAGAAGCTACCCCTATTCTTGCAGGACTTGAGTTATCAAATACTCGTGAAGTTCCTACTTGGGTTGAGGTTACTGATAAAAAAGCTACTATTAAAGACCGTCCGTCACGCGAACAAATCTCGTTGGCAGTTGAAGAAAACATGATCGTGGAATACTACTCTCGATAATTAATTGAAGGAGCTATAATGCAAGCGCAATATTACAAATCTTGGCGTGATCTAATTAAACCGAAGTCTTATGACGTAGACAAGGACAGTCTGAAGCAAAGCTACGGTAAGTTCACTATTCGCCCTCTTGAAAAAGGCTATGGTGTAACTTTAGGTAACTCTCTCCGTAGAGTGATGCTTTCTTCGATGATGGGAACAGGGATTACTGCTGTTCATTTCGAAGGTGTTTTACACGAATTCTCAACAGTTCCAGAAGTGATGGAAGATGTTCAGGATATAATTTTGAATTTAAAAGAGATTCGTTTTCGTCAGTATGATTCTGATATGAAAAACCTAAGAATTTCTAAGCAAGGGCCAGGTGTTGTTACAGCTGGTGATATAATTTGCCCTGAAGGTGTAGAGGTTATCAATCCTAGCCAACATATTGCTACTCTTGGAAACAATGCAAACTTCCAAGCTGAGCTTATCACGGGCTTTAACAGGGGTTATGTTCAAGCTGAAGAGCACAACGTTGATCTTCCTGTGAATTATATCCCTATTGATACCATTTTCAGTCCTGTTCGTAGAGTGAACTATAATGTTAGTGCTGCTCGAGTTGGACAGAAGACAGATTATGATGCGCTTACTATTGAGGTTTGGACTGATGGTTCTATAAAGCCAGACGAGGCTATAACTGTTGGTTCCAAAATATTGAAAGAACAATTACAAGTTTTCATTAACTTTGACGAAGCCTTAGATAAGGGCCGTGAAGAAGTTAAGGAAGCCGCACCTCAATTGAACGATAACCTTTTTCGTTCAGTAGATGATCTTGAGCTTTCTGTACGTAGTGCAAACTGTTTGAAAAATGCAAATATTAGATTTATTGGTGAGTTAGTAACTCGTAGTGAAGCTGAAATGCTTAAGACCAAAAACTTTGGTCGTAAGTCTTTAAATGAAATTAAAGAGCTTCTTTCTGAAATGGGACTTACTCTTGGTATGAAGATCGACGGATGGCCTCCAGCAGACTGGAGCCCGGATACTCGTAGAGACGCTTAAATTTAGTTTGGAGTAAGGTAAATGAGACATAGAGCTAGAAGAAAACATTTTGGAAGACATGGTGGACATAGAGTTTCTCTATTTAGAAACCTAGTAGACTCTCTTGTAGAACACGAGAGAATCACAACTACTCTGCCAAAAGCTAAAGAGTTAAAAAGATTCGTAGAAAAAGCGATTACAGCAGGTAAGAAAGATGACTTATCAGCGGTTCGATTGTTAGCAAGTAAATACCCTAACAAAGATACTGTTAAAAAGATCATGAAAGACCTTTCTCCTAGATTCAAAGAGAGACCTGGTGGATACACACGTATTGTTAAATTAGGTGCTCGACCTGGAGATGCTGCTGAAAAAGCTATTATTGAGTTTGTTGACTACCAACTGCCTGAGGAGACTGTAAAGGAATCTAAGGAAGTAGAAGTGGTTACTGAGAAAAAGCAGGTTACAAAGAAAAAGACTGCAAAAAAGAAAGCGGCAAAAAAGGCAACTAAAGACGCTAAAAAGAAGTCTGGTGCTAAGAAGAAAGCTGCAGCCAAAAAGAAAACAGCCAAAAAGAAGGTTGCTAAGAAGGCTGCAACTAAGAAGAAGACTGCTAAAAAGAAAACAGCTAAAAAGTAATCTTAGAATTCATTTAGAATTGCAATATAAAGGAGGTCCCAAAGGGTCTCCTTTTTTTGTGTTGGCCGAGCTTTTAATTTAAGGTTAGAATTTCTTTAGAGGAGTCATTCTATGAAAACATACGTAGCTGATCTAGATGGCACAATAATAAAGACTGATATGTTATTCGAGACTTTTGTTCGAAGGCTACGAAAATCACCTTACGTTTTGTTTCTTATCCCATTTTGGCTACTAAAGGGAAGAGCTTTTTTGAAAGCTAAACTTAGTGATGGGGTAAGTGTTAGTCCTCAGGCTTTGCCTTATAATAAAGAAGTGCTTTGGTTTCTTAGAAAAATGAAAGGTGAAGGTCACAGGGTGGTACTAGCTACTGCTGCCTCAGAGAAGATGGCGCTTGATGTTTCGGATCATTTAAAGTGTTTCGATGCCGTATACTCTTCTGATGATCAGATAAATTTAAAAGCTACTAAAAAACGAGAAAAGATATTGTTAGAAGAAAAAAAATCTTCAGATATTATATATCTAGGTGATTCAAAAGCTGATTTTAAAGTCTGGGGTGATGGAGTGAATGCTATTCCTGTAGGATCCAAAAGATTTATTCAGGCTGTTCACTCAAAATTTACTGTAGAGAGGGATTTTGAAATCGAAAAAGGGGGAGTAAAGCCCTACATTAAAGCGATTCGCGTTCATCAGTGGGCTAAGAACGCATTGATCCTTTTGCCTTTACTTCTCTATCCAGGTGGAGTGCTTGATGCTGGAAACTTTCTAATATGTTTTTTGGCGATCTTATCATTTTCTTTGTGTGCTAGTAGCGTCTATCTATTGAACGATCTATTTGATCTTGAATCTGACCGTGTACATGACAAAAAGAGGTTTCGTCCGCTGGCTGTGGGATCTGTTTCTATCTCTAGTGCGCTATTTATGATCCCCTTACTTTTGATTGGTGCCTTTTTATTAGCTTCATATGTTTCAAGCTCATTCTTTATCGTATTGATCTGTTACTATATTTTAACTAGCCTCTACTCGTTTGTTTTAAAATCGATTGCTGTTCTAGATGTGATGGTATTGGCCACTCTATATACAACTAGGATATTCGCTGGTGGTGCGGCACTTGGAATTACTATTTCAAATTGGTTGATGGCCTTTTCTATGTTTTTCTTCCTTAGTTTGGCTTTTGTTAAACGAACTACCGAGTTGAAGAATCTAAAAAATAAAATCTTGGATAAGTCTAAGAAGATACATGGTAGAGGCTATTTGATTGAAGATCTAGTAACGGTTCAGTGTTTTGGTATGGTATCTGCCGTGGTTAGTATTTTGGTTTTTAGTCTCTATGTGAGTTCCGAGACAGTTCGACAGAACTATAGTTTTCCTGAAGGGCTCTGGTTTTCTAGTTTGATTTTATTTTTTTGGATAACAAGAGTTTGGATACTTACAAATCGTGGTGAAATGGATGATGACCCTGTTGTCTTTGCCGTGAAAGATCGAATAAGTTATTTTGTGGGTGTACTAATTGTGATAAACTTTGTTCTTAGTCTTTAAGATTACGCATATCTATAAACGTCAACCTTGGCGATTAACTATCCAAATAAAGGAAATCTTTCGGCTCTGATAAGGGCACATTTTATTGATCTGTTGTTTTATTTAGACAACGAGAACCGCCCTTTCTGGTTCGGAATTGGCTTACCTAAATGAAGTTTAAACTGCTAGCCTTAATTGCGGATAAAAGAACTATAAAACATCCTAAAGGCTGAGTCTTATTTCTCCCGCCCCTTGAAGCTTCCTTCCTAACACTACCTATTGTGATAATGAACGCAAATTCCGCCGGGGGCCGGATTACAAGAAGCTTTTCCGGATATGAAAGATTTCAGAGCTATTACAACGAGGGTAAAGTAGGTCCATATCGGTATAGGGAGAAATTAGTGAGCCAGTATCAACACTTAGATAGTAGTATCCGCAATTAAGAATAGCAGTTTGAATGAAGTTGACCATATAGTGTTTTTTAAATTTATGGTCAAAAGAATGGATCTCGTATAGTGGTTTGATCTTTCTTAAAGCTTCGTTTTACGGAAAATGAAGCTCGGTACAGATCTGATGATAAACATGATCCAATACCAGAACCAAGGTGTGTAAATAGTGTCTTTTTTCTTTTGGATCGCTTTGTAAATATCATTTGCTACCTTATCTGGTGAAGCAAATAATGGGCCTTTTTTTATTTTTGAGGTCATAGGTGTATCGACAAAGCCGGGCTTGATACAAAGAACAGTAGAACTAGTTCCTTGTAGTTTGTGTCGTAGACCTTCAAGGAAGAACTCTATTGCATTTTTAGCGGTACCATAGAGGTAGTTACTTTGCCTGCTTCTGTCTCCGGCTACGCTACCAAAGGCCACGATATGAATGGGTTTGTTGTTTTTTATCGAATAATCTGCGTATTGATTACAGAGTTGTAAATAGGAGATTAGATTAATTTGCATCTGCTCTTCTAGGTATTTTGGATTTGTTCTCGCGAGCTCTTCGTCGAGCAAGGTACCATGAGCGATTACTAACATAGAGGCTGGTTCAGAAAAAATATTTTCTGATTCTCCTAGGGCATCAGCGGCTACGACCTTAGTGAGAATTTTTTTTCCACTTCGTACGCTTAAGTCGTTTTTCAAAATCTCTAATTTTTCTGAGCTTCTACCGATGAGCTCGATAGTGTCAAAGTCACTAGCAAGCTTTCTACATAAAGATTCTGCGATGGCCGAATTAGCGCCATATACTAAAAGTTTTTTCATGATTCTCCCATTGTAACTCGGTTCCAAAACTTACTTTTCATCATAGGATCTCTGTGACTCTCAAGTTCTTCCCATTGAGGGTAAGAAGATTTAAAGCTTTTAGAACTCATTCTTGCGTCTTTCCCGGGATAGATACGACCGGAATTTTGAACAACTATCTCGTCGAGCTCATTAAGAAGTGAAAACAGCTTTGGTCCCTGTATTGCGAAATCTAAAGCTAGTGTATAGCCTTCGATGGGGAAGCTTAATAGTCCCGGCGACTTGATGTCACCGAATGTTTTTAGAACAGCTAAAAAACTACCCATTCCGCTAGCTGATATTTTTTTGAATATAAGCTCCAGTACTTCGTAGCCAGCTGCAAAGGGAAGGGCAAACTGATACTGGAGAAAGCCTCTAGATCCATAAATTCTATTCCAATCTTTAATTCCGTCTAGTGGGTAGAAGAAAGGGTCGTAGTGAATTGTGGAATGGGTAACTGGTTTTAACTGCTTGTTATAATAGAATTGATTAAACAGCCACATAGAGGCCTTGTTCAATGTGAAATTTGGCAATGAGAATGGCACACCTAGCTTAGGACGGGAATGTGTATCTAGTTCTTTGGAGGCCTTAGATGGATTTCCTCGCATAAACAAGCCTCTTCCCAGCGAACTCCCTTTAGCTAGGCAGTCTACCCAGGCGACGGTATATAGATGTTTTTTGCTTTCTTCTGCAATCTCAATGAATTCTTTTAAATTAGCAAATTTGATTGTTTCCTGGTCTATAAAGCTATTTGAGATTGGTTTTAGTTTAAACTCGACATACTCGACTATACCGGTCAATCCGAGCCCGCCAATGGTCGCTTTAAATAGGTTTGAATTTTGTGTCGGGGAGAGTATTAGTTGCTCTCCAGACGACCTTTTTAGTCCTATTTCCGTCACATGATTTCCAAAGCAAGCATCTAAGACATGATTCTTACCGTGAATATCATTAGCCACTGCTCCTGCGACAGTTATAAACTTTGTACCAGGAGTTACAGGGAGAAAAAAACCTCTAGGAACAATGATTTTAAGAATTTGATCTAAGAGTACCCCGCCTTCAACTTTTATTGTCTGATTTATAGAATCAAAGCCAAGAAAGTGATCGGAAGATGATAGAATCAGGCTGTTATCCTCACCAATACAAACGTCGCCATAGGACCTGCTGTTACCCAATACAATAGAGTTTGGTGGAATATTTGGAGGTGTTTTAGACATTGGAAGGCGAATTATTTTGTTGGAGTTAACAGGGAAATTCGTCCATGGATTCATCTTAGTTTCGGTCCTCGGCTGGTCTTTCTATTTCTTGCTTAACAATTGCTTCAAAATACTGGTCGACTATTGGGGAGTCCCATTTCTCGGGGTTTGGCACCTTTCTAATAAGCTGTTTGTTTTTTCCTAGTATATAGGTTTCTGGAAGCTTCTCAGTTCCAAATAGCCCCGCAATTTTATAATCTTCGTCAAGAACACTAATCAAGCGTTGGTTTTCTTCGAAATTTATAGTTTTTAAAAAAGCTCGATATTCTTTTTCGCTTTCATCTTCGCTGACAACGACGATCGTTATATTTTTATTTTTTTTATTGAGAGCGAGTAGCTCTGGGAATTCATCGATACAAGGGCCACACCAGGATGCCCAAAAGTGTACTAGTGTGACGGGAGTACCTATCTTATAAAGATTATCGATATTTTTAATGGTATCGGATTTGATTTCAAAATCAGGAGCCCCTTCGGCTTCCATACGAGCAAGTTCGCTTTCTACGGTTTCTTCTAGTCCAATGAACATTTTGTAGCCCTGCCAAGTAAGCCCACATAGAAAAGTAACAATAAAAGCTGCAACCAGACCTTTTATAAATCGCATAAGACCGACCTCCGGATGGGAGATTAGCATATTTTTGATAGGTTTCAATTTATAGGGTTAAAAAATGAATTGAGATGAGATTGTTCTACAAACAAAAAATTATTTATCTAAACTCTATAAAAAATAAAATTTATTTATCTAACTTGATCTTATTTGTATCTCTAATATCGGTTTTTAATACTTAGCTTTATTCAAAAAATAATTTTTTACCTGCTTCTAATTAGGTACAATTTGAGTCTCTACATAACAGAACTGTGAATGATTTTATTTATAGCATTATTATTGAGTTTAAGTCTAAGGCGTTAATAATCTTAAGGGCGCACGTTCAAAATGTTCCAAATAGTGTAGGTAGTGTACAATTAATTCAGGTGTATAAATGGAAGTATTGGAATGAGCTTGTGCTCAATTATCTACTATGTTGTACTAATAGCATTACCGAATTTAAAACTTTAAAATTGTCCCGTCGGTTTTTAGGAGAGTTTCTTGGCAATTGTAAGCAGCTATATAAATCGTTTTATTGTGCTGTTGTTGTTCTTTTCTTTACCATCTTCTATAGCAGGGCTTGAGCTCTCTTGTTTCTTAGCTACAGTTGTTTTTGCTATACATTATTTAAACGCATTGTTTAATAGAGAGGCAGTTGGTTTTTTTAAAAAAAACTCAACTGGGTTTGATATTGTAATTGGGATTTTTAGTTTTTGGATAATAGCCAGTACATTGGGTATCGACACTTTACCCTGGGATACCAAGATATATATTTTTGGAGAACTTCGTTGGGTTATAGGGCTTTATTCTTTCATTCATATTTTTCGCTTAGAAAAGAGTTTCTTGCTTCGGCATATTAGGGTGTTCT
Organism: Bdellovibrionales bacterium; assembly: GCA_045110695.1. Classification (GTDB taxonomy): domain Bacteria; phylum Bdellovibrionota; class Bdellovibrionia; order Bdellovibrionales; family UBA840; genus JBGCGH01. The sequence goes on along the minus strand of JBGCGH010000011.1, from coordinate 75,615 downwards.
ACTTTGTGTTTTCTACCATCGCCTTGCTAAGTATCATAAATTTTTTTCTAGGTGTGAATTTATTAAGTTACACAGGAAAGTTGGTAGATCACCATGGCCTGATTGGTCAGTTTCTGCGGTCTAAAGGTCTTTTCTCAAATACGATGACCTTCACTTATACCTTCGGTTTCTTTTTATTTGTAGTTATGGCCGATCTATTGGTATTGCAGTCAAAGGGTATTAAAAATAAAATAGTCTTTTTTTATGTAAGTATTTGTTTTTCTACAATACTACTAAGTATTGCGCTGAGCTTTACAGTCGGTTTTTGGATCGCCGGACTCATGGGAGGCTTTGCAATACTGTTAAAATTCTATCGCCCTAGGGTTTTGGTTTTGTCTGCATTAGGTATGCTACTAATACTAGGCTCTATTTTTTCTTCAAATGGTTTAAGAGAAGGGATGGATAGTGTTTACGCAGTCAAAAAGAAGTCTGTTAGTCAGCGATTTCAATCTTGGAAAGCTTATTTAGAAATCTCAGGAAAAAACCCATTCTTAGGTGTTGGACACCGACAACTAAGTAGTCATTTGGAGAACTATTACAAAGAAAAAAAATGAGGCCCAGGTCAAGTGGACATGCTCACAATATTTATATTGAATACCTAGTTGGTACCGGAATACCAGGTTTGTTAATATTCATGATATTTAATTTTTATATTTTAAAAGTTTTTTGGGCTGCAAGTCTAAATTCTCCAGAAGGGTGGGAATTTATTGGTATTGGCAGTTTTTATGGGTTTATAACTTTTTTATTTGGTGGTCTTACTGAGTCTCATTTTAATGATTGGGAAATAAAGTATATGATTGTTTGTTTTCTCGCCCTAGGAGTAGTTATGTCCAAATGCGAATCAGGCGAACAGATCTCTAAGATTTGACGAAAGCCTATCTATTGCCTAGAGCTAAGAGTTTTTTCCCAATTGAGTGCCGATTTACAAATAGTTTCAATGTTATCTCGTTTAGGGCGCCAACTAGTTAGGCGTTGAATTTTAGAATTGTCAGCAACAAGACTTGGAGGATCTCCAGGACGACGATCTGTAGGCTCTACAGTAAAGTCAAATTCACTCACCTCTTTTAATGTGCGTATTATTTCATTAACTGAAAAGCCTTTGCCATACCCGCAGTTAAAGATTTCGGAAGACCCACCGTTTCGGAGATATTCGAGAGAGGCCAAGTGAGCATCTGCCAGATCGTCGACATGTATATAGTCTCTAACGCAGGTTCCATCAGGTGTCGGGTAGTCAGTGCCAAAAACCGATAGTTTTTCCCGTTTCCCCAATACGGCCTGGGAGCCAACTTTTATGAGATGAGTTGCATTTGGAGTACTTTGTCCAATATCTCCATCAGGACTTGCACCGGCAACATTAAAATATCTTAATGCCACAAAGTTAAAAGACCCTCTTTGGGAAGTTACTAGGTCCTTTAGTATTTGCTCAACAAACAATTTTGAACGCCCATAAGGGTTTATTGGATCTAATGGAAAATCTTCTGTGATTTTTTTTGCCGACTTAACATCGCCATATACAGCAGCGGTTGAAGAAAAAATAAAGTTCTTTATCTGGTTTTTTTGGATATTTTCTAGCAGATTTAAAGTGCAGGCAGTATTGTTTTGATAGTACTTCAAGGGATTACTAATGCTCTCAGGAACAACTATATCAGCTGCAAAGTGAATGACTTCTTCGATTTGATTTTTTTTGATAATACTATCGACTAAATCAAGATCTCCGGTACTGCCTTCGTAAAACTTAACTTCAGGTGGTATAGCTTCTCTAATACCTGTGCTGAGATTGTCGAGAACAACTACGGATTCTTTAGCTCTACATAATTGTTTTACAGTATGAGAGCCAATGTATCCAGCTCCTCCAGTAACTAAAATAGGCACGTTTATCTCCCTGATCTAAGTAGTTGTTTTGTGATAATTTTTGAGGCTTCTACCCCTGGTTGATTAAAGGCGTCAATGTTGTGGTAACTAGCGATGGTTGCTACCGCTAACTCTAATGAAAAACAGAATTCAAATATACTCTCCATTTTATTTTCTAATTCAATCGTGATACAGTCTTTGCCCGCTTCAATTAAACTCTTAGATGTTGCTGTAAACATTAAATCTCGTAGTTTTCGGGGGGAGACTCCATCCAATGAGCTATTCTCCGTAAAATGATTTTTAACTTCAGTATAGTTCGTTTCTGCACTTTCATTTATAAAAACGAATAGCTTATCATCTTCTCCCTCAATAAATTGCTGCAGGATAGAGTGTTGATCGTTAGTTCCAGAGCAAAAGAAAGGTGAGCTGGATCTTTTTGCAGACTCGCCAGAGAGGTTCAATTTTTTTCCTAATGACTCTGCCCACAGCTGCTGACTCCATTTACAGAGTTCCAAATATGAGTCGGAATAAGTCCAAAAAAGACTAATCCACTTTTCATTATCAAAGGACGTTAAGGCTAAATTAGTCCATTTAAGGGCGCTTTCTAAGGCTCTCATTTCTAGCTTTTTTAGACTGGAGTTGCTAATTAAAGTGCCCCCAGCGGCCATATAAGGTATCAGTCCAACTTTTGAAAAAATACTATACCTTCCACCAATACTATCAGGAATTTTGTAGCAGGCTACATCATATTGGCTACAAAAACTCTTGAGTGGACTTTTTTCAGCGGATGTTAAGGCTAAAAATCTTTCGCTTATATCTTTTTTTGATAAGTTTAATTTCGATATAAGTTCGTTAGCGATGCATAGGCTCTCTAGCGTAGCACCTGACTTTGAAACCAGCAGAAAATTTGTACTTTTGTCGGTTTCAAGCCTTTCCATCCCTTTTGATAGGGCTGAGGGATCTAAAGAGTCAAAAAATATTATATTTGAACTATGTAAACCTTCAAGCTGAGTCATTACTCTGGCGCCTAGCGAACTGCCCCCGATCCCAATGATTGCCAATGGGGAATTTCGAAGAGAATATTTTTCAACGATTTCTTTAGACTCTAGCATTTCGTCGAAAATCAAAGAAATATCGTGAAACCGATGTTTGGATTGTTGTCTCACTTTGTTCAAGTGATCATCAATTTCTTGGCGCTGGGTTAAACTTTTAAATAGATTCATTTTCATAATATCGGCCTTACCTAATTCAATATTTTTTTATATATCGCCCCAGAAGTGTTAGCAAGGCAGATTCACAAGGAAGTGCTGGTTTTATGAACATCGCATCCTTAAAAGCCTTTCTGTAAAGTGTTGCGACTTGCTTGAAGTGTCCTTTTGGTCGATAATACAAGTTTGAACATCTTGTACTGATGGAGACGTGATGAAAAAAGTCCTTGTTACCGGAGCTGCAGGTTTTTTAGGCTCTAATCTGGTCCACTCCCTTTTAGAGAAGGGTTATCAAGTAACGGGTGTAGATAGTTTTTATACAGGTAGACCTAAAAATCTACAAAGAGTTAGAGAGAACACAAACTTTTCTTTTATTGAACGAGATATTACGGCGTCACTTGTTGATCTAAAAAAATATCAGTTTAATGAAATCTACAATCTTGCTTGTCCGGCCTCTCCGCCGCACTATCAAAAAGATCCAATTTTCACCACAAAAGTCAGTGTACTTGGTATATTGAATTTGATTGAGCTAGCAAAAGCTTGCGACGCGAAACTTTTTCAAGCTAGTACATCGGAGGTTTATGGGGATCCACTAGAGCACCCCCAGAAGGAAAGCCATTGGGGAAATGTTAACCCGATAGGAATTAGATCATGTTATGATGAAGGTAAAAGGTGTGCAGAATCTTTATTGATGGACTATCATCGCATGACGGGCAACACCATTAAAATTGTTAGGATATTCAACACCTACGGGCCTAAGATGGACCCTTTGGATGGCCGAGTAGTATCTAATTTTATTGTCCAAGCTTTAAAAGGTGAGAATATTACTGTGTACGGAGATGGTTCTCAAACAAGATCATTTTGTTACGTATCAGATTTAGTAGCTGGATTTATACTTCTAATGGAGTCTGATGACTCGATTTTGGGGCCAGTAAATATGGGGAACCCAGGCGAGTTTTCCATGATGGAACTCGCTGACCTGATCCTGGAGCAAATAGAATCAGATAGTAAAATAGAATATCAAGAACTACCTAAAGATGATCCAGTGAGAAGAAGACCAGATATTAGCTACGCAATAAATACTTTGGGTTGGCAACCAGTAGTCTCGTTGGACTTAGGTTTAAAAGAAACTATAGAATATTTTAAAACGGAAATAAGGTAAGTGATGAAAGTAGCAGTAGTTGGAACTGGTTATGTTGGCTTGGTTAGTGGCGCTGGTTTAGCCGAAATGGGAAACGAAGTTTTTTGTGTAGATACAGATGCAAAAAAAATCGCTAATTTGAAAAACAATATTTTGCCGATATATGAGCCGGGCCTCGAGGAAGTCGTTGATAGGAATTTCAAGGCGAAAAAACTCAAGTTTACAACCAAGCTGGAAGATGCTGTGAGTGCATCAGACGTTTTATTCATAGCTGTTGGAACTCCTAGTGATGAAGATGGCACCGCTGACCTTAAATATGTCTTGCAAGTAGCGAAAGAGATTGGTCAAACGATGACTGATTATAAAGTTGTAGTGACTAAGTCCACGGTTCCCGTCGGTACTGGGCTAAAGGTTGCTTCCGTTATTCAAGAAGAACTAAGGCAAAGATCGGTAAAAATTGATTTTGATGTCGTTTCTAATCCGGAGTTCCTAAAAGAGGGAGCCGCTGTAGAAGACTTTTTAAGGCCGGATAGAATAGTAATTGGTTGTGACAGTAATAAATCTGAAAAGATAATGAGAGAGTTGTATGCGCCATTTGTTGAACGTGGTCATCCACTTCTTGTTATGGATATCGCTTCTAGTGAGATGACTAAGTATGCTGCGAACGCCCTTCTTGCTACCAAGATCTCTTTTATGAATGAAATGGCTAGAGTATCCGAGATTGTAGGAGCAGATATTGAAAAGGTACGTGAAGGGATTGGAAGTGATCCGCGCATAGGAAAGCATTTTATTTATGCCGGAGTTGGCTATGGTGGTTCTTGTTTTCCGAAAGACGTAAAAGCTATTATGAATACGGGTAAAAATTTAAACCTTCCAATGAGCATTATGGAGTCTGTTGAATTGGTAAACAAAACACAAAGAGATTTGTTTATTCAAAAGATTGTCGACCTCTATGGCGAAGATTTAACTGGGTTGAGCTTTGCCGTGTGGGGGCTCGCATTTAAGCCGGGGACGGACGATATGCGGGAAGCTCCAGCAATAACCATAATCGATTCTATTCGCTCAAGGGGTGGGCATTGCAAAGCCTATGACCCTGTGGCTAAAGAGACTGCTATTGAAATCATCGGAACAGACTCTGTGGAATACGTAGATAATATTTCCGACGCCATTGAAAATGCCAATGCTTTGGTACTTATGACAGATTGGAAAGAGTTTAAAACGCCAGACTTCGAATTGCTTACAAATAAGCTTATCGATAAAACAATCTTTGATGGAAGAAACCAATATAATCCAAGTGAAATCATGGCAAAAGGTTTCAAGTATTTCTGTATTGGCAGGCCGGATAGTAAATCAAATAGTATATAAGGTGTTAACTAAATAGGCAAAGAGTTGAATGGTCTCTTCTATTAGTTTTCATCAAGTTTATATCTTAAATCAATTGTTTGTTTTTTGAAGGACAAGTAGCTTTCTTTATTAGTAGACAGTGTTTTTCTAAGTGTTATCCTTTTACTTAGTAGTATTTGAGAATCGTATTGTTTAATGGCGAGAGGCTTACTTTGGCAAATTCTTGTAAATTAAAGACTAGAAAAGTTAGGGTCATATATGGATGCTAACATCCCTAGTTTTTTAAGGTACTTGTTGCTGTTACTTACAAGCCTATTGTTTTTTTCAATGCCTGGATCCATTGCTGGTATGGAAATATCTAATTTTTTTCTTCTTTTAGTTTTAATTGCGATTCAGATTTTTAACAAACTAAATTCTGGCCAGTGGATAGTACTCAGTCTTCGTTATGACCTGTTATTTTTAGTGTTCTGGATTTGGACTATGGTTTCTACCTTTGTAAATGGCGGTGCAGGATCAGAGCTGAGTACAGATGTAATAGCGGGTCGTTTTTCACTGAGTTTTTATATTCTAGCTGCTACTTTTAATTTGATCGGTATAAAACCCATTGCTAGCAAGCTACATTATTTTTGGATACATTTACTTTGGATTTCTACATTTGGAATTGTGCAAGGATTTACAGGTATTTATTTGCATTCTTGGAATTGGATTACTATTGCGCCAGGTGGCTTTTACAGGGTAAAGGGGTTCTTCTCCAATACCATGACCTATAGTTATACGTTTGCGATCTTGCTTTGCTTCTTACTTGGCTTTTTTATTTACGCAAAAAAGGATTGGAAAAAGTATTTGATGGGAGCCACCATTTTATCAATTTTGGGTAGCTTGGTCCTGACATATACTAGGGGTATGTGGGGTGCCGTACTTATGACTTTGCTGATTATGTTGGCTCTTGTTGATTACAGTAGAAAGCTAAAGATAAAACTTTTGGCAGGTTCAAGTCTCTGCCTTATTCTTGTGTTCCTAGTTTCGCCAACTTTAAAACAAAGATTGTCGACAGTATTTGATAGTCAATTTTCTTCAAATAGTATGAGATTAGAAATTTGGAGTGCTCACTGGGCAATCGCAAAAGATAATTTTCTTATCGGTGTTGGAAGTGATAATAAAAAGCAAATGCTTTTGAATTATTTGGCCGAAACTAAAACTAAGTATACTTTTGCCGGACATGCACACAACAACTATCTCGAAGTTTTAACAAGTTCAGGTATTATTGGTTTGCTAATCTACTTGGTTGGTTTTGGAGGTGTGTTTTACCTGACTGTAAAATCATACAATCGAGCCAAAGAGTTTTTGGAAAAATCAGTTTTATTGGGAAGTATCGGTGCTCAATCGGTATTTCATCTGGGTGGACTAACAGAATGTACTTTTCTTGACTACGAAGTTTTGTACGCAATGACTTTTGTAATGGCGATATCAGCAGTTGTTGTAAAAAATCAATCTAGAACAACAACATAGTTAAATTTAGGTAGTTTGTCTTTTTGTTGAAATTTAAAAGCCCCATCTATTAATAGATAGGGCTTTTTTAAAATAAATATGTATCTAATATTCTCAATTGTTTATCAAATAAACTCACTATTGAACAAAATAGGTTGGAGCCCCTGGTCCTACCGGCATTCCAAGTACAAATACCCATAAGTAGAATAAAATTATCCAAGCCACTAAAAACCAAATCGTATAAGGTAACATAGTCGCGATTATGGTCCCTATCCCAATTTTACGGTTAAATCTTGCCGCAAATGCGAGAATCAAACCAAAGTAGCTCATCATAGGTGTGATTATGTTTGTTGTTGAATCACCGATTCTATAGGCTGCTTGAATTACTTCCGGGGAATATCCAACTACCATTAACATGGGAACAAAAATCGGAGCTGTAACGGCCCACTGTGCAGAGGCACTTCCCAACATCAAGTTAACAAAACCACACATTAAAATGAATGGGATGAAAACGAGAGGGCCCGTTAAATTGATCGCCTGAAGGAAATCAGCACCAGTAACGGCAACGATAGCTCCGAGGTTCGTCCATTTAAAGTAAGCCACAAATTGAGCCGCAAAGAAGACTAGCACAATATATAGTGCCATGGAGCCCATGGCGTTTTCCATTCCTTTAATTACGTCTTTGTCAGATTTTATAGTTCCAACGATTTTTCCGTACACAATGGAAGGGACGAGGAAAAATATTAAGATGAATGTAACGATACCACTTAAAAATGGTGACTTTAATAATCCACCGGTTACGGGATCACGTAAGGCAGCCCCCTCAGGTATTGTGACTAGGCATACAAGAAAAGTTAGAATCAAAGTGGTTATTCCAGCCCACTTGAGACCTTTCTTTTCTATAGGTGATAAAGGTTCAATCTTGGCGTTTTTCTGCAAACCTTCCTCAGCAAGGCTAGGATCGTATTCACCTAGATTGGGTTCCACAAAACGGTGGGTAACCCAGGCTCCAATTCCAGCAATAATAAACGTACTGGCTGCCATAAAATACCAGTTCACCGCAGGGTGAACTTCGTATCCAGGGGCAATCAATTGAGCAGCTTCCTGAGAAATACCACTTAAAAGAGGATCTACCGTACCGATCAAGAGGTTAGCAGAATATCCGCCGGATACACCGGCAAAGGCTGCAGCTAGTCCCGCCATAGGGTGCCTTCCAACACTCATAAATATGTATCCGCCAAGTGGAACCAGAACTACGTAACCCATCTCACTGGCTGTGTTGGAAAGAATACCTGCCAAGACAACTGCGAAGGTTAAAAACTTAGGAGGAGCTTTTAGAACTAAGCCTCGAATCATGCTGGTTAACATTCCAGAATATTCAGCAACACCAACACCTAAAAGTGAAACTAAGACTGTTCCAAGAGGAACAAAGTTAGTAAAATTTGTAACCATCTTAGTCACCATCAGGCGAAGACCCTCGGCATTTAATAAGCTAACAGCTCTGATCATTCCGTCTGCTGTTCTGCCTTTTGCTCCCTCCGGACGTGGGTCAACTACTGCAAGGTCAAAATACCCAGCAATTCCACTAATAATCACAACTCCAACCACGAAGCCAAAAAATAGAGTCACAGGATGGGGGAGTAAATTACCTAGGTATTCAACAGATTTTAGAAAATTTTGAAACCAGCCAGATTTTGGCCCATCAGTTAAGGCTTCTTCGGTCTCAAGATCTTTATTAACGTCACTCACAAGTTGTCCCTCCGACAGAATGAAAAAGAATTCAAAGGAGTAGCACTTCTGACTATAAATAAGTAGGGCAAATCTTATCAATCACTGATAAAAAAATTCAATAATTAACCTAATATTCCAAATTCTTGCAAGTATTGGTGATCATTAGGACTCTGAGAGTGGTTGAGGCCTCAGGAATTGAGGCCATTATCTCCGACGGAATAATAGGTCGCTTGAGGGTGGTGAAAAACAATGGCAGAAACACTGGCTTCTGGGTCCATCATGAAACCCTCAGTCAGTTTTACTCCGATATCATCTTCTGGCTTAAGTAGGTCAAATAACACTGTTTGATCCTCCAATTCTGGGCAAGCAGGGTACCCGAAGCTGTAACGTTTTCCTTGGTATTTGGCTCTAAATCGATCCATCATAGTAAAATCGACCGGGTCCTCAAATCCCCAATAAGCTCTCAGTTTCTGGTGCAGTAGCTCGGCATAGGCCTCTGCAGACTCTAAAGCCAAGGCACTAACAATGTGACTTTCCAAATATTTACCCGCATTTTTCAATTCATCGGCCAACTCTCTTATCTCGGTGCCGAATGTTACATTAAAAAGACAGATCGAATCTAAGCTACTGAGCTCAGTACTGACGTAATCACTCAAACAAAGACCATTCTCACGAATTTGTCTCGGGAAATTAAAGCTACCCAGCTCTTTACCCTTTTCATCGAAAAGGCCTAAAATGTTGCCATTGCCCGTAGCTCTAAAAAACTGATAAACAGCACCGGCAGTGAAATGGCTATCTCGGTAGGATCTTTTGACTTCTTCGACCGCGTTGTAGATATCAATCGCCTTTTGCCCGGCATCTGTTTTCTTAAGCTCCGAAAAGTTCTTATCAGCCAGTAGTCTCACTAATTTTCCGTTTATGCCAAGGTGTCGTCCAAATAGCATCAGTGGGTTTATGTATTTCCAAATGATATCAATAGGAGTGTTTTTAATAACGTGCTTAATAAAATCAGTAGGTCGTGGGGGACTCTCTATGGAATCTATCTCCGAGGATCTTTTTTCACTAACTTTAACGACCTCTTTTTTTACGTCTTTTAAGCCCTTGAGATTTTCTATTTCTTTTTGAAGTACTTCTTTTAAGCTTTCAAACTGTTCTGGTTCTATTATTTTATTTGCAATACTTAACCCATCCATTGCGTCTTTCGCGTAAATTACGGAACCCTCAGGGTATGCGGCAGCAATTTTACGGTTAACAAAATTTCTAGTTAAAGCGGCACCACCCACAAGAATCGGTAAATCTATTCCTGATTGAGCAAGATCATCAGCGGTAATAACCATTTGCTGGGCTGATTTAACTAATAGCCCACTAAGTCCGATCATATCTGGACCATGTTCTTTAACGGCTCGAATTAATTCATCAGATGTTATCTTGATTCCTAGATTTACAACATCATAACCGTTATTGGATAAGATAATATCTACGAGGTTTTTTCCAATATCATGAACGTCACCTTTAACGGTGGCTAAAATAATTTTAGCTTTTGCATTGGTATCTTCTTTTTCCATATGAGGCTCGAGGTGTGCTACTGCGGCTTTCATGGCTTCCGCCGACTGTAGAACCTCGGCAACAATAAGTTTATTTTCATTAAATAGTTTTCCGACAATATCCATTCCAGCCATCAGCGGACCATTTATAATGTCGAGAGGTTTCATGTCTTTCAGAGCTATGTCCAAATCTTCGCTCAGACCATCTTTACTGCCCTCGAGTATATACTGGGGGAGTCTTTCCAAAAGAGGTAGCTTTGATTTATCAGGTTTTGTAACTGTTTTTCCTCTGTAAAAGGCTGCAAATTCAGCCACGGGATCTTCGCCCTTATTCCAAATAAGGTTATTACAAAGCTCAATCTCTTCTTCAGTAATGGAGGCAAACCTTTTAAATAGTTCTGTGTTTACAATAGCTAAATCTAAGCCGGCTTGGGTACAGTGGTAGGTAAAGACTGAGTTCAATACTTCTCTACCTGCCGGAGGTAATCCAAAACTTACATTTGAAATACCAAGAACTGTTTTAACTTTTGGAAATTTCTGTTTAATTAAACGAATACCCTCAATGGTTTCTACTGCGGACCCCACATAGTTTTCGTCTCCTGTAGCGCAGGGAAAAACTAATGGATCGAAATAGATATCCTCTTCTTTGATACCATATTTTGTAGTTAGTAGTTGATGGGACCTACTGGCTATTTCTAATTTTCTTTCTCTGCTAACACCCATCCCTTGATCGGGATCCTCATCTATCGTTCCGACAACAAGAGCTCCTCCAAACCGGTTCACCAATGGGCAGACGGCTTCAAAACGCTCTTCTCCGTCTTCTAAATTAACGGAGTTAATAATGGCTTTTCCTTGGGAGTATTTAAGCGCTTCTTCGATCACTTTTTCATCAGTGGAATCGATCATTATAGGCACTTTTATTTTATGAATCATTTTTTCTAAAAACTTAGTGATATCCTCTAGTTCATCTCGATCAGGATTTGCGAGGCAAACATCAATGATATGAGCTCCTTTTTTTACTTGAGCTTTTGCGATTTCGGAGGCTTCATCAAACTTTTCCTCCTGAATCAATCTTTTGAATTTTCGTGAGCCAATGACATTGGTTCTTTCACCAACGAGAAATGGGCGACCATCTTCTTCAATTTCAATATAATCAATTCCGCTCAAAGCACTCACTGATTGCGGATTGGCTATGCGTGGAGAATATTTTTTTGCTATTTTTCGAAAGGCACTAATATGTTCGTAGGTTGTACCACAGCAACCGCCTAGAAAATTCACCCAGGATTCCTTTAAGAATCTCTCTAGCACATTACACATCATCTGCGGCGTCTCAAGATAGTTTCCATCTTCATCCGGAAGTCCAGCGTTGGGAACTACAGCAATATTTGTATCGGCTAGATTTGACATACTACGGATGTGATCTGTCATAAACTCTGGCCCAGTAGCGCAGTTTAGACCTAGATAAAATAGTTTTGTATGTTCTAAAGAGCTCACGAGAGCTTCTACTGTTTGGCCAGCCAGCATAGTACCCATAGGCTCTATGGTGCCAGATACAGCAACAGGGATTTTTACCTCTTTGTTTTTAAGGACTTCTTCGATGGCTATTAGGCCAGCCTTTATGTTTCTAGTATCTTGGGATGTTTCTAATAGAAAATAGTCTGCTCCGCCAACATACAATGCCTCTGCTTGTTTTCCAAAGTTATCAATCAGTTCGTCAAAGGTAATACCGCCAGTTACACTGATTGCTTTTGTTGTGGGACCGATACTACCAGCAATAAAACGATAGTCTCCAGGGTTTTCTTTTTCAAATTGATCTCTGGCGGCAACTGCAAGTTGCCCCGCAATTTCATTGATTTCAAAATACTTATCTTGGAGATCGTATTCCGCTAAAACTACAGGGGTGGCTCCAAAAGTATTAGTTTCAATGATATCGGCACCGGCCTGTAAATATTTGTAATGAATGTCCTGAATAATATGAGGCCGGGTTAATATTAGGTTTTCGTTACAACCATCTAATTCAACACCGCCAAAATCATCTTCGGTTAAATCTAGTTGCTGAAGACAGGTGCCCATGGCGCCATCGATGACAAGAATTTCAGTTTTTGATTTTTCTATGAGTTTGTTGACCCGTTCTTGGCGATTCACTGACTCTCCCGTTTTTTGATTTTCTAAACGGGAAATGTAGCGGTTTGAACGTAAAAAAGCAGCGCATAAGCGCTGCGTTAGCTCTAATACTCAAAAGAAAGCCTAAAGGTTTTCTATGTCCAACTCAATTTCATTGGCTTGCTCAGCAGTGAGCTCCTCTGAATCTTTGTAGTTGATAGAGTCTCGGTCTGTTGGTGCCTGGTCATTAGCCAATCGAATTAAATCTTGGGTTAATTCCTCTACTGGGAGTCCCAAGTTGGAAGTCGTTACGGTATTTGTTTCCGTAAATTTACTTCGATCTAAGCCAGGCCGAACGTATTCCGTTTTTTTGATAGCTTTAATGGCTCCAGATAAGTCGATCATTTCATAAGCCAAAAGATTGCTACACACGAATGTTGCTAAAATAAAAAGCGATTTTTTCATTTTTCCTCCGCATTTTATTACTTCAATTAGCATGCCGGCTTTTCTGCCATATTGCTTTGAATTGTCGCTCTGACCGGTGTAAAACTGACTTGAAAGCGACAAAAATTGTCAGACAGTCCCATAGGAGCACAACAATGAGCGAAATTCGTTTTATTGATCTCAAGAGCCAGTACCAAGATTTAAAAGCAGAAATTGATAGTAATATTCAAAAAGTTCTAGACCACGGCCAGTATGTTTTAGGGCCTGAGGTAAAAGAATCTGAAAGGCTCCTGGCTGATTTTACAGGTGCCGAACACGCTTTATGCTGTAGTAGCGGCACAGATGCATTAATGTTGGGTATGATGGCAATAGGGATTAAACCGGGAGATGAAGTCATTGTTCCTGGCTTTTCCTTTTTTGCTACTGCAGAAGTACCGAGCCTACTAGGTGCGGTTCCTGTTTTTGTTGATGTGGAACCGGATAGTTGTCTGATTGATGTTTCAAAAATCGAAGAAAAGATTACAAGCAAAACAAGGGCCATCGTACCTGTTGGTTTATATGGCCAAACAGCTGATATGGATGAAATCAATGCCATAGCAGAAAAACATAATCTAGTGGTTGTGGAAGATGCTGCTCAAAGTTTTGGTGCAGAATACAAAGGAAAGCGTTCGGGAAATGTAGCTCACATATCGGGTACTAGTTTTTTTCCAGCAAAACCTCTGGGAGTTTATGGTGACGGAGGGGCTGTGTTTACAAATGATCCTGAAATAGCCGAAACCATGAGACAACTTAGAATGCATGGCGAGAGTTCCAGGTATAATCATAAAAGAATTGGATTAAATGCGAGAATGGATTCTATTCAATGTGCCGTTTTAATTCCTAAGCTAAAAGCTTTCCCAAGTGAAATTGAAAAAAGAGCCCAGGCCGCTCAGAGGTATGATGAATACCTCAAGGGAATTGATGGCTTACATATCGTTGGTACCAAAGCGGATAGAACCAATGTGTTTGCTCAATATACTCTGATAGCTAAGGGTCATCGAGATTCTTTAAGAGAGTATTTAGGAGAAAAGAATATTCCTACCGCAATTCATTATCCTAAGCCGATGTATGCCCAAGAGTGTTACCAAGAAACTCATGGAGATTTTAAGCTAGAGAATTGTGAGATGTTAAGTGAGTCAGTAATGAGTTTGCCAATGCATCCATATCTTGAAGGGGATCTCCAAAAGGGTATTGCTGATGAAATTCATAACTATTTCGCAAAGGTTTAAACTGTGATTCCTGTCGTAATATCAGGGGGAATAGGCTCAAGATTATGGCCTATTTCTCGACAAGACTACCCTAAACAATTCTGTGACCTTTTTGGTGAGTCCTTACAGCTTAGTACTATGAAGCGCTTACAGAATTTAGGTGAACCTTGGGTTTTAACGGTAAAGTCTTTGGCGGTTTTAACGGAGCGTCTGATAAAGGATCATTCACTGGAGATCGGTGAGACTATTTATGAGCCTTTTGGACGAAACACTGCCCCGGCGATTGCGATCTTATGTAAAAAAATAGCTCTTGCTGGAAGACAAGATGAAGTTGTGGGTGTGTTTCCCGCGGACCATCTCGTCGCTGTAGAAGATGTATTTCTAAACGCGGTAAAGCTTGCAGCTAAAGTCGCTGAGTCGAACAAGGTTGTTACCTTGGGGATTCGACCGAAGTATGCGGCGACGGGTTATGGCTATATCGAACTGGATAAAAAACAAAAAATAGAAAATCAAGCTGGATTAGATTGCTATCATGCTCTTGGGTTTCGCGAAAAGCCGAGTGAAGAAGTGGCCAAAGAGTTTATGGTGAAGGGTAACTTTTATTGGAATGCTGGAATTTTTCTTTTTAAAGCATCTTATATGATTGAGCTTCTAAAAGAACATGCCGCTGATATTTGGCAGGCAGTAGATCAATGGACAGGTGACGAAAATCAGTTGGAAGAGATCTATAAGAACATTAGAGCGGAGAGTATCGATTTCGCTATAATGGAAAAACTAAGCAATCTTGCAAGTGTTCCCTGCGATATTGGTTGGAGCGATGTAGGGTCTTGGGATGAACTTGCTAATATTCCTGGTTTTTCAGAGAGATCTTCAGCGAAAACTATTGAAGTAGACGCACGAAATAATTTTGTGTACTCCACCGAGAATAAAGCAGTAGCCCTAATAGATGTGAATGATTTATATGTGGTAGATATGCTGGACGCGGTACTGATTAGTAAAAAGGGTAGTGGGCAAAAAGTAAAGCAGGTGCTGAAAAAGCTAGAAAAGACTTCTCCTAAGGCGGCAAATGAACATGTGTTTTCCATACGACCATGGGGCAAATATATAGTTGTTCATGAAGAAGAAAATTATAAGTTAAAGCGTATCACTGTGAAGTCAGGAGAGCGTTTGAGTTATCAATCTCATAAGCATAGATCTGAAAACTGGATTGTTGTACAAGGGCAAGCCTTGGTAACTTTAAATGATCAAGAGCATGTTTTAGAAGTGGGTGAGTCTATTTTTATACCATCTGGCTCAAAGCATAGAGTGGCCAACTCGGGAAAGATAGACTTAGAGTTTATTGAAGTTCAGACAGGTAGTTATTTCGGTGAAGATGATATAACAAGATATCAAGATGACTACGGTAGAAAAAAATAGCATCAAACCAATCAAATTGTAATTAGGAGCACTATTAATGAAAGGTATTATTTTAGCTGGTGGTAGTGGGACACGCCTTCATCCAGCAACATCTGTTACCACAAAACAGCTTCTACCCGTTTTTGATAAACCCATGATTTACTATCCTTTAAGTATGCTTATGTTATCCGATGTGCGCGAGGTCATGATTATTACCAAACCGGGAGATAGAGAGATTTTTTCATCGCTTTTAGGCGATGGTAGCCGGTTTGGAATGGAAATATCCTATAAAATCCAAGAAAGCCCAACAGGTATACCTGATGCCTACCTACTGGGAGAAGATTTTATAGGAGATGATCCCTGTATTTTGTTTTTGGGAGACAATATCCTCCATGGAAATATCCAATTCCTAAGAGAATCCTTGAGTGAGTTTAGAGATGGAAAGAGAGGCTGCACGGTCTTTGGTTATCCAGTTGGTGATCCGGAAAGATATGGAGTTGTTGAGTTTGATGAGTCTTATAAGGTTCTTAGCCTAGAAGAAAAGCCAGCACAGCCCAAGTCAAAATATGCTATCCCGGGAATTTATATATCTGATTCTCAAGCCATCGAAAAAGCAAAAGAACTAACAGCCTCGAAACGAGGAGAAACTGAAATTGTAGATATATTGAAATCTTATATGAGTGATGGGCAATTAACCGCTAGGCCTATAAGTCGTGGTGTTGCCTGGTTAGATACAGGAACACCTTTAGCGCTTTTAGAAGCGAGCAACTACATACACGCTGTTGAGAGCCGTCAAGGGATGAAAGTTGCTTGCTTAGAGGAGTGTGCTTATCAGAGAAAATTTATAAATAAAACTCAACTCCTTCATCTAGCTGATGAAATTAAGAATCCTGACTATGCAAATTATTTGAGAGAATTAGTATGAAGAAACTAGTTGTTACAGGTGGGGCTGGATTTATTGGCTCTCATTTTTTAAGAAGAGTTTTATCGGATGATATTTGGTCTGATTACCAAGTACATAATTTAGATATATTAACTTACGCGGGTAATTTAATTACCTTAAGTGATATTGACCAGAACCCTAGATATCACTTTCATAAGCTTGATATCAGAGATCAGGTGATGATAGATCGATGCTTCCAAGAATTGAAACCAGATGCCTGTGTTAATTTTGCTGCCGAGTCTCATGTTGATCGGTCTATTGATAACTCCAATGTATTTTTAGAAACCAATATTTTAGGGGCTAATAATCTTGCTAACAGTATGTGTGTCCATGGCTCTGGTGATAAAAGGTTTTTACAAGTAAGTACGGACGAGGTGTATGGAGACTTAAACCTGAAGGACCCTGCGTTTACTGAAAAAACACCTTTAAAGCCAAGTAGTCCCTACAGCTCTAGTAAAACTGCCGCAGATCTTTTAATACAAGCTTTTGGAAGGACCCATGGCTTAAATTATATTATCACAAGGTGTTCAAATAACTATGGTAGCTATCAGTATCCTGAAAAACTGATTCCTGTTGTGATTGATAGGCTAATGAATAATCAGAAAATTCCAGTTTATGGAAACGGCCAAAATCAGCGAGATTGGATTCATGTAGAAGATCATTGTAGAGGGATAGAATCCGCTTTTTTTAGTTCTTATAGTTCAGAAGTTTTTAATTTTGGAGGGGAAACTGAGTTGTCTAATATTGAGTTGGTTAAATCTATCCTGCAGATTATGAACAAAAACGAGAATCAAATTGAGTTCGTAAAAGACCGTGCTGGTCATGATTTTCGCTATGCTGTTGATTTCACAAAGGCGTCACAAAAATTAAATTGGAAGCCGGCTCAAAATTTCTCTAGTGGGTTAGAGCAAGTTGTCGAATGGTACCAAAAAAATTCGCAATGGGTCACCGAAGTTAGGACTACTTAAGACTCTTGTGATCCTGCGCCAAACCGTTTACAAAAATAAACCACAGGACCGGCGGCTAATAAAACCAAACTTAATTTGAGTAAGCCGTTATTTAATTCGTGGCTGGAAAGTGCCAGAGGAAGGAACCAGAGTATATTCACGCATAAATACAACAGAGATATCTTCTCATGAGATTTAAAGCGTCGACTTAGAATTTGATACAGGTGAGAACGATGTGGCTCAGTGAATTTTTGTTTCGTCAAAACCCTTTTGATTAATACAAAGCTAGTGTCTACCCAATATAGAGAATTTAAAATCATTATGGGAAAAATATTATTCAAATCTTTAAGGCTTAAAAACACAAAAACAATGGCTAAAAAAGCTCCTATAAATGCACTTCCAGTGTCTCCCATAAATAACTTAGCAGGGGTTTTATTGTGAAATATAAACGCAATACTGGCAGGCAATAGGCTCCAGTATAGTAGTTTTAATATTTCAGGAGGCATAGAGAAAATTTGCGAGCTTGCTAAGATCAAAAATATGGTTTGGAAACATGTGATTAAATTGATTCCATCCATAAAATTATATAAATTGGTGTACCAGGTTGCAGCCAATATTCCAAAAGATAGAGTGAATATAGTTGCTGAGCGAAAATCGAGTTCTAAATAATGGAAGAGTGCAAATGTGGAGCTTGAAATGCAAAATAGTTGAATTGAAAGTCGAAGCTTAAAACCCAAGCCTTTGAAGTCATCATAAACATTAACGAGACCAATAAGACAAGGAAAAACTAAGGCTAATATTAAGCTAACTTCAGATTGGTTCAGGATGATCTGTCCTACTAAAACTAGGGTGAATAAAAATAGAAATACCAAACCTCCACCTCTTGGTGTCACATTCACATGACTACTCCTAATGTTTGGTTGATCTAGAAAGTTGGCTTTGACTAAAAAGGGTCGAATTATAGAAAAGCCTAAGAAAGATAGAAAAAGTGATCCTAAGGCTATAAATAACTCGAGAATCATGCATGCCTCTTTTTAAATAGAATTATATTGCTTAATGTGAAGATTAGGAATGAGCTAATCAAGAAGCTTAGGCTTGCTCCAAGGATTCCATATTTAGGTATCAAATAGAGTGCGGAAACTAGGCCTGCGACAGTGGAGACACTAGTTATTATTGGTTGTGGGTTAAGTAATCTTTTAATGGTTAGCCCAAGAGTACTAAATGACTGACAGTACATAAAGCCTCCAGCTACTGCTAAAATAGCGAGTTCTAGCCCCAGGCCATGGTATTCAGAAGTGTATATCAACAGTAAAAATGGATCAGCCACTTGATAAGCAATCACTGCTGCAACCAGCATAAACATCAATACAAAAAATTGTAACTTTATGACTTTAAGGTAGAGTTCAGGGGGAGATTTATGATGAATTCTAGTTAAGTAAGGAGCTGCAGCATTTTTCGCGGCCACAAATAAAGTAGCACCTGCAGTTACAAAAAAGAATAGACCCATAAAAACCCCGAGGTCTTCGGTTGAACTGTAATTGGTTAAAAGGTACTTTGGAATATTTGAGTTTAAGGCCACTAGGAGTGCCATTATCCCAAGAGGGACTCCCATTTTTATATAACTTTTAGAAATTTTTAAATCCGTCGGTAGGAAAAAGTCTCTTTTGCGACTTTGAATATACATTCCAAAAACCTGACTAGATTTTAGAATCGATATAGCGGCAGCGTAGGCAACCAAATTTTTATGTATACCGATAAAAATAAAACAAATAACCACATTTGAGAGACTAAAATAAAGAGACCAGTAAAATACTTTTGTAAACTCATCATGAAAAAAATAAATCCCTCGCAAAAGATCATCCAACATATCGAAAAGTTTAAAGAGACCAAGAAATAAAAATAAGGGAAGAATCACACGAGGGTCTTGTGTGGCCCAGATAAACATCAACAGAATTCCAGCAGCGCAAAGGCAAAATCTAGTGAAGAGAACTTTGTAGGCTTGGTCTAAGTTTTTCTCGGTAGAAAGAAGCGATCTAAAGCCTAAGCCAGCAAATGCAAGCATAGGGGCAAGAATAGCAAGGGAATAGGTAAATTGCCCAAGTCCAAGACTACCTAGATTTTTAACAATAAATATGCTAACTGCCCACTGACTTAGCGCGTAATTCAATTGTGTTCCAACAGAACCAACGAGTCCCTGGGTGAAGCTTTTTTTCATCTATCAAAATTTACCGTAAAAGCTCCAAACGGTCATTGATATTTTGAGACTAAGTAGCTGGCATGGGCGAAATGGTTTTTTTAATCTTTTATTGGTGATTAGAATGCTTCAGAATCCCATGTTGAATTAACCCCAATCTATTGGCTATGAACCAATGCCTGATATTATCTAAAATCCTGGTTTTATGGCAAAAATCGATAACTTAGCGCATATATGGAATCTCTTGCTACGCCGAATAAATAGCTTTAGATTCAAGCTGATATTGACTAGATAGGAGTGAGTTTTGTTGAATGATTTGAGAGTCTCCGTTGTTGGATTGGGTTATGTTGGGTTACCAGTGGCTGTTTTTATGTCGGAGAAGTACAAAACTATTGGTTTTGATATAGATAAAAACCGTATTGATGAATTACGCGCAGGTAAAGATTCAACTCTTGAGGTAGAGGAATCTGATTTAAAGTCTGCAAATATCGAATTTACTTCCGAAATAGAAGTTCTAAAAAAAGCAAACTTTCATATTGTTGCCGTTCCTACGCCCGTTGATAATTCTAATCGTCCAGATATGGGGATTTTATTAAAGGCTTCCGAGACGGTGGGAAAAGCTTTGAAAGCGGATGATATAGTCGTCTATGAGTCGACGGTCTACCCTGGCGCTACGGAAGAGGACTGTATTCCTGTTCTCGAGAAATTTAGTGGTTTAAAGGCTGGAATAGATTTTAAAGTTGGCTATTCTCCAGAGAGGATTAACCCTGGAGACAAAGAACATACTTTTCAAAAAATCTGCAAAGTAGTTTCTGCCCAAGATGAGCAAAGCTTGGATTTGGTTGCGAAAGTTTATTCTAGTGTGGTGGAGGCAGGAGTTTTTAGAGCTAAGTCCATAAAAGTGGCGGAAGCAGCCAAAGTAATAGAAAATACTCAAAGAGATATAAATATAGCATTGATGAACGAGCTGGCACTCATTTGTGATCGAATAGGAATCGATACATTAGATGTCTTAGAAGCCGCAAGGACTAAGTGGAACTTTCTTCCTTTTAAGCCGGGCTTAGTGGGAGGGCATTGTATTGGTGTCGATCCTTATTACCTTACTCATAAAGCAGAAGAGCTTGGTTACCACTCACAGGTGATTTTATCTGGTAGAAGGATAAATGATTCGATGGGGCCTTATATTGCTCAAAAACTTATAAAAGAGCTTATGCGCCGTCAAGGCTGTGAAAAAGGTCAGGAAATCAATGTATACGGACTTACATTTAAAGAAAACTGTCCTGATCTTAGGAATTCTAAAGTAGTTGAGGTTATTAAAGAATTAAAAAGCTACGGCTTCAGAGTAAATATACACGATCCTATGGCAAATTCAGAAGATGCAATGCATGAATATGGAATCGAACTCACACCTTGGGAGAAGCTACCAAAAGCGGATGCGTGTATTATTGCTGTGGCCCATGATTTTTACACTAAAAATGCAGATGAGCTTCTGAGCAAAACCAAAAATGAGAATGCAATCGTATTTGATGTGAAAGGTGTATTGGCTGCCGAGGCTCAAGCGAAAATATCAAACTATATTAGGCTTTAAATTATGAAGAAGTACTTTTTATATATATCAACAGATCTATTTCTAACAAGCGTAAGTTTGTTTTGTGCCTTTGCTTTGAGGTTAGGTGATAGTTTTCTAACTAGTTATTTAGATCAGTTCTTCCTATTCTTGGGATTCTATCTAGTACTTAGAACTTCTACCTTTTCCCTAACTGGTGTGTATGGAATTATTTGGCGCTACGTGACTGCCAGGGATGCATTTAGGTTGGTTCAATCCACTATTCTATCGAGCTTTGCGATAGTTGTTGTTAGTTTTCTTTTAGATAAAAGTGGGCTACCTCGTAGTGTTTTTGTAATTGAGCTTTTTCTGGCAATGTCTATGACAGTTGGAAGTAGGTATGCGCGGAGATATCTTTATGAAAGACGTGATCGAAAACAGGTTAGAGCTATTGGAAGAAAGACACTAATCTATGGTGGCGGAACCAACGGTCTAACATTGGCGAAACGATTTGTGGCGGACCCGATGATTCGCATGAATATTATGGGTTTTATAGATGATGATCACCATAAATTGGGTAAAAGTATCGAGGGTTTTAAGGTTTTAGGAAATGCAGATAATATCGATCTTATTTTAAAAGACTACAGTATCGAAGAAGTTGTGATCGCTAGCTCAAAAATTAAAGGTGAAAAATTAGCCAGTGTTACTCAATCCTGCCGTCAGAATAATATAAAATTATCTATGTCGAGTGTTGGCTATAACAATGCTGCTGAGATCTTGAGACCAGTGGATCTTAGTGATCTTTTGGGTAGATCTCAGCGTGAAGTCTCATTGAAAGCTATTAAAGAAATGTTGCAGTCAAAGCGTGTGTTAGTAACCGGTGCTGGAGGGTCTATAGGTAGTGAGATCGCTCGTCAGGTTTTGAGCTTTAATTGTGGTAGGCTTTTACTATTGGATCATTCTGAGTATGCTCTTTATGAAATTGACGGAGAACTGCGTAGCAATGCCAGTTCTATTGAAAAAGTGACCCCGATTTTACTAGATATTCGAGATCGAGAAGGCTTAGAGGAAGTTTTTAAAGCCTATCGTCCCGAAGTAGTTTTTCATGCAGCTGCTTATAAGCACGTACATCTGGTAGAGAACAATCCCTTTTCCTCTATTTTGAACAATGTTGAAGGTACAAAGAATTTATTTAATCTTTCTGATGACTACAAAGTTGAAAAAGTAGTTTTGATTTCTTCTGATAAAGCGGTAAACCCCGTAGGAGTTATGGGAGCGACCAAAAGAGTCTGTGAAAAGCTGGCTTCAATAAGCGTTGCTGGAAGCAATACGCACTACTGTTCTGTTCGTTTCGGGAATGTCCTGGGTAGCAGTGGTAGTTTAATTCCGTTGCTAAAAAAGCAAATAAAAAGTGGCGGTCCAGTTACAGTAACTCACGAGGAAATGACAAGGTACTTTATGTTGATTCCTGAGGCTGTATCTTTGGTTTTAAATGCTGCTTGTATTTCGAAACCAGGAGATCTTTTCGTTCTTAAGATGGGCGAACCAATAAAAATTGTCGATATTGCAAAGAACTTGATAGTTCTTCTAGGCAAGAAAATTGAAGAAGTTGGAATCGAGTTTATTGGGTTAAGACCTGGCGAGAAGATGTATGAAGAACTCTATATCACGGGCAATGAAATCGATACTAGTCACCCGGATATTTTGGTGGTCCCAAATGGAGATGAAATCCCACGCGGAGATGAACTTGTAAAGTACACTCAAGAACTGGAAAAAAATGTCAGTGATATGCTACTACATGCAAAGAAGCAGAATAAAGAAGCTTTATACTTGTTAAACGATTTAGTCCTATCCAAAAGTTTACTGAGTCAAAAGAAGGATGGAGTAGATGTACGCTTGTTAGAAATAGTGAATAAGTCTAGAGTTGAGAGTTAAGTCGACATGTTAGGGCTTATAACTATTGCACTTGGCTTATTTGCAGCAGTATTTTTTCTTAGAGATAAATTTCAGCTCAACACGATTGGAAATTTGTTTCTTCTACTTATCACATATTACGCCCTGTGTGTTCCCTTGGATATTCTTTTTGGTATCCAAATTCATACAAATGAAAAATTATTGTTTCTCAACTATAACATGTCTAGTTCTCACTCTACCATTTTGTGGATTTTAATGTTCTATAGTGTTTTTGCTTTATCATTTTTTATTACGTATAAAAAAACGAAATCATCAACAACTCAACCAACTAAGTTCTATGAGAAAATTTGCCCCCATATTTCTACTTTAGTTGTAATAAACCTAAGTTTATTTGTGTTCTACTTTTTAGGTTTTTACGGCGTAACCAGGACGAATAAGGTTTTGCTGATTCAAGATAGCGTTTACTATCGATTTATTAATTTTCTTGTTCCTGTATTGTTTTGTCTAAATAGCTACTTTATTTGTTATGCTAAAAAACGCCAACATGCATTTTGGGTAATGATGATAGCTATTGCTGGTGTTCTTCTAACTGGTGGGCGAACTATTGTGGTTTATTTTGCACTACTTTATATGGTCCGTTTCAAGCCTAGTTTAAAGCTCTGGCAAAAGATAAGTTTGGTTCCGGCCTTTCTCGTTTTCGCAATATTTTTCAAAGGGATTTACAACAATTTTCTAAATCTCCTAAAAGGCTATCCCATGAGCCCAATTTTATCCGATCAATACATCATAGGCTTATCTAGGATTGAAGGGGTTATGTCATTTTCGATTTTTGGAACTTTACTGAAAAAGTATGAATTCAACTCTCCGATGGAAATTTGGAGTAATTTCCTTAATCTACTCCAAATAGGACTCTTTCGTGGAGCCTTCTCGGATCCACCTAGAACAATGGCAGAAAAGTATCTTGAGATTCTTGCTCCCGAAGTTGCCAAGGAAGGAGGAGGCATTGCTTTTTCTGGCTTGGTTGATGTTTGGCTAAATTTGGGAATTACTGGTTTTGTGGTTTTTGGTGCGCTTTTTGGGTTTGTGTTTAAAAAGGTAGACTCTAATACCAAGTCGCTTTGGATGCCTTTTGTACTACTTGTTGCTTTACGTTTTTTGAGATCGGATTTTGCATCAATGTATAAACGTTTTTTTGTTATCAACGGTGGTGTGATGATTTTTATTGTTTGCACTTTATATCTTTGGCGGCTGTATATGGAGAATAAAATTGAAAGAACATACTGAGATTAAACCCTTATTTGTCCACTATCTTGATATTTTGATGAAAAAGAAATGGATTTTACCCATGCAGATAGTCTTGGCTTTACTGTTTAGTGCGGTAGTTTTTAAGTTATGGACAGTAAATTATAAAGTTATGGGTTCTTTTCAGATGCCACTTTATGTAAATCCAATTACCGGAGAAAGAGAGTTAAATGATGAAGTCTTTGCTTTTAAAGAGGACTTGGTTAAACGAATTGCTGAAAAAAACATTAAGTATTTTAGAACTAAAGTGGTGATTGATAGTATTAACGGGCATATTCGGCTTGAGGCGAATGGGAAGAACATAGATAAGATCACCGCATTCATCCACACTTTTTCTGACGAGATTGTTTCTGAGCAAAATGAGATATTTGCAAAAAAAGTTTCTTACAGAAATAGTTTTCTAAAGAAGAATAATTTTTTTAACCTTGTAGCTAAGCTGCCAAAGGATAACGTAAGAAAAGAATTCTGGAATGAAATCACAGACTTTGGCGATATAGCCGGTAGAAAGGTAATGCTAGCTGAAAACTATGTCAGGAGAGGGAGAAATGATTTATTCGCAGCTTTAAACGCGTTTATTATATTTTTTCTAGGAAGTAGCCTGGCTATCTATCTACGTCTGGTTTAAATACCATTCCACCGTTTTTCTAAGACCATCATCTATATTGACCAGAGGTTTATAGCCAATTGCATTCTTGGCTTTTTCAATATTGGCTAATGAGTGCCGGATATCTCCGGCTCTGAAATCTCTAAACTCCAATTTATCTTCTATTTTAATTTCTTTAATAGTTTCAAGGTGTGTTTTTATGGACGAGTGTAGACTCGTTAGATCTACACCTTTACCACAGGCAACATTGAGGATAATGTTATTACTTGATTCGGAGTCACTTATCGCGGAAAGAATATTTACTGCGATTACGTTATCTATAAAAGTGAAGTCGCGAGAAGTCTTTCCATCTCCATTGATAAAGGTGGATTCATTGGCTAAAAGTTTAGATATCCATAGTGGAATTACGGCGGCGTAAGGACCTTGTGGGTTTTGCCTTGGACCAAAAACATTGAAGTACCTTAAGCCAACAAATTTAAAATCATAAACTTGTGAAAAAGCTTCGGCATAGACTTCACAAATCTTTTTTGTGGCAGCATAAGGCGACAATACTTTTCCAATTTGCTCTTCGACCTTAGGAAGATTGGGGTCGTCTCCATATACGGAACTTGAAGATGCAAATACTAGTTTTTTCACCTTATTTTCAATAGCTGCGTGAAATACATTTATTGTTCCCGTTACATTGTTGTCGTGGGAAGGAAGTGGGGCTTTAACTGATCTTGGAACAGAGCCCAATGCCGCTTGGTGCAATACGAAATCGATACCTTTTGTGGCTTTTTCACATAGTTCGAAGTTTGTTATATCTCCCTCGATAAACGAAAATGCCTCAGAGTTTGGCAGGGACTGCAAATAACTGATATTCTCTCTGGAGCCGGTGAGGAAATTATCGACGCCTACTACTCTCTGGTTAGACCTTAAAAGAAACTCCACCAAATGGCTGCCGATAAATCCAGCACAGCCAGTAACTAGCCAAGATTGCTTTGTTTTTTTGATTCTTTCCGTGATTTCCGGTAAGCTCGCCATAGTTTTCCTTAAGGTAGAATATGAAAAATATTGGATTCATTATTAACGAAGTTAACTCATTTTACAATCACCGCCTTGGGATTATCGCAGCTTTTGTAAATCCGGAAACCAACCGTTTAAAAGTTTTACTTCCAGTGAACGAAAAGCAATCTAAAGAAATTGAGCTTGATCAAAAACACTTAGAAGTGGAGAAATGGGGTCTTTCCAGACGTGGTATTAACCCTATTGCTGAGCTTAAAAGTATTTTCGGCGTATCTAAATTCTTAAAACAAGATCATTCAACAGTTTTTTTGTTTACTATTAAACCAGTTATATATGGACTTCTCTTAAAACCCTTCTTTAATAAAACTAAGTTTATAGCTGTAATAACGGGTATTGGCTCAGTTTTTTTAGGGAAGTCACTTCGGAATCGATTTTTAGAACTTGTTGTTCGTAGCTTGTATAAATTTGTTTTTAAAAATGCGGATAGAGTTGTATTTCAAAACTTAGCAGACCGCGACTTCTTCATCGGTTCTGGTTATATTTCTGAAGATAAATGTGTTTTGATCGAAGGAAGTGGTGTTGATACTGATGTATTTAAGCCTGTCGGAAAAAACAAAATAGGTACACCAGTTAAACTTCTTTTTCCATCGAGAGTCATAAAAGATAAAGGGATCGTTGAGCTAGTGGATGCGATCAAAGAATCTGGTTTGTCGAGGGATGATGTTCAACTTATTCTAGCTGGAGATATTGATGAAGAAAACCCAAGTAGAATTTCAAAATCTGAATTTGAAAAAATGATTGGCGGAGATTTGAGGTTTAAGTGGATTGGTTATTCTCGTTCACTTGTCAAAGTCTATCAAGAATCTGATCTTGTAGTTTTGCCTTCATATCGAGAAGGCTTATCAAAATCACTTTTAGAAGCAGCCAGTTGTGGCTTGCCTATCGTAACCACAGATGTCCCCGGATGTCGAGAAGTGGTGGAAGACGGAGTAAATGGATATTTATGTGAACCAAGATGCAAAGAGTCTTTACGTAAATGTATTCTACGAGCATTGAATGATAAAAATAATTGGGATGAACTTGGACGCAAGGGAAGGCAGCGAGTGATTGATAGATTTTCTCTGTCATCAGTACAAAAAAGCTTTTTAGAGACTATGGATTTTTAGGAGATATTATGTGTGGTGTATTAACCGAATTCGGAACAAATTTATCCTCTGCTACGTCTTTTGAGGAGTCATTAGATTTAATTGCTCATAGAGGCCCTGATGGTAGTGGAGTATTAACAGGAGACTTCTATCAGCTAGGACACCGAAGGCTTAGCATTATTGATTTAACAAATGACTCCACTCAACCTATGAACTCTCACGATAAAAAGTGGTCCATGGTGTACAACGGTGAGCTCTATAATTATATAGAATTAAAAGAGGAACTAGAATCCTTAGGGGTCCGATTTAAAAGTAGTGGGGATACCGAGGTTCTACTTGAGGGCTTAGCCTATTTTGGTTTACAATTTATTGATAAATGTAATGGCATGTTTTCTATTTGTTTGGTCGATCAGGTTAAAAGATCTATATACTTGATTAGAGATCGCCTAGGTATAAAACCTCTATTCTATACTGTAGAAAACAAAAAGCTTATAGTGGCATCGGAACAAAAATCTATATTAAGACTAATGAAGGCTAAGCCTAGTCTGAATAAATCTAGTATTTATTCTTATTTTGCATTTCGATACCCTATTGAGCGAGAAAACTATTTTAACGAGATCGAAAACGTCGAGCCTGGTACTTGGGTTCATTTTGATTTGGAACTTAATAAAAGAGTAGAGAGATACTGGTCTCTGGATCCTTTTGTAATTAAAAATAAAAACACTGAGCAAGAAAATTGGTCCATACTTATGGAACTATTGGAGGACTCGGTTAAGCTACGTATGAGAACAGATGTAAATTTTGGGTCCTACCTTTCAGGAGGGGTCGATTCTAGTCTTATTACTGCATTAATGGCTAAAAACTCCAGTCAGCCTATAAAAACTTTCACCATTGGATTTAATGAAGAAGGTTTTAATGAATTTGAATATGCAAAAATCGCTGCGGATAAATACCAAACAGATCACACTGAAATAACATTGGATGTAGATGACTATTTTCAATCGATGCAGAAGTTAATCGGTCTTAAAGATGCGCCATTGTCTGTGCCCAATGAAGTGCCCTTGCACGAGATGTCTAGAGAGCTTAAAAAGCACATTACAGTTGTTTTATCTGGTGAAGGCGCTGATGAAATTTTTGGTGGGTACGGAAAAATCTTTCGTTCCACCTCAGAATATAATCATTTGAAATCAGGAAATACCACAAATGAGTTTAGGCACGCGATTTTACAAAAGTATGGAGTTGAAAATTTCTCAGATCGTTTTGAGCATTTTGTAAATATCTATAGTTATACAAAAAAAGATAAGGCTCTAACTTACTTCAAGGATCAGGAAGCGGTCACTCAGGCTTATCAGGGTTTTGAATCTTTTTTTAGAAACTCAGCCTCTGGTTTAAAAGAGGATTCCAGTTATTTCCAAAGCCTTTCCTATCTATTCGAAAAGCATCACCTAAGAGGTCTTCTTGGCAGGCTTGATTTATCAACGATGGCAACTAGTGTTGAAGGCCGAGTCCCTTTTGTTGATCATAGACTAGTTGAATTTGCTCAGACGATTCCAGAGGAGCACAAAATAAAGTGGCAATCGGAAAGGGATCTAAAGGAACTATTAAATGAAGGTATTCTGTCCGAGGGTATTTCTGAGATTCATGATATTCCAAAGAATGTTTTAAAACAGCCCTCTAAGAGATATCTTCCAGATGAAATACTTTTTAGAAAAAAAATGGGATTTCCAGTGCCTCTTAAGCAGTGGATGCAGGGGGGATTTAAAGAGCATCTTGAGCGAGAACTGACGAATAAAGATGCCTATATTTCAGACTTGTTAAAGGATGATGGGTTTGCTAATCTTAGTTCTGATTCATCACCCATGAGTGGAATGTTTAGCTGGATGCTATTAAACGTCGAAATTTTCTCGAAAAAGTATCTGTAAGGAAATAAAAATGAAACTATTTATACTTGCTGCCGGAGTTGGTTCAAGATTGATGCCCTTAACAAAGGATCGTCCTAAGTCTCTCATTGAATTTGACGACGGAACTTCAATACTTGAGAGACAGCTTAAAACGGCACAGGCGACGGAAGGTATTGAACAGGTTCAAATTATTACCGGATATAGAAGTATACAGATCGAAGAAAAAATCCAAAGCCTGGGGCTTTCTAATTTTGCCTCCGTTGTTTATAATCCATTTTTTAGAATTTCTAACAACCTCATGTCAGTTTGGTGTGCTTTGCCGCATATAAACGGAGAAGATTTCTGTATTAGTAACGGAGATAATTTATATAATGAAAATGTGTTTCCACAAGTCTTAGAGCAAACGGCAACAAAAGAGGGAATATTTTTAACACTCAACGAGAAGCCGAGTTTTGATGATGACGATATGAAAGTGATTATTGAAGAGGGCGTCATCAAACGAGTGCATAAGAAAATTGCCATTGAAGATACAAATGCTGAGAGTGTAGGCTTAGCAATTGTCAGAGGCACTGATGCTCAGAGAAATTTTAAATCAATTGTGGAGAGTATTGTTAAAGACGAAGCTTATCTAGATAAATTTTGGTTAGAAATATTTAATTCTTTTATCGATGACGGTGGTTCAGTAGATTCTGTTTGGGTTAATAAAGATGATTGGCGCGAAATGGATTTTCACCCTGATATCGACATTATTCACCAGGCAATAGAAAATAAATTATTTTAAATACTTTAAGTAAGGGAGCATGACTTTTTCCCAGCTGAATTTTTCTATAGTTTTAGTTCTATGTTTTTCAAAATCAAAGTCATGCTGGGTGCATATTTCTTCAATTTTATTCTTCAAATCCGTTTCTGAATTTGGTTCACATAAAAAAGGGTAGTCATCACCTAAGATTTCTGCAACGGAACCGACTCTAGTAGCAATGATTTTGCATCCACTTGCTAAGGCCTCCAATAAAACCTTTGGGAAACCCTCGCTTGTACTAGAGAGAATAAAGTACTCATGGCTATGATAAAACTCCTTAACTTGATCAGAGTTCAAATGACCGACAAGCACAATGTTTGTTTTAGTCTTATCAATTTTATGTTTTAATTCTTCTTTTAGATTGCCGTTCCCGGCGATATTGCAAGAGTAGTTTAAGGAGCTATGTTTGAAAGCTCCTATTAGGTAATCAAAACCTTTTTCTTTTTTTAAAGAACCTACTGCGCAGAATTTAAAAGTATCTATTGATTCATTTTCAATTGGTGGGGTGAATTCCATCAAGTCTATACCGTTGTTTACCTGTGTAATTTTGTCGAATCCATGTATTTTTGACAATCCCGATTTCATATCTGCACCTATGAAAAAAGCATGATCAAAGCAAAAGCATAAATAGCGATAAAGCTTACTTTTTTTTATTCTTTGGAAATCAGACCCATGATAGGTGATGTAATTCTTTTTTCCGATGAATTTAGCAAATAGGCTGGCTCCCATATACATCGGAGAATGAATATGCACGATGGAAATATCATTCTTTAGAATTAAGAAAATAGCTTTAGTGTTAATTCGTATCAAATCTAAGGTCCGACGAAACAAAAAATGCAGCTGATTGAGGAGCTTAGTTTTTGGCCTAGGGGTCATATTCATTTTAATTGGAGACCTGACTATCTTTCCACTATCAAAAGTATCTCCCTCTAAAAATGGGTGGAGGTAGTAAATCTGATAGCGCTCTTCGTTCTTACTAATTTGATAGGGGTGAAGCCCCGCTCCTGGGAAAAGACTAGTTGGGAAAGTGCTGATTCTGAGAAGCTTTTTCATACTTCAAATACGAATATTATCGCCTCCAAGCCATTGTAAGAATAGGTGAACCGGTGTTTGGTTTTGTAGGAACCTAATACTTTTTCAAGCCTTTTACTTAATTCGCTTTCCGTTCTGACGTACTCTCCTCTGTCCAGGTATCTTAGAAGCCATGCAATGGGGCGAGTGAGAGCATTCTTCGGCCAAACATTATCCAAAATTACTACTGTCCCCCCGGACTTAGTACACCTTTTCATTTCAGCTGCGGCCTGATCGACTTGTGCATCTGTTAGATGGTGAAATACACCGACAGTACGAGATTCATTAAAAGTGTTATCTGGAAAAGGCAAGGAATCGGCAGATCCAACAAATCCAAATCTTGTTCGAGTATTTTCTATAAAATCCATTGAAGGATCTGAATCGAGATGGCCATAAGTAAACTCTTTAATATATTCTTCGTTTACATCAATACCCACTAATTTGCCATTTGGCTCATTAATAACAGGTTTTGGACCACATCCAACATCTAAGGTGCATTCGGCTTTTAAGTTTAAATGCTGGGGTATGTTTTTTTGAAAACCTTTGTCCATACCTGGTTGGAGAAATGACAAGACAAAAGAGTATACCTTAGGGTTTTCGAGAATTTTATAAATACTTGGTCTAGCCATCGATCACCTCGCAATAGTTACAAATCTCTGACCCAATTCCTGTCAATTGCTTAGCAAGATCATAAAGACCATCTAGAACGCTTTCATCAATGATTTTAAATTTTAACATTTGTTCCATTTGCTTGTGTGTGAAGGGCTTCACAAAGATAGTCTCGGTATTAAGCGTTTTAAAGCCAGCGGCTGACAGCTCTTTTACTAAACTAGCTTCGTCATAAACTCTGAATTGCTGCATTTTTTGGTTTGTGATCGATAGTTCTGAAGTCTTACCTATGAGCCCCATAGATTTTGCAAGTTTTCTATGAAGTGATTCTGCGTTTGGTACGTTGATTAAAATTTTTGTTCCTGAAGGCAGTAGGTTTCTTAGTTTCTCCAAAAAAAACCGGGGCTCTTCAACTTCATGCAGAACACTACTTACAAGTACTAGATCAGGGGCTGAAATTTTATTCTTATCAACCTCTTCTAAGGTTTGGCTGAAAACTCGAATATTTCCGGGTCGTTCTTTGTCGTTTTCTATTGCTTCGAAAAACTCTTTACATGGTTCAATGATTTCTATACGATCAAAATCTTCAAGGAATTTATATATAGGTAACAAACCACAACCAATTTCTAGAATTTTCTTTGCTTGAATTTTTTCAATCAGCTCCAATTCGAATTTTTTACGATATAGAACTTGTTTGTTCTCAAAATCCAAGTTTTTATATTCTGTACTATAGCTGTTAAAGTCTCTCATTTTTCCACTCGTATATTGGTTTAAGGCTTGTGTGACAGGCATTGTTTGTCTTGAATCGGATGAGTCCCTCGTTTGGTTCTCCATTGAGACTGGAGGGGCCAATATCTAAAAGACGAAATTCTTTTTCAATATAATACTTTGTTAGATTTACTACTAAACAGGCCATACTACCAAGCTTAGACTTATCTCTAAGGTCGCCCCAATAAATTACTTGAGCACAATCTTTAGTTATATGAAAGCAAATTGCTCCAGCGCATACTAAGTCTTTGTGTTTTACTACGAAGGATTGGCACCTATCCTGAAACCGATTAAAAATTTTATCCATCTGACTGGGGGATACTTTTAGTGGATATCCCTGTTGTTCTCGGTTTTTCTCAATTACATTGTATGCATCTTGAAAGGAAGCCTCTGTACATTCAAAGGTTAGCTTATTTTCTTCCGATTTTCGAAAGTTTTTTCTAACAGAGTGAGATAAGCTGTCAAAATAGTCATTGAAACAGCTCCATTGACTCAGTAGTTGAAAGTTGTTGAGCTCATAGTGTTTTAGCATTATTGATTCTAATTTTTGTAGTCTATTATTAAAATATGCTAGCCAACTTAGATCGTATTCAACTGGTGGCGGGCTAATAGTGGCCTTACGAACATCTAAGAGCTTCAAAATTTCGTCCAAAGCCAAAACGTTGGTTTGGATTTGCTCAAAAGTTTTTTTGTTAGGACTTGAAAAGTACTGAAATGGTGCAGAGTAGGGTAGCATCGCTTCACCATCTCTAAGGCCTATGAAAAACCTTGAAATATATTTATCTTGATCCCATATATTTATCTCATAAACATTTTGCGCATTTTGATAATGAAGCTCGTTAAAAACTCTGGTATCGAAAAAGTACTCGGACTGCATAGGGCCAATAGTAGTAGTATCCGCCTTCTTACACCAAGATTTTTTTGCTATGTCGAAGTGCTTAATCTCAATCATTCGCTTCTACCAAGCCTAAATGCTAAGTTACTCAATATCTGAAAAGGCATTTGCTCAGAGATACTATTCATGGCTTTAATGAGATCTTCTGAATAATCCAACATCATTGAGTTGGGGAGGCTCTTCAGGAAGAACCCCGATCTTTCTAAAGTTTTTAAACCACTGGCCTGGATATCAGCCTCCAGGCTCTCAGGGGTGTAAACTCTTTGGTGCCCAACAAGATGATCTCTTTTGGAAAGCGTATCTAGTTTTTCTTGTAGGCCCATCAGAACCGCAAGCTGCCTATGAATAGAGTTTGCGTTGGGAACTATGACTATAATTTCGGATGATTCATGCATCCATGATTTTATCTTTAATAAGATCTCTATTGGATTATCAACATGCTCTAAAACATGCCCAGCAATGATTTTGTCATACTTAAGAGTAGATTTAAAATCCTCAAAAAGACTGCAAACCACCTCTATCTCTGGATGTTCATTCTTTGCTTGTTCAGCAATGTTTGGGCTACCTTCAATAACTGTATAAGAGTCACCAAAAGATTTAAGTTTCGATGTTACAATCCCGTCGCCATAACCCAATTCTAGGACTTTATCGGTTTTAGTAATGTTCTTTGATATCCATGAGCAGGCAAAGTCTTGCGCGGCATGCTCTATAAACATATCTCTTTGGTCTTCATTTAAATGATAGTTTTTCGCTATCTGGTCCAATTGTTCCTTAGTAGTAGACATCTGAGTCCTTTAGTTTTTCGAAAAGCTTTAGTCCGAGAGCTACCTGATCATTGAATGATCGGTTTCCAAGTTCAGAATTACTTCCCGCCAAGATATAGTTTTTAAAATTTTCAGTTAAAGCCCTTGAAGCTTCCTCATGTAGCATAAGGTTCTTGTAGGTAGGTAGTTCTAGAGAGTTTTTAGCTTCTATTTTTTTGATAACATTTATAATTGGTTTTGAGCCTAGTATTATTTCTCTTAGTTCTTTAATGATGTCATCTTCATTGCATTCAAAATGTAGTGGCTGCTCGATGCATAGGTAAGTTGTTAGTTTATTTTTTCCAACATTAGATACTCTAAAAATATGACTAGGTGATTGAAAGATATTTAGACATTGAAAATCAGCTTCCCAATCATCGATGCTTAAATAAATTAATCTCAAGCTGCCTTTTTCTATTTTATCTAAAATCTCTGTTTTTGGTTTTTCACCATAAACAACGAAATCGTACTGATCAGCATTTTTTTGGTTAAACTGAGGCGCAAAGTTTATATGAGTGGAATTCTGGTCGATCTTAGAGATAAGCTGTGTCATGGATTGAGCAGTATTTTGATTTTTAACAATATGAAACCTACTAGGATTTATTTTAGGATCTCGTGTCTTTATGAAATCAATAATTGTTTCTGGGTAAAGCAATGGGGCCCAAAGAGACCTATGTAAACTAGCTGGAACGTTTTCAATGTCTATGTTTCTATCAAAGTTGTTAAAATAACTTTGGATAAAATCTTTCGTAAATGGGTTTCCTAAGGTGCGTTCTGAAACCTGTCTAAGGCTGGGAGACTCTTTTTTTCCCCAAAGACTTTTGTTTTTTGGATGCGATGGATTCTTAGGATCTCTCGAAAAGTCTTTAACATATTTTTCCTGAAAACTTTTTTCTATAAAATAATCAAAATGATTTGTGATAAAGAAATCAGAATACACTTCGTTTTTAACTACACTTTTAATGGGTAAGGACTCTTCGAACTCTAGGCCTTTACCTACTAGCCATTTTTCAATTTTGTGGGTAAACCGACCAGAGTCGCCAATAGTTTTTTCATTATATTCGGTAATATTACTACAGCAGTCTTTATAGGTTTCCAATTCAAATAACACCATTCCTATATCTAAAGGGAAGGGAAAGGACCTATCGTATAGCCCTGAAAAATGACCTGCTCTGAAATTTTCAAAACCATAAAAATCTATTTCATAATTTTGTGTCACTTGATTCTCTAGAGCAAATACCAGATTTGTTAAGTTATGTCCTACGAGAGCAATTTTTTTCAATTTTCATCACCAGAATATATTTCATTTACAATATAGGTGGCTCTTTTTTGCGAGGCGATGAGACCTCTCCAAACATACTCGCCTATGAGACCAAGAAAAAGAAAGTTAAAGGAGCTAGAAAGAAGAAGTACTATCATCAATGAACTCCACCCAGATACGGAACTATCATTTTGGAAATAATTTATAACAATCAGGCTGGAGTAACAAAGGCCTAAGAAACCAAAAAGAAGACCAATCAGGCTCATCACTCTTATAGGTCCATAGGTATATCCGAGAAAGGAATCTAAAGCAGCGGTGATTTTTCGAGTAAAATTCCATTGTGACTTTCCGTGCTCCCTTTTTTGTCTCTCGTAAGGAATGGTAATAGTTGGAAACCCCATCCACAATATTAAAGATGGTAGGTACTCAGAGGGAGAGGCATTTTTTATAAGTGACTGGCTCACTTGTTTTAGCATAATAGCAGAGTCAAATCCTCCTGCAGGCGCATTGGGTAAAGCAGATTTTAGTATTTTGTGATAGGTTTTTGAAAAAAGTCTGCCGAGGATAGGTTCTTTTCGTCCTATTCTCTGGGCTAAGACTACTTTTGAGCTATCAGAAATAGATCGAATCATTCTTTCGATTGTTTCGATCGGAGTTTGTAAGTCTGCCGCGGTGAAAAGCTGAGCATCACTTGAAGATTCTTCTAGCCCCGCTAGAACCGCTCCTGAAGGCCCAAAGTTTCTTGATAGATCTAGAACTGTTACATTTGTACGAATAGCTTCTTTTACTAGTTTTTCTAAGGTGTTATCAGTAGAAGCATCGTTAACAAAATAAAAATGGATGGCATATTCTTTTTCTAAGTTTTGTGCCAAGCTATAAAAAGCAGGTAAGGTGTGAGGAATGTTTGCCGAGTTATTGTAAAATGGAATTATTATATCAACTGTTTTCACGTGGACTCTCGATGGTTAGTTTCAAACTTTTTTATTTTCTCACACACGTAATGAACAGAGTTTTCATCTAAACCTGGGTAAAAGGGTAAGCTCAGGATCTGATCACAAAAACTTTCCGTGATTGGCATGTTTCGGTCGCTCTCAAACAACGAATCCCTCAAGGCAGGTTGTTTGTTTAGTGGTATCGGATAGTGTATCAGGCACTGAATACCAGAATCCTCTAGATAGTTTTTTAGACGCTCTCTGTTTGGGCTTTTCACCAACAAAAGGTGAAAGGCTGAATTCGTGTCCTCCAAAGGTTCGATGAGTTGTAGGTGTTCGCATGAATTAAGGCCCGCTTTATATTGTTTGTATATTTCTGCCTTGAGATTTAGCTGCTCATCGTAATGGGCAAGTTTAATATTTAAAATAGCAGCCTGCATTTCATCTAATCTAGAGTTCACACCTGGAAATTCATGAATATACTTGTCCCTCGATCCATAATTTGCGTAGCTCCTACAATACTCAGCTATTGCATCATTGTTTGAGCTTATAGCCCCACCATCTCCATAGCAACCCAATGGTTTAGTCGGGTAAAAACTGGTGGCAGAGATGTCTCCTAGATTCCCAGTGAAGACATTCTTATACTTCGCACCTACCGCTTGGGCATTATCTTCAATAATTTTAATATTTGATGGTAAGGCTTTTTTGATTTCACTCATATTCGCGGGGTTACCATATAGATGAACCACAATTAGTGCTGATGTATTTTCGTTAATACAAACTTTCAACCTATTTGGATCTATATTCCCTGTTTTAGGATTGATTTCACAGAGCCTAATTTTGTGTCCGGCTTGTGTTACGGCAAGAGCTGTTGCGGCAAATGTATTCGCGGGCACTATAATTTCTGAATCTTGGGGAAGTTTAAGAGCTTTTATAGATATAGTTAGTGCGTCAAGGCCATTACCAACACCGATCGTGTTTTTATGTTGGAATCTTTTTGAGAACTCAGTCTCAAAGTTTTGAAGCTCCAAGCCTTTTATAAAATGTGACTTCCCTATCACGCCTGACAAAGATTCCATAAATTGAGGATAGAGCTTTTTATCAAAAGCACTTAGGTCAAAAAAACGAACTTCCATTCCTATTTCATAGCAGTAAATAGCTAGAATGCCTATGGTATTTTTTCTTCTAGTAGTTCAATTTTTAGAACCGTCACTCCTTGGCGAGACAAGAATTCGTGACCGATAATTTGCTGATTCTGAGGGCTATAAACAGATTTTAAGCGCCCTTTAAGCTTGTTTACCAGCGAATGGGCTTGATTGCTCGCATCATCATTTTTTAAAGCCTCAGGTGATTCAAACTGTAGGTCTAAAAAATAAAGGTTGAGACGTCCTTCTAGGGGCTTTGGTGAGGTGCTCAACAGGCCAAAATTAAAATTTGGACAAATATTTGAAGTAAAATGCAACAAGGCTATCTCATCCAAAAAAAGTACGGGTTCTGAGTTGATGAAATCTTTGATTGTCTCCAGGTTTCGCAGATTAGGAAGTTGCATTTGATGGCGCACAGTTCTTGTATGAATCTGCTTAGAAAATATTTTTATTTCTTGATAAATGTTATTCGGCCATAAAAGGGTGCCAAAATAAAAAATCAGAATAAATTTTGTCTTTGGTCGGTCCTCAATATATTGGTAAACCAAAACCGTTAAAATCGAGATTGTTCCAAGTTTTAAATATGGCTCGACTCTAAAGAATAATTCACCTGGAAAACTAGGAACTACATACAGAAAGCTGAATAAACTGATAGTCCATAAAAACAAAATATGCGGTTTGAAATCATGAGAGTTTTTAGTTCTACCACTAACAAGGAATACACTTATCAGACCGAGTGATAAGAAGTAATATAGCAATCCTCTAAAGTTAGATCCTCTGAAGTCAAAAAATATTTTGCTAATATTCTCAGAAATACCAGTTAAGGTATCTTCTCTGGCTATGGGACTTATGTGATACAGAGATGTCATTGGGTTTTCTAAGCTATGCCAGAGAAAATATAGAGAAATCATTGCTGTGGAGATCAGGCCAATTTCTAAAACTTTTCTCAAGTTCTCTTTCTTCAAACAAAAACAAAAGAAAAAAGAAAACAGATAAGCTCCCATGAAGAAGAAGCCAATTGGGTGAATCAACTGAGGAATCAAACAGAGTAAGAGTTTTGGACCGAGAGATTTTTTAGATCTCAGGTATATATTATGAAATATATAGGAGGCTATGATCAGACTTGAAACGGCTGCAACATTCGACGCAACTGTTAAATGAAGTCCTTGACCTTTAAACAGCGTGAAGGAAAAACTGAGGAGTGCCATTGCCGCCCCCAAGGGCCCAGCAAGCTTAAAAAGCCAATAGCACACGCCAACAGCAATGCATACTGTACCAATAGCTACAAAGAAGAAGTAGGCAGCTTTACTGGAGAACCCGAGCTTTTTTATGAGTAACTGAAGACTGGAGCTAAAAGGTGTGTAGAAATGAAAAAAGCGATTCCCGCGCTTAAAACGCTCAAATTCAACCTGAGAATTACTATGACTTTGAAAAACCTCAGACTTGAAGGATTCGATGTGCTTGTTCTGATTGCATTGTAAGTTAGAGGTAACTTGATTCATATATACGTAAGAATCGTCTACTTCTATGGGTTCCGTTCGGTCAGTTAGAACTAGGAGTGGAAATGCTAATTTGATAGACACAAAAATGACTGTGGCACAAACAAAAAACCAAATAGATCCCCTTGAATTGTCTCTAAACATGGTGCAATACTACCAGGAAGTAATCCTAGGTCTACAAATAAAAGAGGCTCCATTGAAACCAGAAACTTTCGTTTTAGAAAATAAATATCAGGGAGAAAAAAACTCTGGTTGGTTAAATGTTTTGGAAGGTGATGTTCTTGGAATTGATGTAAAAAGGCTTTATTGGTTACATAGCTTCGAAAGTTCGGAGACCAAAGGTTTTCATGCTCATAAAAATTTGAATCAACTTTTAGTAGCTATGAGTGGTTCTGTAGAGATAAGAATTGTAGATGCTACATTGAACGAATTTGAATTTATACTAGATAGTCCGTCTAAAGTCTTAAAAATCCCACCTCTTTGTTGGAGAGAGATTAAAATGTCTCCAGGTGCCTGCCTTAACGTTCTTGCAGATCAAGTTTTTGACGAAGGGGACTATATTAGATCTTTTGATCAGTTTAAAGAGTATTTGAGGGGTAAATCATGAAGGATTCTTTTTCAGATTTTCGAAAGAAAGCGCTTAGAAATAACCATAGAGAAAACCTTTTTCTTCATTTTTTTGCGGCCCCCATTGCACCATATTTTAGTTTTTTGTTCGCTAAGTTCAATCTAAGTCCAAATCAGGTAACTTTGATATTTTTTCTTACCGGACTGCTTGGGACTTTGCCCTTCCTACAACATGAGCCAGTCTTTGTGTTGAGTGGGTATTTTTTATATCGATTTCATATTGTCTTTGATATTTGTGATGGTGAAATCGCTCGCTACACTAAACTTTATTCTGCAAATGGTGCTTTCTATGATTTTGTAATACATTCTTTTTTATATCCGATGTTTGCAATGACGGCTTATATAGGAGCCTATTGGAAGTACGAAAAAGTTGAATTGTTGATGGTTGGTATGTTGGTGATGTTTGCCGCGGGATTTGGGCAGGCTATGAAGAATAGTTTTTACAGGGCAATGTGGAAAGCAAATTTCAAAGAAACTAATCCATCTAGTAGACAAAAAGCAGGCTTATTTCTTCTTTTAAAGAGTGTTATTAAAAACATTTTTAATTTTGAGGGGTTTATTTTCTTGTTTAGCCTGAGTGTTTTTATTGGAGATAGCCGGTTTTTGATTGTTTTAGGTTTGTGGTCAAGTCTTGCAATTGTTGGGATAAGTTTTTTAAAATTTTTGCGTTTTAGGTCGAAGTTGCAAGCTCTCGATCTCGGAAAGTAATCAGGCAGATTTGTTTTTGTTTTTTTGATCTGATTTCGGTAAATAGAGTTCAAAGCAGGTATTTTCTTTGTCGATGTTTAGTTGCAAGAAGCCACTATGCCTCTCGGCGATACCCTTTGAGATACTCAAACCCAAACCCGTTCCTTTTCCTACCGGCTTAGTTGTAAAAAATGGATCCATAATTTTATTTTTAATTTCTTCGGTAATTTTAGGTCCAGAATCTATAACTCGTATAATATGGCTTTCTTCCGTTGTTTCTACTGAAACCTTAGCCCACTTTTCATCTGATTTTCCATCAAGAATGGCATCGTGGGCATTTCCCAAAAGATTAATTAAAATTTGAGAAATTTCTGATGGTCTACACATAAGTCTAAAGTCAATATTACCCTCTACTGATAATTGAACACCTTTTGAGAAGAATTTTTCGTTTAAAACATCTAGAACGTCTTCAACAATCTCTTGAAAACTAAACTCCTCTAGATCATCATGAGAGCTGTCTCTAGATACAGATTTTAGGCCACGTACAATTCTTGAAATTCTGTCGGTGGTATCATCTATTTTTTGAGAGGCATTTTTTATTCGCTTCCAGTCAATTTGGTCTGGATTTTTACTTGTTTCGGTTTTTAGTCTGTAAGTGGAAAGTTTTATAATTGCCAGAGGATTATTGATTTCATGGGCGATTCCCCCAGCCATTGTACCCAGGCTTGCCATTTTCTCTCCATGGATCAATTGTTCCTCACGAGTCACTAATTGTTGTGCCTTCTCAGATATTACCCTTGCTTTTCTAATGATCTCCATCTGGGCAACAACTTGCCGGCTTAGAATTTGTAGCGCTTTCATTTGGAATTCAGAGAGTTCTTTAGGTTTATCGCCAAAAACGCATAGTGTGCCAATACTGTATCCTTCTGGGGTTATTAGTGGCGAACCAGCATAAAAAAGTACCGGCGTTGAATCTTTCACCATAGGGTTATCTACAAATCGTTCATCATCCAGTGAGTTTTTTACTTGCATTACACCATCTTGGTTTATTGCATGGCCACAAAATGAGATGTCTCTTGGGCATTCATCTCCCTCTAAACCTTGTTTTGATTTAAACCATAGGCGGTCTTTGTCGACCAAAGTCACTAATGCCATTGGGGTATCACAAATTAGGGATGCTAATTTGGTTAACTCGTCAAACTGCTTCTCCGGCGGAGTATCCAGTAATTCATACTCTTTGAGGGCTTGAAGTCTTTCTAAATCATTTTTGGGTATAGGTGCTTTTTTCATATAAACATTTTTCGGTTTATTTTTATGGATTAGTAAGACCCCTTCGATGGATCCAGTCCATGGTCCCGCTTTATCTAATTCAGATCGCCAAAATGGCTCATAAGCTTTCTCGAATGCCTCTAGTTTTATTCGACGAAATAAGGGCTTGGTCTGGTTGCAAGCAATGCTTTTGAATCAAAAATGACCTTGCCATTTCTAGTAACTACCAATAATATACCTTCTGCATGACGGTCCGATAGCTCAGCTGGATAGAGCAACAGCCTTCTAAGCTGTGGGTCCCAGGTTCGAATCCTGGTCGGATCGCCAATAATTTCAATGGTTTAGCCACAGTAACCTGTTGAGCCAATTTAATTATAGAAACAATTTCTTTAAAGTAACATCTCTAGATTTAAAATAAATAACCTTAGTTCGGTTCCATTTTATTTAGCGGAAACCAATCATCTGCCTGCTTTTTGTCTTTTCGATTGGATATGCATTTGGTTTGCTTTGAACTATTTATAATTTATCTTTTCGGGTATTTATACATTGAACAAACATCATATAGTTTTCAATAGCGACAGATGGGAGTTTTAGTTTGTGGAACTGCAGGGCGAGATATATACCTCTTTCATGAAAAAAAATATACTTAGTCTATTTGTATCCGCAATTTCAATGAACCTTTTTGCCCATGGAAGTATTGAGCTCATTGAGTGTCATAGTAAAGACAACAAAACAGTTCTTAGAGGTGAGGCCGAAAACGATAAAAATGTTTTCGAGTTTAAACTATTGATGGACTCTAAAGAGGTTTGGAAAGCGAAAGATGTAAAAATTGAGCTATCAGATACCGTTGTAGGCAGTAAGGTGATGGAAAATATTAAATTCTCCTCAGCGAAAAACTCCGCTCATATTCAAGTCCACGAGGTATACGCTCGAGAAATCAGAAATGGTTCTGGAAGCATTTCTTTTTTGAATCCTAGTATCAAGGCAGACATGATTTGCTATGCCGTGTATTAAACAATAAGGATACTTAAATCTTTAAAGAGGAGGCGTTTTTTGCCTCCTGGAACTTTATTCTTTGTCTTCTAATTTGAATTCTGGTCTATATAGATCATGAACATATGTTGCTGAGCTTTTTAAAATTTGAACTCATTTTTTCCCTAGCTACCTAGTTGGCTTCCAAGGCTCTATTCCTACTATAACATTCAACTAAAAGAAACTACTGGGCTAAAGCCTTGAGATTGCAGGATTGTTATCCATCTCCTAGCTAAAACTTGAGACAATACTCTAAAGCCAACCAAAGGAGAGGCGATGAAATTTTTCATAAGTTCAATTTCTATTTTGTTGTTCGGTAGTGGGGTGTTTGCAGAGGGAGATCACATGAGATTTCGTGCGGCCTTGGGTACCGGTGTAGCTCACCCTAATTATATTGGAGGAGGAAATAAAGTGGGAGCCATTTTTAGTGATGGAATTGGTGTTACAGTTCAACTGGAAACGGAAGGTAGCACGACCGAAAAGAGTGAAACAGATTTCTTTTTGTCTTATGCAAATGGGCAATATGGGGTAGTGGCCGGTCAGGTAGAGAGCGATAATGGTAGTGTAAAAGAAACGGACACTTACCTAGCTGCCGCAGCAACTGCAGCAGAGTGGGGATTTGGTATTGGAAAAGACGATATTTCTTTGCTCTATGGTGTCGGTCAGTCTTTTCGGGTAGGAGTAAATTATAATTCCGCCACTTCCGGTTCTGAGGTTACTTCTATCGGTGCGGCCATGGACTATAGTACAATGAGTGTGGCTTTGGATTACAGCTCCTATGAAAGTGTTTTAAGCGGTGCTTCAACTATCTTGGGTCTAGGATTAGGCTTCTACTTTGATGCTTTTTTACTTGGAGTAAATTTAGAAAAACATACTCTCGAAAGTTTGTCAGACTTTGACCGAACCCAAGCCTTTTTAGGTTTTGCTGGTGAGGCTTGGCATTTGATTGTTTATTTTCGTCCGGAAACAAACGCAACTTTGGACGACAAGGCCACCTTAATCCAAGGTGGCTTTTTCTTTTGATGTCTTAAATTACGGGCACTTTGTTTTTAGAGCGGCTGTTACAAGTCGCTTTTTTTATTGGAATTGAAAATTTAAAACTAAACTTTACCGGAGGTAATGCTTTTTTCTTCCTCTATTATGTGCATCAGTTCCCGAATGCACCGGCTCTTATTTTTAAGCACCTGAAAAGTGAGCATAATTTAACCTAGTTTCAGACACTTAACGCGCCGGATGGTGCAAAAGCTCTCTTAAAAAAGTGGCCCCCTACTTGCCTACACTAAAGGCCGTAAACAAGAAGGGGGAATATATGACACCATTTAAAATTACGTCAAAATCTGTAGCCTACTTTATAGGTGCGCTGGTTTTGACAAGCGGAATGTTGGTTGCTCCAACGAGCACAGCATACGCAAAGACAGAAGAAGCGAGTAAGGAGAAGCCCCGGCGAGGTAGCTCCAAAAAAACTCCAAGAGCAAAAAGAGGTTCTTCCTCTAGTGGGTCTTCAGCATCAAAACCTGCAAGAAGACCTTCTAGTGGATCAGCTTCAAGACCAAGCCGTCCATCAAGTGGATCGACTTCACGTCCTAGTAGGCCGAGTCGCCCATCTAATGGTTCAGCGTCAAGGCCTAGTCGACCTTCCAGCGGATCAACTAATAGACCAAGTCGTCCAAGTAGGCCTGTAGCGGAGA
This sequence comes from Bdellovibrionales bacterium, assembly GCA_045110695.1. Classification (GTDB taxonomy): domain Bacteria; phylum Bdellovibrionota; class Bdellovibrionia; order Bdellovibrionales; family UBA840; genus JBGCGH01. The sequence goes on along the minus strand of JBGCGH010000011.1, from coordinate 31,494 downwards.
GACCAAGTCGACCTAGGGCAGAGAAACCGAGTCGTCCGAGAGCAGAGCGCCCATCGCGACCAAACAGACCAGTAGAAAGACCTTCTCGTCCTAATAGACCAGTAGAGCGTCCTTCAAGACCAAATCGTCCGATCGCTGAACGTCCTACAAGACCGAACCGACCGATCGAACGTCCAACACGGCCTAATCGTCCTATTGAGCGACCATCACGTCCTAACCGTCCAATTGCTGAGCGTCCTACAAGACCGAATCGACCAATTGAACGACCAACGCGTCCAAATCGACCTATCGAAAGACCAAGTCGTCCGAACAGACCCATCGCAAGACCTGATCGACCAAACAGACCGGATCGTCCTGCAGTTCGACCAGACCGTCCGAATCGACCTCACTATGGTAGGCATAGAAGAGTTGCTAGTGATGACCAATGGAGAGTTCGCGATAGAAAAAGAGCGCAACGTTTGAGACGACACGCTAAAAGAGTTAACAGGCTTAGAAACCGTGGTGAGTATCGACAAATCCGCCGAGGTATGGTCAGAAATCATAGACGTGCTATGAAGCAAAGAAGAGCATGGAATCAATATCGTCGTGCAGAATGGAGACGTAGTATTGATCGTAGACTTGAGCGTCGAAGTCAGTGGAGAACAAACTATTGGAGATATATTGTAAGGAGAGTTCTTTTACCTGCGCCATGGGAAATCAGATCCTACAGTAGATGGAGACCTTACTACAATCACTGGTATGACCACTACAGATACAGAAGACCAGTTTATCCAAGCTATCCAGTGTACCCAATCATCACACCGGCACCAATGCCTGACTCTGATGAATTGCAGTACGATGATATCATGAGAGTCTCACATAACTTAGAATTCATGAGCACAGAGCTCTATAAAATGATGGAAGAGTTATTAGTAGATGACAGTGACTTTGATTACGAAGCCCTGAGCGCTATGTATGATTTAGTTGATGCACTACAGACTTTCGATAACCGTGTTCATGAGAACATTGATCTATTCGAAGAAAGTGTGATGGAGTTGTTTCATGTGAAGGATATGCTTACTAGAGTAAAGCCTTATATGGAGAATAGTCGTATTACACAAGAGGTTAGAGAGAACTTTGAGCAGGTAGAATACTACATTGAGGAGTTACTCTGGACTTATCGTCAACACGAAGACGATTGGTTTGATAAGTAAAAAGAAATAAAAAAGCCGGGCTGCAATAGCTCGGCTTTTATTCGTCTAAAATGAGAATCAAATTATTTGATGTATCTTAGTTTATCTAATTTTTTCATTATTTCACTTTTAGCAGGTGCTTCGGTTTCTGGTTTATCTTGTGCTGACTCAAGCATTTCTTTATTGCAAGTTTGAGATACTTCTTCCAAAACCGCTACCCATTCAAAAAGTTCCGACATCGGGTTTAATATACTCAAGTTCTGTGTTTCTTCACCGCTCAATTCAAGTAGCTCGGCTTCACACTCAGTTGCCATTTGTAATTTTTTATTAATACTATCCACTAGTATTTTTTTTACGGCGATGTCTTGAGCCACTCTAGGTGATTCGGCTTTTACAGCTAGCCCTACTACCATCAATGTTAAGATCACAATTAAATTTTTCATTCCCGCTCCTTTAGCTTTAATCTGATTCCGAGTGGTAGTCCAAATGAGTGAAATCGTCAATTTTTAAGGCTTTACAGTAAAAAAATAACACTTGAAATAGGAATAGAATCGTTCTTAATTTTTCACTCCTTACCACCTTATGGAAAGAATAAAAAAAACTTATTCAAAGTTTAAACCCAACCCATTAACTAAATTGATAGCCGCTATGAATGCACCATTAACTTTACTTATCAGGGCCTAGATATTTATTTTTAAAAAAAATATTGTATAGCTACAAATGGATATACTTAATAACTAGAAAAAAATTAATTAGATTTTAAAGTTTTATTTTTTTAAAATAAGTCTTTGATGTTTCTGAATAACAATTCCAATCAAATACATGCTTTTAGGTGTTTGGGCTTACCTACAATTTTGAATATTTAAAAATTTGGTTTGTAGCGTGGTAATTATTTAACTAACTCTTTTTAAGTAAAATACAGGTTTGTCGAAACCCCAAAACTTTATAAGAATAGGCTTCGTTTCTAGCCTTCGCTGGCAAAGCATAGTTTATTGTCGGCATAAGGGTCTTGTGTAGGGGAGATAAAGTAGTGATTTCATGTGCTTAGGGCTAGTCATAGGAGTTCCTGTAGATTGAATTATATTTCCTTTAGTCCTTTAGTTTGTCTCAAATTCATCCGATATCATATTGAGAAAAAGGGGCTTCTGTATGATCAAACTTTTAGGTGTATTTGCAGTTTTTGGTTTTGTTTTGTTTGGGTACCAAAATTGTGGAAAAGAATTTGATATTTCTCAGATTGAAAGACTCAGTTGTAGTCAGTCTGGTGTGAACTGTGAAGCTCTATCTTGTGAGATCAGTGGATGTGCAATTGGCAGTACATGCGATGCTAATTCTGGGTCTTGTATTTTGAATAATTCCTGTAATGGCGTAAGCTGTATTCCCGGCTTTGTATGTGACGCCAACTTTGGTGGTCTTTGTGTGCCTGATGCTACTGACTCCTGTTCCAATCGATGTAATTCAGCGAGTGAAACTTGTCAATCAGGCCAATGTATTTCAAATAATTCCTGTGTTTTTAACCCATGTATAAACAGTGATGAAAGTTGCCAGCTAGTTGATGGAACTTTAAATCAATACCAATGCCAGTTGATTGACAATTGTCCCGATGGAAATTGTAGTAAATGTGATGAGGTCCAATGTACAGATGGATTAGTTTGTAGTGAAGACACGGGCGCTTGTATGGATCCAGACGCCGATAAAAAACTTCCTATTAGCCATATAGTGAATGTGTCAGGTTCAGTTGCTGATCTTTCATCGGGGGAATTAGTTCGACTTTATGTACTAAAATCTCAAAATGGGGACACGCGTCCGGTAAAAATCGATTGGTTTCAATCTTGTGAATCTGAAGGAAACAGCTATGGCAACCAAGAGAATTGGGCGGGTTTTGAAAAATCAGCAACTAGCTGTTCAGGTGTACCGGAATGTAGCGGATCGGAGTGCTCTTGCTATTCCTTCACCTGTGACGATATCGGTTCTGCTCGGGCAAAGGCTTTTATTTATTATGAAAAAAGTCAGCAGGAAAATTGGGCAGAGGTACATAGAGCAAAAGATTTTAATTTCGCTAGGGCAGATGCGCAAAATCTGCCAGTAAGAAATATCAATGTAATCACTGAAAATGTTCTAGCAGGTAAGTCCTTTATTATGGAGGCGGAGCTTGCCCCAGAAGTGGGAACTGAGGGTGTAGCTTATACTTGGAGAACAGACAGCTCTTGCGTAATATCTGCTGGGACTAATACATCTAGAAGAGTGTCGGTGAATCATTGTCCTCACGAAGGGGATTTTGAATTTGAATTTTCTTATAGTTCCGATGACTATGTTGGGAGTACAAAAAAATTAGTTTACGTGAATAAAAATACAGGTAGTATTGGTTTTCCAGGCTCACCAAGTCTGAAAAAAGCTCTAACCACTCAAGATTTTGACTTAAATATTAGCATGAGTGGCGTAAATCCACATGGTGCAGCAATGAGAGTTGCGATAGAAGTGTTCGGGGATGCTGCTAATCACTGTATTACCACCGCTCCCGCCATAACCGCCAACTCTTCTAACTTTACTGCAAAAATAAATTGCAGTCGGCTTCCAGAGCCAGTGAATTCCAATACTAGTCAGGTAGGCATAAAGGCAGTTGGATATGCCGATAACGGTAATTTAAATTTTAATGATGACCCAGTTGTTTTTGAAACAACTAGAACAAACTTCAATCTTGAAAAAATTGGTTTCAATTTTTCGATTAAAACTCCGACTGAATCTCTTTTATTGGCTGGACAAGATATTGAGATTGAATTGGACTATTTCGAATTACCTGCTGGATTGACTATAGATTTTTCCATAAAGAGTGAGAAACTCAGCGTGGATTCTCCTCCAGTTGCTGATTTGGATAGAGTGTGTAGTATTTCGAAGTCTAGCGATAGCTTAGCTATCTTAAATTGTAGCAGTACTAGGTGGGTTGAGGTTGAAGCAAGAGTGGCTTCTAGTAGTCCCAGTTATCAGGGAAGTCGAACTAGGGGCTTTAGTGTTGTCGACCCAGTCGTAAAGGTTGGAAGTGTTATTTCTGAGATTTCTAGTCACCCTTCGGCTTCGGCCTACTATAATAGCTTTTATAACTCATTTATCAATCACAGCTGCCCTGTTGATAAACCAGTAATTACCGGAATAATTTCAATTCACAATGACTCCAGAGAAGACAGAAAATATCGTTTCCGATGCGCCTCCGCGAAAATTGGAGAACAGCCTTTAACTATCACGGGTAAAACAGAGAGAAAATATACTTCTCGCTATTCCACTTCGCTAAACTACGGATTGTGCCAGAGTAATGGTTTAAACAAAGTCATGGTTGGCCATAAATCTTTTGATAGCGGAAATGATAGGGATTATACCAATGTTTGTGCAAATTTAAGTTGGGGCGAAAAGGTAATTGAAACCTATAGCTGTACTGCATCCATATTTTCTGCCCCTTTTTCCAACGACTACGACAGGCCAGTGTATTTCTACTGTCCAGCTGGTAAAGTTGTTGTGGCAGAGGGTAGTCAGTACAATGGTAGGTATAGAGATAGAAAATTCAAATATCAATGTTGTTCACTTCGAGTGAAGCAACAGTAATGTGAAATACTAAATTCTTATTAAGGCCAGAGCTTTGCTCTAGCCTTTTGTCTGTGCAATTAAAATACTTTTGTTCAAATACTTGTTAAAGCAAATGACTTTCTAGTTATTTATGGGAGACTATCCCTAATTACAACCTGTGTTTACAGCTAGAGAGGTACATAATGAATCCGACTACAATCCAACTTGTGGGGACCATACTATTTGGTGTCGCAGTAATTCACACATTTTTTGTGTCAAAGTTTGAGCATATGGCTCATAAATATCCGGAAGGCTCTATTGGAGAAAACGTTTTTCACTTCTTGGGTGAGGTTGAGGCTGTTTTTGGAATGTGGGCTGGGGTATTTGTAACCTACTACGTTTTGGCTGAAGGTTTTTCAGTTTATGATGGTGATAAAAATATGATTGGCGGAGCTGTTCACTTTTTGAATAGCCTCAACTATACGGAACCTGCTTTTGTATTTGTCATTATGTGTATGGCCGGTACGAAACCAGTCATTGAAATCGCAGAAAAAATCATACTAGCCTGCGCAAAGCTACTGCCATTTTCCGGTAAAATGAGCTTTTACATGTCTTGTTTGATTGTTGGGCCAATTCTTGGGTCCTTCATTACTGAGCCTGCTGCAATGACAGTAACTGCCTTAATACTATTAAAAGTTTTTTACTCGAAAGATATGAGTTTAAAATTCAAATATGCCACGATAGGATTGTTATTTGTTAATATCTCTATCGGTGGAACCTTAACTCACTTCGCTGCACCTCCTGTATTAATGGTTGCAGGTAAATGGGGCTGGGGTTTTTCTCATATGATTGGTAACTTTGGCTGGAAGGCTGTGATTGCCGTGATCATAGGTACTATTGCTGTTGCTGCTAAATTCAAAAATGAGTTGGCTGGAGATGTTAAAATTGAATCCTCTGGTCTAAAAATTCCTGCTTGGATTACAGTATTTCATCTTCTGTTTTTAGCTCTTGTCGTTGCAACCGCTCATTACATGGTTTTCTTTCTTGGTTTCTTTTTGTTCTTCATCGGCTTCACAACGGTGACTCAAGAGTTTCAGGATAAACTAAAGATAAAAGAATCACTTTTAGTTGGTTTCTTTTTGGCTGGTTTGGTAACTCTAGGCTCACAGCAAGCTTGGTGGCTAAAGCCTCTATTAACCAGTATGGGTGACCTACCATTATTTTTAGGTTCTACAGCATTAACAGCTATTACCGATAATGCCGCTCTTACATACCTTGGTTCCCTAGTGGAGCTTTCTGATTCTGCTAAGTATTACCTTGTTGCTGGTGCGGTAGCCGGTGGTGGTTTGACAGTAATTGCCAACGCACCTAACCCAGCTGGTTTTGGTATCTTGAAAGGTTCTTTTGGTGAAGACGGTATAAACCCGATGAAGTTATTGTTGGCCGCAATTCCGCCAACTATTTTAGCTTTAATCTGTTTCTATTTCCTGCCTAGTTTTTGGTAGGTCTTTTGGCTTATTTAATAAATATTGAACCCGTTAGTAGATCTAGCGGGTTTTTTTATTTTAGACGATAGGTTCTAGAAAGTTCGAATTGTGTGTTCCCAGATTTTATATCAACGAATTGATAATGAACAACGGCCCCTGATTCTCTTTTTTGTTTCCAGTCATCCACAGCAACATTCAATTTAAACTTCCCTTTGTAATTTAGTGGAATGGGAATTCTCGCTCTACTTAACATCTTCGCAGCTTTTTCCGTCATTGGTGAGTAAGCGATTTCTTTTACTGAGTAAAAGTATTTAGGTAGCTTTTTTTTTGATCTTAGTTTTTTGATGTCCGCTTTCCAAATTTGCTCTAGTTTTTTTGCGCCATGGATAGAGCTTAAACTGGCTTCCCCAGTAATCCCAGTATCAAGAGAGTGATTTGGTGCAAGGATCGCCACTAGGAATAGTAGTCCTATACCTGTATGTTTGCCAAATTGGATTTGCTCCGTATTCATAGTTCGTTATCGGGCCAAAGACGGTACACCTATAGGTAGTTGCGTAATCTCTTACCTCTTTACTTCATTATATAGACCTAGGTTTAGTTGTTTTTATTAGTTTCAAACATGCCACTTGATCTGCCTTTTATACCTTCTAGCATGCCTTTCCTTGCGCTTTTTGGATCTTTCCTTATACCACCAGTGACCAAGTGATTTTATTTCTAATATAGGCGAGATCCGTGACTTTGTTCAATAGGTGCGCCGATTATTGTCAGTACTGATTTATTGCTTACTTACCTCTAAGTGCCTGAAAATACTAAGTTTATTTCGCCCCTTTAGAGCCTCTCCTCTTTTGAATAACAGCTCCTAAGCTTGTTAGGGCTACGTAATAAGCTAATAGTTTCAGCTACTTAGAGTAAAACAGTGTTTGGCATAAGTTTTGGAGTATCTAAGGTTGAGAAAAAAGATTAAAGGAGCGAAAACGTGAACTTTCTTAAATACATGATACAGGCCTTTCTAGGATTGAGTTTTGTAATGAGTGTAACAGTGGCTTGTTCCCCTGTGAACTTCAGTGCCGTACCACCTGCTGAGTGTCTAGATCCATCCTTAGATCCTTCCACAGGTTGTATTAGCGATCCGGATAACCCAGGTTTTTTCAAGTTTACTACAAACTATGTAGCCCCTTACCCTATGGTGGATATTTTGATAGTAACGGACAACTCAAAATCTATGGCCAATGAGCAGGATAAGTTAAAAGATAACTTTGGATTACTTTTCAATACTATAGATAACATTGATTGGCAGTTAGGTATTACAACGATGGACATTAGTAACTACCATCGCCAAGCCTTTGAGATCGAAAACAACAGATCTTACACGCGAACGAACTTTAACTATTTAGAAGATTTCCAAGATGGTAATTTGGTTCCCTTCGGGCCAGAGCAAAAACTTTCGGACTCTAGTCACGCTTCAGAAAATGCATTAAGAGTATTAAAGCGCTCCACCGTGAATAGGGAAGCCGTATTTGCAGAAGGGATTAAAATTGATAATTCAGACTTTTACTCCTCAGGTGACGAGAGAGGTATTTTTGCCGCTGCCCTGGCTGTAAAGCAGAATAAAAATACACTTTTCAGAGACGATGCCCACCTAGCTATTATGTTTGTAACTGATGAAGACGTTAGAAGTGTGGGTGATAGATCGACTCAAAGAGATAAGTCACCGGTAATGGATGAAGATAGACCTGAATTTTTAGAGCAAATGATTAATACAGAGCTAGGCTCTAGTAAAAGTGTTAGCGTGTATCCGATTGTAGTACCCTCGGATGATGGTGGATTTTGTAAAAGAGAGCTTGAGAGAGAAAGAGATTCTCTTTCAGCGAACTGGGAAATTAGAGAAGGTGTTATATACGAAGACCTCTTAAGTGTTTTTGATGGACAGAAAAATACTGTTTGTAACTCGGACTGGGGTTCTATGCTTTCAGATGTAGGTGACTTTATTGAGCAAAGAGCGAGAGAAGTTATCACTTTGAGTTGTATCCCAGATTTAGAAGAGGGACGAGAAGTGATTATCGAGGGTTTGGAGCAATATGGATCCACGGCCTCTGAGCTAGATGGGAAAAACATAACTATCACTCCGGCTTTACCGGCGGGTGCAGAAATTAATATCTTCTATAGCTGTAAAACAGTGGGCTAGAGCTAGTTTCAGACAATTTATAGATATCTTCACAGCACCTACTGAAAAGGGGTGCTGTTTTCGTTTTAGCCTCTCAATACCTTTGAACTGTATCAATTTGATACGGTTATAGTTTTGACAATGGAAGCTGCACGTTAAGTCCATAGAACTATTCAGATAATTAAGGCCCTGGACTAAAGTTTTGACATGCATAGCCGATAGACTAATAGGCAGTCAGTTAGAGGAGAGATTGAAGTGAAAAAAGCCATACTTGTAATTGTAACTATCTTTGGAATCAATGCGTTTATGAATGTATCTGTTGTGGAAGAGACTGCAGATAATAATAAGATGTATTTGTCTAAGGTAGACCAAACAGAGACAAGTAAAGATATCATGGTTCGCCAGCAGAAGAGTAAGTTGGTAAAGAAGCGTGGGATCGCATCTACAAAATCCGTAATTAGAGCAGTCAAAGATTCTACCAATGATGAGTTGGGCAGTTTGCTTGATTCTGATTTTGATTCAGCTGGCTACAATAAAGAAGTTGAGCAAGAAATTCGAGCCGAGTCCTTGAAGCTTGCTAAGCAGGTTGATAAAAAAGATATCTAAAGCACTTGTATTAAATACCTAAATCACTTAACAAATTCCTATGAATAATAAGGTGATCGTTTTAACTACTGGTGGAACCATAGAAAAAACTTACGATGAACGAGACGGACTTCTCCGTAACGGTCCCAGTATCTTTAGAGAACAAATCCTATCCCACTTTAGATATCCTCATCATGAAATAGAGGTTTATGAGATCTTCTCCATGGATTCCTTGGATATGGATGATGATGCCCGGGAGTTCATGCTTCAGGCTATTCAGATGGAAATGGCCAAAGATATACCAATTATAGTGATCCATGGAACCGACACAATGGATAAAACAGCCCAGTATTTAATCAATAATCTTTCGAGTATAAATGTCCCTATTCTCCTCACGGGTGCTATGAAGCCCGTCCAGATGAAAGATACGGATGCCATGCAGAACGTTGTGGAAGCCATTTATGCCACTCAGTTCACAAGCCCAGGGGTTTACATAAGCTTCCATGGGCAGCTGTTTGTCGGTGATGCCTGTAGAAAGAACCGAAGCCTGATGACCTTTGAGAAAATAAGCCAATAAGACTGAATTGGTGTTGATATTGCTTGAAACATAATCTAGCTGTCTTTATTATCGAGAATTGACAATCACGTAGGAAAAAAGGGGTCACATGGAAACTCGTATGGGAAGCGTTACATCAGATACAGAGTCAAATAAAGCCGCTACAGAGGATCAACCCGTTGAACCAAAAGTAGAAAAAAAAGTGATCAAAAATATTGGCTATTACGCCCGCGCTATCATGGGCGATCTGCCAAAAGATCTTTTAAAGCCAACTCCAGGTAGAATTGTTTGGGCCGTTTTCTTTTACTCCATTATTTCCGTTTCCGTTTTTGCTCTAGTTACTCAGCCTGAGCTGCCAGTGATTTTAAAAGTGGTTCTAGGTTTAGTTATCGGTTACGGGTTTGGTGGAGCTGCATTTTTAGCCCATGAAGTTTTACATGGATCTGTTTTTAGAAGTAAGACTCTTCAAGACTCCTATGGTTTCTTCGGCTTTGCGCCGTTTTTAATAGCTCCTACTTTTTGGAGATTTTGGCATAACCGTCTTCATCATGGTCACACGCAAAAAATAATAATGGATCCAGATGCTTTTCCGACGATGAGAATTTATAAGCAGAGTAAGTATATGCAAAATGCTTTTAACTTTACTCCTGGTAGCGGAACTTTTAGAAGTATTTTTTATTTCTTTTATTGGTTCTCATGGCATAACCTTGCTAATCAGGTTTATCTTCGCTTCAGAAATAAAATATTCGCAGACATGGGACATATGCGAGTTAGTATCGAGTTCATTCTTCAATTAAGTATGATGGCCGGTTACTGTTATCTTTTGGGTTGGCAAAACGCTGTTTATGGAGCTGTGATTCCTTTTGCTGTCATGAACTATATTTTAATGAGCTATATTTCTACAAACCATAACGTAAGTCCTTTGACGAAACATAATGATCCTTTAGAGAACTCTTTAACTGTTACGAATCATAAAATCTTTGAATTCATGCATATGAATTTTGGCTATCATGTAGAACATCACCTTTTTCCAACGATGAATCCAAGTAAGGCAAAAGCTGTGCACGAGGTTCTAAAGAAAAGATATCCAGAGCAATATAAGATCATGCCTAAATGGGATGCTTTAAAGCTCTTGTACAAAACGCCTAGAGTATACAAAAACTCCAAAGAGTTAATTCACCCCCACTCCGGCGAAACTCACCCAACGATTTAGTTACTATGGATGATATTAAAACTTCCACAGATAAATGGGACGTTAGGTTCTTGAAGCTAGCTCATGAGGTAGCTTCCTGGTCCAAGGACACTTCCACCAAAGTGGGATCTGTCATCATAGGAGCGCAGAGGGATCCTCGTTCCTTTGGCTACAATGGTCTTCCTCGTGGAGTGAACGACAATGTACCCGAGAGGCTTGTGCGTCCAGCAAAGTATGCTTGGACCGAGCATGCGGAGAGGAACGCTCTTGCTAATTGTAACAGGGTTGGTATCCCCACAGACGGTTGCTCGATTTATATTACCCACTTTCCCTGCTCTCATTGCTCGAGGATGATTATTCAAAGCGGCTTAAAAAAAGTGGTAGTGGATAAAATCTCTGTAGAAAATGACTTTGGTGAGCGCTGGAATGAGGACCTACAGATCTCCTACGAAATGCTAGGAGAGGCTGGTGTAGAAGTAAGCCTAGCCTCGGTCTAGTAGTAAGCTCTTGCTGAGTACAGTTTACTGAATCCACGAATGTTTTCTTTCATTTGCTCTAGGTCTTTTTTAGGCTGGATAGGGATGAGCTTTGCTTTTTTTTTTTTTTTTAATACTTGTTTTACCAAAATGGATTCGGCTCCTCCTGAGCGTTGCATTTTTCCCTTTATACAAATAAAAGCATTGTCTTCAATAAGAGGGTAGTAGCGCTCATAAACAGAAGGGCTCATGGCTAGGTTAATAAAGCCATACTCATCCTCTAGTGTTAGGAACACCATTCCTTTTGCCGAGGGAGGGGCTTGCTTCACGATAAGCATACCAAAAACATCAATCACTTGGTTACGAATCACGTCTTTAAAGTCTTTAGATAGAATCAACCTTTTTTGCTCTACAGGAAAATACCAATAATCCTTTTTAATAATACTACTAGGGTGCTCTCTTAGGGATGTATGGAAAGATTTGAAATCTTGCTCAATGGATCGCATGCTAGATTCTTTTCTCCAATCTATTCTTTTTTCTGATTCCTCTATCATGGGTTTAATGGGAATGGCCTCAGCTAACCATAATGCCTCTGATCTAGATAGACCAAAAACTTGAAAGCAATTAGTGGCAGCAAGTGCGGTAAGCTCGTTTCTGTATAATTTAGCCTCTTTTAGGAAGTATTCGAAATTGGTAAAACTCTCCAGTCTCTGTCTGGCCTCTAGTAGTTTATCAAAGGCGGGTTTTCCAAAAGAGCTGACCAATCTAAAGCCTAAGCGAATGGCAAAAACTTTATTCTCTGAATCTAATATTTCTAGTTTGTGATCCCATTCGGAACGATTTAAATCTACAGGGAGAACTTGTACATTATCTCTTTTGGCCGCTTGTAGTAGTGCGTGAGGGGAATAAAAACCCATGGGCTGAGCGTTTAGAACAGCGGTGAAAAAAGCGGCCGGGTAGTGACACTTTAAGTATGAAGATACATAAGCTAGGTAAGCAAAGGAGATGGCGTGACTCTCTGGAAAGCCATACTCAGAAAAACCTCGCATCTGATCTATAATTAAGTCTATAAACTCTTCTTTGATTTTATTTTCGCGCATGCCCTCTTTTAAACGATTTAGCCAAGGCTCGAGCTTCATTTTAAAAGAAGACATATTCCAGGCACCAATATTTTTTCTTAGCTCGTTAGCTTCCCCGGGAGAGAAGTTCCCCACAGCCATAGCAATACGCATGGCTTGCTCTTGAAATATAGGAATCCCCATCGTTTTAGATAAAATAGGTCTTAAACGCTCATCGGGAAAAGTGATGGGCTCCACTCCTTGCCTTCGTCTTAGAAAAGGATGGATTACACCCCCTTGAATAGGGCCCGGCCTAATGATCGCCACTTCAATGACTAAATCATAAAAGGTTCTTGGTTTTAGCCGGGGGAGCATAGACATTTGCGCGCGGGACTCAATTTGAAAAACACCCACGGTATCGGCTTTTTGAATCATTTGGTAGGTGGGGCCATCTTCTTGTGGAACTTGATCTAAGCTCAAATCAATTTCATAATCTTCTTTTAAAAAAGTAAAACATTTACGAATAGCCGTAAGCATTCCTAAAGCTAAAACATCAATTTTAAAAAAACCTAAACCCTCAATATCATCCTTACACCACTGAACTACGGTTCTATCTGCCATGCTGGCAGGCTCCTGCGCCACCAGCTCATCTAAATCACGAGAGGCGATCATAAAACCACCAGAGTGAATTCCTAGATGCCTGGGGTAGCCAATAAGTTCTTCTGTTAAATCCACCCACATCTTCCATGGAAAATCAGTAGGCACTAATAGGGCTTCATCGGCATTAATATGCTTTCTGACATATTGGGTGAGCTCACTTGTGGATTTAGATCTAAAGGCCTTACTGCTAGCAAGCTGGGAGAATTTAGATAAAACACTTTCTGGTAAGCCAAGGGCTTTACCACTAGCTCGCATAGCTCCTTTTCTTTTGTATGTAATTACATTAGCAAGCATAGCTGCGCGCTTTCTTCCATAACGACTATAGATATACTGAATGACTTCCTCTCTGCGCTCGTGCTCAAAATCTACATCAATATCTGGTGGGTCTCCACGTTCTTTACTCATAAAGCGCTCAAACAATAAATCAAAGTGTTCTGGGTTTACAGAAGTAACTCCTAATACAAAACACACACTGGAGTTAGCAGCAGAGCCCCTTCCTTGACATAGGATATCTTGCTCTCTGGCCCATCTAACAATATCCCAAACCGTTAAGAAATAATCTGCGAACCCAAGCTCTTTGATAAGTTGTAATTCTTTAAATAGTATTTGCCTGATTTTTCCACTCAAAGGTTTGCCAAATCTATCGTAGGCAGCCTTCCAGCTAATTTTTTCCAAAAAACTTTGAGCTGTGTAGCCCTCAGGGATCATTTCTTTAGGATATTGGTAGCGAAGTTCAGAGAAGCAAAAGTCCACTCGGTCGGCGATGTTCTTTTGCAACTGAAGGGCCTCTTGGTAGCCAGGGATTTTACTGTAAAATTTAGATATACTATCTAGGTGATGGGGATAGCGTTCACTATTAGGGAGGAAGTGCTTTTCTGTATCCTGTAAGAGCGTATTGTTTCTAATGGATTGCAATAAATCGCTGATAGGTTTTTTCTCAGGCCCATGCATAAAAATATCCTGACTAAAAATATACTTACAATCGATCTGTTTTGATAAATGAATGACTCTATCGATCCATTGATCTTCAGAGGGGTGAAGGTGTCGACTGATACTAAAATAGTATTCTGAGAAAAGATTTTTTCTTCGGAGGAACTCTTGCTGTCCTAGGTTGGAACGAACGATACCTCGCATAGGTTGAATAGCAATGAGCTGATCTCTTGGGAAACTTGTAAGGTCTTCTAGGCTGATATAGGCCTCTTTTTTTGACTCTCGGTGGGAGTGATTCAAAATTTGATTGAGCTGTTTATAGCCTTGGATATTTTTACAAATTAAACAAATTGTATCCTGTAGCAGTAAAGGCTCAGTATGATCTTTTTGCAAGTGAATCTCAGCGGAGTAAATGAGCTTAGGCGTGTGATGAGGGTATTCTTTTTTTAATTCTTTCCATTCTAAGTAGAATCTAGCCAAACCATAGACACCGTCAAAATCATTAAGAGCTATGGCGTAATAGGAGTTTTCAAAGGCTTTTGCTAGAAGCTCTCTAGGTGAGGATGCTCCCATTAAAAAACTATAATTACTTTTACAAAGAAGCTCCGTCCAAGAGCTTCGTTTAATCAAAGGATCCATATTCCATCCATTTTCCGTCAATATCTTTAGAGAGCCAGCGCTGGCTTTGTCGATCTAAAGATTTAAAGTAATCCACACGATAGTTGCGTAAGCTGTGTTGATTCCACCAGTTTCTAGAGCAGCGCTCCAAGAAGGTGGCCCGATAGGGAGCAGGGATGGATTTATGCTTTTTGTGAATAAAAAGTGGTCGCAGACTGCCTGCATTTTTCCACTGTAGATGAGTGAATGTTTTCAGTTGTGCTTTCTCGTTTCGTAATTGAAAGCTCTGGTCTACGAGAAAACTCTCTCTTACTTGATAATTTTCTAGGCTTCTAGGGAGTTTGTTTTCTATATCTAATAGTTTGTTGTAGATATTGTAAGTATCTTCTGAGGCTACAAGCTCTAAACTATCCTCTGAATGAAAAATAAACTCCGTAATCACAAGCTCCCAAGAAACAATCTTATAAGCCTCAGGGTAAGTAGAGTAATCCTTCTCCTCTTTTAGATCTTTTTGCCAGGAGTGAAAGCTATAGTTAGCCTGTTGGAGCAGGCTTGTGAATTTTTCTGATTCTTTGTGTAGGGAATAAGGGTTTCTAAAATAGACAGGAAGCTGTAAGTCCCGGCCATCATAAAGATGGAGCCTCCAGTCTATTTTACAAACTCTTAAATCCGTACGCTGTTTGACTTGCTCAAATAGCTTTTTACAATCCTCTTTTAGGAAGGCTTCAATGTGTTCCCAGTATTCACAAGGGTACTCTAATAGTTGAAAAGCCTTATAGTGAACGGGTACATCACAAGCAAGCCAAGGAAAAGCTTTTAAATCATCTAGAGATTGAAACAAAGGCAATCTTTTACTTTTTTCTGGAAAACTCCATTCCCATAAACGTTCTATGAAATTACCAAAGCGTTTTCTAATGGAAGCAAGGTCTGCCTCTTTTAAGTCTTCTGGTCCTTCTAAACCGAGTCTTTCCATGGCTTTTTCAAACTGTAATATTTTAGACCGAGTCTTACCGCCATCTAGCTGGATGTTTTTTGTATCATAATATTTTAAAACCTGCTTTGCTACACTTAGCCATTCTTCCCACTTTAAAGTTTTAAAGAGATTCTCTCCTAATTTACTATGAAAGCTATAGATATAATTTTTCTCCGCCGTTTCTCCCATGGCTTTTAATAAGAGTAATGCCTGCCAAGGGTGTTTTGCTGTATAGATCTTAGCTTGAGGAAAACTTTCAGTGATTTTTTTTAACAAAAAATCACTATAAAGCTCGTTATGATATTTAGCCTTCAAGCGCCAATAGTTTTCCGTAGCTTGTACATCTATAAAATAGAGGTCTTTATCCCAGCGCATAGTGTGCGGGCTCAAAGAGAAGAGCTGTGAATTATCAAAACTCTCACTTTGTAATAAAATGTAGCGACAAAGCTCATCACTTTGTGCAAAGCGAATCACATCAGCAGGCATAATGAAGTACCCGGTCCTCTTTAACGACTAATTTCTGTTGCTCCATGTTTCCCCTAACTTTTCTAAGTAAGTAAGAGGCCTTACTGGGAATGTAACTACAGTTTAGTCTCACACTAGCAAAGGGGTTTCCCTTTAGCGGACTAAGGTAGTAGCCCCTTAAAACGAAAATAGAAATTCCAAAGCGCCTTGCTTGAGCGCTTAAAAAAGCCATATCCGCTTTTGACAAACGCTCTGGAGAATCAATAACTATAAAGGAAAAGAGCTTTTCCATAAATAGACACTTCAGCTCATCCACAGGGCGTGCGCTATCTACAAAGTAGGTTTTGTCTAGATCTACTCCTTTAGCTGCCCAGCTTGGAGGATAGACTTTTCTTTCGCTACCATTATAGATCCATAAACACAGATCAGAGCGTTCTCTGAGGAAGCTTAAAATTACACTTCGAGTATTTTGACCTGGAGGTAACCCCCACTCATAGACTTTGCCAGAGGGGAGGCCACCACCGAGCCAATGGTTTATCGAGGCAATATCAGACTTTAGCAAATGGGGGGAAGTAGCAGCAGCTTTTTTAAAAAAGCGAGTGGGTAGGGAAGTCACTAGGGATGCTATGTTTTTGCTAAAAGAGTCCATTTCTCACCTCGTTGTAATGAGTTAAAGCCTTAGCCTTCGCTAAAACGTTTTTCTAATTTAATGCTGATTCCCTAATTGGAAAACATAGGGTGGGGTGCAAGAGTCTTTATGAAAAGACAACTGCACCCCAAAGGCATAGAAAGACTATATGTGTAAGTTATGTGTAAGTCTAATTGTTTTTTCCGGAAGCCGGACTTGGGTGGGGGGAGTTTGGGGGTTTGTTTGTGATATTGGGGGCTTAGTGGGGGGTGTTATTTTTTTTTGGGGGGGGAATTTAGTCGTTTGTGATTCTGATTTATCCTGTTCCTTTTAGAAATCTTCTCTTCCAAGAGGCCGGCCCATCCATGGGCCTAGACAAAGCGTCGTGCTAGTCGAGCCTCTTGGAAGAGAAGATTTCTAAAAAGAACAGGATAAATCAGGAGGTCGTGCTCTTACTTATGTTTAGGGAGTGGGGGGTGCGTGATAGAAAGATGTATGGATTGGGGTGTGGTCTCAATATATTCAAATATTAAGACTCGTTCTTTCTTGGAATGGGAGGATGGCGGAAAAAGGATTAAGAGCTTAAAGTGTTGGGGTTTGGTGGTATATTAGAAAGTGTTACATTTGTTTTCAGAAAAGGGAGTAGGGCGTTTGGATCCATTGAGTTTGTTGAGAGAGTTAAGTGTGGGTGAGTTTTCTGGACATAATTTTTTGGATTTGAAATGGGATTCGATTGGAAAATGCCAGGTTCAGTTTGAAATTCCAAGTAGAAGTCCCACAGATGCGATATTTTTTAGAAGCGAGGATGGCACAAAACATTTTTATGGAAATGATAGTTCTCTTGTTGCTTGGCTGGTTAAGAAAGTTAAAAATGAGACTACTGAAAAGCAGGCCACTATTTTTACAACAGAGAAGTTAGAGTCTATAGTTTTAGATCAATTTGAGGGCTTTAAGAGACGTTTTCAGTTTGAATACTATAATCTACCCAAGGAAAATTCATTTTCTTCTAAGGATAAAGAGTTAAAGTTTCGATTTTTGTCCCCTGACAGAAAAGGGGACCAAGAGTTATTGGAGTCTTGGTATAAAGACTATAACAAAGAGATGGAAAGTACGTGGATTATTCCCAAGCTTAGTTTAGAAAATAAAGAACGGTTTTTAGTGCTTGAAAATGCTGAGGGAAAAATCCTTGGGTTTGCTGCTTTAACATTGGAAAGCCCGGACCGGCTTTGGTTTGGGCGTCTCTATATCCCCACTGCGTTTAGATCTCAATCCTTTGCAAAGCTTCTTGTTTCTGAGTTGATAGAGATTGCTCGCCGGCGAGGAAAGGATCTTAGTCTTTTGGTTCATGAGGATAACTTGAAGGCTAAGACATTGTATGAAGGCTTTGGCTTTTTGAAAATGGATAAAATTGTTATTCTGGAGGCTGAAAGTTAGTTTACCCCCCCCCTTTGTGGTTAGGTTAGGTCTCAACCCTTTAAAGTATCCTGCTTGTCGAGCGCTCGGAGAAGATCGGTCGGTAGGAAATTATAGAATAAGACTCTTTCTTTTGTGGGAGAGGGGGGGGGAATAGAATAAGAAATAGAAATAGAAAATTAAGAAAAAAATAAGAAAAAATAGTGGTTTTTAGAGCGGGGTGGGTGGAAAAGAGCTTTTGAAGTTAAGAGGAGGTTGGTAGGCTGTGGTATGTGTTATGCGGCGATGGTGGAGCAGAATGCTCATAAATTGAAAGAGCAGTTTCAGGCGGTGATTGATTACCGGCAAATTAGTGATGTGTTACAATTTAAGAAGTTGGCCGGAGAGAGGCTGAAGCTTTCACCTGGAGTGGTGGATGGGTTTTCTAGAGACTTTGGACCTGGGGATCGTGAAGTTATTGAGCTCTTTGAGTCTAATCTGGCTCTTCAATTTAGCTTGTTAGATGAAGAAATTGGTGAAAATCAAAACCAATTGGAGAGGTTAAGATATGAGCAGCTTCAGAAAACTACGAAAACTATAGAAAAAAAGATCGGGGTTTTGGAGCGTAAACTTCAATCTTTAGAAAACAAAAAATTAAGTGTTGCCGGGCAGACTAATGACAAGAGCTACATTTACCCTCATTGGAACTTTCTGGCTGTTGCAAATGTAAATGGCCAAAACTTAATTCAAAATTTTGAGTATGGGCACTTTAGAGATACAGGAAATATTTTAGAAGATTTGCTTTACTCTGCTGGCAAGCATCCGCTAAACAAGCGTTACGGCTTGTACAATACAAAATTAGAAAGCCTTGATCCTAATTACTTTGAGGAAATTAGACGAAATCTAAATAGCTCAGAGATGAAGAGGGAACAAGAGCGCTCGTTAAGATGGGATGACTTTAAGCGAGGGGTAGGTATTTTTACTGGAAGTAGAAAAAAATTTTTAGAAAGAGAGCTTAATCTGCTTGGTATTGGAGAGCAGTATATTCAAAATGAAAAATTAAGCACAAAAAGTATATGGGAGCCTCTTTTTCTTAAGCAGCGAGCTGTGGTCGTTGCAAAATCTTTTCAAGAATCTGTATTAAAAAGTGACTACTTTAAAGACCCCCAGATTGAGGACGACAAACATATTCCTGTTGAGTTTTTCATGCAGGGAGGGGATGCGGTTTATTTTCCAGCAGTATTCTCTAGAAAAACGTTTCCCCAGCAGACAAAAAGCTATATTTCTATTGTTACCACTCTCCCTCGACCTGAGGTAGAAGACAAGGGACATGATCGTAGTCCAATTGCTCTTACTAAGGAAGGGGCACGCAAGTATTTATCGGGTGAGATTGCTAGTTTTAAAGATTTTAAAATCTTGGCTTCACAAGAGAGTGATCTAAGAGAATTTTATAGTAGACCACGAGCATAAGTTTTTAGGGCATAGCCTCATAGTGAAACTAAATTGGCCCAAGGCTTATATGTTGGATGGGGTTGACATTTAGCTCTCATCTTTTTTGAGATCTTTAGAAATTACGGCAGTAGCAGGTTTAAAGTTTTTTCTTTAAAATGGTGAAAAATACTTTCTAGTTATAATCCATTTTATTCAAATCTTGAGAAAATGGTCACTAATCACCTTGTTGATGGCTAATGACCACGAAATCTATATCAAATAAGCGAACTTAATTCATTTTTTACTTTATTCACTTTCCAGTGGTAGGCTTATTGGATAATTTAGCTCTTTTAGAAATACTGAGATAATACTGGTGTTCAACCGGAGAGGTTGAAGGCTAATACCCCTTCCTCCCCTAATAGAAAAGTGGATCGGTCGATCGATATTTTGTCTCACCATATCTATGAAAAAAGCAAGGTCCGCTGCTCTCAGCCCCACGCATAATTGGCTTTCACAGGAAAGTGAGATTTTATCGAAAATTTCATTATTAAAGTCTTTGTAGAACGATTCAGGAAACTTGTTTTTAAGGTAATGCTCTGTGCTTGACGGACTCAAATCGGTAATAAATCGAGGTTTAAGATTAGAGTAAAATCTTTTACTTCTTATAACTGAATCTCCTATGGCATCGATTTGACCCAGTCCCGATTGTAGCCTCATCGGTGTAAATATCAACACACTGTCATTTTTTCCAACGAGATTTTTAAATTTTCTCTTCAAGCCTTTATCTTTACGGATCTGTTCATATGAGTATCGCTTAATCCAGTAGTCAAAAATAAAATTACCCATTGCCTGATAAATTTTAAATATTTCGTCTTGATAAATCTTACTAATTAGCTCTACCTGGGCAAGCAATAACTGATACTGGCTACTTGATACTGCGTCAATTTGCGTCTTAGTTAAACCACTTGATTCAAATATACTATTATAGCGTTCCATCCAAAACTTTAATCTTGGCATTATTTTATTTTCCAATGCAAATTCAAATTCTTCTAAAGCCAATTCGGCATCTCTTTGTAAAACTGGTGCAACTCTATAGTAGTCGTTAACTTTGAATCCGGAAGTTTCTTGGCGATTTTCAAGTTGAGTGATTAAGTTGTTTATTTTATCCTTTGTGACATCTAGTTGAGCACCTAATACCTGAGTTGCATTGCTTATACTATTAGTGGCAAAAGAATGAATCGGTAGAGAAAGAAATAATAAAGCTCCAATCACATAATTTTTTAATATATTTTTTTTCAAAACTGCTCCTTAAAATTTTTATATTTTCTGTTTAGAAATAGTAATTCCTCAGCATGTAAACAAAATCTTTATTTGTATTCTATAAGTTTTTAGGTTCAAACCTTTCGTAGTCAATGCCAGCTTTCCATGTGTTGATGTTTTCTTGTTCTTGAATCTGGCTAACAATATTTTCAATAAATATATCAATCAACTTATCTCTAGCTCGCAATAGATTACTCATGGACAGGAGCTTTTCGCGCCGTATTAGAGAAGGTATTTCTTCCAAAGACTTTATTTGTGATTTCAAGCCAAAGGAATCATAAAAATTATTATTGTTTAAAACTAACTCGTTCACAGGCTCCCATAAACCACGATTTATCCAATTGGAAATTTGTTTGGCAAGGGCTAGCAACTCGTAATTCAAGACCATATGTTCTGGGTTTAAACTTGATAGTGTCATCCTGACCTTGTTAGAGGAATGAATGTAATTGAGAAATTCTGGACTGATGATAGCTCGCTTAGCAATCCCATCAGATGCGATGATAGGGCTTGTCTTTAAGTTATGAAAACTCTGGTTGAATAGGTTTCTCAAATTACTTGAATTATGTAGTATCTGCAGTTTTGCAGGGGGGAATTCTCCCTCGAGATTTAAGGCCAATAGTACCGGCTGATGGATGCTAAAATCTTTACTTAATAAGTCAGAAAAACTACTGGTGCTCGATATAACTAATGCCTCTCGAAGACTTTGGGAAAAAATATTCCATACTCCATGTCTAGTCAGGTAGTTCCTATCCCATACGCTCAAGGAGTCAATTAGATCCATGTTGAAATCTGCTAGATCTTCAGGTCTATCTGCACCCAGAATCAATTCTGCTCGAATCTTAACTGGAGCCAATAGAAATTCTAGCTGGTCTCTAGATCTATCGAGTAGATCTACTTCCAATGGAAACAGTATTTCATTTCCGATCATTTGAATATGCAGTTTTCTACGAGTATCAATCTCTCCTGTCGCGACTCTTTGAAAGCTTTTAACCATACTTGTTAATCGAACATATCGAAGTTCAAATAGCCAATCCATATCTATATAAGAGTGCATGACCTCATGAACAATCAAGAGAGATTTTGACGTACTACTTAGCCCGTTGCTTTTATCCCAATACACATTGTTTCCCAAACGAAAGGCGCCTTTTCGGGTTTCTCTATGGTCGGGATTGGTTCTGTAGTATTGAAAAACTGGTAGAAGAGAATCAGTAAAGCAAAACATTAGTGACTTTGTTTCTTCTAAAAAATCTCTGGCAAAATACCAATCCAATAGAGATACTTTTTTAAGAAGCCTAACGTATTCAGGGTTCTCATTAATGACCTGTTCTCCTGTTTTCCAGTCGCAGGTGTATTTTGAAACTAAGTCATAAAGTTCCACCTTTTGCTCGTCGCCTAGGTTAATATCTATGATGTCGCCACCTCCACTAGCTTTACCTGCGTACGATATGCTTACAGTGAGTAGGCTGGTTATTGCCAATAATAAATGTTTCATTTTTTTCTCCCATTTATTTTTGATACTGGATAGAGTGAGACTCCGAGATGATAAACTTCATCGTAAGACCCGTGATCCAATGCATCCTGGTTTAATTCGTTTATAAAATTTAAAATTTTCTTTTTAGACTGTGGTAATAGTTTTTTAGGGAAAGCCATGGTCATTGCGCTTTGAACTCTATCCTCGTAATTAGTTTCTTCCAAGGCATCGATAGCTTTTTCTAATATTTGTTTTTGTAATCGTATGAGAGCAATTTCAGTAAATTCGTTTCCCGTGTTCGACGCATCACCGAGGGAGTCTTTCCATAAACCAGTTTCTTTGGAAATCTCTAAGTAGCCCACGCGACACAATCTATCCACCGCTACTTGAGTAACTCCTCTAGATATTCCGAGAACACTTGATATCCATGAGATGTCCCCTTTAAAAGAATCTAAATGGGTGAGTTCAAGTATTGCAAAATGATACCAGTCAGAGATAATTTTAAAGGTTTCTAGCTGAATTCTCTTGATTGATTCGTTTCTGGGGTTTTTGTTCATTATTGACTTAAACTCAGAGTCGGTGAGACCTAATTTTTTTCTCAAGCGAAGACACATATTATTTGTCAGTTTTCTTTTACCGTGAATGATTTGTGATAGTGACGAAGGTTCAATGTCTAACTGTCTCGAAAAGGCTCTTATGGAAAACTTCGGATTTCTCTTTGTTCGATCAATCAATTGATCTTGCAAATAGACTCTGAATTCTTCGTTTGTGTTTTCCATGGGCAAGAACTAGCATCTATATTTAAAAAGCATAAGATTCTTTGACACAAAGCGTGTCAATTAAGTCAAAAGCTAAACTTTTTATACGGTATTGTAAGTTTACCAAAAAAACTCGTTAATTTAGCCCTCAATTTAGACTGTTTGACGTTATTTTTAACAAGCTAAATACTTCTAGGGACAGTAAACTTACGTCTCTGTTCACTATATCCATTCTTTAGCAATAATTCTGATCCAATTCAAAAATCAAATAAATCAATATTAAAGCAGACCATGGTTTCAGCTTTTGAGCTTTGTACTTTTTTTGAAAACTTCTCAATCATATATAGTAACTCCGCTTTAAGTTCTTCTTTGAGATCTTTGGAAATAACGGCAGGTGCGGTAAAAAAGAAGTTTTCCTCTTTTGCCGATTGAATCTCTTCCATCGCTTTTCTACGCCAATTGGCGTGATGGGTTCCTACTAAAACTTGTGATTTCTCTACATGTGTTGATTTACTTTTATAAAAATATTTATCATTTTCCGTTTCTACAAGCCCTGTTTCAACTAAAAAATTTAGGATCTGATCGAGTTTGTTTCTCTCAATAGAATACTTGTTTTGGATTTCAGTGATACTTTTGCCTTTTCTGCTTAACGCACAGTAAAAGCGAATGGCCCCATAAAGATAATTGGAGTAATAGATGGCTTTCTTCTCGGTAGAAAGCTCTCCCTTTACATGTATTCTATTTTTTATATCTTGCGATTTTGTTTTTAGCTCAGTGAGTTTGTTTTCGTAGAATTCGGTAAGTTTAAAATGCCCGGAACGTTCTTTTTGGATCATGGTTAAAAAGTACTCTGCCTCTAATCGATTTAATTTTAACCAATCACTAAGGAGTATGCCCTGCTCTTCAGAGAAATTCCGCTTGTAATTTAACACCTGACTAACAATTACCGGCGATACATCTAAAAACTCAGCAATCTGTTTGTTTTGAGCCTTTCGTTTGTTCTCTGGATTCAGCATCCATTCTTTTAAAAAAGCCCTATAGTCTTTATGTTCAAATAGCATCTCAGCTCCGTTTTTAAGTAATATCAATAGCTTATCGGTTAACATAAATGCTAACTTAAAGTTAATTTATTAGCAAATCTAGTATCGATAAATCTCCTCAGATATGTGAAATTAAGCACACTTAATGCAGCAATAGAAAGGAGAGCTGATATGGAAAATAAATCGATAACAAAATTATTATTATTTACTGCCTTAGGAGCTACGTTACTTCTTTCTGGATGTATGTTCGGAGAAGGTAAAGAGGTCAGGCAGGCTGTGGCCAAAGAGCAAAGTCTTGTGGGAAAGCAAACTCAGCTTCCTTCTAGTGATATGGCTGGTGAGTCTAATGGGTTTTCTGGTTCATCATCTACGGAACAAAGTGTGGGTGAAAGTACCGAAAGCCCTGCTGTAGACATCGGGCTAGATGTTTCAGGATCGATAGATATCGCAAGTGGTGAGACTAATTCTGATTTACCAGGAGCAGGTGATTTCGGTGGTGGAAATACTCGAACAAAACTAGTTCAAGATATGTATGAAGTGGAAGTGATGGCTAAAAGGGTATGGGCCCTATTTCCTCACTACCTGAGGGCTCTGATTTACCAGGATCAGCAAAATCAGATAGAAATGCTAAGTCAGATTGATGGGGCAACGGAAGACGAAACCGCCTTTTATTTGAGCGTTACCTACTTTCGGAATAAGACGGATGTGGTGAATTTCTTTAAGCAATCCTTATATGCTTTTTCAGAGCAGGATTTAGTTTCCGTTTTTAAATCAAGACATCTTGTGGTTTCTCATGACAACAGCTGTAAAAATATTTCTGAGGAACATACTCATGCGAGTCACTCCGAGGATGGAGAAATTTGTATCAATGCAAAAATGATTGTAGCTAATGGAATAGAAAAAGCAAATCTTGAGGGACAAATAGTAGGTCTTTTAATACATGAGCTTGCTGAAATCACTGGATATAGTCATGAGCAATCTGAATTGATTCAAGATCATTCTTTGTCTTTTTATACTACTACATATTTAGACACATTTCACTGGATGGAAAAGTATCTTTCTCAGGGAAAATATGAATTGATAAATGCTCACGAAAATACACAATCTGCCATAGATGCTGAAATTGCTAGGTTAATAGCTGAGCGCGAGGATAGTAAGTTATTTGGAGTTAAAAGGGAGTCAGAAAAAGTTGTGTCTTGTGGATCAACTGTATTTTTTCAAGCTATTCCACTGGGCGATTTACCAACGAGTTGTGGGGCTGATCAGGTTGTTTTTGAAAATGATAAAATTAGGACGGAATTTTTGCTCCGACAAAGAGAGAAGTTCTTCAGGTATAGACTTCTTCCTGATAATATAATCGGAATGGGGCATGAGTTCCTACACTATTCTTCCAGCTCTATCATGCCTAGTAGAAGCATATATAAGTTGAGTTTTATTGGAGAAATTCAGTCAAATATTGATAGTGCTTTAGGGCAAGAGGACGGATCCATTCGAACCGATGAAGATGGAAATCAAATCTGGTCTTTTACGAGAAGAGATTTAGAAGCCTTACCTAAGAGCATTAGTGTTTGCAAGCATATGGACATTGTATCAACAGACAAGCATTGGGTTTTTTGTGACACGAACTCTGACGTTAGGCTTCCTAACCCAACTAAATACGATGATCTTGTAGATTATTATAAAGATTTAAAGGTTTTGTATAAAAAACTATTTGAGGTAACTAAAGCCGAAATGGAACCTATTATGGAGCAATTCGAAAAAGACTTTTACTACAATTAGTGATTATAACTTAGTATTGGTGTCTTTTAGTTTCTGAAGACACTAATAAAAACACCCCATTCCAACCCCATGTTTATAGCTCAAGACAAAGGTTTTGAGCTATCTTTTTGTCTATCTATGTTTCAGATCGATATACTTATTGTTAAGAAATCTTAAAAATACGAACAAATGTTATAAGTATAAAATTTATATTATAATAGTAATTATAGATACTTACGGAGTTCAATTTGTCTTAAACCAGGGTCCATCAATCATTTGAATTAAATATTAAAACAAATGTTTGGATTCTACGATAAGCTTTCTGTATGCTTAAATCAGACGTTTGAACGGAGGCTCTTAGATTGAGTGAAAACCAGCAGGAAACAAAAGAGAAGATTATCAAAGCTGCAAAGGCTGTGTTTGCAGAGAAAGGTTTTGATGCAGCTTCTATAAGAGACATTACCGGCCATGCGAATGTAAATGTAGGGGCGATCAATTATCACTTTGGTTCTAAAGAGGATCTCTTAAAGTATATTTTGAACGAGTTTTCGGGTTTGTTTTTAGATGCAACTAAAGTTCTAAGGTCTCCAAAAAACTTTACTGAGTTTCAATTAAGAATGGAGATGCTCCTTCGTAATATGGTGGAGCTGTCCATGGAGAACCAAGATTCAGTTTTAATCTTCTTTAAAGAGCAAGATAAAATCATGAATCGCTTTTTAGAAGTTATCATGAAAAACTTTATGGCAGCCAGACAGACAATTGTGAGTTTTGTAACAGAGTCTCAAGATAGGGCTGTCATCAATAAGACAGTGGATCCAGATGTTCTAACAAAGGCTCTTATTTTTATCGTAAAAGGCGAGATGCAGGAGTGTCATATTATGGAAAAGTTAAATCTGCCTAATGTGTATCAGCCTGGTTATAAAGAAATGTGGATTGAGCAAAATATTCATTTGCTAACAAGTCCTTTGAAATTGGAAAACGAGGTGGAATCATGAGAGGTCTAATATTATTAATGCTAGGGGTTTCTATCCCAGCTTTCTCAGGGGAGATAAAAGAAATTTCTGAGGAGTTTATTAAGAACCTAGCTCCCATGAGCACTCCTCAACTACAGAAAATTGAATTAGGCTTCTTGAATTCTAAAAGCCAGGTTGAAGGTTTGAATGATAAGTATAATTATTATTTCAACTCAAGTGCCTCCTATGGAGAATCTAGCGAGGAGCCTCTGAATCAGTTTGTTCCTGTTACTGAGAACGCAAAATCTTTGAGCTTAGGTATAAGTAAAGCAACTCGTTATGGTGTTAGGGTTTCAACAACTTATAACACCCAACAGTTTTCCAATAATTTTCTTTCAGATGCTACAACCAACACATTAAATTTGCAATTCGAGGTGGATCTATTAAAAGACTTCTTAGGTAGTACATCTAAGATGGATTTTGAGGCAGCTCAGTTGAACCTTGAAGAGGCTAAACTAAGCAAGGAAATCCAAAAAAAGCAGTATATAAACTCCTTGAGAAAGCAATACTGGGACCTGGTTGCTACAGAAGAAGCGCATAAAATAAGTGAGAGTCTTTTAAAGAGTGCTGAGCTTCAACTCAAAGAACAGACTAGAAAACGAAAAAGCGGTATAGGCTCGGCTGGAGATGTGGCTAGATTTCAATCTTTAGTTTCTTCTAGAAGGAATAGCCTTACTCAGATAGAATCCGACCGTACGATGATGATTCAAAATTTCCAACATCAGTTACCCCAGTTGGCTGATGCTGGAGTGGTTTTGGAAAAGTACAATCTAGATAAAACAGTGAAAGATTTTTTTACATGTACAGCCATCATAGAGCAGCAGAAAATGGCCCCAAAGGATTTTACGCTCTATGATGAGAGAATTGCGATTAAGGATAAGTATTTGGCTAAAAAACTAGAATCGACGTCCAACTACTCGAGACCTGATCTTAGTTTGACTACAGAGCTTGGTATTGTCGGTAATGATTTAAGTTTTGATGCTGCTCAAGAAGAACTTACCGGAGAAAATAATGCTGGTACATATACAGTGGGGCTAAATTTTTCTATGCCTATTGGATCAACAAATAAAAACACCCAAGAAGTTCAAGTAAAGGCACTGAAGGCCCAGGTAGAATCTGAAAAAGTTGAACTTCAAACTAAGCTTAGTAGCCTCCACAGCGGGATTATACGGAACTTAGCTCACCTTAAATCTATTCTAGCCACTACAGCAAAGAATCAAGAGTTTGTAACTACAGTTTTAGAGGACTCTAAAAAGAAATATAAGCAGGCTAGGATTTCATCAAAAGATTTGATTGATGATGAGGATGCGAAACTAAATAACGATTTAACACTGATTCAAGTACAAGCGCAGATGATTAAAATCATGTTGGATTATTTCTCTGTATTTACAGAAACCCCCTGCCAATTAAATAAAATATAAGGAACGAGGTTATTACACATGGAAAAATTAGCTAACTTTTTTATTAAAAACTACAAACTAACCATCGTTCTGACTTTATTTTTAGTTCTAATGGGCTATCAGGGTCTAAATAAAATGAACGCGGAAACCTTCCCGGCTGTAAGCTTAGCAACAGCTACGGTGATTACATCCTACGATGGTGCGACGGCTGGTGACATTGAAACCAAAATAACGAAGCCCATTGAGGACGAGGTAAAATCTGTTACCGGCGTCAAAGATGTTAGGAGCGTAAGTAAATCGGGATTAAGTACGATTACTATTCGTGTCGATATGGATAATTATGATGTAGACATTGTGATGGATGATTTACAGAAGGCAGTACAAAGAGTAAACAATCTTCCTCCAGACTTGAGAGAGCAACCAAAATTTTCAGAGATAAATTCAGAGGAATTTCCAGTGTTCCAAGTTGCTATCACTGGAGACAACTCAAAGCGTATCAGAGATTTTATTGTTGATGAGCTTCAGCAAGATTTAGAAGATATTGATCAAATTAAAAGTGTTGGTTTATCAGGGCATGCCAAGAGGCAATTTAAAATTCAATTAGACGAGAAAAAGCTGAGACAGTATCACATTGGTGTAACCGAAGTTTTCAGTAAAATTGGTAGTCGAAATGTAAATATACCAGGTGGAAAGCTGAAAAGTGGGATCGATGAGCAGCTTCTGCGTGTAGAAGGAAAAATTAAAGATAAGAAGGATTTAGAAAACTTTTTAATTAGATCGAATTTTAGCGGACAGAAAATTTACTTAAAAGATGTGGCTACAGTTTTAGATTCTAAAGAAGATATAAGAATCATCACTCGTTACAACGGGGAACCGGCTACATTGGTAACAATTGTAAAGAAAGGTGGTTCAGATACAATTGCTTTAGTTGAACAGGTAAATGAACGCTTGGTTAAATTTGAAGAACGCTATGGAGACTATAAATTTGAAACAACAGTTTTTAATGATGAGTCGGAAAAAGTAGGAGCCAAACTAGAAGTTTTGGCAAGTAACGCTGTAACAGGTCTTGTTTTAGTTATTGTTTTCCTGTTTCTCTTTCTACCTGGGAGAATTGGTATCGCGGCATCTTTGTCCCTACCGATTGCTGTGATGGCAACAGTTGGAGTCATGCCTGCTTTTGGTATGAATCTAGATTCCATTTCTATTTTAGCTCTGATAATTTCTATTGGAATGTTAGTAGATAACAGTGTTGTGATTTCTGAAAATTACAGTAGGCTAAGGGTTTTAGGAGAAGACTCCAAAACAGCGGCGAGGAATTCCATTAAACAGCTTTGGGCTCCCATCACTGCGACGGCTTTCACAACGATAGCCGCTTTCCTACCCATGCTTGTTACTAAGGGGATTATGGGTAAATTTATCATGGTGATTCCGATCATTGTGACTGCTTCTCTTCTCTTTAGCCTGGTAGAATCGTTCTTCTTGCTACCAATGAGACTGACTACAATTGCTAAAGATGTAAAAATAAATTTTGAGAAAGAATCAAGTGGATTTTTTGCGAAGATAAAGTCTAAGTTCGAAAAATTCGTAGAAATTTCTGTTAAATACAGATACGTAACTATGTTGGGATTCTTTACTATCATTGGTGTTAGTATTCTTTTTATGAGTAAGTTTAATAAGTTTATTCTTTTCCCTCCAGAGCAGACAAGAGTTTACCTAGTTAGGTTTCAGGCTCCAACTGGAAGTACGGTGGAAAATACAGACCGATTAGCTGGGATGCTTTCCAAAGCTATACTTGAAAGAATGAGTAACAGATTTTCTCATATTACAGCTAAAAGTGGTGAGAAGGGAGTGGGCTTTAACGATCCAAAGGGTGGTGATGGGGCTAATCTTGGTATACTCACTCTTTTCGCCAATAAAGATACAGAAATGAATGTACCTCATACAGAGGTATTAAAAGAACTAAGAGCTATCGAAGCACCATATTTGGTGAGCGTAAGTGCTGAAGCGGAGATCAATGGACCTCCGGTGGGATCGGCGATCGAAGGAATCTTTGGTTCCAATAATGCCGAGAATTTGGAAAAAATGATTCGTGCCGTAAAAGCAGACCTTGCTCAACTTGATGGTGTAAGAGATTTAAAAACGGATGACGTGATTGGTGAGGATGAAATTTTTGTTAATATCAATTATGCACAGGCAGATCGAGTGGGATTGAGTGTGAATGAGATCGGTGAAACTATTAGAACTGCCATTTCTGGTAAGAAAGCTTCTGAGGTTACACTAAACAATAAGGAAGTGGATTTAAATTTAAGATTTTCTACAGACTACAGAAAGAATGTGGAAGATCTTAAAGGCTTAAAGATTTTAAACTCTACGGGAGATCTAATACCATTATCTACTCTAGCAAGTTTTGATCGCCAAGCGGGAACTCCACAAATTAAAAGGTTCAAATACAAAAGAGCCAGAACCTTACTCGGAGACGTAGATGATACAAAAATTACGTCTGTAGCCGCAAACACCGCAATGATTGAGTCGTACGAGAAACACAGTAAAACTATTTCAGGAGTGAACCTCTACCTTGCTGGTGCCCAGGAATCGACGAATGAATCTATGGAGAGTCTTGGTAGTGCTATGAATTTGGCACTGATCGGGATTTTTGCTCTTTTAGTTTTAATGTTTAACTCCTTCCTAAAGCCTCTTTTAGTTATGTCTACGATTCCTCTGGGACTTTTTGGTTTTTCCATAGCTTTTAGTCTACACGGAAGACCCATTTCCTTCATGGCTATGATTGGTATTGTTGGACTAAGTGGAATAATTATCAACTCAGCCATCGTTCTAATGACTTATATTGATGATTTAAAAGCGGAAGGTAAGTTAAATATCAAACAGGTACTAGTGCAAGCTTCTGGAACCAGGTTAAGGGCCGTACTTGTTACCTCCCTAACTACAATGAGTGGTTTATTTCCAACTGCTTATGGTATTGGTGGAAGTGATGCTATGCTGATTCCCATGACTCTGGCAATGGCTTGGGGTCTTACAAGTGGTACGATAATGACATTAATTTGGTTGCCATCAGCATACGGAATATTGGAAGACATCACCGCTTTGAACAAACGGATCATTGCAAAGTTATCCAGTAAAAAGAACGTCCAATAATATGAAATGAAATGTGCCTAAGGCTGAGTTGGTCGAGGGCACAGTTCTTATGGTGCATCTCTATTAAGCACCTCGCTTGTTTACGGAGTCGATGGAGTTTTAATGAGATAGGAACGAGACATAGCATCGCATAGTCTAGGTTTTATAGAAGCAGTTTAAGAAGTCGGGTATTTTTGTAAACTAGGCTTATGAAAACTTATTTTACACTAATTATATGTTCATTTTTTCTATCTAATTTA
>JBGCGH010000010.1:0-5112 GCA_045110695.1 Bdellovibrionales bacterium | reverse complement strand
TAATTGATAACCCGAGCAAGGGGGTATCAATTCCCGGAGCCGGAGGGGTTAAGAAAATAAGGGTATCTCGTGCAAACGAGGGAAAAAGTGGTGGTTACAGAGTTTTCTATCTCGACCTACAAGAGCACGGTATCGTTCACCTACTGTTCTTTATTACTAAAGGTGAAAAAGATAACATTACTAACAGTGAAAGAAATGAACTCAAAGCAGCCGCAGATTTCTTAAAAAAAGTAGCAAAGCAAAGGAAGTAGTTATGAGTAAAGCAAAGAGTATGTCGCTAGGAGAATCACTAATCGAGGCAACAAAAGAGGCTGCTGAATGGCACACAGGAGATTCCAGGCTGAAAATTAGTGAAATTGACGTTGTGTCGGCTCCTACATTTTCTAAAAAAAACGTAAAGGACTTGCGAGACAGATTAAATTTAAGCCAGCCTGTATTTGCAAGTCTAATTGGCTGCAGTCCAGGTTTAGTGAAAGCGTGGGAAGGTGGCCAATCATCACCAAGGGGTGCTTATAGAAGAATTTTACAGCTTTTCTCGGATAGCCCGGAGCTGGCTTCCAACTTCATCCGCTACAAAAGCAGTAAGTAATTTATTAGGTTATATAATAACCATTAAAGAATAAGTACCTACAGATACATTAACTTTATTTATATTTAAATATTCTCAAATATATACATATTCCTAAACCTTTCGTCCTGAGAACCGATAAATAACCTATATAAACGTATTGTAAGGGCGACCGTGATTACTCGATTATTAGGACTATTTATCATTCTATCTTTTAGCTACCCCACCTGGGCCGCTGGTGACTTTACCAAAAACATGTCGCCTGATGCTAAATGTATGCTTTGTGGTGGTAGGATTCTATGTGGTGCAGTGAATGAAATTGTAGAACTAAAATTTGGAACCATCGGAACTAAAAAACGCTCGGTTAAAGCCCACTGCCAAGGACGACAAGAACTCTATAAAAACCAGATCGCCTTCAAAGGCGTTGATACAGACGATAAACGAAGGTTCCAAAAGCTAATTTCCTATTTTGATGAAGTTACCCATAACCGCGGTGGTAACACTAAATACAAACTAAAAAATGGGGTTAAGCTTAAAGAGTTTCGTAACTATATTCAGCCATCTAAAAAGCAAAGCCGTAAAGTCTTTAAAAAACTGGTAGGCACTCACCTAATACTTCCAGTGGTAGATATCTACACCTATAAAGAGGTTATAAAACCCCCTCGCCTAGTTCCTGAATACACAAAATACGTTAAAGACCTACTCAGTCAGTATCTTTTTAATATGGGGCCTATTGCTCCAGGTAACTTGATCTACACCTATAACCCCAACGCCGATTACGCTCTTCATGAAGCAATGGATGAGTTCCTGAGGCAACCCGCCTCAGCCTCTTCAAAAGATGCAAGAGCAGGGGCTGCTATGCTTGCCCTTGTGGGAAGTGGTGGCTCAGGTTCTGCCTCTCAGAGCCCAAGTTCAAAAGCAACAGCCGCTAGTTTTAAAAACATTAAAGATCCAGAAGTAGCTCGGAAGGTAGATGAATCTAAATCTTACTCTCTTTATAACTCCTTCCTACCCGCCCCAAATAAAGGCCTAGTAAGCCTTGAAGACGAAAAAGGCGTACAAGTTACGGATGAGTTTGTAAGGGTAAGAAGTGGTAACTGGGTATCTCCTTTTAGAATGACTGAAAACGGGTACACCGCC
The DNA here is from genome assembly GCA_045110695.1 of Bdellovibrionales bacterium. GTDB lineage: Bacteria > Bdellovibrionota > Bdellovibrionia > Bdellovibrionales > UBA840 > JBGCGH01. The sequence continues at coordinate 3,404 of JBGCGH010000010.1, read as the reverse complement.
ATAGACTACCCCAACTACCAAGCCAGTACTGGAGATCAGTATTTATTTGATCTAAACACAAAGAAAGGAATTGAAGACATCTGCCACTACGGACAGTTCAGAAACTCTCAAGCTAGTATTGAGGGATCTATTAGAGATCTAGTAGAAACTTACGAAGGAGATCCACTTCTTCAAAGAGAAAAAGCAGACGCTATTATTGCTAAAACTAAGAATTCTATTAATAGCAAGGACTGTACACAGAAAATGGCCAAGGTTCCTTCTAGTATGTTAGCTTTGTTTGAGAACTCTAAACCAGCTCATATGTACTCTAGTAAAAAGAAAAAGAAGAGAGCGAAAAGAAGTTTTGCTTCTACAGATGTTAAAACAAAAAGTAAATCTACAGCAGACGACACCTTCTCTGAGGCTTTGACTAAGGCTAGGAAACAAGCTGGGCATAGTGGGGATAGTAGCGGGGATCTTGCGATGGTAGATTCTGCTCATACGGATGGGGTAGAAGGGACCGAAAGGATATTTGGGTTTGGCGACAAATCAGTAGAGAAAGATTCCCTTTGCGATACCCCAGTAAAAGCTTATAAGCAGATGCTTGATAGTAATCAGTGTATTAGTGAAGAGAAATACAAATCTTGCGACAAATCACTGAACCAAAAACTAGATAAGCTATGTATTTCGGTATTTGGGGAAACAGAGGGATGCTACAACAAACTAGTAGAACTTTCCAAAATCAATAGATCTCAGATACGTACTGATCACAATCAGGAACCAATAGTATACAACTTGTTCGAGGATCTTGTAACTCAACCCAAAACTTATGCTTTTTTGAAAAAAAATAGCGAGGCACAAGGTATATCTAATTCAGAAGAATATATTAAGTCTTGTGTCGATACCTCACTTAGTATAGTCAGCGCTAATCAGAAAGTTTGTGAAGTAAAAAACAGCAAAAGTACTATTCGAACTTTATCAAGAATTTATGTTCAATCGAAAGCTGCTAAGAAAAACGTAGTAGAGGTCAGCGAAAGAAAGAATTTAGTAAAAATAGACTTAAATGACCCTGAACAATATGATGACTTGATTGATCTAGTAAAACTTGCTGGTACTGTTCTGGGAAAAACCCAGGCTCGAGAATTAGGTATCCAGGAAAGTTCTATATATAAAGAAATTGGAACTCAAAACCTTGTAAATGAAATGTTAGCAGGTAAATGCCTCTACAAGCCAAACGAAAATAAATTTATACAGTAATTAGCTTAATCATGATTATGTGAACTATGGTCAGTGAGTCCACTACCATGAGACCCTTCCTTAAATGAGGCGAACCTAATTCCTACAATCATATCACCTACTATCATCATTGGATTATTGGACGACAAAGTATCTCTCTCGTCTTCTGGTCTACTTGCATTATATTTTGCATACATCTTTGCAGAGTTCCTCTCAATATACTTAATATCAATATTCTCTTGGAGAAATTGTAAGTAAAAATCTACCCGGGTATTCCCGGTTTCCCTACGAGATCTCCCATACTCAGCAATGGATTCCTGGAAATTTACTCCGTCCATTGAGTGGTATTTATCAACTCTAGAGGCAAGTCGCTCAATCAAGTATTTTCTTTCATCATAGGAGATCTGCTCACCATATTGAATTAAGAAAGTGACTATACTTCTTTCAGGAGCATTTATCCTTGCCCCCCCTACCCCGGTAAAAAAGTAATCAAAATAGTCTTTTCCATCTTTATCTTTTTTTAAGACGTGCTCTGGCGCCATACTTTTAGGTGCTTGGCAGACTTTTTTGGCAGCATCTTTATTCTCATCAATGAAGCCCTCGTTTCCACCAATTCCACAATAATTTACACAAGCAATCGGTTTTTCGGTATGTAAACCATGCTTAAATCCAAGACTATGGACATACTCATGTACAAACAGTCTTTTCAAACTGGTTTCAGTCCACTGATCATCTTCAGGGAGGTGAGACCTTTCCCTTGAATTAATGACAACTCGATCGGTACTCTCACTGTAAAGACCTCCCATTTCTATTGGCAATTCCTGGCACTCAACTTTTAACAGTTTTTCAGACCTACTTCTTAGAGGCTCAATCATATCTTTATTAAATAAATCTCTTTCTATACCAGTAAGATCATTTCTAATATTAACCATACACCTACGGAATTGATTAAGATCTTCGGCCCCAAAAGCTAAAATCGCATGCATAGAATCACCTGAGCTTCTCATCGGCGACGAAGTACGACATTTTGTAGAAACCATCACATCAGGGGTTTGCCTATAATAATAATTATTTCTTTTTCTTTCTTCCAAATAGTCTTCATCGTCACATGAAGGTAAGGATGTATTGTTCACGCGGTCATGGAACATGCTATTCATATTTAAGCATACCTTCTCGCCGTCTCCATTGTACTGATCCCATAGGTCTTCATCTTCCAACCCTAGAACCCTCTTAGCTAAACAATCCCTACCCTCTTCACATATTTCACCTTCAGAAGATCGGCTACCACTATTCATATGAATATCTTTCGTGAAGTAAGATACAGAATTAAATTTCGTACCAGGAAAGCTCAATGTTTCCTTGGATCGACCATCTTTTAACCTGACTCTTGATAAGGTTCTATTCACTACCCCATCGCTATCCGTATCAAAAGTGGTTTCACAATTCCCCGACCCATCACATTGTACAGTCTGCTCAGGGTTTCCATCACCATTTGAATCCAATACCTCAGAGTATCCACCACCGGCTAAAAACACCTTACTGTAACCAGCATTTTTGGGTCCGCCATTTAAGTAGGTGATTTTTGATAACTTGTTACCATTCCAAGCTAACTTAACTTTGTCAGTTGAGCCTGGAATTATAAAGCTCGTCTTTTTTAAAAACTTAGCCTGCTTAAAAGCTTGGGTGAAAGCATCACCCTTAACTATATTTTTTGGAATGCTATTTTTTTTAAAATAGGAATCTACAGCTTTTCCAATATCTCCAATAGAAGCCGTATCTCTAGATCCACTAAAAGAAGTCACCATAGCAATACTTGCTACGACCACTAAACTGCCTATCAATCCTTTGATTAAAAACTGTCTCATTACAGATAGGATATCGGAATAATGAATAGATTTAGTTACTTCTAGCGCTCTCATCTCGACCTTCGTAGGTGGGGTTCTTAGAGCTGCATTTTCCTATGAATTCAGGGATTTATACAGATCTTTAGGGAGTAGAGCCCTAAACTTGTAAGGTTTTCAGGGATGACCAAACAATTACAACGAATCTACCCCTATCCTTTATTTGTGGGAGCTCCAAATTAAGTTTAAATCATTCTGGTGATACTTTGAGTTGAGATAACCAGCCTTTTGCATAATCTTTAATTTAAAGTATTCCATATCTCGATAGCCGTAAGCCTGCCATTTCAA
>JBGCGH010000009.1:0-7600 GCA_045110695.1 Bdellovibrionales bacterium | reverse complement strand
CTCAATAGCCTAGTCATTAGCTCTGAGATTTCCTATGAAACTTTAGAGCAGTACACAGGTGCACTAAATGTTAAAACTGAAATTCTGGGATTAGGTCCAATTCTTCTTTTCTATTCTCCAAGAAAGCTTTTGAGTTATTATTTAGATAAGCCAGAAGATTTTTATCAAAGCGACTACTACATAGAAGCAACCGGCTCCTCCGAAGAAAGCCCACATAAAGGCTTCCCTTTAACAGAAAATAAATTTGGAAGCTTCATGTATCTTCCTAAGTATCTAAATCTTTTAGATTATCAAGCTGAGCTTAGCATATCTGGGATAAGTCAATTTAGGATAGATTTAAGAGATGAGCCGTCGTGCTGGCATAGCGCATCGGAACTGCAAAAGCTTTTGAAAGGTGACATCAGCTTCAAAGAACTATCGCAAAGAGACTTTACTAGAGGTTATTTTAAGAAAAATAAATCGGATGTCCTATTCCACAAACTTAAGAACGTAGACAACCTAACTAAAGAAACAAACTATCTTGGTGATATAGTAGAATCTGTTAAAGAATCACATATGACATTAGAAATTAAGAAAACTAAAATAAAAAAAGGTTTGGAAATTGACATCATAACACCGGACAAGAAGAGTAAAACATTTAAAATGGAGCTGCTTAAGTCAATAGATGGTCGAATATTAAATGAAGCTGGTCCCGGTGACTACTTGGTACTGCCCTTTCTTTCGGGGATGTCTAGCAACTCTAGAGTTTATTTAAGATCCGAATAATTGAAAACCCAAGACTTAGTTTCTTCACCTAAACTATGGCGCTGGAGCTCCCAATGGTTTTCGTTCTTTTGAGTGAGTAGATAGTAATTAGTGGAATTGCCATCTGTAGGTTTTAAGATTGGTAGTTTTGGGAAAAATCTTGAAAGTTCTTTTTCAATATAGAGAGTATCTTCAAGAAAGCTATTCCTAGAATAACTTATTAGCTGACAAACGAGCCATTGCTGGGCTTCAGTAGCACCAGCCTCATTTAATTGCTTTTGATATTGTAGTTCTCTAATTGGGTCAAAAACTGGAAGCTCTTTATTTTTCTTAAACTCGCTAATTTCCCTGACCAAACCTAGTCTCTTGGAAAATAGATCTAAAATCTGTTGATCTATTTTTTGAAGATTTTCTCTGCTACTTTTGAGGCTTTTCATCATTTGGCCCTAAAAAACCTAGTAGCTTTGAGAGCTCTTCATTGCGTTGGCTATCATTTGAAAAGGGATCAAAGCCTCTAACTTCTTCAGCAAGCTCAGCAGCTATTGTCTTTAACCGCTCCCTATCCCCTTTCTCTAGTGTTTTGTAGGATTGATACAAACGCTTTACTTCTGCTACTTTTTTAGGATCTAATGCATCGTTCATAAGTTTTAATAGCTCGTCTCCATAATTCTGTAAACTAGAACGGCTAGATTTATAGGTAAAATGACGTTTACTCCCAATTTATCTTCCCAAGTGTGAAATTCTTGCAGTAATAGAAAAACGATAATAGCCTTAAGTCGTAACCACGGAGGGAACATGAAATCTATGGCACTAATTGCGTTTTTGTTTTTTTGTATGGGATTATCCGCAAACACAAATATAGAGAACCCAGAAGGCTTTTACAGAAGCTGTTTTGGAGCAGACTACAACCCATATGGATTTGAAGACTGTGTAAATCAAAACTTTAGAGAAGCGCAACGCGACTACGGTATGCCCGTTCGTTTTTGCTCAAGCATAGAAGTGAATCCCTACGGATTTGAAAATTGTGTGAACTCCAACTTTAGATCTGTTGGTCGAGCAACAGGGGCATTTTTAAGAAGCTGTTTCTGGTCGAATGTTAGTGTTGGGTCTTTTGAAAGTTGTGTGAATTCAAATTTTAGAAGATTGGATCGCTAGATTTTAGCCCTCCAGAGAGAGGGCTAAAAAGATCTTCTTAAGAAAAATACTTGGCTAGTTCTTCCGAACCACCAATTCTTTGTCCATTAGCAAATACTTGGGGAACCTTGGTGTCACCACTAATGGCAACCAATGTCTTTATGGAGTAGTCATGATTTAAAACATGCTCTTCAAAATCAACACCCTTTTTCTCTAACAATACTTTAGCGTCATGGCAAAAATTGCAACCTGGACGGGTATACACTGCATATGATTTAGGGATCTCCGTAGCTGCATCCAAATGCTTTAACATTGTCTCAGCCGTACTCTGATCGAACGGATCACCGTCTACTTCTGGCTCAAGAAACATTTTTTCAATGGTTCCATCATTTACAAGCATGGAGTATCTCCAGCTCCTTGGTCCAAAACCAATTGCTGATTTATCCACTAACATTCCTAATGCCTTAGACAGCTCACCGTTTCCATCAGGAAGCATAGTTATGTTGTCAGCTCCTTGATCCAACTGCCATTCGTTCATTACAAATGTATCATTAACAGAGATACAGATTATATCGTCAATACCAGCCTTCATGAAAGTGTCATGTAGCTCGGAGTAGCGTGGTAAGTGAGTACTGGAACATGTTGGCGTATAGGCACCTGGCAATGCAAAAGCTACTACTTTTTTACCAGCAAAATAGTCTTCAGTAGTTTTATCTACCCACTCATGTCCAACTCTTGTTTTAAACGTGATAGATGGAATTTTCATTCCCGTTTTGTCTTCTAAGCTCATTTCATTCTCCTTTAATTATTTCTATGAACATAAATTGTTCTTAATCTCGTTTTTGTTAATTCTAAACAGTTGCTGACATTAAATTACCTTTTTTCTAGAGTCAGGCTCTTTTCTAGACGATTGTTGTTTCTTAACCAAATGACTCTAACTTCATCACCTGGCCTGTAGTATTTTAAGGCAAAACTCAGGTCATAGAGATTTTTAATCTCAATTTCCCCTATGGCTATGATTCTGTCTTTGGCCCTTAAGCCCGCCTTTTCTGCTGGGGACTCTTCACTAATTCCCACACAGAGAACTCCGGAATCGCCATCGACAACGCCAAACTCAGGGATACATCCAAGCTTGGCACCGTAACCGCGATCTCTACCACTTCCACCATCTCCGACCCTGAAATCTGGATTAAAGGGATAGGAGAAGTCATCTGTGGTCTTGAGTTGCATTGTGACTGACTCTACCAAACTAGATATTGCAGTGTAGTTGATTTTCTCTGCCGTGTCGGTAGAGCGATGATAATCTTGATGGCCACCAGTGGTAAAAAAGAGACTGGGTATTTTTTCACTCAGAAATACAAAATGATCACTGGCGGGAATAGTTTCGTCAACTAAATCTACAGCGAGTAGGAAGTTCTTCTGGCTTATCGATTTAGAAAAATCTAAACTTGAGCCCGTTCCTAGTATTTGCAGTTTTTCTTTGTAACGTCCAACCATATCAAAGTTATACATAAACTTGATTTCACCATAGTTTCCTCCAAGTCTTGAAAAAGAATTTACAAAATGCCCTGCGCCCAAAAGCCCCATTTCCTCGGCGTTAAAAAGAACTATCAAAACATTTCTATCTAGTGGGTTTTCAACGAGCTTTTTTGCGATGGCTAAAACACTGGCGGTTCCAGAGGCATTATCATCTGCACCTGGGTGTATAACATTTTTTTTAGGATCTAAAGATGCGCTACCTCCATAACCAAGATGATCAAAATGGGCTCCTAAAACTACAGTCTCACCTTCTCGCTTATTAGACCTCCCAGGAATAAAACCCCAAATATTTTCCACCCTACCCGTTTTCTTTTTGAGTTCTACGTTAAGACTTAATTTTTTTAAGGAATCCAATGAAAAACTACGTTGATTGTCGTTAATGAGTTTTTCTAGAAGTTTGGTGTCAATTCCACCGAACAGCCTATTTGCCAACTCATTTTGAATCTTTCCGACCAGAAGCTTCTGGCGCTCCCCTCCAGCTTCAGACCCATCAAAGCTTAGATTTTCGAGCGGATAGTTACTGGACTGACTTGGAGCCGTTATGAATAGAACGGCTTTAGCGCCCTGCCTTACTGCGTTCTGCAATTTGTATCTAATGGAAGAGAAATGGAAGTTTTCAGGTTTACGAAAAATCGACTCAGGGTTTGTGTTTCCCGGATCTCCTTCCAAAAGTATTACGATCTTTCCATCTACATTGATTCTTGAGTAGTCATTATAGGTAAAATCTTGATCATTTGGATTGTTGTAAGTGATCCCATAGCCGGCAAATACAACTTCTGAATCCTTGATAACTCCACTGTCAGACAAAGTGAGAGGTTCAAATATTTGCTTATCCCCTTCGAAGGTGATTGATGTTTCTGGATGTTTTTCCATTTTCACAAAGATACTAAAACTCTGCGTATAGGACCCGTTAATTTTTTGTAGCCCTATACCTTCTAATCTATTGATTAAATAGTTTTTGGCCAATTCTCCACCGGCGGTTCCTGGCTTGCGCCCCTCCATCTTAGTACTACTAAGATTCTCGACATCTGTTTTGATATTAGCCGTACTGAATAATGCACCAAAAGTTATGGCAAGAAAAATTATGTTACGCATTTAATCCCCCCGAATTTGTTCATCAAAACTAGCATGTTCAATACATATCAACATGCTTTTTGCCAAAATAAGAGTATGCGTTATGGTACTATTTAAGAGTGTTTTTTAAGAAATGCCTTAATTGATAGATGGCAAAAAAGAAGCTGACAGTATTACTGAAGAAGATGGCCCAAATCACAGCTTGCTCAAAGTCAAAATAATTAAATATAAAATAACCAACGAGAAACCAAATCAATGCTCGGCCTAAAATAATTAAGAAAGCTCTTATTGGTTGGTTTGATGCATTGAGAATAGAGTTCGTCAATATAACAAAAGAATACCCAACAAGACTCAGTCCCACCAGCCTTAAATAAAATGTAGAAGTATTAAGGATTTCTGGTTTTTCTGAAAAGATTCTACCAATGGGCTCAGCCAAAGTATAGAGCAAAGCGTATTGAACAATCGACCACAGGATAGCAAATCCAAATACAAATTTAATTATATCTCTAACTCTATCATATTTTTTGGCGGAAATATTTTGGCCTACCAAAGGGCCGGTTGCCGAGGAAAGGGCTAGAATGGGTATCATGGAAAAGATCTGAATCTTTGACCCTACTCCATAGCCCGCAACGGCCGCTGTAGAAACCATCGCCAACAAAAAATTACCAATACTTACAGAAATTGGATTCAGAGCGCTAGCTACAGCACTTGGAATTCCAATGGAAAAAATTTCTTTGAACCTCTCCAGCTCGGTCTCTGCAATTCGTTGAGGGAGTTGTATGAATCGAAATCTGAAATATCCAACCCAAAATTCATATATGGTGGCCAAAAGGTTTGAAATGAAGCTTGCTAAGCCTGCTCCAGCGATTCCCATAGCAGGAAACCCAAAATAGCCAAATATTAAAATTGGATCAAGTATCCCATTTAATATGGCGACAATAATCATTGCGCGGCTAGGGATGTTTGTGAGGCCATTAGATTTAAATAGACTAGAAATAGAGATTGCAATCATCCGTAAGGCCATAGCTGGATAGGCCCACTTCATATAATCATAAATATATCCCATGTGTTCAGGCTGAGCTCCCAGAAGCTTGAACACCGGCTCGGTAGTACTAATTCCTACTATCACCAACAACAGGGAGAAGATCACCACTAAAGCGACAGAGAGGCTTCCCAGGTTTTTCGCTAGTTCATATCTAGATTCACCAACTAAACGAGACAAGACACTGGTACTACCGATTCCGTAACCTATGGCTAAATTCATCAGAATCATGACTACGGGGAAGGAAAAAGAAATGGCCACCAACTGCTCTTCCCCCAGTCTTGATACGAAATATGTATCGACAACATTAAAAGACATGTAAGCAACAATAGCTAAAAGCATCGGACCTGTTAGGCGCCAGGTATGGCCCAGGATAGGGCCCTCTGTTAGGGAATTTTTATTCACAGCAGACTATCGCATCCTTGAGAACTAGAATCCAGGACAATTATTGAAAACATATTAGGATAAAAACTAGCTGAATTTAGAAGGTGTTTTTAAAGTAGTTTTTTGACCATTCCCTCGATACCATTTAATTTAATCTCATAGATTTCAGAAATATAGTCCCCGAGCTGGCCCTTAGGTTTTGCGTTGGTGTAAATCCAAACAACATAAGGTTCTGGCAAATCAATAAGGCGCATTCCCTTAAATTTCCCGTAAGGCATTTTTGTGGTAGCCATTTTGAGTAAATGATTTCCATCAAGATCCAAAGCTTAGTCCTTTTGTTTAAATTACCTACCAATTGCCTTGTAAATCAAATTTCTTTTACAGTAAATGTTTTTTTAATATTAGCTTTTTCAGGAACCTATTACATTCTCATCTTATTCAAAAGAGGAGAATCATATGAAATTAGTTTTTTTAATGATTAGTACTTTGCTTGTCTATTCAACTGTGAATGCCAGCGAAGTCGACTACAGCTGTAAAAGCGTAGATAAAAATGGTGCTCGGGTTAAAGCTTGTTTTCCTTTTGGGCACAAATGCATGGATCTTCATGGTATCGGTGATGGAAATCCAATTCAAATAGATTGCTTCAGCTCTGGAACGAGAACCTGTTACCCAGATTTGGATAACTGGCCAAAATGTGCTGGTGGAATTTTAGCGAATGAATGTAAAGAAATAGAAATTAATGGCGAACTGAAAAGTGTATGCTTTCCTGTCGGTAAAACTTGTAAAGCCAAAGGTGGATTCGATATTGGAACTTGGAAGCAAATAGATTGCTTTGAAAGTGGTACAATGAGCTGCTATAAAGGAGACGAAAACTGGCCAGAGTGTATTGGAGGAAAAATATTATAGTCATTAAGATTGTTTAACAGTCTTTTTCGATATGGTTCTACCCAAAATATAGTCTGGCTTTTTTTGAATACCTAGGGAGGTAATTTGGAAAAAAACTATTTGAACAATATCAATGTGATAGGTTTCGATGCAGACGACACTCTTTGGGTAAATGAAACTTACTTCAGAGAGGCTGAGGATAGATTCTGTAAACTCTTGACCGATTATGAAACTGAAAACCAAATTAGAAAAGAAATATTCAAAGCACAGATTAGTAACTTAGAAATTTACGGATATGGAGTAAAGGGATTTACTCTTTCCATGATAGAATGTGCACAAAAGATATCCAATAACCAGCTTGCTCCAAGGATCGTTAGTGAAATTCTCGCGATAGGAAAGGACATGCTAACCAAGCCAGTTGTTCTGCTGCCAGAAGTTAAAAAGACATTAGAGGCTTTACAAAATAATTTTAGGCTCCTGTTGATAACCAAGGGCGACCTCAAAGATCAGGAACGAAAACTTTCTGACTCTGGGCTTACAGAATACTTTCATCATGTAGAAATATTGAGTGAAAAGAATCCAGAAGACTATTTAAAGCTCCTAAAACATCTTTCTATTGAACCTATTAACTTTTTAATGGTTGGAAATTCTTTGAAATCAGATGTGTTACCTCTCTATGAAATAGGTTCTAAAGCTATTCATATCCCTTTCCATACCACCTGGGCCCATGAGTTGGTCGATAATATTTCAACAAATAGCTACCTTAGACTCGATAACATCAGTCAGCTAGTTGACAAG
>JBGCGH010000008.1:0-153386 GCA_045110695.1 Bdellovibrionales bacterium | reverse complement strand
GCCACAAATCACTGGTAACTAAGCTCAAACTAGGTAAAACAGAAGAAAGGGCTTCACGTTTTTTTGACTCTGAAATTTTCAGATCCAATCTGTTTTTTTGGTTTTCAAAATCATTTTTTAGAGCCATTTTATAAAGATCATCAAATTGATTAGCACCGGAAACTTGAGAAAAAATTAAAAGTAATATTAGGTATTTCATGCCTTCAGCTTAGCCCAAAATAGAAACTTGTTCTATCTACACCCAACTGAAACCTGCGTTATCGGGGACAAATCTAGTCTAGTTGATAACATTATGAACAATCACCCTATAGATTTGTTATCAGAGCGAATTAAAGTGTTTTAGTTAACACTTTGATTCGGTGAGGAAGCCTCTGAAAAGCTCGTTTATTAAGTCAAAAACAATTGGTTTACGCGAAAAATACCCATGAGACTCTTCTTTGAAGTAAACATTTGAAAGTTTCAACTTATCAAGTTTGAAGAGAATCACGAGCTTTAAACCTGCAAACTTCTGTTTTATGAACAAACTTTTTACAGTATATTTTTTTAATTTTAAGCACTAAAGGCTAATTAAGTGTGTCCCGATAGTAATTCATGATCTCTAAGTGGATAAAAAAACTCATGAAAACAGCTTTAGTGAACCTTCCTGGTTCAACCAGAAATAGGATGATTAGAAACATGCTAGATCTGAAATCACTATTGCCAGATGAGTATAGCTTTGAAATAGCGACATCTGAAAAAGACTTTACCCAGGCAGCTAATTTGATTTACCGCTGTTACCGTGAGACTGGAATTACAGAATCCAAATCAAACCCCTATCGACTCAACTATCGTTTATCTCTACCGACAACAAAACTTCTTGTTGCAAAATACAAGGGTGATGTAGTCGGCTGTGTTAGTTTGATTCCCAACTACAACCTCAAATTAGCCTCTGAAAAACTATTTCAAGATAATTTCAACCTACCAGAGCAACTAATATGTGAAATCTCCACCTATGCCGTTGAAAGAGAACATAGGGGCATCATAAGTCTACATTTATTAAAGTATCTACTAAGAATTACTTTGGATGTTTTAAAGGTAGAATCTTTTATTATTACTGTTACCAAAGAAAGCTATGCTTCGGATCTAATGTACAAACCAATTCTTTTGTTTAATGATTTATCACAGGAGCTAGGCTCAGGTGCTTATGATGATGCCAATGGAGTAGAGTGCGTATGCCTTTCATTAGAGACTATGAACTACCATACACTAAGTAAATATGTTTATGGAGATAAGCCAAAAAATAAGAATCTCTATCATTTTTTCTATGAAGTACCTCCTAAAAATATGGAAATTCCGAAAAACAAAGTTTCTAATGACCTGTTACCTTTCTCGGTAGTTGAAAAAGTATTCCATGAACTAGCCGATTCATTTGCTGAAATGAACCTACAGGATAAAATGGAGTATATTGCTTTTTACAGAGGAACACCAGAAGAAGAAAAGTTCAAAGCCCTGCTGGGTATTGAAAGCATTTTTTCCTTACAAAAAAGAGTAGCATCAAGGAAGTGTCAGGTCGACCCTGTCATTTTAGTAAACGATGCTAACGAATTTGTATTAGGAAGATCTATAGATATTTCCACAACAGGGCTTCAAATCTACCTAGAGGAAAACCGTATTCTAGATCAGAAAATGTATAAAATAATTTTCCTAAGCTCAGAAGGAAAAATTCAGCAGGCCGAAGTAGAAGTTGCTTGGATCAAAGGAAAAAATATAGGACTCCAATTTAGCCGCGAATCTAAAAAGGAAGTCAATATGAAAAGAAATTCAACCGGAGTTGCATAGATGTTTGACTACAACAACGCATTCAATAGAAACATTGGAATTTTAACAGAAGAAGAGCAATTAAAAATTAAAAACACGAAAGTAGCAATTGCCGGGCTTGGTGGCATCGGTGGCTCTATATTTTTATGTCTTGTAAGAATAGGATTTGAAAACTTTCACCTAGCCGATCTAGATGAATTCGATCAAGCCAACTCCAACCGTCAGGTAGGTGCAACAACTAAAACCTATGGCCAGCATAAGGCGGAGGTAATGAAGCAAATGGGCTTAGACATTAACCCTAATCTTCAGGCAAAAGTTTTTGTAGATGGAGTAAATGAGGAAAATGTAGATGAGTTTCTATCTGGCCGAGACTTTGCCCTAGATTGTATAGACTATTTCTGCCTGAACGCCAGGTGCCTTTTACAGAATGAGGCAGAAAAAAGAAAAATCACAACTTTTTTTGCTGCCCCCATTGGGATGTCTGCAAGCATTCTTTGTTTCTCCCCTGACTCTATGAGTTTTAACCAGTATTTCAATTTAAAAGACGAAGATTCTAAGTTTACCAAAATTCTAAAATTTACTGTGGGTATAGTTCCGAAAGCTCTACACAGTAAATATGTAGATTTTAGTAGAGAAAGAATCGTACAAATGAAAACAGGCCCATCTATTTCATCAGCTGTAAATCTTGCTGTAGGAATGATAGCTACTGAAATTATAAGTTACTCTAGTGGCAAACGAAAACCTCTTCTGGCACCCAGGAGTCACCAGTTCGATGCCTTTCGACATAAATATGGCAAAGCTAATTTGGTCTTCGGAAACGCTGGTCCATTGCAAAAAATTAAGCTTTGGCTCGCACAGAGAATTTACAAAGAAAGCGCCGATGTTTTTGAAGAGTTTGTAAAGTAGTACAGTTTATTATTGTGAATTTTATACGAATAGATTTTACGAAAACGTCAATGATAATCATTTTTTTTCTGATTAGTTAAACAATCATGATACTTTTCCTCTAAACAAAAGAGGAAAAATGATTTTATTTAAAAAAAAGTTCCAATATGTATTAAAAACCTTCTTTTTACTGCTTTTAAACTGTTTGTTCAGTTTTAATTTATCGGCTTCAAACGGTTTTGGAAAGCTTTTTTGCTCGAACTCCTATGATCTCAGAGCACTGGGTTTCAAAGCCCATCAAATTCCCAATCTTCTCCAACAAGGTTCCTTAAAAAGCAAACTTGTTCACCTAGATAGAGAGAGCCAAAAAATTGATTTCAATGATTCATTTTTAGAACACCTAGCTGGTATGTATCCTGCGGGCAATAAAGGTATAAAGATTTTAGTTGAATCAAACACGAAGACTGCCTTAGTTAGAGTTTTGTCTCCCAGTCAAATTAGAGCTACAGAGCTTTTAGCAACCGATAGAGCGAACTTGAGACATGAACTAACAATGATGTTATCTATATTTAGCTTCTTCACTAACCAACAAAAAGCGACAGATACTACCAAGTCTATTTTCAATTTAGATAAACTCAATCAAGAACTTAAAGAAGGCTATAGTCAGTTTAAAGGAATAGCTGTAAACAAAAGTAGTCTTCATATGTTTTTGGGTCATATTCACCTCTATGCAAACAGAATATTAAGCGGGAATAAAGAATTAGATTTGACTAAATTGGAATATACCCGAAGCCCTGAACTACTAATTCGTTATATTGAAACCTATAAACTATTAGAAGCTTTATTCTATAAAAACCCTAAACTTGATTCAATTTATTTAACAATCTCTAGGAGACTTGCCCTGGACTCCAAAGACCCGGGCCTATTTCGTGATATCAAGAACCAAACACTTGTTAGACACCCAAAAGAATTCGAATATTTTGCCCTAAATGCTTATGATAATGTTTTCCACCCCACTAAATCCGTTGGTAAAAAAGCCGGTATTATTGAGAGCTTGTCTAATAAACCAGAATTTGAATCTCTCACAAAAAGCTTTCTAGACATTTATCAAATTAAAGAAAGATATCTAAAAGATAGTTTAGTGCAAATGCTTCGGCAGCCTCTATCAAAAATTGGCTTCAACATTGATAGAAACCTTTTAAATTATGTTAAACAGTTCCAACATCAGCATAATATCAAAACAACAACCGAAGCTCTACTATACATATTGCAACAAACTGATACCTCCCAATCTCACTTCAGTTATAGATTTGGACAGTACGAAATGCGAAAACTAAAAATAGCCTTTGCAAAGTACCTGTCAAAAAACAACTTTGATTCATCCATGAAATTTGAACTAGAAAGCCTTGGGATAGTAGAAAAGGTTTTTTAATAAATTTAATGAGGGCTGTGGATCACAGCCCCTAATTCAACATTAGTGTATTTTAAAAAACAGAAAATCCATCTTCTTCAATTGAGAGTTCAACTTGCGCTTTTGTGATTTCGAAACAAGCCCGGGGTTTTGGCTGTTTAATACATTTAAAAACTCTACAATAAGGGAATAACCCTCTTCTCCAAGTTCATTCTTTAAACTTAAAGCTTCATAACTGTACCCCCTATCAGAATCAGACACACCTTTTCCATAAAAATCTGCGGCTGCCTTGAACTCTTTATGAATGTCTGTAAAAACGCCTTGATTCCAATTAGTAACTATAAAATTCATAGAATTTAAATCCATATAATAGTTCTCGATCAAGTATCTAGAATTTTCTTTTGGGCGGTCTCCTGCTACTTTAAACAGGTCCTCTACTACACTTTCAGGCGAAGTCCGATAATCAAGATTAAAATACTTGGCAAATGCAATACACTTATCTAAAATTTCCAGGTTAGAGTATCTAGAGTAGGCACAGCTAATTACATTAAATGGATATTTTTTGATTTCTGCAACTATATCTAAATCTGCAATTCCAGTAAAATCTTTAGCTAATTCAGCAATACTTTTTTCAGAAAACTCTGCTCTGGCTAAAAAGTAGATAATCTGACTAGCTTGTTTTTGACTTTCTGACTTATAAAGCCAGCGACCGTCAAAAAACATCTGCAACTTGGCATCTTTAGAAAATGAAGCTGTAGCATCCTGACAATCAAACTTTTTAATAAAACAGTAATCAAGTATACTATTGCGTCTACTGAATTCACTATTAGGGTATCCGATCTGGGCAGCATCAATTCTAAATTGGTCTAAATTTCCATCTATATTGATAATGGAATTTACAATATTTTGAATTTTCATCTCTTCTAGCCTTTGGTTCCTGACAAGTGGATGAAAAAGCTGTGAGAAATATATCGCTGATATTTCATTTTCTGATTTTTTAAACTTACCCGATAGTTCTTTTCCCTGGTAAGCTCCAAAGACCTCAACGCTATCAAAAAAGATTCTCATGTTCTTTAAATCATCTACACTATTTGCAGAGGTTTTCCAGTTTTCTAATGCAATTGCTGGTTGATATCCATTTTTAAATTCAACGTAACCAGGTACCGACTCTAAGAAACTTGTTTCACAAACCTTAGATTTTCCTTCGACAGAGATCAAATCCATATGTATCCGAACATCTACTGACTTCAATTGATTTAACCATTTCGTGGCAGTAGGTAGATTTAGGTCTCTGTATTCTTTTGCATCGAGCTCCGTATCACATGAACGGCCTGATACGCCAACGTAAGTACCAAATTTAACTTTTGAATTTGCATTTTCTTTAGCAAAGCCCGGCGTTGCGATAAGGACAGCAATCCCTACCCAAAACATTTTTGTCCAAATATCATTACGCGCTATTATTTTAGTCATTTTTTACCTCTCCTGTATTCTCTTCTAAAAGATCAAAAAAATTGGTTGTTACTGCATATACTTTACTTTTCTTTATCGATTTAGATTGGGCGAGCTCTAGAATATCACGTCTCGCTTTTTTTAATATCGACCTCACTTCATCCATCAAGTCTTCATCGATACATGTAACCATAGATACATGATCTTTATCTTTTGCAGGCCGCTCTAAAATCGACCGGTTCGATCGCTGCGAAAGAGAAACTTGATATCGCTTAAGGTATTCCTCATCCACTTCAGCAGATGTATAGGTACTATAATAGCCAATCTTATCTTCCCAAACTCCATTGGAGTTTTTGGCAAGCCGACCACTACTAACTAATTTTTCAAGCATCTGTTTCGTGGTACCAATGGTTATCCCCAAAGATTTAGCTATATTTTTTTCTGAGAAGTTAAAATTTTTAATATAGGTCAACTCAAGAATGGCGTCGAATCTCCAGTCAGAATGAATATCTGGGTCTACGAAATCCAGATGCTTAAGCTCAGTATTCCCTTCAAAGAAAATATTTTCAGTTACTTGAGTGCTGATATTCAACTTAAGACAAAGCATTCTAATATATTTTAGACTGGGATCTCTTTTTCCAGACATGATTTTAGACAAAGACGAATCATTGACGCCAAGGCTTCTAGCAAATGACCTTACCGAGTAATTTGGATTACTATCTAACCTACGATAGTACTCATCCTTTAAAATTCTTCTAAACCGATCAAGTGGTTTCATCTCTATTTGTTCCACTGGCTAAATATAGGGTAAGGAGCTCAGTGCCACTAGTTTTTTGCCCAAAAAGTGCGGCAAAAATGCCCTTACATGAACTTTTTTCATTGAGTCTATTCCTGTAACTTCTAAATCCAAGGTCGAATGGTAAATCTAAAGGAACTTTCTATAATCAAAGTATTCTGTTCCTTCAGAGCTTTAACTGATACAAAGCCTTATGAATAAAAAATATGAAGCCGGCGAAGAAGTAGAATTGAGAATATTAAGAGAAACAGATTTGGGTTTTGTCGCTGAGATAAATGGTTTAGATCAAGGTCTTTTGTACCACGAAGAGATTTTTGAACAACTTGATAGAAACCAAAGAGTTCCAGGTTATATTAAAAAAATCAGAAATGACGGAGCGATTGATCTAATTCTTCAAAACCTAGGTAA
Organism: Bdellovibrionales bacterium; assembly: GCA_045110695.1. Taxonomy (GTDB): domain Bacteria; phylum Bdellovibrionota; class Bdellovibrionia; order Bdellovibrionales; family UBA840; genus JBGCGH01. Next base: position 146,640 of record JBGCGH010000008.1, on the reverse strand, counting down.
TCTGGGTACCGATGACTTAGCTAATAACATTCTAAAATACATGAAAAAGAACGGCGGCTCAATACCTGTAAACTCAAAATCCCCCGCTGAGAAAATACATGATCTTTTTTTAGTAAGTAGGAACAAATTCAAAATGGCTTTAGGGAATCTTTATAAAAAAAGACTGGTTGAATTTGATGAAGAGGGAACTTCTTTAACCGAGCTCGCTAAAAAGCCCTGAGCTAAATCTATTTATTTAGCCCCAATTAGAATTTAAAACTGAAAACCTACATATCAATACTGTTGATGAATCCTATTGTTTCTACACTGGAAATTAATAGAGCGACAAGCATATTGCGTTGAGTTTCGGTACCAGATAGTATAAAGCATAACAAAAAATTAAAGGAGTTAGATTGGATTTTTTTGATACTGTGAGAACTAGAAGGAGCGTTCGTGACTACACTGAGGAAACAGTACCTGATTCAGTGATTGAAAAAGCTCTTGATTCTGCTTTGTTAGCTCCTAATTCATCTAATATGCAAACCTGGGAGTTCGCTTGGGTAAAAGACACTAGAAAGAAAGGTGATCTTGTAGCGGCGTGCCTAGGGCAATCAGCGGCAAAAACGGCTCAAGAATTAATAGTGGCCAGTGTCATTCCTGGGAAGTGGAAACAAACAAACCAGCAAATTCTCGATAACCTAAAAGAAAACAATGGCCCTGAAATCGCGTTGAATTACTATGGAAAATTAATGCCTTTTCTCTATGGCTTACAGTTATTAGCACCCATTAAGTTTTTAATGTTTAACTTAATGGGACTATTTAAACCCACTCCTCGCCGTCCATGGTCCTACCGAGATAGAGAAGAAGTATGTATCAAGTCTTCAGCTTTGGCTTGTCAGAACTTTATGCTGGCGATCACGGCCCAAGGCTTTGACACATGCCCAATGGAAGGTTTTGACGAATCTCGGGTAAAACGAATTATAAGGCTTCCTAGGAGTGCCAGAGTCGTTATGGTCATTTCTGTTGGAAAGAGAAAAGAAACCGGTGTTTGGGGCCCACAATTTAGAGTTAATAAAAACCAATCAGTAAAAATAATTTAATTTGTCCTTAGCAACTACATGCTTATTATGCTCAGAAAAAAATAAACAGCCAGCCCTTAAATTCTTAGGAGAAAATAATGAAACCCGTCCTACTATTTGTTCTACTTTTTAGCTCTCAAGCTTTTTCAAAGCTCACTGTCAACCAGCCAAGCTTCCAGTTTACTGGATATAAATTCACCGAGAAAGCTCCGGTATCTGGAACCTTTAAGGACATTCAATGGACTTATGAAAAAGAATCTAATTCTATTGAAGAACTTTTGCTAAGTGGAAGTATTATAATTGATTCTTTCACTGTAAGTAGCGGCGACAAGATAAGGGATAACAACCTTCTTGAGGGAATTTTTAAGGTGTGGGGATCACGGCAGATTTCAGCAAAGGTAATTAGTATCGATAAAAAGACTAACAAACTGAGTATTGAATTAAAGGTAGGGGAAAATATTAAGCTAATTGATATGAATTATTCTATCAAAGGAACCACTTTAGCTATTGCAGGAAAAATTGACCTATTGGAATTAGGCTTTTCAAAGGCCTATGCAAAACTATCGAAGCTATGCAAGGCATTCCACATCGGTGTGGATGGTATAAACAAAACATGGTCAGAGGTAGGATTAAAGCTCACAGCCAACATTAATCCCTCGAACTAAATACTAAAAGTAAATCATAATTTTACGTTTTATTGATAACTACCTACACTAAAGATCAGGTAAATTTTAGTAATTTGTTATTTTGATGTAAGTCTTTTGCAAAGATTGTGAATTAGTCTAATAATAGGTAATGGCCAATGTACTTGTGTTTTCAAATAATCCCGCTGTAACACGTGAAATCGAAAGTTCTTTTTTAGAATACAAATTTGATTTCAAGGTTTCTCATGGAGCTATGGAGTACTTTGACTACCTCGACCAGCTGTTCGAAAATGGAACCGACAAAAAATCACTGATTGAAAGGTTTGATCTCGTAATTGTGGACTCATCGATTTTTATAAAACGATGCTCTACAGATTGGCTAGTCTACTTTAAGGAGCTAATTACAAAACTCGAAGAAAAACATAAAGTGAATCTAGAAATCACTAATCTCCCCGCCATGCTTATAGACAAAGACGAGGGATTTGACTATATCCATATGGCTCTAAATTCAGGTTATGCCGATTATATTTTAAGTAAACCCATCGATGGAATTATATTAATTCAAAAAATCAACCTCATACTCTCCAAATCTAGAAGTACTTTATCTCTGGTCCATGAAATGCCTATAGCACGTAGTACTCAGATATCTCTGTTTTTCGAAACTGAAAAAATAAGTATATTTGGAGCCGTTATAAAGGCATATCAACCCATCATGCTAGATGCCATTACTACTCTGAACTTAGATATAGGCACTGAAGAACCTCTCCTTCTCACCTCTCGGTGTTTTAAAACCGAAAAACATCCAGATGAACCGAAACTTTATAGAATACATCTTCAATTTTTGGCACTGAATGACCACCTACGTTCGGCCATAAAAAACTGGATGAATAAAGAGTATGCTGCCGAAAAAATTAAGCAACTTCCGGATGAATAGAAAAAGTTTTTTTAGTATCTAAAGTTTATAAATACAGAACATTCTTTTTTCGGGTAAACTGGTATCAAAATTTTAAGCTATAATTTTACCTAAATGAAAAGGAGCCTTAGAATTGAGTTTAGTTATTAGCTACGGAAGCTTAAAAATCTCAGAGAAGGACTTAGAATATCGATTCAGTAGATCTTCAGGTCCGGGTGGACAGAAGGTAAACAAATCCAACACGAGAGTAGAAATGATTTGGGACTTTCAAAACCACCCTCAACTTGCTGACTTCTATAGAGATAGAATTACAACAAAGCTAAGCACCTATTTTGACTCCAAAGGAAGAATTTTAATAAGTTCTGAAGAACACCGGACACAAAAAGCCAATAGAGAGACCTGTGTGAAGAAGCTGCGTAGCCTATTAACAGAGGCATTCCATAGAGCCAAAGCGAGGCGCAAAACCAAGGCCTCTAATTCTACTAAAAGAAAAAATAAGGATAATAGTATTAAGCATTCAAATAAAAAGAATCTAAGAAAAAAAGTGGATTATTAGTTTGCCTTTAAAATGACGACTCAGAGTTAAAGCTACTAATCATTGCAATACGAACAGAGATTCGATTTTAGATTTATTTAACATTTAATCGACAATTCAAGCAACCAAAGTACTAATTCAATCGTACCTTGGTTGTTCAAAAGAATTCAAAGAATAATTAGTGTACGTGTCCGTGGGCTACTTCTTCTTTACTTGCAGCGCGAACCTCTAAAACCTTAACAGCAAAATTCAGTTCCATTCCAGCTAAAGGGTGATTTGCATCCACTACAATTGAGTCTTCTTTAACCTCTTTAACTGTAAAAACCAATGGTCCCTGTTCAGTCTGAGCTTGAACTTGAGCTCCAGGTTGAAGATTTTCCACAGATTGAAATTGAGATTTAGGAACCTCATCAATTAGGCTTTCTTCAATGATTCCGTACCCATCTTCCGGAGATACTTTTACATCAAGTTCATCGCCTACCACTTTCCCCGCAAGCTCGTTCTCAAGACCTGGAATTATGTTTTCATGGCCATGAAGATACTTGAGTGGGTCACCAGCTTCAGATTTGTCGATCACATTTCCTTCGCTATCAGTAAGAGTATAATCGATAGATACAACGACATCGTTTTCAATATTCATAATTTATCCTTGAGTTTACATGAGGCCGAACAATAGTGAAAAAGAACTAAAACATCAAAGGAAAATCGTTCCCCTCCATTCGATTTGATAATTTTTCGGAAGCCCATAGAACCCTGGAACAAAGAATATTCTAGCCAGAGTGACTGAGTTGAGTCGGCCAAGTCTATAACTTTGAACATAATAGTAGGTTCCGAATTTTCATTTAATAAAACTGAATAAGTTACTCAAATAGATCATAACGCACTAAAATCGATAAATTAACAAATTTGCTATTTAAAAGTTAATTTATTAGCAAATAGATCATCTGATTTAAGGCTAGACAATGTTAGCTTACAAACAAATAACGCTACACACCATAGGAGGATGTGATGAAATTTAAATTAATACCAAATTACCCGAACCTAAAAGAAGTTTCGAAGAACCTGTTGATCTTAATGATAGGGCTCCTTCTCAGCTCCCAAAGCCTAAAAGCTAATGTTTTTTCCGACTTTGCCAACAAAATGGAGCAACTTCAAACAGGTGAAAACCAAGGCGAGAGGTTAAACAATACAGTTACTACATTTGAAGGAATAAGCACGAAGGACAAAAAAACCTGTTTTTTTGTAATCCAAAATGCCAGAGATGCGGGCTCCAAATCATCTCGCACAAGCATCAACTTATTTTTCGCTGACCGGGTTTGGACACACGGTGAAGAAGGCAGAGATATCGCTTACGAACATCTTGAGCAAATTGAAAAATTAAATTTCGATGGGATTATGTTGAGTGTGAACCTAAAAGTGGATCCAAGTACAAATATAGTCAAACCAGATGAACACTTAAAAGGTCTGGTTCTAAATAGTAATAAACTTATCCTCAGAAGTCAGATTGAAGGTCGCCGATCTCTTAACCACTCCCCTGAGATTTTCGACCAAGAAATCTCAATCAGCTTTGATGATTCTGGTTATATAACCGAAGTCTTGGGAATTAGTTTTCACAGAAAAGAATCAATGAATTGTGAACTTTAAAAAATATTTTTTTAAATATAATCTGAAACAATTCACCCTCAAAGGATGTTCTAAAGACCTTTACCTACGACAGATGGATCAACGAAACTGGATTGCAGCTGTTTTAAAAAAAACTCAGCTTGTATCAAAAAGTCACCAGGTAACCTAAAAAATAAAACGCTAGCCGAAAGAATGGCTAGCGTTTTTGGTAAAACTTTTTTTTTAATTACTTAGATTCCACCTGAACCAAATAAGAAATCTGTAAGGGGTAAATCATCGTATCCATTAGCTCCACCACAATGGAAAGGATCAGGAAACTCTGTGGCGCAACTACCGTGATTTGGATTTTGCTCAGCAGGCAAATCGTGCGGAATCATCATATTCATAGAATCTTCAAATACTGGATAAAGTGACGACTCCAGACTGTATTCGATTTGAAGTAGTGTTCTTATAGATTACTGGATGGCTTGATTATGATTCAACCGGGGGTCTAGTTACTGCATTTTGAGTAAACTCCCTCTATCACATGCTTTTTAAATGAGTAAACGCGCCGATTTTCAAAACTCGAGAATCTGGTCTGATTTTTGATACTGATTAGAATTGGAAAGTTAAGAACAAATCTACTGTAGTCTGTAAGGGGTGACATTCGCCCAAAATTGGCTGAAGTGACGATTTTTGTAAGGAGGAAGTAGCATGAGTATTAGAATAGTTTGGACTGTAGTGCTTTTGATTGCTTCAATTCCAAGTTTTGGCTCTGATGAAATAAGGACGCCTAGATTGTTTACAGAAGTTTTAGCAAGCATGATTGTTGAGGAGTCTTTCCAACCTAATGAGAAATTTTATGTATACCAAACTAATGCAGCAACGGACCAAATTGTAAAAAACCTATCTCCAAGAGAAGACCTTTTATTTTATTACACGGGACCGAAGAATAATTGGCCTGTAACCAAAAGATATGTTGCTAACCTAGTATATCTAGAAAAAGGACGATTTTGTTTTAGCTGGACTAGTGAGCAATCTGAGCTGTCGAGGGAAAAGTTCATTGCAAGTCGAACTGAAGATTTAACCTGCTTCGTATCTGCAAAAGTACATTCAGAACTGACCGAGCTCAAGCTCTCTGCTGAGTTTAATAATGAACCAGTCTATTCTATTTTCCGCATGTCCGACCTAGAATATATAGATCGCGTGTTGTACGATTACGCAAAGTTATTGGAGCTTAAACCAATTCTTAACCAGTTTCGAGAAAGCGATGACGAATTGAAAAGTAGAGTTGAAATGCAGCACTACCGTTGGATAACAGCCGATCAAAGACGAAATAGTATAGCATCACGGTCTCGTGGACTTTTACTTGGAAGCGCTCAGGTTGGTAAATACGCGTGTTTCGTGCCCAATTCTGAACCTTGTGAGATACTGATCCCGAGAAAACGCAGCCTTAGAGATGATTATTTTAATCTAGTAGATCAAGAAATATTATCTGGCCGAGCTGGCTCACCGTAAAATGCCATTTCCTTCACAGTTTTCCGAAAGATTGTTTTAGGAAATATAAAACAACTGAGAATCCAATTTTTCATTCTCGTGACTCGTATTCTCCATTTCTCATGAGACCAAGGCCAGGACATGCGAGCATTTGCTATGCCTCAATAAACTGGTTCTAAGTTTGTACTCACTTTTAATTTAAATCTTCATTCAAAAACTTCTCCTTGAATAACAGCCTCACTATATTAAGGTCGTCGGCCCCTCTACCACTCCCCAGAGATTTTTGACCAAGAAATCCTAATCCGCTTTGATGATTCTGGTTATATAACCGAAGTCTTAGGAATTAGTTTTCACAGAAAAGAATCTATGAACTGTGAACTTTAAAAATTAATATTTTTTGAATAGGCTCCGGAACATTTCACACTCAAAAGATACTTCGGAGACCTTTACTGGGAAACTTTTTTAAATCTGACTCAGAGGTCTATTTCTGGTCTTGGGCAAACAGATCAATTACCAAACTCCTTGGTTCAGTTAAAAGTAAATTGTGCAAAAAGATTGGTTATTGCGAACAGAAAAGATGGCGCCAAAATTAAGCCTCACTCAAAAATATACAGTAGCATCCTGTATGAGTTTGACCCAGATTCACCAAATAATAGTACTAAGGAGTATCCCATTGACGTGTATGACGAAGATTCGGCCGAGATAAGTTTTGACTTTACTTTTGATCGAGAAAAGCAATTGATTTACATAGTGGGTGTCACTGGTTTCACTCAAAACCCAAATGGTATGAGCGTAAACAGTAATGGTCAGTTATTTGTTCACGAAATACAACTTGGAAGCCGAGCCAGAAGAACTAAGTACATTCGTCTGAACTCTCGGAAAGAGTATGCAACAAATCTTGTAATTGATGGAGCTAGGATTACTTTAGGCATTGGGTACAACGGACCCATCACTCACAGTGCAGACGATAATATACTCATGGGCTATCAATCGAGTGGATTGCTATTTTTAGATCGGAATGACTAAAACAAGTACAGATTTCACGCGAACATTGTAAAACACAGACTCCCAGAACAAATTACACCTCAAATCTCGGTTTATTCACTCCATCATGGGAAATATAGATTAGATATAGAAAAATGTGATGCTCCAAAAAAGACTCATCGGTAGAATAATCTCCAGGATTTTACATACACCTAGGTTTATAAATAGTGCGGCCGATAGGACTAAGCCAATACCTGATAATTCTTAAGAATATTCTCTCGAAACTCGTTGGGGATTCTAAACCAATCAAAAGCATCTATTACTATCGGGATTCTAGACTCCCTAAGAGATTCCTTAAACTGAAGGAACTCTTTTTCATCTAGACCATCCAGGCCTTCAGATCTCAGTACAATATCTAGGTCACTTGCATCATGACTAGAGCCATTTATCCTACTACCAAATACCCATACTTCTGGAGTTTCTATAAAGCTATCGCGGAGAATTTTTATAATCTCTTCTCTGTCTTTATCACGAAGATGTATTTTCATTTTGCTTCTTTATGGTACGAACCAGAGATTTAGAGTCCAATAAAAAACTAGGAATCAATTCCAACGTAGATTTAGCATAGTTTGCACCGTACTCGTGGGCGGTACTATTACGGTTGTCTCGATACTTTATCCATCGCTCAACCTCTTCGATGGTGAGTAAGCCATGTTTTGCCGCATTTCGAAAAATGTCTTTAAAATACATTTGATCCACCTCTTTACTACTGGAAAAAAAAGGTTTCAGACATTTTTTAAGTAATTTACCTGATTGCTCCAAAATGAGCTCAAATTCTTTTACGCTAGCTGAGCGATACATACCGAAATCAATACTATCCCTATCTAAATCCAGCAATAAACTGTGAGCCTTCTCAAGAGTAGCTATACAACGTTCTAAATATTTGGTTTCAATCAGCATAAGCCTACCCGTTCTATAATTTTCTTGATATTGATAATATCGGATTATGGTAAGGGAAAAGTAATGGAGCTTCAATTTTAAAAGTATAAAAATGGGGCGACCGACGGGGCTTGAACCCGCGACAACCGGAATCACAATCCGGGGCTCTACCAACTGAGCTACGGCCGCCATAGAGACCCCAAATATGTCTAAATTTAGGCTTATTATCAAATTAAAACTGAGACCTGCTATATGTTTGTGCTCTAAAGCGGTACAGAGGGTAGATGCCCTGCTCTAGTATTGAAATAATTATCAATCCTAGTTCTAATTTTGCTTGGATCATTATTAGCTCTAAAAATTACAGGGGAAATCTTATGAAGATAATAATCACGTTTGCTGCAACAGTATTTGCACTAAACTTAGCTGCCAGTGGCTTTGCCGATTCGAATTTTGCAGATAAAGTCTGCAAGGAATCTCTAATTGATCTTGGCAACGGCAACTTTAGAACCACTAAGCCAATTGTTAAAATTTTTGAAGGTATTAGCTTTATAGCTAGCCAAGTCAGCAAAAATAACTCCGTACTGCAATCTTCTTCTGGTCTAAACTTTAGCTCGAGTCACAAAATTACCGACTTTGAGGTTGTAAACCTCGATACAATCCTCATTCTAACTCCTGAGTTTCTTTTTAATCTAGACCCTGTAAGCAATACCTACAGAGCCATGGCACCGACTCAAACCATTGTTGATTCCGTAGGAAAATATAATTTCGCCTCTGGTTTAGCCGTTAAAAACTCTCTAGCCTATATCGCTCATGGGGAACTTGGGATCAGCGTCGTGGACCTAAACTTAATGAAACCTATTCTTATGATCGAAAATGATTTTAACCCCGGTACTACCCATAGATCTCTAATTAGCGACGTAGAAATCGCAGGCAATAAATTAATCGCCGGAGTCGACAATATAACTTACAACTTCAGTGACGAGACGAGAGCATTTGAGGGCCTAGCGCAGTTTCATTTGAGTAACCTATCTTTGAGCTCTCTTCATAGAGTAAATCAAAAAAAGGAAGCCTACCATTTGCCTAAATTATACGTGGATGGCCAAAACCTAATTGTTCACAATATGTTTCTACTGTTTGTTCATCCGCTAAAGCGTCTAAAATCTGAAAAGCTATTGCAGCCAGTAAAAAGAATTTACACTTACAAATTTGGTAAGCCTGTAGGGAGACCATTTATTCAATCCGGTAAGCTTAGTGCCTGTTTCCACAAGCACACACGTGAGACAGGAATAACAACCAAGGCGATGACCCAAGGCTATTAAGTTTTTTCACAATTTAAGTATAAAAAAAGGTCTGAGCGATTCAGACCTTTTTTACTTAAAATTTCCACTAACTTCAGAAATAAGCTTCAAGAGCAGCGTTTAAGAACCAAGTGCTTTTCATAGATATGTCACCCGTTGAGTACTGTTGGTAAATCGGAGCTCCCACTTCGACAGTTGGTCTCAAGAATCCTAAACCACCTGTCGGAATTTGATATTTAACAGAAGCTGTAATATCCACGAAGCTTCCTCCACTGGCGATATCCGCCTGTGTGAAACTTCTCTGCGCACCAACGCCCGCTGGAGGCCCCATTGCATTGAGCGATGAAGTAGGTCTGCCACGAGGGCCATTACCTTCTGCACTCGGTCTCCCGCTAGGTCTACCAACACTTCCGGATCTACTCCCAGTAGTGGCTCCAGGTCTCGCGGCAGCTCCTGTGCTCCCTCCGGCTTCATAACCATTGATTTGACCAAAATCTTTATAATACACCTGCAAAAATGTTAAAAGCTTTGGTGTCACATCATACTGCATCCAAAAAGTATTCTTTAACTCATTACCGAGTCGAATATCATTTTCATTTTTACCAGTTCTCACTAGTAATTCCGTTTTGTTCGCTAGTGTAATTTTACCGGCCAGTCTCTTATAGGTAAAAACCGGATTAAAATCGTAGGTACCACTACCTAGTTGAGCCGTAGGGAAAAGCTCACCACTCATGGAGCCTCTAGCTGTGGAAATCTCGTACTTTTCAGTTACAGATCCAGTTGGTAAATACATTCCAATATCTAATTTATAGTAGTTTTTGTCGATCAAACCAGTGTGATAAAGACCAATCCTACTGTCACTCAGCCCGCTCACATTTTCAGAAATACTGCTGGCTGGCATTCCTGGTCCCATAGATGGGATATTGATCTGTACATCTGTATCTAAGTAGCTAGTAGCCACTTCTAAAGTGAAGTTTTTATTTAGAGGTTTTCGGTATCCAAAAACATGGGCCTTTACATTTAACTCAGAGGGATAAAAACCACCAACGCCTTCATTAAGCTCTGCTTCAAGATTCCTATTAATAAACCTATAAGTTAACTCACTACTTTGCTTATTCTCACCTGAGTAATAGTAGCTGAGAGTTCTCTTTACTGGCTTTTGTGAAGTTTCTGCCTCTGGAGCTTCCATTTTAATTGGCTCTTCTTGGGCAAGAGCACCTAAGGATGCTACCGATAATAGGCCTGACAGCAAATATTTTACCACGTTTTCCTCCGGGTTTTGGAATTTCAGTGTGCCTAGTGTTACAGCACCCCTTAAATAGGGTCAACGCTTTCAGATTTATATCCGGAGCTTTTAGCTGGCCTTGAAGATTCTACCTATATTTTAGTCAGATCATTCTTTAAAGTGTCGCTAAAGCATTAGAATTACTGATCATTAGGCTTAATGAATTGGTCCCCTAACGGTAACTTTTCTCATTTAATTATTCTAAAATTCCCGTCAAAAAGTGGCCGAAACTAAAGGAGTCTGAACTCCCATATACAAAAGAAGCGTGTTAAGAAGAGTCTCGCCTAAGTCTCATAACTGGTATTTGGCATTATAGATAGATAGATGATTTTACAAAGGAAGCCCAATGAATTTAGTTCTTTTACGAGGTTTAGGAAGAGAAAAAGCGCATTGGCTGGATTTTCCTGAAAAGCTTGAGGCAAGTTTAGATATAAAAACCCATTTAGTAGACCACCCTGGCATGGGAGAACATACCCACCTGTTTAGTCCGACTAAAATTAAAGATTACTCTAAGTTTTTAATGAAGGAAGTTGAGAGACTAAACATACCCAAAGGCTCTATACTTTTGGGCCATTCTCTAGGAGGAATGATTGCATTGGATTGTGCCTCCAGAGAACCGGGGTTTTTCTCTAAAGTTATTCTAATAAATACCAGCGACGGTAGAAGTAAGGCTATTCAACAGCGGCTTCGTTTTTTTGGGCTTAAAAAACTAGTCCAAATTTTATTAAAAAAAGACATTAAAGAAAAAGAGATTCAGGTACTGGAAATGATTAGTAATAATAAAACCGCGAGCAATGAAGTGCTGGATCCTTGGGTTAATATTGCCAAATCAAATCCAATGTCTCCGTTGAGCCTATTGAATCAAGCCGTTGCAGCGTCTCAGTTTACGGCCCCTACACTTTATAGCGCTCCCCTTCACTTTTTGACTAGCAAAGGAGATAAAATGGTTTCTCATGAATGCAGTGAAATACTTGCCAAAGATTTAAATGCTAAACTTCATATGCACCAATGGGCTGGTCATGATCTGGTGTTGGATGACCCTGAGTGGGTTGTAGAAACCTTAAGAAACATTCTCAAAGAATAGTATTTAAAATTCAAAAACCCTTAAGATCAAAACCGCTACTCTGAGTAAACTTCCTTACCTCTTCGAACAAGAATAAAGGGAATCCTAGCCGTAAACAGGCCAAACACAATACTACTAGATATGCTTAAAACCTTAATACCTATCCCACCTTGATTTGTAACATCATTAGTGATCAAAGCAAAAGAGCTCAAAGCCAACATTCCCGGAACAATGGATAGGATACTAGGAACAGAGAAAGTCTGAGAAGGTACCTTTAGTAATCTACTAAACCCTAAACTTAACAGTCCAACAATTAAGGCTGGAACAAAGGATGCCAAAACATGAAAGGAAGAGTTAGAAAAATTTGTATGAAAAGCGTAAACCGCAGCCAGACCCGTCAACGCAGTAAAGGGTATGAGCTTCGTCGGAACATTATAAACGATGGAAGCCGATACAAGAACTCCTAATGAACCTGTCATTTTTAGCCAAAAACTAGCTTGGAAATCATTGGAATAACCTAAAAACTTTAAGCCATCCATACCCATTATTTGTGAAACATCTTTTATCAGCAAATAGGAGGTGCCCATTGCAATTAGAGTTAATATGGCTCTCATCATTTTTGCGGTACCAGACACAAAGTTTTGTTGAGCTAGCTCAGAAATAGCATTTGTCATAGCAAGCCCAGGCACCATTAGAATCAAGGTACCTATGCTAATAGCACGCGGATCAATATTTAATTGTTGAGATAGTAAACCCGAAATAGCAAAGGCTATAAAACATCCGATAAATTCGCTGAAAACTCCATGTAACCCCAGGTATTTTGCAAGTGGCCCACTTAGCCAAAAAACTAATACCGCAACAGTTCCGGATAGAATTGCCCCTGTAACTGAACCAAATAAAGGTAAGCTCGCACTGACCCCAAGAAGGAGTATTGAAGCCACTAGTACAGAAACTGAAAATCGTTTTGGTGGCATCTCGAAAGCATCTTTTAATTCTTCGAAATCTTGAATACTTCCATTTTCGACATCAGAAAATAATCCGTCCAATCTGGCTAGTTCTGACAAATCATTGGTTCCATTTGCTATTCTACCCATCCGAGTAAAGGTTCTATCGATATCTATTTTTTTAGTTGTTACAAAAACACTCGTACTGGTAGAAAAAACCTCCACAGCGAAGCCAAAGTTTTCACCCAGGACAGAAACTCTTTCCTCTAATCGCGAGGTTGGGCCACCACTTGAGATATATAAGTGGGAAAGCTGTATGGCGAACTCAGTGAATTCCTCAATGGAGACATCGTTTACTGGAACTTCATTCATTTATTTATTGGCCTCTAACTCTGAATCCGCATTTTCTTTTTCTTGAGGCTCAGAGATTGGCTCAAGAAGATCAGCATCATCTACTTGGGGAATGGATTTTTTGCTAGCTTTTTTTCGGTTCTTTGGAGTATTTGAAGATTCTTCCACTTTCAATTCACGGGCAACTTGGTCCAAAGATTCCGGTTCAACAAGCTCGTCCATCTCACTGAGACCTAGTTCTTGTAGTCGTCTGGCGCTTGGTACAACTCTATTCTGTAGCGACCCAACGCTTTCGTTGTAGGACTTAACAGCAGAATTTAATTTCACTCCGTGATCATTTAATTTTCTCATCCATATAGAAACTCTTTCATACAGCTCTTTGGCCGCCTTAATTACTTTCTGAGCATTGGCCGCTACTTGCTCTTGTTGCCAGCCATAAGCTACAGTTTTTAAAAGGGTAACTAAAGTGGTGGGAGTGGCGACTATTATCTTATCCAAAAAAGCATCTTCCAAAAGGTCTCGATCCACCTCTACCGCTGCATATAACAAAGCTTCGTTAGGAACAAAAAGAACTACAAAATCCGGAGCGTTTTCAAACTGATCCCAGTAGGACTTTCTAGATAATTCTTTTACCCTGGCCCTAAGGTTTTTAGCGTGTCTCTCTAGGGCCTGTTTCTTGGTAATGGGATCATCAGCCTCAATCGCATCCAAAAATGCATCTAACACCGCTTTGGAATCAATAACAATAACTCTTTGATTTGGAAGATGGACAATCAAATCAGGTTTTTGTAAAGCATCGTCCTTTTTTACTGAAACTTGTTCTTCAAAATCACAATAAGCGCTCATACCGGCTAGCTCCACGACCCTTCTTAGCTGTAGCTCTCCCCAGCTACCGCGAACCTCAGGCTTTCTGAGTGCGGAAGATAATGAGTTCGTTTCTTTTCTGAGGCTGTCAGAGGCACTACTGACGGCTTTCAACTGCTCAGAGATCATAACAAACTGTTCGCTTCTTTCCTTCTCTACACTCTTAATATCGCCCTCAAGCTTATTGATAACTTCTTTAATTGGCTTTACAAGCCCCTCAAAACTTTGAGATTTTTCGTCAAGTTTGTGTTGATGCTCCATCGATTTCTTATCGAGTCGCTCCGTTGCTAACTGTAGAAACTCACGATTGGACTGATCTAAAACCTCAGAAGCCAGAGAACGGAACTGAGCTTTCAATTCTTCATGGTTTTTAGCCAAACTCTCTCTTTCTCTGGAGAAGCTCTTCTCTTTCTCCTCAATTCCCGCGGCTAGCTGAGCTTTATCAGAAAGTAAGCTCCTGATCTCATCTTCATTAGACTCCAACTTTAGAGCCAGCTTTTGCAAACGTTCTTGATCTTTGTCGATATCTTTCAAAAGACTTCTATATTCAATTTTCATATTTGAATTTCGACGAACAATTAGAAAAATTGATAGTACGGAGAATAAAAATAGTAGCCATCCTAGGCCCATAATCCAAGTTTCCATAGCACTTCCTTCCGGGCATAAATGTATCGAAGAATTTGAACACTGGCTATTGAAATGAATCTTATAAGCCCATCAGTAAAACTGATCATTTTCCCCCAGCCTTAATAATGAGCAGTCACCAGATCGGGTCATTCTTTCCATATATGCATAATTACTACGCTTTTTGTAAGGATGACGACGCTTTGCGCTTGTACTAATTACAGTGTCAATAGCGAAAGATTCCCGCGTTAGAAATTTGATTTATTTATTTCACACGAAAATTCTACAAACCCGTTTCCCCCTCTTGTGATGAAAACCTCGACCCTTCATAATGGGGACGTGGTTATGTATGTGGAGAAAAAAAGACATAATAGATGTGAGTTCATCGTACGGGGGTATTATTGAATCTTATAGTTAGGCTCTTTTTAGTTTGGTCTTTAGTGGCTGTACCGTTTGTTCAAGTACAAGCAGGTAGCACGGCCGCTGCACCGGTTTCTGTGGGGGCAACCGGTGCGACCAACACATCCACATCTTCAACCGCATCAAATGCCAGCGTGCAAGAGCTCGCTGGCGTTACTCAACACAATCCAAAAAATGGTAATTTCATTTCAACGAAATTCGAGTCCAAGAGTCCTGAGGAAATCAGTCGCTTCATATTTGCGATGTGGCTAACTAACTCCAACTATCAGCTTGATGAGGCCCGCCCTTCCAATAATGAATTGAGCGCTAAAGTGCAACAAATGCGAACCCAGACAGAGGCTATAATGACTTTCAGTGATGAAGGTCGTCCAAAGTTCTGGGAAAACGTTCAAAGAAATCTAGAGTACATCGAGAGTATTCCGAAATCCTCGGAAGCATTACTCACTTTTAGTAAAGTGGTTCAAGAAAAGGGATTAGCTGATTTGCTTACGGCTTCTGCTAGAATCGACTCTGAGCAACGAATTGAAGCCAACTTAGAAGAAGAAAAAAGACAGAACGATCAAATTGCCCAAAAAGCTAAAATGGATGGCGCTAAGGATAAAGTGGTCCAAAACGTTTTTCTAACTCTTCGGATTGGGATCGTTACTACAATGTTTGTTATCACTAATGGTGCAAGTATAAGCTCCTTGGCTGCGATTCTCTTCTCAGCTTCTTTTACTTATTATATGAACAACAGAATGCTAGAGTTTGAAACTAAGTTTTTTCAAGCCGAGAACTCTGTGAGAGGCGGGGTTCTAAAATTAGCAGGATTGATGGCTCCAAAATTTAGTGAGAAGCTTGCTGAACATAAAGCTCTTAAAACATCGACGCAATTATTGACCTTTTATGCATTTAACATAGGTATCGCTACAGCTTATACAGCGGCATTAAACATAACAAATATTGCTCAAGTCAATGCTTGGCTGTCCTTGGATCTGATGACCTTGGAAAGCATACTATTTAAAGCCTTGTTAGTCTCCCTTGCTTTCTCTCCATTTGAGTTGTTTCGAATGAACTATAGATACCAGATTACGGATCAAAGAACGGCGAATAGAATAGGCTTTGGAATGGGAGTGATTGCTTCCCTTTTGGCTCCTGTTATTTATTTGAGTAGCGGTGCCCTTTCTGGTAATTTTAATGCGGCCTCAATCACCGGAATCATTACGATGGGAGTTTCCTCTCTTATTGGATTCACTTTCCTTCTGGGAAATGGTCCTCATTACGTTGAGAAACTGGGTAAAATGAGCAACAAAGCAGGACAATTCACTAAAGGCGTCGCTTCGATATTAAAAGATTCTCCAGCGAAAGCTAAAGATCTGAGCCTTACGGCAAAGAACAAGATCTCTGCGCTAGCAAAACAGGCCCATATTCAAAGTAAAACATCTTTTTACAAATATGGAGTTCAGGGAACTCGTGCTGCGAGTATATATTTTGCGATAAACCTAGAAGACATCACTAGATCCCATCATTCCATCCAAATGTTAAATGATCTATTGAATACTAAATTTGATATGGTAGCAAAAGCATCTTCAAATAGTCCATCAAACCTATGTGGTGGTCGCTACACTGGCCTTTAAGAGAATTGAAGGCCCACATTCCCCAAACATCAAAATAAATAGACAAGCTATCCTACAGGCACTATAAAAGCTCTATGCGCTTCTATATTCCAATACTTGTAGTCCTTTTTTCCGTTGGCAAGGCCCAAGCTTATCAGTCCGTTTTGGAAACTGGTGACATCCTTCCAAATGATTATGAATCTAACTTTATTTTAGAAACTCAGGTGGTGACCACTGGTGACGATGGTTTCAATCTAAGAGGCCACTTTGATCAAAGGGTGAATGAGTCCTCACAACTTAGATTTACACTGGGAACTGGTGTTAACAACCTCCAGGCCGCAGCTCACTATAAATTTATTCCCATCCCTGATTTTGAAAACCAGCCTGCCATTGGTTTAATTGCCGGAGTAACCTACGCAAGCCTCGATGGAGCTAACTTCTTAGGGCTCCAAGCAAAAGCCATAGTAAGTAAGCTTTTTGAATCCATTCATGGACCGTTCACACCTTATGCTGCCATTACTACAGGCATTGGGATCTCACAAAATTTTGATGGGAACCCGAGCCAGTTGAATATTGGTACAAAGTTTAAATCTCATAAGCTTCCAAACTACCAGTTTTACGCAGAGATAGGCTCTGAAATAGCAGACAGTTTTTCCTATTTTAGTTTAGGTCTTGAATGGCAGTTTGAGGTATCTAAAATTAAAGAGAAGATCAAGGACAGTTTCCCTCCCTCACAGGAGGAAGGGAAGGTTCTAATAGAGAACTAGATATCATCCCAATTCAATTGAAATGGACTTCATTTCTAATTTAGCGAGCATTTTAAAAATAAAAAAAGCCAACCCAATATACATGTGAGTTGGCTTCTTATTTTGTAAATTACTTAGAAAGAACTACTTGATCTCACTTAGTAATCTTGGATCTTTTACGATCTGTCTTACGCCGTGAGCTTTGTTCTCAGAAAAAGCGTTACTCTTACACCACTTACTAAGGCTAGACATGGATACCGTGTCACATGATGGACTTACGTTCCAAGTTACTTGTAGTGGAGAACATTTCTCTTCCGTGTAGCTAGGGCCAGTAGTAGAACCTAGGAACTGAACTGCATCTTTAAGGTTTGGATAATTTGCAGCCTGATATTTTTTGTATTTGTTTTTCTTCATGTTCGCTTTGAACTTACCGAAATCAGTGGCTTTATCATCATTAACAACTAAGAAAACTTTAGTCTCAACTCTCAACTGTGGATTAGCACAAGCTGGAGACAAACATGCACCTAAACCTTTACCAGGCTTAACATCACAACTAGAGTGAACCCAATGCACTTCAATAGTGTCCCCAGGATTTACGTTTTCACAGTAGTTTTTGTTAATCTTAGCCAATTGAGCAGGCTTAAGATCTTTAGTACCGTTACACTTCCAACCACCAAAATCTCCTTTTCCACCAGAAACAGAAAAACCTTTAGCTTTATGCTCAGCATTTTTATGGAAATGGATATTACAAAGATTTAATTTCTCGTGAGATGGAGCAAAACTGTAATGTACCGGATTTGTTCCTTTCTTCTTTGAGATATCTCTAGCTGTTTGAGGTCCAAAGCCTTCACAAATTTTTGCAGACAACTGGAACGAAAATAAAAGTGCGATTGTAGTTAAAAAATATTTCATTTTTTACTTCCTTGTTAATGTTTATAGGTCAAAGCCTACAGATTATTTTTTAAAATAAAACTAAAACCGTAAAAAATCGTATGGTCCTGCTTAAGAACTAAGAGTAGGTCTGTGTTATGAAAATAAAAATTATTTTTTCGTAAAGACTCTGTTTAGATCTCCATAAACAAAATGCTTTTAAAAACATCACATTAACTGATTCTTGGGTTGGTATTCGATATTCTTTAGTGAATTGAACCTAGGTAAAGGTTACTTAAACAAAAACTCTGTTTCTCGCTTTGTGGCAGGACTTTAGGACAGAGATTACTCCAGTTATTTCATATTCAGATCATCAGTATAAAGTAGAAGGAAGTCCAAGACTTATGCATTAGATCTTTATGTGGAGAATTTATTCTGAAGAAGGAGGAGGGGTCAGCTACGAGGAACTATAGGGTATAATCAGAAGCCTCAATAGGAGCTGGAACTAGTTTTTCTTTCCCCCCGTATACTTTATTATTCACTATAATCGATAATGCCAATTTCAAACTTACTCGTATCTTACTAAAAGTGATGAGTTTCTCAAAATGAACTACTGTAGTTGTTTTATACAACCGCCAGAGTTTTGCTTTTCTAAAAAAGTAAATAATTACAACGCCTTGGAGTAACTTGTGGCTTACTCATTAAACAACGTCTCACTATGTCAGCCAAAATAGAGCCTCTAGAGCTGGCACAATTCCAGCAATGTAATTACCCATAACAAATAGTTGAACAAACTAAGGGGAGAGTTATATGAAAGCAATTATCACAATACTAACAGTTTTGGCAGTATCGATTTTTAGCCACGCGGAATGGGAACCTAATCCTTACGGTGATGGGTTTTACGATGGACTTCTTAATAGAACCGTCGCAGCTGGGGTTGATAATATAAATTTCAATGTTGAAGAAGGATATTATACCGTAGAAGAAGCGGCATCCTACATAATTGAGTATGTACAAGGCCATATTGACGGAACCAATGAAATGGCTAGAAGAGAGGCCGGACCAGAGTCTTTATTTAGAGGTGGTTCCGGTGTAGGTGGCTCCGGTGTAGGTGGAGGGTCTCAAGGTTCCGGTGGTATCGGAGGAGGTGGAGATAACGGTGCTATCGGTGGTGGCGGAGATTGTTTTCTATCAATCACTTGTGACGATGGTATATCTTTTGGTGCTCCATAATAACAAACACTAGATTTAAATTTTAAAAAAAGCCCCTCTTTCAAGAGGGGCTTTTTTTTCACAAAACACACTAGTAGACTCCTCCGGCTAAGTAGAGCAACTATAAAGACTTTACTATTATATTGCTTCGTAATTGTGTCGATATTTATAAAGTAGAATCAGTTACTAAAGTCTAAAGTTACGGTCGACAAGAATCCTATACAATTAAAACTGACTTAACTTTGAGGATAGTACGGTCTGTCTAGACCATAAACCAAGTTTGAAATTGAGAATTACCGTTAAGTTATCTTCATAGAATCATCAATTCTTGGAATAGCCAACGCTGACTAGCTTAGTAGACCAGCCTACTATCTATGATATAGCGATCGATTTTTCTTTTGCTTTATAACTGGAAAGTAAGAATTCATTTCCCTTGTAAAGTCGATTTAGTTTTTGTGATTTGCAAAACTACTATACTCTCTCAGTAAATATCATCTAATCCTAAAGGCTAAAATTTAAGGGCTTTAGACCTAAATACTCTTCGAAAGCCTTAGACACTTTGTCTTGTTTGTTAAGATTTCTTTTGGCTTTTACAGAGCAAGTGATCAGAATAGATCTAACAGCTTAAGAGGACTCTTTTCTTCTTCCTAAAGATCAGAGCCTTCCCAATTTAAATTACGCTTCCTTTTTTTGGCCCAAGTTCTCATCCTAAGAACTTGGGCCTAAATTTTTTGAAGACACTCAAAGCCTAAAAAAAAACAGCCGTTTTTTAAAGTTATACTTGAAGGTTTAGAGAAAACTCCCTAAAGGTCTAGAAGCCCCTGCCCAGGTTCATTTCAGGAGTTTTAGCTAAACAAAGCAATATCAATAACTTACAAATTATGGGTCTCGCTAGCTAATAACTAGACCCATACAGATTCTTAACCTTAAAGCTCTACTCGTCTCCATCAAATAAAGTTAGAATTTAAGAATGATAAAGTGGTTGGTTATTAGTATAGTTCCCCTTTTTGTTTTTGGTCGCTGTGGGACCACAACCGATCGCAATGTAGTTGCCCCCCCCTATGCAGGAAAATCATTTCAAAACGTTGATGGGATGGATAAAGAAAGTGTAGACGCATACTTGAGTAAAGTTTTTGAAGAAAGCTCAGACAAAACTAATTTATGGTGGATTCAATACAAACAAGCACAAATTTGGCATGACAATAAGCCTACCGAAAGCTGTAAGCACTATAAAGCCTTAGCAGATCAAAAAGACTTCCCTCTTCAGGAATTAGCTTTTTTACGACAACTTAAGTTCTGTGATTTTCAACCAGAGACTTTGAATCGACTTAACTCTATCAATATTAAAAATGAAAACAAATGGCTTAAATCCTATTACCACGAAGTACGCTATAAACTAGCCAAAGAAAATTCTCTTCTAGAAGAACATATGGATTCAGCCATCGCAAAGTCTCGGTCCTCAGTGATACAACCAGAGAAAGTTGTACTAACAAAGGAAGCTCTTCGAATTGCAAAGAAACTAGATAAGAAGGATCTGATAGTTAAATACCAAAAAAGATTAGAAAAATTATCGCCTAAACATATTAAGAAGCCAAAGAGAAACGATTATCTAAAGGTAGCAAAAGACTACCGACGAGAAAGAAACTTCAAAACTGCGATATCCTATTATAAACGATCGGCTGATCATAAAAAATCGAGTTTTAAAAACAAAGTAACTGCTTGGAAAGGCATTGCCAGAAGCTACAAATTAGCTAGAAATAAAGAAAAGCACCTCAAAGCACTTTTTACTGTGGCCTCGATTGTTGATAAAGAGTACCGAAAAAATCGTAAAAACAAAAAAATTATTAAAATGCATCACAGCGCCCAAATCGCTCTTGCAAGAGCTTTATGGACCCAAGGAAAAGTAAGTAAAGCGAGAAAGGTTCTTGTGACCTTAGCCTCTTGGTTAGAAAACAAATACCCAAGAGGAGAGGTCTATTGGCTTATAAGCCGTATGGAAGAAGAAAAGGGTAATTATAAAAGAGCTCTCGATTTTGCCAAGAAGTCGATTAAAGAAAGTGAAAAAGGCAGTCGGACCCGCTTGAGGAGCCTTTGGATTGAGGCTTGGAACGAAAGAAAGCTAGGTCAGTACGAAGAAGCAATAGCTAGCTTTGATAGACTGATTGAAGAAGACGAAAGTATCTATCAAATTCGAAAGTACAAATACTGGCAGGCCAATTGTCACTTCTTACTTGGCAACAAGCTTAAGGCCTTCGAGATGTATGATGCATTATCTAAAGAAGACGCACTCGGATACTACGGCTTACTTTCTTTTTACCAACTGGGTAAAAAAATCCCTAGGATCAGCCCGGTTAAAAGGGAGATAGCAAGCGCTAGAAATCAAGAAAGACTACCTATGAGCTCGGATCTCATGAGTAAGGCAGAGTGGTTGATAAGTCTCGGTGAATATAGAATCGCTAAAGAGATATTGAAAAAAATCAAATTAGACTGGAAGAATGAAGAGGCTTTATTAGCCTCTTTTCAGCTGTTTTACAGAGGTAATTATTTTGAGGGTATCTTCCGCGCCATTGCAAGATTACCTGAAGAACTTAAAACAAAAATAGTAATGGAAAACCCAGAATTTTTATTTCCTCAACCTTTTAAAAAAGAAACTCTACAGGCGAGTAAGAAATTTGGAATTCGATCTGCTTATATTTATGCAATCATTCGCCAGGAATCCTCTTTCATTCCCCATGCTAGGAGTTTTGCCGATGCCTTTGGATTGATGCAGCTAATCCCTAAACAGGGGAAGCGAATATCGAAACTTCACAATATCCCCTATGAAAAACCTACGGACCTATACAAACCAAGTATCAATTTACCGATGGGCACATTTCTTATGAGAGAACTGTGGGATAAATACAGGGGGCAATTTGTACTAACTACCGCCTCTTACAATGCGTCTGCAAAAGCTGTTGTTGGTTGGGTCAGGACTCGTTACAAAGGTGACCCAATTAGTTGGATTGAAGACATTCCCTACAACGAAACGAAGGGATATATTAAATTAGTACTCAGAAATTTCATTTTCTATCAAAGAATCCAAAACCCAAGCAGTGAAATCGAATACCCCTACTGGGTTTTTGATGATCTTAAAGACTGGAAATAACTAGAGTCATTGCCTGCTAAATTTTTTGGTAAAAATCAGTCAGCACAATGACTTTAGCGGTAGTGTTTCCGTTCCATTTCAATAAATTAGAAAGCTCTGAACTTTCTCTTTATTCAGTAACACAGATGAATTTTGCCAGAAGAAAACTCTATAAGAGAAACTTCCTATCTGCCTTAAACTGACTGCATGCCACGCTAATCAATCAAACCCACAAATTTTAGCGCCTTTTTGGGCTGCTGCTGTGGATAAGACCCTATCCTTCCAAGATAAAGTATTTTTAAAATTATCCAGCTGGAGAGCCTCTGAGGCGTTATAAAACTTATCTAGACAATCAATCCAAGGAGCTGTAGCAAAATCGGCAATACTTTTCTCATCTACTAAATAATCTCTGTCCTCTAAACGGCTCTCTAATACACCGAGAAGGCGCTTAGTCTCGTTAAGATAACGCTCTACCGGGTAAGGGTGATCACACTTCTCTTTAGCATATTTATAAAAATGTCCAAATTGACCAAACATTGGCCCCACTCCACCCATTTGAAAAAATAGCCATTGAAGAGTTTCTGATCTTTTCAAAGGGTCCGATGATAAAAACTTACCTGTTTTTTCTGCCAAATAGAGCAATATCGCGCCCGACTCAAATACCGGAAACTCTCTTCCATCGTCCAAGTGATCCACGATGGCTGGAATCTTTGAGTTTGGGTTCACAGAAATAAAATGATCGGAGAACTGATCACCGGCCATTATATCTATTTTATGGGCATCATAATGTAGTTCCATCTCCTCTAGTGCAATGGAAACCTTTTGCCCATTGGGAGTGGCAAGGGAATACAATTGAATATTTTTACTCATTTCTAACTTCCTTTCGTTAAAAGTCTCCATATGTGTTGAATAAAAACAATATCTTACATTGTTTGCATGATGAACTAGAGAATATAAATTCCTGCACAAAGTCGCTGTATAACTTCTGTACGATTTTATTAGTTCTCAACAGTGTCCCTTTCGTAAACCTAACGAAATCAATAACTTAGAAGAACATGATATGGCACCCCCCTTGCTCTACTAAGGACTATGAAACCGGGGGGAATCATGACAAATCATCTACTAAAAGTCAGCTTAACAGGTCTTTGTGTCGGAGCTATTGCTTGGTCCATCCAACTTCAGTTGAAAGAGGATAGAACTCCACAATTCAGCTCTTCAAAGCAAGTACCTTTGAAACTACAAGTCGTTAAAAATACTAACTCCAAGGAAACCAATGTTTTGTTAAACGATCCCGCGATGAAGTTTAAGTGGGGAATGAACGGTAGTAGTAAGGCCGATATTTATACGAATAAAGCCTGGAACATCAGCCGTGGTGACAGAAAGATTGTCGTTGCTATAATTGATACAGGTATCGACAAAATGCACCCCGATCTGAAAAACAATCTTTGGAAGAATCCAGGTGAAACGGGAAAAGATGCTTTTGGAAAAGATAAAGCAAGCAACGGAATTGATGACGATAAGAACGGGTTTATTGATGACGTTCATGGTTGGAACTTTGTGGGCAATGATAATAAACTTACGGATAACCATGGTCATGGGTCCCACGTCGCAGGAATTGTGGGAGCTGAGGGTGGAAATAATATTGGTATCAGTGGTGTTTCCCCTGAAGTGAGTCTAATGGTTTTAAAGTATTACGATCCAAAAGTTAGATTTAATGATAATTTGGGCAATACAATCAAAGCGATCCAATATGCCAATAAAATGGGTGCCCATATCATCAACTATTCTGGTGGTGGATTAGAGTTCTCCCGCAGAGAGTTTAATGCCATTAAAGAATCTAGGGATAAAGGCATTCTTTTTGTAGCAGCCGCTGGAAATGAAGCCAGTAACTCTGATACCTCTAATTATTACCCTGCTGACTACAATCTTGATAATATTATCTCCGTAACAGCTGTTAATCCAAATGCAAAAGTATTAGCATCAAGCAATTACGGTAAAGGGTCTGTACACATCGCAGCACCTGGAGAAAACATTTACTCTACTCTCCCAGGAAACAAGTACGGACATATGACAGGTACATCCCAGGCTACAGCTTTCGTTACAGGAGTTGCTGTATTGGTTCAGGCCAATAATGCAGACTTTGACTACCTACAGGTAACACAACAAATATTGAGAACTGCCGATCAAATGCCCGGCCTAAAACAGAAAACTAAAACTTCTGGAAAATTAAACTCTTACGCTGCCCTAGCTATTCAACCAAATATTGCTCTAAGTGGAGCCGTGACAGAAAATAACCTTAGTTTCACAGCCTCGGAGACCGAGACCAATGTTTCCCCCAATAACAATACCGGTCTTCGTGGCTTAAGTAGCTTAGCTGAAGTTCTAAAGAAAACTCAGGAACTCAGTAATTAGTAGATATTTATTTTAATCAGCTAAGTCTCCCCATAGCTGAGCCGCGGCAAGGAAGCCTCGGATTTTTTTACTCTTCAAATATAAATTGAGATGCAATTAAAACTAAAACCAATGTAAAACCAGTATAAAAAATAAATTCTCTTTCAAAAAGAAAACCTGCCGTCATAAAAACAGTTGATATGAATATTCCCACTAATTTTTTACGATTGAAGGTTTTTGCAGAGCGATCCGATTTTTGACTCAGAACTTGAAAGGTAGCTATTTGAATGATCTTTTGTTGCTGTTTTTTAGCTATAGCGTCTTGGGGATTAACCTCCAACATAGACTTATACTGCTGCGAGGCAAAAGCTAATTTCTGATGGGCCGAGCAAGTCTCTATAAATTTTTGATGAACCGATCTATCTTCATAGCCTTCAAGAACTTGTTTCCACAGATTTTGAATGGGAGATGAGGCTAAGACTTGTTGCTCTGGCTTGCTCTCATTGTTAGCAATTTTAGAGAATACCAAACCACATCGCATACATTCCTGACTCATTGGAGGGCTTTGGTATTCACACTTAGGACATTGCATATTTTTTAACCTTTAACGACGAAAAAATCCCCACCGAAAACTTGAAAAAGTGTTACACCTCTTCTTGTTTTACCTCTAAAATTCTAAGACAGCTTTGCTCTTAAAACAAGGATTCACATTGGCCAAAAAAACTCAGCTCATATACGCATTGATAGCAGGAGTACTCATTGGCTTCTCCTACATTCCTTTCTACGCCGTATTGGGAATGTTGGCTTTTATTCCACTTTTTTTAGCCTACGATCACGCTATTTCCGCTAAAAGAGTTTTTCTTTTAGGTTGGCTGGCTCAATTCATTTTAAACCTAATTGGCTTTCATTGGGTAATGATCACCGCCCATGACTTTGGCTACCTCCCCTGGCCCCTGAGTTTTTTGACATTGATAGTCTTTGCAAGCTTCGCACATTTGTACTTTCCGCTATCTGCTGTTCTTTGGTATTTTATCCAAAAGAGATTTCAATTTGATGAGATCGGTTCCAATATCTTAAAAGTATTATGTTTCTTTTTATTAGAAACTATTTTCCCTAAGATCTTCCCATGGAATTTTGGTTACACCTGGATCACTAGTAGTTTTAGTATTGCTCAAACCGCTGAGTTTTGGGGCTTTGTGGGGCTTTCCTTCTTTACCGTTATGGCAAATGTTCCGCTATTATATATTCTAAAAACAATGAAAGTAAATCGGCCCATTGCTAGAAAAGCGGCCATGATTTTTATTTGTGTTTTTGTTCTTTTTAATGTTCTGGGCTACTTTGCAAAAGAATCCACTCCACCGGCTGACAAGTCATTGAAGACCTTAGTGGTTCAGGCAAATATTGGAAATTTTGATAAAATTCAGGCCGAACAGGGATCACGCTTTCAACAAGCTATAATAGAAAAATACATCCAAATCACTGAAGAGGGCCTAGCAAAACATCCTGAGACCGAACTTATCGTATGGCCAGAGTCCGCTCTACCCGTCTTTCTAAGAGTTATTGAGGGGCAAGCCCAACCGAACCGCTACATGCCAAGTATCTATAAAAAAATTAAACAATGGAAGATTCCACTTTTTACTGGAATTTTTATCGCCGACAAAGACTATCCCTATAATGCAGCTCTTCTTTTTGACTCTAATGCAGAACTGGCTGGTGTTTACAAAAAATCACTTCTGTTGGCCTTTGGTGAAACGATTCCTGGAATAGAAGAAAATCGTGAAGCGCAAAAGTTTATAAAAAAACTAGTGCCGGCAATTAGCTTTTTTGGTCGGGGCAAGGGACCTTCGGTAATTGAGTTTGAAAACATAAAAATTGGTACCCAGCTTTGTTACGAGGGAATTCATCCTAATTTCAATATTGAGTTGGATCAGTTGGGGACAGACGTTTTTATAAACCTGACCAATGATTCTTGGTTTGGAACTACTTTTGAACCTTATCAACATATGTATATGACACTAGCCAGGGCCATTGAATTTAGAACTCCCCTTCTTAGAGCCACAAACACTGGTATTTCTACTATGATAGATGCCAAAGGAAATATCTATAAAAAAAGCCCTCTAATGAAAGAATGGTTTGGGCTTTATGACATTCCAATAAAAACAAATAAAATAAAAACCTTATACTCAAGAACCGGCACCCTTACACCATTCGTATTTATTTTGCTGGGAACTATCTTTTTAATCCTTAGAAGAAAGAGACTTAATAAATGAACCCTACGGAAAACCTTGGCCCCATCGACTGGAACCAAATTTTAAATACCTTATCTGATAACGCTTCTTCCTCTGAGGCAAAGAGCAGCCTAAAAAATACGAAGCCACTAGATTCTAAAGCTGATGCTTTGGCTAGCTTCAAAAAGACTGACTCTTTTGCCATGGTAATAAGACAAAATGGTGGTCGACCCAACTTGCAAAATATAGAGTTTGCTCCACCGATTTTAAAGCGCTTGGATAAAAATGCCCAGCTTGATTCTCCCGAATTAAACCTTCTCAGATCTTTTTTATATGATCTTTCTAGCTTAGGAAGAATATTAAGCGAGTTTGATGATGATAGCTTAGATGAAATTACAGAGGAGCTTATTGATCCTGCCGCAATTATTATGAAAATCAATAAACTCATCACATCTGATGGAGACTTCAAAGTAGACGCAAGTCCCAAGCTCTATAACCTTTATGAGGAAAAAAAGGAGCTCAAAGGCTCTATCCATGGTTTGTTGGACCGATTAGTGAAGCAGCATGAACTAGAGCATGTTCTCCAAGATAAGTTTGTAACAACCAGAGACGGTAGATGGGTACTCCCTATCAAAAACGGCATGCAGGGAAAATTCCCTGGAATTATCCATGACACCAGCCAAAGTAAGCAAACCGTTTTTATGGAGCCACAAGAAGTAGTGGTAAATAACAATAGGATCAAAGAAATAAGTATCGAAATTCAACATGAAATCGATAGGTTGTTAAAAGAAATATCTGATCTACTTTATTTTCATCTGGATGAATTAAAGACTTCTTATAAAAACTGTTTGGATGCAGATATCAGTCTAGCTAAAGCCAAATTAAAATTAGACGCTAATTGCAATGAGTGTGAGTTCTCTGAGGAATCGATTGAACTGGAGCAGCTTTCAAACCCACTACTTGAACTAAGCCTGGGTACTGGAAAGGTGATTCGTAATAACTTTTCTTTAAAAGAGTCGAATACAATGATCCTAAGTGGTCCAAATGCAGGCGGTAAAACTATTTTACTAAAAAGCCTTGGCCTTGCAGCCCACATGGCACGTTGTGGCTTACAGATTTCAGGAAGAGGAAAATTAGTAATACCCTTTTTTAGAAGTATCCATATCTCCGTGGGGGATTCACAAAATATAACAGAGGGCTTAAGTACCTTTGCATCCCATATGGTGGAATTAAATGAGGCCACTCAATTAAAAGGATCTAAAAATCTTATTTTAATTGACGAGATTTGTGGTTCAACAGATCCAGAAGAGGGTTCGGCCCTGGCCAAATCCTTTATTGATGAATACATTAAAAACGAATGTTTCTCCATGATCACCTCGCACCTTGGCGCTCTCAAGCAAAGCTGGAACAAAGAATATTCCATTCTCCATGCCTCTATGGAATTTGATGATGAAACTGGTTTGCCAAATTACACCCTACTTAGTGGAGTATCTGGCAGCTCTTATGCCTGGAAAACGGCTAAGAGGATGGGAGTAAGTGGCGACATTCTCGATCGAAGTTTAGAATACCTAAGCCCAGAAACAAAAGAGAAAAATAAAAAACTATCCGAGCTAGAAGACTTGCGCACTCAATTGAGCCAAACTAAAAACCAATTAGAACTCGAATTAAAAAATGTTAAACAACAAAAAGAAAAATATAAAGCTTTAGTGGACAAGTTCAAAGCCGAAAAAGACAAGAGGCTTGATAAGAGTATCAAAAAAGCGGAGAACAGAATTGAAGAGGAGCTTATAAAAGCGAGAGAACAAAAAACTACTGCCTTTGATTTAAAGGCAAGTCTTCCCAAAATAGTAAAACAAAAAGAAGAAATCAGCGTTGATAGTCCAGAGAGCTTTAACCTCTATTACCCTCCCGGGACAATGATGTACGCTACAAATATTCAAAAAAATGCTATCGTCCAGAGTAAGGTCAGCTCAAAAGGAGAAGTAGAAGTTCTTGCCGGTTCGATGAAAATCTCAATCCCTTGGGAGTTCCTAAAACCTAGGACTACTGATTCTAAGATCAAACCGGAAAAGAGAAAAAAGTTTGAGTTCGTAGGCTCCAGTGCTGAATCTGAAATTTCTACGAACAAAATAGACCTTAGAGGACAAACAGTGGAGGAAGCTCTAAAGCAACTGGAAGAAAATTTAGATAGTGCAACTCTCAATAACCAGGACAAGATAGAAATAATCCACGGCCATGGAACTCAGAGCCTAAAAAAAGCCGTTCGAAGCTACCTAGCCCGCTCACCTTATATTGATCGTTGGCAAGCAGGTGGAGAAAAGTCTGGAGGAGACGGTGTGACTTTAGCTTTTATTCGCTAAACGGAAAGTCTACAAAAATTGCGGTTTTATGTTTTAAATCGCATTCCATTTTTTTATTCTTAAGATGCGCCTCTGTAACTGGAGCAATCATTTTTGATTCTAAACAGGAGCTCACCTCTATTCGCTTTCCTTCGGCAAAGAGCTTTTCTCCCGTCCGGATTTGTTCCCATAGAATCTGTCCCGTCTTCGTAGATACGATCATTCTACCAGCAAGCTCGGAGCCGTAAGAAGCTTTTGTTGGGTCTTCCTTCATATAAACAACACCACTTAATTCAAGATCAGCACAAACTTGGTCCCCGCAGCTATAGTAGGATTTTAAAATACTGACTACATCAAGAACTAAGCCGATCCCATTCTCAGTGGTCCATGAAAATTCGTTTTTCCATGTATCACCCGCTTTAACATCCCCTTTTGGAAGTAAAACAGGAGGAATAAAAAACACAGAGTTTGGTAGTTCATTGCCTGCCCTAAGAATATTGGCCTTGTAGTCGTAGGCATAGGGAACTTGAACTCCAGGCTCAGGAAAAGCTAAATCTCTTAGCGCCACCGCTCCACGCTTATCAGAAGTAGTGACCAGAACATTTTGAGTAAGGCTCCTATCATTTCCCGCACCTCCTAGATAGCTAACCTTAAATTGAACCGTCTCTGTTTTCTCATTTGAGACTTGGCCTTTGGTGAAAGTTCTTGTGAAAGTGTTACTGATAAATTCATGTTTATATTCCACTCCAGGCCACACCAGAAAGCTAAAATCTTGATACAGATTGGAATCCTTCAACTTTTTCATTGTTTCAGGAAGTTTGTTTTTGATTCCTATTCCGGCACAGGAAATAAGAAATATATTTAAGAGTAGAATTATTATTTTAGTTAGCTTTATCATGGAATGATTCTATCTAAGCCGATATCATTTGGCAAAAGCTCCCTTTGCACCTAGACAGAAAGCTGACACTGTCTCAAAGCAAAACACAGCTAAGTATCTAATATTACTGATTAAATAAATAGATAACTCCCAATGCCTGGCATCCCAATTGCAATAACAATGGGTAAGAACCAATCATTATTTCGGGGGGAAAAATGAGATTCTCAAAAAATAAAATCCAACTCAGTGTACTAGCCTTACTACTGCTAATGCTCGTAGCCTGTAGTGACCAAGGTGCGGCAGATGGATTTAATTCCACTAATTCATTAAATGATGTAACAAGCTGTGGCCCCTTAGAAGGACAGGCACCAGTAAATGCAGCTATTCAAACATTAGGTGACAGTAGCAGTGCTGACTTCTACAACTTCGCCCAAGTGAAGCTTTATAATTCAACCACAGCTCTCGATAATTCAGAGGCTTATATTTCTTTTTATGGCTATAATCATAGTAATCCAGATGGAAGTAACAATCTTTACAACAACAATTCTAAAATTGAGTTTGATGTATATGACCCAAATCAAACCGGGCAAAAGTTTGCACTCTTAAACGCAGTCACTTCTGTTCGCGCAGAGGACTTAGCCTATGGTAAATTAACGGATATGGTGATCGTTCTAAGAAATGTTAGTAGTTTCATAGCTGTAGAAATGCAAGTGTTTAACAATAACGGTCAAAGCTCCATTGGTGGCAATTTTGGACTACTACCACCCTTTCAAGCAAACCCACAAATTTTTAGAGATAAGAAAATTGAAACTTATGGTGTAGAGACGAATGCATTTAGCCTGCATCCTTTCTCAAATATACTAAGTGCAGACCCTAGTATAAATTATTCTAGTAACCTAAGTAATTACTGCTTCTATGGGCTGACACCCAACGCCAATTAGTGAGATTCCTCATCATCTGAGAACTCACCTTCTTCCTCGGCGTTTAGATTATCACCATGGCGGTATCTTTCTAGAATCGATTTATCTCTAGTTGGAAAAGAAAATAATAAGTAATGAGAATCAGTAGATTCATCTTCTACAGCGACCGATACATAAAAAAGACTCTCTTCTCCTTCACTAAGATCTTTAATGAAGTTAACAAGAGTATTGCCGTTTAAGTCGGTAGTTCTCCAGATCTCATCCGCTTCCTCTATTCCTTCAGATCTGTATTCAGTAAAACTTTGAAAATCGTGAACAGGGATATCATTTTCACCTCTGAGTGTCAGCATTGCTTTGTAAAGCCCTACTGCTAGTTCATCTCCTTCGGCGAGAGCATCCACTTCTTCAAAATCAGTTCCATCCTGCTCTACGTCATAGAATACTTGTGCATTGGTATACTTGGCCAATAGCTTTGGATCTTTTGTAGGGAAATGAAGGAACACAAAAGTAGGTGTATCCACTGATAGATAAACTAAAGCGATATAATGATAATCTCCCATTTTTTCGTCGGAGTAACTTTTTACGTATTGCTTCAGGGGAATTCCAGGAAGACGATACTCATCTTCATAAATTTGATCTGGTTCACTCAATAGCTCAAGAAGCTGTTCCTCAAATTCGTCGAACTCTTTTTGAGAGAAATCCGTGTTCTTATCGTAAAACTGATTAAATTCTTTTTCTAGATCAGAGATATGACCTTTGAAATGTTCATAAAGGTCGTCCTCGGATTGAAAAACCAGATTTTTTTCTTCATCGATTACAATTTGCTCTTCAAATTTTACCGCGTCTGATTTCATATCTTTCTTCTTCGCCTTTACTTTTTTAGATTCGGATTTCGAAAGTTTTTTATTCAAGCTAGAGGATTTCTTCTTCTTTTTTTTGCTAATTTTTTGAGCTGCAGCACTAGGCTTTTTCTTTGCCTTTGCTTTAGTCTTTTTCTGAGAAGATTTAGCCACCTAGACTCCTTTGGTCACTTTTTCATTAAACAAAAGTTCCTGTTACATATCACGCTCCAACGCCTAATGTCACCAGACTATTTCTGTACTTGAAATGCACTAAGCATTGCACTCACAATAAAGTTAGGTCCTAAAAAATTTGTTGGAAAAGGATTTTCCCTCAAATGTGATCTACCTGAGTATTACATTTTAGCAAGGAGGCCGTATTGGAGAAACTCGAAAACCTGAAACTGGACGAGAACCGATTGCAACAAATGGAATATCTTCTAGATCAATCTAGAAATGGACATCATCTGCTTTTTGAAAACTCGACCATAGCCCGAGTCTTCTCAAGAAAAGCAGAAGATAACACCATGTTTAAGATTGATAATCTAGCTAGAATCCAAGATCTTTTAGCCAAATTCATGGAGAAGGAAACCCTAAGAAAAAAACGAGATTTTGTGCATAGTCTAAACCATACAGACCATGACCTCCTTGTGAGGACCTATTTCAACATCATCGAGAATTCAATTAACTCGATGAAAGTAACAAAACATTAATTATTAACCCGCCTCTCGAGGCGGGTTTTTTGTTTAAGCTCTAACAGTCTTATTCCGATCTTATTTCTATGAAATGGCTGATTCTTTTTTTAGTTTTATCTTTAAATAGCAAAGCGGAGTATCGCGTATTTGAGTTGTCCCTAACAAAACCTAACGGGAATCAAAAAACCATCATCAGCACACTAGATGCCTATCAATACTCTACCTATAATCCACTAGACCCAGACCAAAGCATTGAGTACGTGGACTCTTGGATCTGCGGAGGCAATACCTCCGGTTTTAAGAATTATTGTGAAAAACCAGAAAGAGTGCCCGCCAATGAGCTGTAGCGCCATTTTCTTCACCTTTGTCTAATGGTGTAAGACTCTATTTAAGGATACAATTAGATAGTTAGTGATAAGTAAGAATACTACACTTATGTGTCACAGGACGATTTTGGCTAGGAGGGCCGGATGGCGTCAGATATCTCTGCCGGAAAAGCAAAAGAACTACGAGATCTTGGATCTACTTACGAAAAAAAGCGTAAGGAAATTGTAGAGCGTGGTGAAACAAAACTCCAAGATACAAAAGACAGATACAAGGATAGAGAGGCGGAGCTAAGAAAGTATGGAGAAGCCTCCATCAATCATATTAAAAAATCTAATAAAGAATCCGTAGAAGCACTCAGAGAGCGTGGCGAAAATCAAGTTCAGGAAAATCAAAAACGTATAAAGAAAATATATAATCGATTGGCACAAACCAGTGAAGAGCATCAAGAAAAAGTGAATGATCAATATAAGCGGATGTCCAACGAACAAAGCACACAGAGAATGGAACACAATAAAAAGCTAGAAGAGATGCAAGATACCTACAAAGGGCAAATGCAATCCAACCAAAAGTTTTTTAACAAGCAACTAACTAAAATCCAACTGGAAGGCTCAAATCAACTAACGGACAAGCAACGTACCTATCGTCAGCGTCTATCGGAAATTCAACAGAACCAGGATCAAGAAATTGATCAGTCTAAAAAGAAGCATCAAGATATTTATGAAAAAACTAAATTTGGTCATAATGAGAGGATCAAATCCCTTAGAAAAGAGCATCGTGATCAAATTGATTCAGTAAATGATGAGAAACTGAGGGCCCTCAACGAAATGCAAAGAAAGTATAGAGCCGAGCAACTTCGTCAAGAAGAACAAAATAGTGTTCGGATCGATAACCTTAGAAAGCAAAATAAAGCCAAAATCCAAACCGAGGTTGGAATTCAGACCTCTAGACAGGAAGGTTTAAGACAAGACTACGACAAAGAGATACGTAGGGTTCATAGAGAGGGAGAAATCAAGCTCACACGAAACGAGCAAAAATTTTCTACTCTAGAGAGAAAACAAGATAATGTTCACAAAAATGAAATGGACCAAAAGAGCAGCTTTCATGTAGAGAG
Source organism: Bdellovibrionales bacterium (assembly GCA_045110695.1). Classification (GTDB taxonomy): domain Bacteria; phylum Bdellovibrionota; class Bdellovibrionia; order Bdellovibrionales; family UBA840; genus JBGCGH01. The sequence continues at coordinate 112,345 of JBGCGH010000008.1, read as the reverse complement.
AATGAAAGAGCTCGATAAAAACTTTAATCAGAAAAAAACAGAAATTGAAACCGAGCAATCTAGAGCATTGAACGAACAAAGAAAAGAATTTGCTAAAGACTATGAGATTACTAAATCTAGAAACGATGAATCCCTTGCAGCTCAGCGCAACAATTACACTAAGGCTATCGTTCGTCAGCGCCAAGAAATGCTCAATGACCTAACTAAATACAATAAAAAAACAGAAGACCCTTTTTACAAAAGTATGTTTTTTGAAAATAAACTAGTCGAAAACCCTTCCAACTATTTCTTTGAGGTTCGAATTCCTGAGCATGAGCGGGAAAATATCGACGTGAGAGTACAGAGAGACAAAATTCAGATCTCTGGCACTAGAATGCACAAAGAAGACTTCAAAAAAGAAGGGCAACGCTTCACCACTAATTCCAGTCAGACTTTTCATCACGAGGTTCCTTTAGAGAAAAGTGTTAATACCAAAGAGGTTAAGACTTGGTTTGAGGATGGGAAGTTTAAGTTGATTGCTCTTAAAAACTGACTTTTTTGCTCGGGCGCCGCAGGGCTTTTTTTTTTAAAATCGATGTTTGGTGGTGGATTTGAACGCAATATCCTCCCAGGATAATTGTCAGCCGTACTCAGACACACAACTCCGTGCGGCCGACAATTATCCTGGGATGCTATTGCTTTTTCTGAATTTTAAGTATTGATGATTTTAAAAAGAGAGGGAGGGAAGGAGATAAAAAAGGGATTAAAAGTAAAGCAATGGGGTTTTTGTTGGTTAAAAAAGTGTTAATTTTCTCGTATTGGTACGGGAATGTTACGGAAAAGTCATACAGTTCTGGGCTAGACCTCCGAATAGTATTCTGTCAGGGCGAAGTGATCTTGGCAGCGTTTAGGAAGGTAAAAAATGAACCCGTTTGCGTACTTACTTCTTACTGTATGGATACTCGTGTCTTGTGGTGGTCAGCCTACGTCTGATCCGGATCCAGTTGAATTAGCTCCTAAGGAGTCTAATCCCGGCGTTCTAATGGCTTTGCCTGGAACGTCCCTTATATTCGCTTCTACTGAAATTTCTAATGAGAATATCCAAACTCTACAACTTCAAAACGATGGCGAGAAAAGCCTAATAAATATAGTAGTATCTGATTTGAGCGGAGACTTTCAATATACTGGCGGTAGTTTTCCTGGAACCAATGGTACATGTAATAACGCTCTAACGAACAACCAAAGCTGTTTGATTGAAATCAGTTTTACACCAACATCATCGGGAATAAGAGAAAGTACGATCAGTATTAATTTTAATAATGGTGACGCTAATACATCTAGTGAAATTTCTTTATCTGGCGAAGGATTACTCCCCCCTGCTCCTTTAGTCCTGGGATTAAGCGATATTGCGGCGACTAAAAATGCAGACCTTAATTGGAGCTGTGATCAAATTTGCGAGTTCAGGTATGTGGTCAATTCCAATCCGACACACGTATTTTCTAGCGAAGCTTTCGATACTACTACAAATTATACTCAAAACACCGGAAATGAGCTCCTCTATATCCATGTTCAGGCCAGAGACCTAACTCACTCCCAAGAATCTGCAGTAGTATCTGTATCTTTTCGAATGGACACTACCCAGCCCGCAATGCCGACAAATGTATCCTTTAATTTAGACGCAACTGAATCAAGTAGTTCTACCCTAAACTGGGATGCAAGTACTGACGATTTCCTTTTTTCTCACTACGAGTTAAGTATTGGATTATCAGAAGGTGCCACAGATATTTCTGATTGGGTAAATGTTGGTGATGTAACGAGTGCTTTCTTGAGTGGACTGTCCATCAGTGACGGAATCAACTACTTCACTAATATCAGAGCTGTAGATGCTGCAGGAAACCCTTCTGAAATTGAAAGCAGTGACTTTTGGAATGTCCCCGGTCCTCCAGAGGCTATTAATAGCTTAGCTGTTTCTAGTGCCTTAACTACAGAGATTTCCATAGGTTGGAGTGCTCCCTATCATAACGGTAGTAGCATCTCAGATTATATCGTTGAATATAGAGTAAAAGACGATACCGATTGGATTCTTTTAGCCGAGGGCGTGGGTACTGATACAAACTCAACCATTACTGGATTAAGTCCAAGTACTCAATACGAGTTTAACGTAAGAGCCTATAATGGTTCCACTTCACCTGCCAGTAATTTAATAGTGGGTGAGACAGCTCCGGACAATCCTTTTTTCGAAGCTACAACTTTTAAAGCCATGAATCTGGGTGGAGCAACAAAATCTAGTGTTGTTGCATTTTATGATGCCACGGAAATAAAAGATGGTGAGACTGTAGTTGCCACTTTAAACTCCGGAGAAACCGCAGTTTTAGATACATATCCCAATCAAATTTTAAGTTCTGAGAAAGAATTTTTTGTTGCCGGTAGACTAAGTCCAAACTCTAACGATACCGTTCAAGAAAATGGACAGATCGTTTGGAATACTCCGGACTGGTCAGGGAAAGAGTTTATTTTTACTGGAACAAGAGACGCTCCACATATAATTACAGTTTACGCTTTTGAGGACACTGATATGAGTGTTTTTCGAGGAGGAACTCTCGATGATAGCGAAACTATTCTAGCTGGAGAAAACCACACCTTCAGTCTTACAAACAATGGTGGCTTTAAACTTGTGTCTACCGGCTTAATTATTGCCTATATGTATTCAAGTTCAGGCGGAAGGGTATCGGATCCAAGACCTTTACTTCCGGCAAGTACAGATATCTTAGGGATACCTTCAACAAAAGCTATGGTGGCTTCTGCTACAGACTCTACCAACTTAGACCTCAATCATTCCGACAGTCATCAACAAGATCAAAGTTTAAATTCTGGTAGCGCTTTACAGATTACTGGACGGGGATCAAACAGCCTTTATCAAGGTTATTCACTGAGAATCACTGCCGACCAACCTATCGTTGCGAACAGTAATGCTGACAGTAACGGCTACTGCTCCGCCCCTTTTGTTCCAACATCTATGTTAAAGAAAAAATTTGCTCTTAATACTGAGGCTGAATATGTAGCCTTTGCCTCTTTAGTGGCCGGAACTATAACAGTTACAGAGCCAGATGGCACAGTGAGTACTGTGGATTTAGTTAGATCTGGTATTAATGAATTTGCTCCTTTTAAAGCCAGGCTCACGGATTTACCGGCGGGAACAATTTTCACCTCTGATTCTAGGTATCAGGCGTGGTATGAACCAAAAGGATATACTGCCTATCAGTCAGATGATGACGAGACGATTATGTTTGGGTTTGATTAAATCAATACTATTTTAATTTTCTTTCTAAAAGATAACTAACTTCATTGAAGTACAGTTCGTTTCTATTCACCGCGTCTCCAAGTCTCTGAATTTGTGAATCTAAGAAACCTGCTAACTCATAGCTTGAAAAATTGGCCATTGGATTAAAATCCATAGACGCTTCGGCCTTAGCTTCAATTAAATGAGTAGTGTTTTTCCTCTTACTAACTTTATTAATTTCGTTCGACTTCTTCATATTTCCTCGACTTTCGTTGGTATGCTAGACAATCCTCGCTAGGATTAATACTTAAATTTTCTTACATTTCTTATTCAAAATAATGATCATGATGTTCCGCGTGATCATGTCCGGTTACCTTAGATTCTGTTATAGATTCCTCTTGTAAACCGGCTATAACTTCATCTGAGACAGAATACTCACAAGACATTGATTCTAGGTCCTCTAGAAATGGCTTGCGCCTCTCTGCAAAGCCTGTAGCAAGGCTTGGTTCCATCACTGAGTTCGTATCGTGAACGTGATTTAAGCCCAAGGCATGGCCGATCTCGTGAACCATAAGGGCTACCAGATCCACTTTTCCAGATTCGGCAAAAGTTCCTGTAAAAAATGAGTTGTGCTCAGCATTCACTCCAATCACTGCACTATATATATTGTTTCCGCGCCATTTGATGAGTGTACGCGCTTGTTCAAGCTGTCTGTTATCTTCCCAATCATTATTCCAATAGATTCGTATATCATAATTTCCGATATCCTCTTCTGCTTGGACATCCACAAATTCAAAAATCTCGTAGCCTGTGCTTTCCTCCCAAATCTCGAGAGCCTCCACAACTGCACTTATAGATTCCTCATCAGGAACGCTTTCGTGAATCGCCACCGTGATCAATTCCGATTTCTTCCAGCTCACTCGTTGTTCTTGGGCATTCTGAACAAAGTTGCAACTTTCCTGGGGAACCATTAATTGTGTACAGGCAGATCCAAATAACAGAACGGCACTTAACAAAGATATTACTACTGTGCATTTTCGGTTTAACATCTATTTTCTCCTCACCCTTCTATAAGGCAAAGATAGTTCCAAAAAAAAATATGCCACAATTCCCTAAGCACTTAAAATTACTCATTTCTTGATAGGCCAGGCCTGGCTGTTAAACATTTTGAGATGTATAACAAATTACAGCCCTAAGAGCTTCAAGAGCACCAAAACCCCTCTAAGCACCTGAAATAAATAGTGAAAAAAGATATGAGTTTCTAACAAACTGGTTTTTAAGAGGAATGCCAATTAAGGCTTCTATCTATCTATAGTTTTTATTTATTAGTAGACTACTTTTAAATTTCAGAAAGCCAACTCCAATAAATTCCTGTTTATAGGACAAAAAAGCTCGCTATAAAATTAAAAAAATACGCATTCCATCCTTTAGGACTAGATCCATAAAATTTAATCTTATTATAATAAATACTAATAGTGTATCGCATTAAATAGCTCACAAGTGATCTGAGTAGTTGTTTCATTAGAAACACCATGGTATCAATATGATACTTAGCGGAGCGGTGGTGCCGAAATGCTAGGTCAAAAAACTCGAATTCGGCTGAATATTTTACCAAATCGAGGAAAACTGACACCAAAATGATTGGCACCCGAATTGCTCTTATACTAGGTAACTGCCGGTTCTAGTCCACAGTCGTGGAGTTCAAAGGGACCCTAATACTACCTAAAAATTCAGTCTGAACCAGTGGGAGCCATCTCCCACTAGGCCTCGTCTTCAGAACGCTAATTAGTAAAACTCGACACCAGCATTAGCAATGCTTATAAAAAAGCCAGCTTATATAGCTGGCTTTGTGTTTGCTTGTTTTTGATTGGAGTACTAATGGGCCGCTAAGGTTCTCGTAAACCGATATCCTACGCCACGAACGGTTTGGATATCACCACCACGACCACCTAATTTCTTTCTTAAGGCCGCCATGTGAACATCTATAGTTCGGTCTGTAATGGACAATCTTCCCAGAACCTTCTCTCTCAACTGATCTCTAGATAAAACCCTTCCTGCCTGTACCAGCAACTCAGAGAGTAGCTTAAACTCAGTAAGTGTTAGTTTCACTTCAGACTCATCAACAAATACCTTATGAGCGGAGAAATCTACTACTAAATTACTATTCACTAATTGATTTGGTCTTGCAGACTCAGCACCTGAGCCCTTTGCTCTTCTCATTACCGCATTAATTCGAGCACCTAGTTCCTTAGACATAAATGGCTTCGTCACATAATCATCCGCTCCAGAGTTGAAAGCTTCTAGTTTTTCACCCTCTCCTCCTAAGCCGGTAACCATAATAACTGGAACAGAAGAGAATTGCTCGCTTTCACGAAGCTCCCTTAAAACATCTATTCCCATCTTACCAGGCATAATCTGATCCAATAAAACGATATCTGGCTTGTAAGCCTCCATAGCCTTAACTACTAAATCGCCCCTATCGATAGAGTGAACTAGGAATCCTTGGGATCTTAATTTTTGGGTTAGTAATTCTCTGATGTCTTGTTCGTCTTCAACTAATAGTACCGTTATTTGTTCCATAGGGCATATCTTAAACCCTGTTTAACAAAAAAATAAACTAATTATATACACTTCGCCCGTTTTCTCTACCTTTTACTAAGACTTTACTTTTCCGATAAGTAAAACACTAAGAATTCTTAACAATCCGGCTTTTAAAAAAGATTTTTATTGTATTTTATGGGGCTAAATGGCTCGTAGACCAGATGCGAAGTCCAGCTCAATGAAGTCCTTGCTTCTTTTTAGATCTATACACTTCATTGATGGTTTCAACACTCACTGAATATTCCTTACTACAGAATTCACACTTTACCTCAGCAGGCTTATCTTCCTGCAGCATTTGCTCTAAATCATAAGTTTCCAAAAATGTAATAGAGGCATCCACTTTATCCTGGTTACACGTACAGCTATAACTTAAGGCGTATTCATGTTCGATCTCGTAGACCTCAATACCCTTTGTGTACTCATTTACTATATTTTTTAGGTCGGTATTGTCTAACAGCATCTTAGACATGGATTTGGCTTCCTCTAAGTTCTTTTCCAAAACCCCTAGCTCCAGCTCGGTGTGTCCAGGCATAAGCTCAATGATCACGCCCCCTGCCGTTGTCACAAACCCGTATTCGTTCACATGCTCCCCGAGAGCAACGATGGATGGGATTTGATGACTTTGCTCTAAATAGTAAGCTACATCCCCCGCAATTTCCCCAGTCTTGATGATGACAGTTCCAGAGAAGGGTTGTTTTTGATGGGGTAGAGTTCTCACCACATTCATTAAGCCAATACCTACACCACCACTTATATCAATTTTTCCCTCATTTAAGGCAAGATCCGCATTTGGGTTTTGAACATAGCCTCTTATTTTACCATCAAAACTGGCCTCAACAAAAAGAGATCCTAAGGGTCCATTACCCTGAAAATGGAGCCCCACTTTGCCGTCTTTTGAATGGGAGGCTAGCATAGCTGCCGCAAGAGTTAAGCGCCCCATAGCCACACTTGCCAGAGGAGTAGATTGCTGAATATTTTGCATTTCAGCAACGAGCTTATCTGCTACCAGAGCTGTTATTCTGATAGTACCGCTTTTTGATAAAAATCTCCTTACGGATTCTTTCTCTGAGTGATTAGCCATAGGTCAATTTTAATTGAAATTGCTACTGAAGTCACTTTATCCATGACAATAATTTCTACAACTGTAAATATCACTAGCTATGAGTATTTGGTGCATAGGTCGTAACTATTTGAAACATATTGAAGAACTTGGAAATGAAATACCAAATGATCCTATTGTTTTTTTGAAGCCAATTTCATCCATCGTAAATTCCGGTTCTTTGATCGTGGCTCCCGCTTTTTCCAATGAATTACATCATGAAGTCGAATTAGCTGTGAGACTAGATGAAAATTTAGAGCTTGAGTCCTATGTTGCTGCTGTAGATCTCACCCTTAGAGATGTACAATCAAAGTCTAAAGAAAAAGGGCAACCTTGGACCCTAGCAAAAGCTTTTAAACAGTCGTGCCCAATGGGTAAACCGGTAAACATTAAGCCTGATTTTAATTTTTCTAATTTGGAACTGAGCCTCAGCGTGAATGGTAAGGAACGGCAAAAATCAACTACAGCCAACATGATTCATTCTGTTCCCAGTCTTTTAAGATATCTAATTGAGCATTACCCAATGGCTGCAGGTGATTGGATTTTAACTGGTACCCCTGAAGGTGTTTCTAAGTTAGAGCCAGGAGATAAGGTGAACTTTCAGGTGGGAGATAGCTTTGGTCATTTTGAACTAGAGACCAACTCATAGGGCTCTACTCTTTTGCTATATCCATAAAGTCCTTTTCCATGTTTTTTACTCCAGTATAGTAGACCACCACAAATTATCCCAACACTAGTTCCGCCAAGGTGCGCGGAATAGGCCACCCCGCCTAGCGAGCTCATTTGCCCCAAGAACCCAGCTAAATCACCCAAGAACCAGTACATAAAACCTACCCAAGCAGGCAAATTTATAAACCCCATATAGGGTTGCACAGGAATAATCCAATAGAAAAATCGCAGCTTCCTTTTCCATCGAATAATAGAATAAAATGCGACCAAACAAGATATCGCCCCACTTGCACCAATTAAAGGCACTGCCGTAACTCCAGAGAAAAATACATAAGTGAAAGCGGCTAATACTCCACTACCTAAATATAAAACTAAGTAGCTGAGTCCACCAATGATTCCTTCCAGAGCGCCACCGACAATAAGCAAAAACCAAAGATTACCCAGCAGGTGCCAAAAACCTCCGTGCATAAACATATAGGAAACCCAATGATACCATTCATGACTTAAGGAGCTTACTCCCCATCGAAAACTAGGATGTTCGTTATAGAGGTTTAATATTTGTGAAAAATTAGAGCGCCAATACTCTAGCTCCACCTGGTCCCCTTGAAAAGAGTAGCCAAGTGCAAGCTCACGAAAATAGGAATCTCTTAGCGCGAAATGTCCAAGAATTTCTGCTTTCTCTCTTTTTCCTTCCTGGGTTAGATTGGCCAACTGATGATGAACATCGTCATAATAGTCAGAATTACTTTTAATGAATTGTGAAAAGAATTTACCCTGAACGACCATAAACTCTCTATCAAATTTTTCGGCGATTTCCATATCCCCAAACATCTGAAAATTTATTGTTGCTGCAAAGACTAAAACATTCGTTAAGACCAACGCCCAAGTGATGGGCTTTTCTTTGATTTTAGGAAAGCCTGCATAAAAAGGAATTATCATTTACGAATTTCCTTTTTCATATCTCTGAACGAATCCAACCAGTTTTTCTTTTGTAAAAAACTGGCAGGTTGACGAGTTTTAATTTTGCTCCTAACCCAATTCAAGTTCTTAGCACTATAGGCCTTGAGTAAAATTTTCTTGTGGAACGCATCGTTTTCTTTTTGTAATGCCCACACAGTCTCAGAAAACATCTGAGCTCGATCAGAAAGATTAGCCCGGTAATAGGCTTCGATAACACTTAGAGTAGCACGGTCCCAATTCACTGATTCTGGATTCGTACGAAGAACAATATTTTTAAGCTGGTCCAGTGTATCCAAATCAGAACTCTCTTTACTAATTCTATGTATTAGTTCACTCGTGACGACTGGGGGCATATTTCCGTTTACTCCCGCTTTCAATAAACCAAGCCGGTCCATACGGTTTTCTTGCAGGCTACGTAGAAAAAGCCTGGTCATCGTTGTAGAATCTTTTGAAATTTTATTTGATATCTCAATAACAGACATACCCTCACAAGAACCAACTCCCAACATTGCTAAGCTCTCTGTTTCTGAGAATTTTGAAGCAATGGGCTCCCAATCAATGACTTCAGAACAAATACCCACGTCTACTTTCTCACAACTAGAATTGGCCATTTGCAAACAAATCCACGATCGCATCTCTCGCTGACCTATCACAGTCAAATTGGGTAAAATACTTTTAGCAGAAACCACAGCAGCATCTTGATAACCCATCTCCCAAAGTACATGAGTTCTATGTTCGGAAATAAAATTTGCAATCCCCGTATAGGGAATCAGAGAATCTAAAATCTCACTAGCACGATCAAAATGACCACGAGCAATATAATGTTTAACGGCCCAGTTTCGAATGAAGGTCTCAGAACCAGGTAAAATATCTTGGAGCACTCTGTCAGATTTTTCCCAATCCGAATCTGCCCAAAAACTTATGAGTCGACTGAACTTGCAACTTCTAGAGTCCGGACTCTCATCACAAATCTTCAAAAGATATCTGTTAGATAATTCAGATTTATCATCGTGAACAAATGCTTTTGCCAAATAAGCATATTCAGGTTTTTTATTGAGCCTAAAAGCAATATCGGCTTCTGATAACAAACAAGACTTTGAAATTAAGTCCGCTGAGTACAGGCCCAATGCCACAATTAGCGTATCCGCTTTTCTTCCAGATTCTTGTGGCCAATTCTGAGCCTCATCAAGAACTGCCTCACAATGTGGTAGGTTGGTAGCAAGATCAGCTAACCAATCTCTTTCACTATGCCAAAAGCTGATCGCCTTCGAAACCAAGCCTCCAGCAAGCACAAAAAACAAAAAATAAACCGGCGTTACAAAGCCTTTTACAAACGACTTCTCTTGCCTAGATGGAGATCCCATCGCCCTACTGGAACTACTAACAACAATAGAGTCCGTCACTCTATCATGCCAAATCCTTCTTTTGCTATCTACAAACACCGCACTTAAAGGAAGAACAAATGGTATCTCAAAAAGCTGATAAGCTGAGCGCAGTACCGCTTGAGGAAACGAAAGCTTTTGATCTTTCCAAATATGTTTTACCTGTATATGAAAAACCTTCTTTCCAATGGTATAACCAAATCGAGCTAACATCAGTCCGCAGTAGCTTACATAAACTAACAAATGTATCAATAAACTAAGTAGTGCCCAAAAAATTAAATCTGGTAGTTGTTCTAACAATTGAGCTTGCTGCATACTTCGCATAAAGGCACTAGTTAAGACACTTGAAATACTCAAACTTATAATCATATCGATGATAAAAGCAGCCAATCTATCCATTGGGTTTGCGAGTTTTAAAAACTTTGTTTCTACAGCAGCAGAGTTCTTAAAAGCACTATTGATTTTTGTATTTTCCGTGGACTCCTCGGAATCCCAATTTTTCCAAACCATACTAAATGATCGGTTTTACTGAGCTACAGCTGAACAAAACAAAAAAAATGCTGGTCCTAAGTGGCACCAGCATTTTGACGTTATAAAAAAATATTTTACTCGCTATTGCTTAATTACATAGGACTCTAAAATACCATAGGCATTGGTAATGAATTCGACTTTGGCAATAGGCTTACCATTCTGAACCAATTGGTAATTTTCAAGCGTAGAACCGGTATCTTGCACCTGTTTACTAAGTTTATCTACTCTGTCATATTTCACGGGAATTTGACTATGATAACTGATTAAAAACTCCAAAGCCGATTTTTTAAGACCAATTGCTTCATCGGAGTCTCCCTTTTTATTAAGACTCCAGATTTTTTTTGCTCTCACATCTAAATGGTAACTTCCTTGAAGCTCACCATACTTAATACTTTCAATGGAACTGGGACTTCTACCCAGACTCACAGAATCGCTATTGGATAATTTTTTAACTAAGCTTTGTTGAAATTCTTCATTGTACAAACTCGCCAAATTAGACTGTACGTTCGCAACTCCCCTAGACAAACCTTCTTCCGAGGAACCTTGCCAGACCATATGATTTAAGAAACTAAAAATAGCTAAAAAGGCAACTGTGCTTCCCGCCACTGCGGTTCTTCTACGAGCCAAATGGTCTTTATATAATAACCTCTTCGAGTGCCTTGCTGGCATCTGAATCACATTATCTTTATCATTTAATTCCGTTTCATTTTGAGACATATACTCTCCCCCGACAAGTCTATACACTGCTAGACCTATGCCACCTGTCCGCCAGTTAAAATCCTTTTAAGTGTATAAAACTCATACAATTGTATCGGAATAAAGATCCTACAAGTTAAGTCTAGAGAGATGGGGTCTATAAAAAACGGAAGGGAGTGGGGTACTTATAGTCTTGAAACCTAGAGACTTTCAGGGCTGCATATACAGGCAGAATGACTCCTAGGGCATAGGTCAGGAAAATGATTAAAATCCCAATACCAATGACAGAAAGAATTCCACCTATTAGCTGCCAGACGACCACATTGATCATGAAATTTGTGATTTCCTTACCGTGTAGTTCAAACCAAGGACTTTCGTCTCGCTTCACTCTCCAAATTACAAATGGAACTAGAAATCCAACTAAAGGAAATAAACTAAATCCTAGTAATACACTCAAGTGCATTCCTACCAGCCAGTTTTTTTCTTCTTTATTATAGGTTTCCATTATTTTCTGAATTTTCCGAGCTAAGTTTCATACTTAGGGCTCCGTTGTCTTTTTTGATTACTTCAATTTCAGCATTGATCTTGAATTTATGTTCTTCAACAAAACGAGAAGCCTCTTCAACAACATCAATTTTTTTGATCACACTGGCTATCTCGTCTCCAACCCTATCAATTAGGTCTTCTTTGGAACGATTAGCACCTTCTAAAACTTTCGATATTATATCTTTTGGTAATTTAACATCATTTAAGATAGTTCGAATTGTCTCTTCCGTTAAAAAGGCGGCTCCCATTCCAATGGCGAGAACTTTCTTGAGGGCATCTGGAATAAAGCCACTCTTTGATTCGTTTTCATCCCAATTATCGTTATTTGCCATAAACTTCGTTCACTCGTTTTGCAAAAGCGCTCATCATTGTGGGAAGATTTACATTCACCAAAGCTTTTGTTACCGGTCCCGGTACAAAAATTCCGAATTTTGCCTCAACATCGTAAGTAGCTCGACACTTACCTGCTTCATCGGTCAAAAGCCAGGAACCATTGTTGGTTTTAAAAATATCTCCGCCGGCAAATTCCCAACGAACACCTTTATTCTCTGTCTCTGTTAGCCAGAGAGAGTAGCTAAAGTTTTTAATCACACTAACGGTGTACTCAACTAGTTTTTTACTTCCCTGATCTTCAACAATTCTACAGGATTTAACTTCATCCAAAAAATCGGGATATTTCTCATAGTCTGCAACAATTTTGTAAAACTCTTCCACACTACAATTGAATACGTCAGATGCACTCGCTTTAGCCATTAAGGTCTCCTCAATAATGCCCTAGTTTAAGTAATTTTACTCCCACTGCCCATCCTTAATCCTGTTTTTTTACGCTACGCATTGTTCTCCATCATTCCCTTGGCCTTTACACAATTCCACTGCAATCTCTCCAAAATATGCGAGGGCAACTATGAAATGGATTCTACTTCTGACAGCTTTACTACCAAACATGCTTTTTGCTGAAGATTGGAAAGATATTTACTCCGATCTAAGAGCCTCTGTTCCTGTCATTGTAAATTCTGGAGCTATTTGTTCCGGCGTTTTAATCGCTGCGGATACAACTTTAACAGCAGCCCATTGTACATGGAACCTACGAAAGCTTTATGTATCCTATCCCGGTCAGGTAGAAGTAGAGGCCCGAACGGTTGCTATTGATATGGCATACGACCTTGCCCTGTTAAAACACAAACCTCTTATTAATGTACCCATCGTTAAAATAGCCGAGCCCGATTATGAACTGGACGCTGGAGAAAAAGTGGCAACTATTGGGCACCCAGCTATCACCAAACCTTTTGGCAATAAATCCTATGAAGAGGAGTTTACCTACTTACTCTCTACAGGGGTGATCTCAAAGAATTTAGAAAGAGAGTTTATCACAGATATTTCTTTGAGCCCTGGAAATTCAGGCGGTCCTTTAGTGAATACAAAAGGGGAAATCGTGGGTATTATTTCTAGAAAAAGAATAGATCGCTTTGCTGGAAACATAGGAGTTGGGGCCAACAGAACCATGCTATCCAAGTTTTATCAAAAAAATAAAAGTGAGAACTTTGCCCTTCCCAGCTGGCTTGCAAAGCCAAACTTTGGCGTAGGCTTGGAGTATTCTAGTTTATCCACTAAAAACATAAGCACAAACCAAATTTCTTTGAACGATGATATCGGTCTATTTAGCGCCTCCTTAAATTTGGAAGTTTTTGATGCCTTAAGCCTGGTATACCGCTCAGAGCTCAGTCAGAGATTTACAGACATTAGCTTTTTTGATGTCGGCTGGAAATTTAAATTTGAGCTAGCAAATCATAGTTTTTTCTTTCTAACACCAAGTTATTCGTGGGTTCACCTGACAGGTCCCAAACTCAGTGGTTGGGGAATTCGAATGGGCCACTCTTTATCGCCCCTAAATTTTTCCTACCAAAGCTACAAAGGAGCTGGAGAAGAAAAAACGGATTCGCTGAGCTTTTATTTTAGAATGCAAATTTAATGTTTGGCGATCTGTTTATCAGATAATTGATTCCATTGGGCTAGTTTCCCATAAGGATAATAGTGCTTCAGAATTTTGGTATAATTGTAGCCCTTTTGCGCCATCGCTCGGGCTCCGTGCTGACACATACCTACCCCGTGACCGTAACCTTTACCTGTGAGCAATATTCCTTTTTTTGAATCAGACACATCAAATTTCGTAGAACGAAGTTTTGAAAAACCTACTGCCTGACGAAGCTTTGTAGCGCTCCATCTTCTAATTTTTCCATTATCAAAAAAGACAAATACGTTTTCCAATCTCCCACTGGAGTTTCTGGAGCCTGGAAGAAGTTTGTTTATTTTAGAATCCTGAATACTGCCACCGGAATTCCTATAGACCGAGCTTAGTTTGTCGTAATCCATATCCAGCTTCCAACGAAACTGTCCACGAGAAACACAATAAGGATCTTGCACATTTTCAAAGCCTAAAGCTCCTGGCCAAACCTTATGTGACTGCTCTGTATGACCACCACAATGGGAGTGAAAATAAGCCTTCAAAACAGAACCTCGATTGCCTATTACAAGCCCTTTAGTATCAGCAACCACCTTTCTAATTTTTTTATAATAGGGATTCTCCGGCTGCATCTTCCGATATACTTGATCCATTACGTCCGACTCCACATCAAAATGAAGGTGGCGATTGTTTCTAATTTGACTTAGAACGTAACTTCTTGAGGCCACTGCTTGAGCCTTCAAACTTTCCACAGGCCAGCTTGCGGGCATTTCAGCAGGCAATACCCCAGCAAGGTAGTCTTCAATACCAAGTACACCGATCAAATCAAATTGACTCATCTTTGGTGTAAACTTTAAAAGACTCGGGACCTTTTTAGAATTGTGAAAAATTTTATCTGCTTTTAAATAAAAAGAAGAGCTTCTAGACCACTTGTTCTTCCAGCTCAATTTTGAAGGGGAACTAAATTTAAGCTCAATACTACCATCGGGTATCTTCAAAGTGCTACAATAGCGAAGGCTTGGGCAATCAGAGAGGCTCGCATTTTTCACGTTTAAAACAATCGTGGATTGTCTTTTCAATAAACGAACACGTACGGAATGGGCCAATAATTCTGTGGCAACAAAACAACTAACTAGTAAAACCAACAGATATCGCATTTTCCCCCAGAATCTTCCGTAGCCTTTCAGCTTCCAGAGTACATTCTAGGGGTGTCGAGCAAACATATGCAAGCCCTTGTCCAGCGGTGTCATGCCTTTTTAGGAATTCTCAGTTTGCTTTTTTAGCATTTCAACAAAGGGCTGAACTACATCTAGTGGAAATGGAAAAATAATAGTATTCGTTTTATTGCCGTTCATCTCTTGTATCGTTTGCAAGTAAGCCAATTGAAGGGCACTTGGAGACTCAGATAATTTTTTGGATGCTAGCATTAGCTTCTCAGAACGCTGCAATTCACCCTCAGCAGAAATAACCTTAGCTCTACGCTCTCTTTCCGACTCAGCTTCTTTAGCCATTGCTTTTTTCATTTGCTCTGGTAGATCAATTTGCTTCACTTCTACCATAGAAACTTTAATTCCCCACGGTTCAGTTTGAGTGTCTAAAATCTCTTGAAGCTTGTGATTAATTTTATCTCTACTAGCTAAAAGCTCGTCTAGCTCAACCTGACCAACAACAGATCTTAAAGTAGTTTGAGCCAATTGGCTGGTGGCAAAATAAAAGTCTTCAATCTCTAAGACGGCCCTCTGAGGATCCATGACTCTAAAATATACTACTGCGTTCACCTGCACAGAGACGTTGTCTTTGGTGATAATATCCTGAGGCTGAATATCCATAGTAATCGTTCGCATTTGCACCTTGATCATCTTATCCACAAATGGGATCAAAATCACGAGACCTGGCCCGTAAGCCCCCACGCATCTTCCTAATCGAAAAATCACAGCTCTTTCATATTCTGCTAAAATTTTGATACTGGAAAAAATCAGTGCTACCAGTATTATTCCAATAGTAATAAAACTCATCATCTTGCTCCTTTAAACTTTTCTTACTTTAAGGGTTAACTTTTCTATTTCTACAATCTCTACTTTATCTTCTAAAACTAAATTTTGATCAGCGATAACTTTCCATCTTTCACCATTAACGAGGGCCTCACCTCGGTTGGGATTCATTGAATCTACGAAAATAACTTCCACTCTTTTATGAATGAATCCTTCATAGGCTCCCCATTTCTTTGCCTTCGAAGCCTTATAAACCAAGCCTCCAATAACAAGCATTAGTAAAAGTAAAAGTCCACTAGTTCCAAAAATAGTGGTGTATGGCAGCCTGTATCCCGTCGAAGGATCAAATAGAAAGAAACTCCCTACCGTGACTGCAATTATACCGCCCACTCCAAGAACGCCAAAACTCGGGACGAAGATCTCAGCAACAAGAAAGACTATCCCCAAAAGAATGAGCGCAAGCCCTCCCCATTCCACTTCCAGCTTTTGAAAGGAAATCAAAGAGAATACCAGCCCCATACCACCAACTACGCCGGCAACCATGGTTCCTGGGTTTGTAATTTCAAAATATATAAGAGCAAGGCTGCCCATAAAAATAAGGTAAGAAAACTGTGGATCAGCGATCAGGTTTAGGATTTTGAATCGCATATCTTGATCAATATGAATCAACTCATCAAAATCCACCTGATGGAGCTTTTGATTTAGCTTAATTTTACGATCTTTTGATAGATCTAAAAATTCTTTGTAGGTATCTGTATAGATATCAA
Source organism: Bdellovibrionales bacterium (assembly GCA_045110695.1). Taxonomy (GTDB): domain Bacteria; phylum Bdellovibrionota; class Bdellovibrionia; order Bdellovibrionales; family UBA840; genus JBGCGH01. The sequence continues at coordinate 95,884 of JBGCGH010000008.1, read as the reverse complement.
TTGCTCCTTGGGCGAAGGCCTCATCAGAGCTAAGAGACTGCGCCTCAGTAATGATTTTTCTAGAAAAATCTAAATTTCTAGCCCGCTCTTTAGTAACTCCTTCAAGCCAGGAAACCGTATCGTTGATAATTTTTTTCTTTAGATCTTCCTGCCCTATATCTTGACCAGAACCCATTATCGGAGTCGCGGCTCCGATATTAGTGGCTTTCAGCGCACCATTTACATGACAAGCCTGCATAATGATAGCCCCGGCGCTTCCAGCACGCCCGCCCCTAGGGGCAATAACACACAAAACGGGAACTTGGGATTCCATAATTAAAGTAACAATTTGTCGAGTGGCATTAAGGTCTCCGCCCGGAGTATTTATTTTTATAATCAAGGCAGAACAGCCTCTCTCTTCCACTAATTCAAAAGCACGTTCCGTGTAATCCAATACAGCTGTTGTGATCACGGTATCCATATCTAACTCTAAGGCACAGGCGGCCTTAGCCTGTGAGGAAGGAGCTAGAGAGAATAAGCCTATAAAGGCCACAAAAATAAAATGGTACAAAGATCTTTTATTCATAGATCGGCTAATATACAGACGAGCCGTTCTTAATGCCAAAGCCTTCGACTCATTTCGCAAACCGTCATGGGCTTTTCTCCTTCTTTTCTGCTGGATTAGCAGTTAAATTCAAGCCTTCATATTTATGATTAAATTTAATGCAAACCTCGATGGGAATCTCATGGCTAAAACAAGTAATAGTTTCGTTGAATCACAGAGCATAGTTCAGTTTCTACTTTATACATTAGTGGGTGTTTTAGGCCTTAGTATTTTAGCTCAAATTAAGCTAGTAATTCCCTTATCTCCCGTACCCGTAACTGGTCAAACCTTTGGAGTGGCTATTATTGCGTTAAGTTGCTCTCCGGCTGTAGCGAGCGCGATACTACTATCTTATCTAAGCTTTGGAGCTATGGGCGCACCCGTTTTTGCAGGGGGGATTTCAGGTTTAGCTTGGGGACCCACTCTTGGCTATTTAATCGGAATGTGTGTTTCGGTAAACGTAGTTAGCCGAGTAAGGGAAAAGTTTCAAGCCAGGTCCTTTAAGTCTCTTCTAGCTTTAAGTTATCTCAACTCGATCATAGTTTTCAGCTTTGGACTATTGGTATTAGCGCAATTCACTGGTTGGAACCAAGTGCTGCTACTCGGGCTTTTTCCGTTTCTTTTAGGTGATTTGATTAAAAACTTTCTAGCTTCAGGAATTGCTTACTCGATCCAGAGATCTAAGTAGTTCTATTGTAGTTTAAAGGAAGATTTTTTCCCACTGAGGCCACACTCTGGACAGTAGCTAACTTCCATTACCTCTTGGTTTTTCACACTGACTTTATGTTTAAAGTTAAGCTCGGTACCACAGTACATACAGTTATTTAAAGAATCTTTCTCGTACTCTCTAAAGTCCATATCTTTAAGAAGCTCTTCTAAATCAAGATCAAAACGCATTACACCCTCCGTGGCATGTTTTTATAATACTTGCTGGGAATAATTTGAGAATAAAAAGGCAGGCCAGCACTTACATCCAAGGCTTAAGGTGCGGGAATTGTTTTCCGCCTTAGTCCTGTCAGTTTTTAAAAAATGAATGTCTCGCCATTATGTTTGGCTTGTGCTATCCATTGGTCATGGGAAAAGTCCAGTTAGAACCATCCATAGCCAACTATATTTCTGAGGTATTAGGAGTACGCCATATTCTACTTTCAGAGGAAAGCATCCAAATACAAAGTGGCAATACTCAAACTGAAAACTCTCCAGTAGAACAACCTACTGCTCCAAAGGCAAACCCCATAGATGTTCATCCCAATTCGGAAAGTTTTCATCTAATAGACTTCAGCACACGGCCTATTTATGTATTCGTATTTGATACGAAAGACGCAAAACCCTCAGATGAGGAGCTTGAGTTTTTCAATAAAATCTTTGTTGCTTCAAAAATTCCAAGGAACCGTGTGAGTATCTATTCTATAAAGGAAAACACCTTAAACCTGCCCATAAAAATCGAAGAGCAAATAAAGCTTTCCCCAAAAAGCTTCCTCCTTGGAGAAACGACTCGCAGCCTAATATCTAATGTAACCAAAGAATTGGCTTTAACAGAATTCAATTATTTTTATGATAAGACCATTGTAGCTACTCACTCCTTGGGAGCCATGACCAAAGATCCTAGCTTAAAAAAAGAGGTTTGGGATTCATTGAAAGCTTTAATTCTTAAAAAATAGACTCTAGGAATCCTCATTGAGTTGTAAAAGAATTCTTTCAGCTAAAACCTCGTTAAAAGTTGGGAGCTTGGCAATTTCTTCCACTGATAGAGTTCGAATCTCGTCAATACTTCCAAATCGATTTAATAATGTTTTCTTTCGCTTCATTCCCAAACCAACAATATAGTCCAACTCACTATCTAGAGATTTTTTATCTCTCCTTTTCCTGTGATAGCCAATGGCAAAACGGTGAGCCTCATCTCTTAATCCAGTCAATATTTGAAAGGCACTGCTATTGGTAGAAAAAACCACAGGATTCTCCCTACCCGGCAAATAGAACCTCTCTTCAGTTTCTTCTATAATCTCTTTATCAAAGCCAATTTTTTTCGTTCTAGCTTTAGCCAAACCCACCACCGATAGTTCTTCTTTTCCAAGTTTTTTAAGAACCTTTACTACCGCGCTTAATTGACCCTTTCCTCCATCTATAAGAAGAAGATCAGGCGCTTCCCACTCATCATGCTTAAGTCGTCTTTCCAAAACCTCAGCCATCGAGGCAAAATCGTCTACACCTTTTACGGTTTTAATTTTATACCTACGATAGTGATCCTTACTAGGTGATCCATTTACAAATACAACCTGGGATGCAACAGTTTCAGAGCCTTGAAAATGAGAAACGTCATAGCATTCAATACGAGTCGGTCTAGACTCTAACTTGAGCTTACGCTGGATTTCATTCAAACCTTTTTCTTTATGGCTCTGTTTTTGCAACTCTTTAGCAAAATGCTCCTCCGCATTTCTCTTGGCCAAGGAAATAAGCTTTCGAGAGTTCTCCTCATTTGGGTAATAAACACGTACTTTTGATTTCTTTTTTTCTTCTAGAAGTTGGGTCATCAACCGAGTTAAGTCTGTACCAAGTTCTACAGACGTCAGAAGCTCGTCCGGAACTATATTATCTGAATAGTATTGAATAACGAAACTACTAATTATCTCCCGAACATCCTCCCCAGGATCATTCACATTGAAAGCTGGAAAAAAGTGACTCTGATTACCAATCAATCTTCCTGCACGAATGTGGAGGATCTCAAGAAGAGCACCTCGATCATCTCCCAAAACATACATTACATCTTGGTCCATTTGTGAATCAGCATTAACAACAGACTGTCTTTCAATGATATGCTCTAAGGCCTTTATACTATCTCTTAGTTGAGCTGCTAATTCAAAACGCTCTGTTTTTGAAGAGTCCTGCATCCTAGACTCAAGAGATTTTAGGAGATCGTTATTTTTACCTCGAAGAAACTTCTCCGCTGATTTTATGTCTAATCGATAGTCCTCTTTTGTAATCAGATCCACACAAGGGGCAAGACAGCGACCAATTTGATGAGTCATGCAAGGACGTTTTCTAGAAGACATAAATGAATCTTTGCAGTCTCTGATTTTAAAGTTCTTATTTAAAAACTTGATAGTCTGCTTTACTGAGTAACCACTTGTATAGGGTCCGTAATAATTGCTTCCATCAGGGTAAACCTTCCTACTCAAATATAATCTTGGGAAATTATCTTTTACGGACAGCTTGATGTAGGGATAGGCTTTGTCGTCTTTAAGACGGATATTGTACTTAGGCTTGTGTTTCTTAATTAATGTAGCCTCAAGCAAAAAAGCCTCTGCTTCAGATTTAGTAATTATATTATCTATGTGATCTATATTTTTAACTAAAAGCTTGGTTTTGCTACTATGATCTGCTGATTTATTAAAATAGGATCTGACTCTGTTTTTTAGATTTTTAGCTTTACCGACATAGATTATTTTATCGGATTTATCCTTCATTAAATAGACGCCTGGATCTATGGGGAATTGAGCAGCTATTTGCTTGAGTTCTTCTATTTTTTTCACCTTTTTAGTGTAGCAGTTTTTTTTGTGGTGTGGGAGGGGTTTTGTTTAATTGGTTGGGGGGGGGGATTCGGTCGTGCTTCTAGTTTTGTGTTTTTGAAAAGTTGTATAGGAATTGGGACGCTCGAGCTCGTCCTTGAGGCGCTTTACCTTCGGCTCCTGCCTCAGGAAACCCAATTCCTATACAACTTTTCAAAAACACAAAACTAGAAGCACTCTTTCATTTTACTATGGAGGGAGGAGGAAGGAGGGGTAAGGAGTTTTTTTAAAAAGAGTCTTAGCTCGTTGGATGGTTTTTAGGATAGATAGATAAACAGATAGAGACAAAAGGCAAGTGGAGATAGGGCTGGTTGAATATCAAAAGAAGCTAGATATAATTTTGAGTTGTAAAGATGTCTTTGCTGTAATTTGGTCATAAGATGTTTTAGGGGGTTTGTTAATAGCTATTCTTAATGGCTCTATTAGTAAACCCAGTCATGAATGGATATAGCTTCGTTCTTTCTAAACCTCAGAGAAATATTTTCAAGAAAGTGGTTATGCTGTGATCGGTTTTTGTTTTTTTGAGGGGATGGAATTAGGATGAATGCAGTGATTTCAGGTGCTTAGGTTGATGGCACTTTACTTGCTCTTTGAGTGGGGGAATAGGAAATATCATGACTTTGTATTTGAGTATTTTCTTGGGGCTCTTTAGCTTTGGGAGTATTTTTGCTGGAAATTCTGAGGACTACTTGCGGGGCAAGTCGGAGACGGAGTTTATTAGTGAAATGCGTCTCGCTGATCGATTGAAGAATAAGTTTCCTGAGAAAAGTTATAATACTGAAAATAAAATTGGTCGCTTTGCCGAGATCTTAGAGACAGCCCTTCTTCACGAAGCCATAGGAAATGGTCACTTGCATGAAAGAGACGAAAGATTCTTAAAACAAGAGTCTAAGCGCTTTCAAGCAATGTGTATGTTTGATGATGACCGGTGCTTTTCCTATATCTCCACACTTATTAAATACAGATTTCTCCGTAGTGAGGCTCTTGCCGGTCTGATCGATGATGCTATTGTATATGTCCAAGAGATGAGAGACTCCAATGAACTCACGAGATCCACTTATATATGGTGGCTAAAAGCGGCTAGGTTTCAGAATTTATTTAGAAGAAGTCTTAGCCTAGAGAGTTTTCAGGGAGAAACTCCTGACTGGGAAAGTAATGTAGTCGCTGAAAAAATGAAAACTGAAATTCAAACAGCGACAAGACTCATGCAATCCTATGCATCTCTAAATCTTGAAGCTTTGAGCGCTGAAGATGGTTTAGACTACGGGCTCGTAAGGCTTCTTAGTTCTGATCTGTACGATTCTTTAGGTGCGATGGTACTGTATAGCGGTAGACTTAAGCTCAAAGCATTGGAAAACTGGTCTCCCCTGTTTAGAACCTTCGATACCAATATTGTCTCAATGGATGAACGGGTAAATCGAGGTACCGTATTTTATATGCGAGCCCTTAGCTTGTTTTCTGACATTGAATTAAAACTACCCTACCGAAAAATGTGGCTCTCAGAAATGGGTAGGATTTACGGTGCTAAATCAGATAATTATAAAAATGCAAAAGTAAGAATGGAATCCGTCGAACGCCAGATTAGAAGTTGGCTTCCGATGAATTATCAATACGAACAATTAGAAAAAAAGGAACTGGAAATAATAAATGGTCCTCTTGCTGAAAGTTTGAATTTTCACAGCCTCTATAAGCTTCTATACACATTCACAGCCGGTGTAATTCAAGGAAATATTTATTCTACTCACTACAAAGAATATGGAGATGACGCCAGTTTCTACCTCAGAAATATGACTTTTAAATGGATTGAAATGTCTCACCTTAGCCTACAGTGCCTTGCTGAACGAGACCAACTAAGTTTTTTCATTCGGGATGATGTTTTCAATGCGAGTATTTGCGATAGTGATCACTTTTTTAGATTCATTGAAGCTGAAATGTCTAAGAGATTACAATGGTCTGAGTTTTTACATGAGTATGAGCTTGCCATTGAAATAGTACTCATTGGTGCAAGTTTGACTGTGGCTGGAGTAGTTACTAGACTGATTATTCATAAAATCAAACAAAAAACCATAGCAGTTGTTACGGAGAAATTCATTAGTAGAGCTAACTTTCTTGCAACCAATCAAAAAGCTATAAAAGCCATTGAGCGACTCGTTCACATAAATCCTACGAAACATTTTTACCAAATTCGACCACATCTAAAAACTGCGAACCTTCCTATCCACTTAAGTTTTACATCAAAAACTTACCTCAGAAAAAAAATTGGTAGACGACTTTTAATAACGGAAGCCATTGTGGATATTGCGGTATTTACCACGGCACTCAAAACAGGTTACCATTTGATGGGTATTGAGAGATTATGGGATTCTGAACTTAGTCTTAGTGAAAACACTATGAACTGGATCAAACCAATTATTATTGGGTCTCTGATTAGACTCGCACTACCTTCTGGTGAGCTTATGGTTTTCTATGTCAATAGAGGAAGAAATTTGAAAGTGGCTAAAATTAGAGATAATGTTTCTAAACTCATCATCGCAGGAGCTATTAGTGGTAAAGGCAGCAGTATAATAGTTGGCGGTAAACGTATGTTTATTGGAACGCTCAGAAAAACGGGAAAAGTGGTTTGGCGACGCTTAAGACAACGCTTAGTAGCAAGATTAGGTAGTAGTTATGAAGATGAGTTTTTCCAGACCGTCTTCACAGCTGAAAATCTAATCGGAGACGAAACAAGGTCCTCGATTCAAAAAGAATACGACAACATTAGGCTTCGCCTACGCGGAGCCAGCGATTTCTAACGAGCATTCGTCGATTCAAAAATTTTATCCGCATTCTGAGTAACAAATCCCTGAAAAAGCTCCCCATTCTCTAACCGATGCCGAAACGCAAATTCATAGAAACAACTCGGTATCTCGTACAGACCATCGCTAAACTCTAGTTCATAAATATCAGCCACAGTAGAGCTTTGCTCAAGAAGAGACTCAGGCGTTCCTTTGATTTCACCACCAACGGTATTCAAGGTAAATCCCTCTTCCTTTAACTTAGAGTTTACAGACTCCAGATCAGAAAAGTTCTTTAAGGCATTCACATCGACAGTAAAATGATTTGCGTGATAGCCCCAAGCTAAAGTCCAAGCCGCATATTCAGATTCCTTAATTAATTCCTGATACTCAGCAAAAGAAATATCCCAATGCCTCCCAGAAAATAAAAACCCAGGATCTGCCGCCACCCCCTCATCCACCTTAGCAAGCTTTGACTCCACAGTAGTTCTAACAAAATCACTACACTCCGAAAGGGACAACTCACTTATAAAAACCTTCGGCGCGTTCTGATCAGGATGAGCAAAATGCTTCGCATTCAACTTCTTCTCTTCAAAGCGATATGTCCCCATCTCCTCATACCCATAAGCCTTAAAATGCCCCGCCAACTTCTCTAAATTCACCTTCTCCAAATCAAAAGTCCGCAAAGCAATATGATCATTCACCACGACATCCCCAGCAAAAACCCTCTGAATCCTCGCCGCACTAGGAGTAATACCAATATAATCCTCCCACAATTGATCAAATAAATTCTCATACCCCATAGTAAAATCCCCTCTAAAAAACCATTCTTCTTTTCAGTTTTTCAGTTTTTTTCCTTTTCTTTTTCTTTTTTTCCACTCCCCCCAAAAAAAAGAAAGAGTGTTTTTATTTTTTCAATCCTCAGTTCGAAATAGAGTCGGCCGCACGGAGTTACGTGTCTGAGTACGGCCGACTCTATTTCGAACTGAGGATTAAAAAAACAAAAACAAGACCAAAAATCACCCCCCACCTTCACGATAAGCCAACTCCATCATCTCCAACCTCTTAATCTCATCCCGAAAACCAGCAGCCTCTTCAAACTCCAATTCATCCGCCGCCGCCCGCATCTTCTTCCTAAGCTTTTCAATCTCCCGATTAAACTTAGAAGGCTTCTCAATAAGATCTTTATACTTATTAAAATCCTCAGATTGCTCTTCCAAAGGAACCGTTGAGTAATCCGCTTCAAAAATTTCATGTAAACCATCTTGAATATTCTTTTTGATGGTCTGCGGAGTAATACCATGTTCTTTATTATACTCTTCTTGCATGATCCGTCGTCTAGAGGTTTCTTCCATTGCTGTTTTCATGGAATCCGTTTCTCTTTCCGCATAGAGAATGACTCGACCTTCAACATTTCTCGCAGCTCTTCCCATTGTCTGAATCAAAGAACGCGTGGACCTCAAAAAGCCTTCTTTATCTGCGTCAGTAATGGCGACGAGTGAAACTTCAGGAATATCCAAACCCTCTCGGAGCAGGTTGATTCCAATCAAAACATCAAAAACTCCTAACCTTAAATCACGAATGATCTGGGTTCGCTCAAATGTTTTAATGTCTGAGTGAAGATATTTTACCTTCACTCCATGACCATCAAAATATTCGGTTAAATCTTCTGAGGATCTCTTAGTCAAAGTAGTAATTAAAACTCTTTCTTTCTTTTTTACCCGAATACGAATTTCTTTAAGTATATCGTCCACCTGAAATTTTGCAGACCGAACCTCAACAATTGGGTCTAATAAACCAGTAGGTCGAATCACTTGTTCAACTACTAGTCCCTCACTAGCCTCAAATTCGTATTCCCCAGGAGTTGCAGAAACATACATCACACGATCCTGTAGGTCCTTAAACTCATTAAAATTCAAAGGCCTATTATCGAGAGCGCTAGGAAGTCTAAAACCATGCTCAACTAAACGAGATTTTCTAGAGCGATCCCCGCGGTACATCCCTCCCACTTGTGGTACTCCGATATGACTCTCATCAATAATCATTAAAAAATCTTCAGGGAAATACTCCAATAATGTTGGTGGAGGGTCTCCAGGTAGTCTACCAGTTAGATGTCTGGAATAGTTCTCAATTCCCTGGCAATATCCAAGTTGCTCCATCATCTCAATATCATAGTAAGTACGCTGTTCTAATCTCTGAGCCTCGAGAAGATTCATATTTTCTTTGAGATCCTGCAAACGCTCTCGGAGCTCATCTTTAATATTGTCTATCGCTTTATTCAACCTATCAGTAGTATTCACATAGTGAGAGGCTGGATAGATATTCATCTCCTCAAACTCACCTAACTTTTCTCCGGAGATTGGATCTACTCGAGTGATTCGGTCAATAAACTCACCAAAAAACTCAACCCTTACTACATGGCTATCTTCATAAGGAGGAAAAATCTCCACCACATCTCCTCGAACCCGGAAACAGGCTCTAGAGAAATCGATATCTTTTCTTTCGTATTGGATGAAAACAAGATCTCTCAAAAACTGATCTCTTGCTACTTCTTGGTTTACGGAAATTTTTAACACAAGATCTTCATAAGATTCAGGAGACCCCAACCCATAAATACAGGACACGCTAGAAATTATAATGACGTCATCCCTTTCTAGTAGTGACCTTGTGGCTGAGTGACGCATTCGATCCAACTGTTCATTGATCGAAGAGTCCTTCTCTATATAGGTGTCAGAGGTCGGCATATAGGCCTCTGGCTGATAGTAGTCGTAGTAGCTGACGAAATATTCCACAGCGTTGTTAGGAAAAAGCTCTCTGAATTCTACGTACATTTGAGCGGCCAAGGTCTTATTGGGCGCGATGATGATACTGGGAAGGCCCAAGGCTTGGATCGTATTTGCCATGGTGAAAGTTTTTCCAGAGCCGGTGACTCCCAATAGGGTCTGCTCTTTTACGCCCGCTTTGTAGCTTTCTACTAGTTCTTTAATAGCTTGGGGCTGATCTCCCGAGGGTGTGAAATCTGAGGTGAGCTGGAAATTGGCTTTTTTGGCTCTTCGGCGTTCTATTTTTGTGGGCATATTGGGATTGTAGCGGGTTTTATTAGAGGGGTGTAGGGGGATTTTGTTTTTTTATTGCCGTTTTTTAACTCGGATTTTTGTTTTCATTCCTTCCTCCGTTTCGGGACGCTCGAGCTCATCCTTGAGGTGCTTTCCCTTCGGCTCCTGCCTCAGGAAACCCGAAACGGAGGAAGGAATGAAAACAAAAATCCGAGCTAAAAAACTATTCACTGCATTTGAGGGAGGGGGTGGGGGCTAGACGGAGGAAGGAGGAGGGGGGGGGAAATATTTTAGGTTGGGAAATGGATAGTTGGTGGTCAGGGGTTTTACCTTTTTGCAAAAGTATTGGCTTAGGGAGCCTTATGGGGGGGATTATGATAACTTATGGGGCATAACAACCTACGGAGTTTAAAAGAATGAGGCTATTTACCCCCCTATTGATAGTTGGATTTTTTGTTGGAAATACTGCTAATGCATTTGCTACGCATATGAACGAGTATTTTTATATGTCTACAACTGAGGTTGTGGCGGCTGAGGATCAAAAAGCAAGCGCAAAGCTCTCATTCTTTAAAAACCTAGAACCAGTGGATGCAGACGAACTGCCTCGCATGACTGACCAACCAGGAATAAAGCCCTTAAGTGTAAAGCTCTATAACGGCAGAAAGTCCATGGATTTTGCAGCCAACAATAAAATTTTTGGTCAATTGATGAATGCTTTAAGTGATGCAAGCGAGCTTACACAGGCTGGGAAAAACACCGTGGAGGAGTACAAAGCCTCAGATTCTTGGAGAAACTTAACAAGCGCAATCACTACCGCTACCAAAAACATTTTAACTAAATACCGAATCATCCTTGTGGATGAGTTTCCAGCTGAACTAAGTCTTTTCAATACAAGCCGCAAAGAATTAAAGATATTAGCCCTACAAAGAGAACTACAAAGTACAGATTATGAGTTTTATGCAGTGGTCTCGGCTAAGTCAATTGAAGAAAGCCTAGCTGGAAACTTGGAAAGTGAAGTAGATCTATATAAACTATTAGTGGATGAAGCTAGAAAAGAGATCGCAGTACAAAGCACTGCTCAGAAGCAAGTAAATAGCTTCCTTAAAAACAATCCAGTTTTTTCCACGAAATCGATAGTTTTCTCAAGTGAATCCAAAAACCATACTTTAAGTCCTGTGCAAAAATGGAATATCCTCAGAAAGCTAAAAGAGGCCGTTGAATTTGGGATGATTGATACATCTTATCTCTACGAATTTATTCAAAGAATCAAAAACACTAACGGTCATTTAGAAATCAGATTTGGCGACGAGAGACTATTTAATTTACACCGACAAAACATTATTTCTGTGAGTGACACCTGGATTGATCAAGGCTTCGGGTTTTTATATATCGAGAAAACTTCCGACTCGAGCTCTTCTAATGAAAGCAATAAAGGTATCATTGAATATTTAGAGAAATCGATCCTCTCTGAGATGGACCTCATGGACTATTCTCGAGCGCATAGGGGCAAACAAATCAAAATTAATTTAAACGAGTGCCTCGATGAGGACACCTCAGTACAAACCCATCTTAGCTTTGTGTGCCTAGATAAATCTATCAGTGAATGTAGTAGGAAAATTACGGAAATCAACCACGAAGAAAAGTCAGCTCTTCTAAATTATGCTATTCAAACAGTTTATATCGGTACAAATTCGGCTCTCGAGGACCATGCTATGTTAGATGATGGTAGCATCTCTTCTATGAACAATTGGGACTACCTCAAAAGGTTTCCTATGAATAAAATGAACGAAGACGCACAAGTTATTGAAGACCCATTTTCTCTGTTTAAGCTCGGTATTAACCAGTCTGAAATCACCACTGAAATGATCAAAAGAGTGACTAGTGAAGGTTTTAGAAACCGATCTCGATGTTCTATGGCTGAAGTTGAAAGATTTTTTAATAAGTTATTCTAGTTTTCAAACACTGTAGTATTTGAAAAACTACTTGGATACACTCCAAGTAGTTCCACTAGGAGTGTCCTGAATCTCCACACCAATCTCAAGCAACATATCCCTGACCTCATCACTTTTTGCCCAATCTTTGTTTTGCCTAGCTGTTTTTCTATCTTCAATAAGCTTTTCCACCTGAGCTACATCAATATTTTTTTGACGAATAAGCATATCATCTAACAACTTTAAAAAAGACACCGGTTCCAAACCAAAAATCGCAGTTATATTGGAGTACTTTTTCATCCACTCAGCAAAGGCTTTTGCACGAGCTCTAATTTTTGGCTTTACTTTTTGTCCCTTGGTGTAAGAGGAGTTCATCAGTCGAACCAGATAAAATACTTCTGCCATAAACTCAGGAGTATTAAAATCATCACACAAGGCTGCTGCAACTTTTTCATCGGCTGCCTCTAGAGCTGATTTAAACTCAGGATCTAGAGCCTGATCTTGAACTGAATCTGTGGATAAAATTTCGCTCACTAAAACAAGACAGGAGTAAATTCTAGCTAAAGAACTTACAGCTAGTTGAATCTTTTCGTCAGAAAAATTATTCTCTGTTCTGTAGTGTGTGGAAAGAACCATATATTTAAAAATTTCAGGGTGATATTCTTCAAAAAAGGCTCGCGCAGTTTTTACATTCCCCAGACTCTTTGACATTTTCTCGTTACCGAAATTCAGAAAATTATTATGCATCCAATAACGAACATATTCTTTACCGAAGCATCCCTCACTTTGAGCTATTTCGTTCTCATGGTGAGGAAAAATTAAATCCTTCCCACCACCATGAATATCTATTTGTTCACCAAGTATAGCCTTGCTCATTGCAGAGCACTCTATATGCCATCCAGGTCTGCCCTTGCCCCATGGAGAGTCCCAACTTGGCTCACCGGGCTTAGCTGGCTTCCAAAGTGCGAAGTCCACTGGGTTTTGTTTTTTATTATCTATCTCAACTCTCGCACCAGATCTAAGCTCGTCCACTTTTTTGCCACTTAATTTGCCATAATCTGGAAATTTATCTACTGAAAAGAGCACCTCACCGTTTACTACGTAGGCAACTCCTTGCTCCACCAGAGACTCCACTAGCTCCAATATATCTTGGATATGCTCTGTAACACGGGGGTTATGACTATGATCTCTCAGTCCTAAGGCCTCAAAATCCTTTCTAAACTCCCGAATAAAGCGCTCGGAAACCTCTGAGCTTTCCACTCCCTCTTTATTAGCAACGGCGATTATTTTATCGTCTACATCGGTATAGTTGTATACATAGCTGACCTCGTAACCGCACTCCTCTAGCCAGTTTCGAACCATATTGAATACGATCGGGCCGACAAAATTACCCAAATGAAGCAGGTCATATACCGTTGGACCACAAACATACATCTTTACCTTGCCCGGCGTTATAGATTCAAACTTCTGTTTTTGTCTCTTCATCGAGTTGTAAATATGTAATTCCATTGGGTTCACCTCTAACAAACTAATTTAGTGTAGGAAAAATCTTAAAAAATCTTAAGCCAACTATTGACCATGTAATAATTTCTTAGGAAGCTAAAAGTCCACACTCTAGTATTAAGTACCCAGCAAGGAAGCGAGTGAGGATGGGCCACGGATGGCCCCAGTTTTTTTCAACTACAGCAATTCAGGGCCTCAGCCCCTCTTTTTAGCAAAGTCTCCACAGAAATCAACGGAACAAGCTCTTTTACATCAGCACCACTTGCCACACCAATGGCAGCAGCTCTAATAGGCATGAATAAGAACTTCCCCTTCACTTCCGCTTGCTCTTTCACTTTATTTTGAATATCACCGAAGTCTTCTACTGTAATAAAGCTCTTACCAGAACCTTTGATTAAGGCCATCCAGCTCTCAATTACTTTTTTAGAGCTCTCCCAAGAAAGCGCATCCTTGGCAGCCTCATTAATTTCGTAATTTTGCTCACTTAAAAACTGAAAAGGTGCCACTCCATCAAGCATAGTTTCCATTCTAACTTTAAACAGATCCAATGCTTGATCCCTCCACTCTTCCTTAGCCCACAAAGGCTCCTCAGAGGGTTTAAGACCGGACTTCTCAAGAAATGGAACAAGATGTTCCCATAGCTTAATGTTGTCCATAGAGCGGATATATGTGGCGTTCATCCAAAGAAGTTTGGCCTCATCAAAAACAGCCGGAGATTTTTTTAATCTATCTAGATCAAATTCTTCCATAGTTTCTTCGATAGATAGGATTTCTTTCTCACTCGGAGAGCTCCAGCCCAAAAGCGTAAGATAGTTATTTAAAGCCGAAGGTAAAAATCCTTTTTCAATATATTCAGACACAGAGCTTGCTCCATGACGCTTACTTAACTTTTGCTTATCTTCACCAAGAATTAGCGAAACATGTCCAAAAACAGGTAGAGGATACTGAAAAGCTTGATACAACATCATTTGTCTCAAAGTATTAGACAAATGCTCCTCTGCTCTTAGAACATGAGTGATTCCCATTAGGGCATCATCAACTACACAACAAAAATTATAAACAGGCATCCCATCGGACCTAAGAATAATGAAGTCTCCAATCATATCGCTGGGGAACTTTACCTCTCCCCTGACTGCATCTTGGACTACATACTCGTCTTCCGCCGTATCTACCTTAAACCTGACAGTGGCCGTTTCTCCCGCTTCTAACTTTTTGCTTACCTGTTCCTTTGTCAGAGACCGACAAGTTCCATCGTAATGAAAATTAGCTCCCTCTTTTTTGGCTTTTTCTCTTTTTTCATTCAAAAGCTCATCGCTGCAAAAACAGTGAAAGGCTTTCTCAGACTGTAGAAGGCGCTCGGCATGTTCTTTATAAATATTTAGTCTTTTAGATTGCTGATAGGGACCATTATCCCCACCCACCTCAGGGCCCTCATCCCAGGAGATTCCCAAGACTTTTAAGTCATTAAGAACCATATCTATAGACTCTTGTGTACTACGCTCCTGATCCGTATCCTCTACTCGTAGTACAAACTCTCCAGATTTAGCTTTCGCATAAAGATAGGCGTATAAAGCAGTCCTTGCTCCTCCAACATGAAGATATCCGGTAGGGCTAGGGGCAAATCTAGTTTTAACTTTTTTAGACATGAAAACTCCTGAATCTATTGCACTCCCTACCTAGCACAATAAGAATCAATATTCATTCGCTAAGCCACTACGCATAACAACTTGATACAAAAACATATGGGTAATAATTATAACAATATTAAGCAAGTTACTTGAGGCCCTAAGATTATGTCTTTAATAATTCAAAAAATAGTCCTATTCTTTTCCATGGCACCGCTGATGGGTTGCGTGATTTTTGAGCCATTGGATTCTGAAGCAGGCTCCTCTGCCCTGAAAAAATTGATGGCCAGAAATTATACTCAAATCCCTGCTTGCTTTAACTCCTCCCCTTGCCGAAAAAATCAAGAACACCTACTGTTAAATATCAGCCTAACCTTTGACCGGTTTAGAGAGTTCCAGGACGTAGATTTTAAGTATAAAGAAGCCCTTACCACAGCACAAAGAAAGTGCTTAACAGAGTCTTTCCATGACCTAAATTTAGATAGGGATGGAGGCAATATAGGATTGGGTTACAAATGGAGATTTGATTTACCAATTTGCCCCCAAAACAAAGTAAAAGCCCCTATGTCTTCGGTAGCCAGAATTTCTCCGACAAAAAAATAAACATTCCCTTTTGAGAGCATTGCCTCGGCCGATAGTGCCCATCACCCTCCATTCTAGCTACTGAATCTATCGATATATTTTCACATTTTGAAAGAATCTAGGACCTAGCCTAATAGCTACGGTTTCTGTTTTGGAACACAAAGCGTTCCAAAACATAGGAGATATTACGATTAGCTCCGACACTTGCAGTAACAGGAGGGATATATGAAAAAATATAATATCCAAATTTTAATAGGTTTAATGTTTGTTTTTACTGCATGTGAAGTAACTTTAGAAGGTACTACTCAAAATGCATCTTGCTTTTCAATTGCAGATTGTCCAGCAAGAGAGCTATCAGCTCGCGAAAGATGGCCAGATGAGCTATCACAAAGTTTCTACGTCTATGAATACGATATGGGTAGCTGTGTAGCAGCAGGACAATTTAACACCAAAGCCGATTACTGCACTTATATTTCAGATAGAGAGTTTAACAACAACTGTGCAGCCAGTATGAGGAGCTTAGCTTATACCTTTGATTGTGGCCCGGACTGGGAGGAAACAAATATTACAGAGGTTTTTTACCGCAGTGGATATGATTCAGCATTGGATAGATCCTGCTCCACTCACCTTCCCACTCGCCCCTTTTCATACAAGGGAGACTATTGTGAGTTTTTAAAAGATGAATCTAAACACAATTTATGTCATTGGCAGGGACGGAAAGATACCTATGACTTGGAGTCTTGCGCGAGTCTGCTTCTTGCAAAAGATAAGAGTAGTAGTTTTTCAGAAGGCCCTTAGGGCTTAGTTGAGATTTTAAACGGAGAACATATCCTTAGAAAGCCTCTAAACGCAGTTCGAAAGACAAGTTTGGTCAGGAACTGCCTGAAGTTTTTACAGATATCACTGGAATCTGAGCACAAAATTGATTAATTGCGTCAAAAGTGATATAACCAGAGCGCTGTTGGAGGTATGTTCATGGAATTTTGTATAGGTGATTTAGCTGTATATCCTGGTTACGGTGTCGGTAAGATTGTAGACATAGAGAGTAAAGAAATAATGGGTTCCACGGCAGAATTTTTAGCTATAGAACTACTTGAGAATGGAAGTAAGCTCTTAGTACCTAAAGGTGCTGCAGAGAAGAAAGGACTTAGACCTCTAATCAGTGAAACTCAAGTACCTGATGTGATGAGTGTTTTAACTACCGAAAGAACCATTAAAGAGAAAAAGCTCGATACTCAGACTTGGAATCGTAGACACAGAGAATACACAGATAAAATCAAAAGTGGTGCGGTAAATGAAATTGCAACAGTAATGAGAGACCTTTGTATTTTAAGAGTAGATAAGGAATTGTCTTTCTCAGAAAGAAAGATGTTGGATCAAGCAAAAGGACTTCTTGTAAAAGAACTTTCTATTGCTAAAGGTTCTTCGGAAAATGAAATAGAGCAAGAGATGGAAGGATTGTTTCCACCAGCTCAAGTTTAATATTCTTTAAAAAATAATAAAAAAAAGACCGGGCATTTGACCGGTCTTTTTTTTGTTTTAATCATTTGCTTGGCAACTATTTAACAAACAAAGCATAGCCTTGTTTGCCATTTTTACCGTTGATCACTCTTGTTGCTTTAACAACAATCGTATATGTGCCGGCCTCTAATGCCATTTCAATCATCTCTACGTTATCTACGCTACTATTTTTCCTAGCAACGACAGTAGATCCTCTTAGGATTTCAATATCCAAATTATTCACAAGAGCAGTAGCAGCACTTGCGGTAGCTGGAGCATCCGTATAGGTCATGATTGCGGTAATTTTAGAGCTTCCATCGTGATTGAAAGTAAAAGACTTCGTCTCTCCTTCCGCTAGGCCTAATTCCTCATCAGCAATAATCGCATCCGTTTTCAATGTAACAACGTTTTCTACATTTACTCTTCCATATCCCTGGTGAACGTTTGGTCTAACGGTAGATAATTCCTGCTTTGGTCCAAAACCAAACTGTCCAGGATAAAGATCTGTAGATGTTCCCATAATCACAGCTTTTAAAAGAGCAGCTGAAGGATCATTTAGGTTTCTGTTTTTCACTAGATACTCTCTGGCAACAGCAGCAGCACCCGCGGTTAACGGTGTAGCCATAGATGTTCCACCTGCATAGGCGTAATCATCATTATAAGCTCCCCAAAGCGCACTTGCACCCTGCACTCCGCTTCGCACTGAAACTATATTTGTACCAGGGGCAACAACATCAGGCTTAATTCTGCCATCGTCTGTTGGTCCTCTAGAACTAAATGCCGCAATTCCTACTGGGTTATCAGATAGTTTATCTGAAGCAATTGGCTCCGCTCCCCACTTATCTGTTCCGTTTCTTAGTTTAGAAACTTCTTTTTGAATTCCACCGGTAGCTAAAAGGTTTTCCGAAGCACCTACTGTAAGTACGTTTTTCGCCGTACCTGGAGAAGCAACAGAGTCCTCATCAATAATTCCATTTTTATCAAGATCCTGACCAGAGTTACCAGCGGCAAAAATGACTAACATCTTAGGATTATTCCACATAAACTCATCCACTTGCGCAGAGAAGCTTGAGTAAGAACCCAGGTCACGAGGAGATCCCCATGAGTTAGTGTGGATCCTTGCGCCATCCTTATAAGTCTTTAGGATCATAGCACCAATTTGTGGTGGGACCATAAGGTTGTTCATGATTGGAGACCACATTCCTTGGCCAATCATATTTGCTCCATGCGCTCCACCGGCAAAAGCACCACCTGAGGCAAGACCAGAACCCATTACAGACCCAGCAACATGAGTACCGTGCCCTTGAGGGTCATTCCAAGATTTAGAAAATAAACCTTCTGCATAACCATGAGTTACGTTTGCAAAATCTTGGTGGATACTAGAAACAGAACCGGAATCTAAACCGGTATCGGCCATCGCAACTGTTTGCCCAGCACCTGTGTAACCAAGATTGTAAGCAGCCTCAAAATTCATTATTTTTGTACCCGACTCGTAACCGGTAAGGTTTGTGTAATCACCAGCGGCATCTACAACTGGATCCATTCCCTCTTTTCTTGAGGCAAGATCTATGTAGGCGGATTCGAATTCTGGCATTTGCTCAATCCATTCGATTCCATCAATGTCTGCAACCTGATCCAAAGTTTTGTAATCGGTAACAGCGTATATTAGTCTTTGTCCCGCATCTTCTACTCGAAGATTACGAATACTATAAAGCTCTTCTAAAACACTAGAGGTCTCAGTAGCAGCAGTCGTTCTAATCACTACAGATAAAAGCTCGTCCTTATTAAATATACTACTTCTGATATCTGAACTTAACTTTAAAGCTCCAAAGTATGGAACAGTAAGATGAATTTCATGCCCCAGAACAGATTTGATTTTTTGAATAGTGGCTTTGTCAGCTTTAACAAGCATTGCATCTTTTGGAATAAAGGATTGAAAAACTGCTCCTTGATTCTCAACGATGGCTCGATGTTTTGCGGTAATGTCTTTTTCCATTTGAATGATATGGAAGTTTGTTGGCTTTTTACTCAAAGTATTTTCAAGTACTGTTTTATTAAATGCCAAAGATTTTAGTTCCAAAGTCTTTGCGAAAGCTTCAAAACCAAACGATGCAGCGAATACCATCAATGGCATGCTAAGTCTTACTAGTGACAATCCTGTCATAGTCCCCCCTTTGATTGGGCACCAGTTAACCGAGTTTTATGTAATAAATCTAGGAATTTTTTACAATTTTCTTAAAAATCAGTGCATGGAACAGAGCGCATTAGCACGGTCTATATGCACTATAAGGAACTGCCACAGTTAAGAAAGCATTCTGCTAAATAATTAATATTATTCAAATATTTGAGGCTAACCCACTCCTGCGAGCGCTTTGTTACCTACCGTTTTCAAAAGCTCTTCCTTTAGGATTTGATGCTCAGGCAAGCTGAGTGATGGATCTTTATCTAAAAGATCAAATGCAAGCTCTCTGGCTTCTTTTAGGATTTTAATATCACGAACGAGATTAGCCATTTGGAAACCTGGCATTCCTGATTGTTGGGTACCCATGAAAACTCCAGGACCCCGGATTTCTAGATCTGCTTCCGCTATTTTAAAACCATCCGAGTGCTCAACCATTATATTACAACGATCGCGACTCTCCTCGCTTACCGCAGGGCCCAACATGAGCACGCAATAAGATTTATGTTTTCCTCGGCCAACCCTACCTCTTAGCTGGTGCAACTGACTGAGTCCGAAGCGCTCAGAGTGCTCTATGATCATCATATTTGCATTAGCTACATCTACGCCTACTTCAATTACCGTAGTGCTAACCAATACCTGTAGATCTCCTCTTCTAAAGAGATCCATAACACTTTCTTTTTCAGTATCCTTCATCTTACCATGAAGGAGTCCAAATTTAATCTCAGGAAACTGAGCCTGAAGAGATTCAAAAGAGCTCATTGCATCTTTCAAATCCATATTTTCGCTTTCATCCACTAAAGGATAAACAATGTAAGCCTGTCTACCGGCTTTTACTTGATCCCTCAAGAAACCCATTACTTTTTGTCTTTTGGATTCGTAGACTAGCCTGGTGAGAATTGGCACTCTTCCCGCTGGCAACTCATCAATGATGGAAACATCCAAATCTCCATAAACAGTCATTGCAAGTGTTCGTGGAATGGGAGTGGCAGTCATTAGCAGAAAATGAGGGTTCTTACCCTTAATTCTAAGAAGGTTTCTTTGTTCCACTCCAAAACGATGTTGCTCATCAATAATCACCAAAGCTAAATTCTTAAAATGAACATCTTTTTGAATTAAAGCGTGCGTTCCAACACAGAGATCAATCTCACCATCTTGAAGTTTTTGGTAAACTTCCTTTTTCTCACTCGCCTTCATATGCCCCGTCAGAAGCGCCACTCTCAAGCCCAAAGGCTCTAAAGTTTTCTTTGCATTTTGATAGTGCTGTTTTGCTAAAATCTCAGTGGGAACCATTAAACAACTCTGGTAGTTGTTATCCTTAACAAAGCAAGCAGACAACATTGCTACCATAGTCTTTCCACAGCCAACATCGCCTTGAAGCATTCGGTGCATAGGATGACCTGATAAAAGATCTTTACGAATCTCGCTGTAGGATCTTTTCTGTGCCTTAGTTAATTCAAAACTTAGACTACTTAAAAAGTGTTTCTCTAAACGATCTGTAGAGCTAAAATCTACAGATCGTTGTTTTTTAACTCCCTTTTTTCTAGCCGCCATTATAAGCTCAAGCCAAAACAGCTCCTCGAAAATGATCCTTCTTTGATATTCTGTTTTATAATTAAAGAAATCATTTCCCAAACCAGCTTCTGGGAAATGTATTCCCTTCATTGCTTTATGTCTGTCTAAAAGTTTTTTTTCATTTCTGATACTAATTGGAAGCTTATCAGCAATTGGTACCTCAAGTGCATTAAAAGCATTTTCCATGATTGTACGAAAACGTTTTGGACTCAGCCTATCAATTTCGGTGTAAATTGGGAGTAAAGCATCGCTCTCGTCCTCAGTCCAATCCTGTATGTCAGCGTGATGAAACTCAATACGGCCTCGGTAATCCAAAACCTTACCCACCACTCGAACATACTCTCCGGTTTGAAACCTCTCAAAATAGCCCTTATAAGGAACTCTAAAATATTTTACAGCAATCTTTCCGGAGTCATCCCTCAAAAGGACCGTATACATTTTTTTTCTTGAACGTCCTAGCTGCTGACTGCTGACACCTAAAACCTGCGCTTTAATAGAAACAAGTTCTCCTGGACTAAGGCTTGCAATGTTCCTTGCAGCCCTTCTATCCTCATAGGCCCTTGGGAGATACTCAAATAGATCTTCAACTGTGTACATTCCACGCTTTTCTAGGCTTGAGGCGAGCTTTGGCCCGACCCCCTTTACGTACTGCAGCTGCGTATCCATATAAAGTCCCATATTTTTTTGTAAGGGATAGGCAAAAGTTTGGCAAGACCTTCAAATAAGGTGACTGTGCATTAAACAATTAAAATAGGTCTGGGTGCCAATTCAATAGCTTTACAATCTTCGGCGATTTCTACAATAGTCTCGTTCTAATACTAGCAGGATACATTTAAAGCTATTCATTGGACAGACAATCAAGTTCTTGAAAGAATATAGATATGTCGGCAGAAAAATTAGATTATACAAAAATTCGTATCGGTTCGCTCCTTCCTAATAGGTCTACCACCTTTGACTTGTACGTCCAAATTGGTGATAGGCATGTTCGCTATTTGCACGCTGGGGAAACCCTTGAGCAAGATAAAATTGATCAGCTCGAACAAAAAGGGGCCGATTCATTTTTTATCAACTCTAGTGATCGTCAATCATTTAAAAATTATGTTCATGAAAAAATGTTGAGCGATGAGCTAGATTCAAAACAAAAAGCCTTCCTCTTAAAAGAGTCATCCTTTCACTTAGTGGAAGAACTTTTTGAAAAACCAGATATTGAGGAAGCACTAAAGGAATCGAAAGAAATCATTCAAGAATTTGTTAGCTTTGTGGATCAAGAACCAGAGGGTGTGGCGGATTTAATTGGATTATCTAGTCATGATTTTTATACCTATAATCACTCACTGGATGTTTCCATTTACGCCATCGGCTTAGCAAAAATAATTGGTTTTTCTGGTGAAGATTTAGTTGAGATGGGTCGCGGAGGTATATTTCATGATATTGGTAAGCGTAAAGTTGATCCGGCTATAATAACCAAGAAAGGTCCTCTCGACGACAATGAATGGGCTCAGATGCAGAAGCATCCACAATGGGGACTTGAAATTTTGAACGAATACGATGTGAGTGATGCCGTGAAGGCATCTTGCTTTGAGCATCATGAAAACTTTATGGGTAACGGTTACCCACAGGGTTTGGATGGTGAAGACATACATCCCTTCGGGAGAATCATCGCCATTGTCGATTGCTATGATGCTATGACAACCAAACGTTCTTATAATGATCCCATGTCCCCGATCGAAGCCATGGAGTTTATGAAGAAAAAACTTTCAGGAAAATTTGATCCGGACTTTTTGGATGCAATGTATAGTATTCTTTTTCAGCTAGGTAAAGTCAGCGCTTAGAATTAGTTCTCCAGTAAAAGGATTCTTGATTCCTGCTCCAGCTCTCGCTGAGTTTGATTGAGTTTAAACTCTTCTTCTAACATAACAGGATCAAGACCCAGCTGTTCTAAGTCATTATCAAAAGCCCCTTCAAAGACTTGATTCTCCGTTCCCTTCAGCTCCCTTATATGTCTGTAGATATCGGAAGACACTAACTCAGCCAAGCTCTTGTCCTTTCCACCATCAATAATCAGAAGTAGTTCAAGAGGAAGATTCATTTCTTTTTCAAAAACATCAACAAGAACAGCTCTATTTGTAGCAGCCCACTGTATGGCGGCAAGTGTGTTTTTATCCACCCTAGTTGATATGGCGGAAAGAATATCTGTTATTTTTTCTTGTGGATTATCAACAATCATCAAACTATTTAAAAGGCCAACAATGACGGTTACATTTTCCTTTCTCTCTACCACCTCTTCGTCGGCGAGTGCATTTCCAGATTCGGCGGCTTTTTTGATGTCCTGATTGGTCAGAAACTTTAACCGACTTTCTATTTCATTCACAAAGTTGCGAATAGCAAAATTACCTTCCTCGCTATTTATAAACGCATCGGTAATGGTTCCGTTTTCATCTATGCGTCCCTTTTTGCGAAGAATAAGAAGGCGAGTGACAAGTACTGAAATTTTATCTACGACAACTTTATCCATAATTAATCTGTAGGATGGGTTATTAAAATTATAAGCTCTCTCGTAGGCCGTTTCTTCTAGAGCCAACTCTTTTACACAAAACAGGAAACGAAATTTTGTACTGTGACTAGCGCACTCTCTTTCCCTGTGAGTAAAGTCGCTCCACTGTCTAGACCAATTGAGAAGTGTATATCTTGAATTTTTAATTTGATAATCAAACCAGCTTCCTGGCTTAATAATAAACTCAGGATTGAAAAGCAAGATACTACCACCCGTGGCAGCTAAGCCATAAAGTGCAAACCTTCTAACCCAACGATTTCCTACAACACTACCAACCAACTGATCTAGATCCCGCATAAAGTGAAACCTAGATTGAACTTGTTGCCGGTAACGCCCTAGAAAACCAAGTAGTACCTCACCAGATTCAGTCATTAACTGACGCTGTATCACAGTATTATAGACCGAAGATACGGGCCTATTTGTTCTAGTCACATTGCGATCGATTGCGTTTAAAACAGAGCTTTGCTCAGGAAGAATATTATTGGAGCGTCGTAACTGTAGGAGAAGAGGCTTGATTTCCTGACCCAATCTAAAGTTCATGGCATGCTCTATGATGTCTATGGAAACACCGCTCGAGTTAAGAGCTCCTTCAGCCCCCGTTGCGGCAAATGAGTTCCACAAAGCATTGTCGGCAGCTTCCGCCCTTTGACTCAACTGAGGGTAGGAATCTATCCTAATTTTCTCTCGCACCAGTAGTCCATCTTCAAACCGATCCTCCCAAATGTACAACCGACCATTTTTAAGCTCCACATCTTTAGAGATCTTAATGCTTCGGTATTTTTTTATAGATCCTGCTTGATAGAGTCCGTCTGCCTCTATTTTCTTTAAGGCAGCCAAATATTTAGGACCGTTAGAAAATGCCAGCTTCAATTTCTCGGTATAATTTTTGACGATATGTTTAGTGCTCTTTATAGCCTTCATTCTGTTAACTAGAGAGGTGATTCTCTCAAGTATTTCCGGATCCTTTGCTTTGATTTTTGCTACGTCAAATAAGGCATCGACTTCTTTCCCTACGTCGCCGTTCTTAGACAGTCTTTGAAATTTCGAAATAAATCGGGGCTTGGTGATCGCCTTTACTCTTTCTAAAGCTCTATACCTTAAACTACTCCAGTCTCTACGATTCATTAACCTCAATTTTGTAGATTCGAGCTTACTAATGTAATCTAAATTTGACTCTATACCTTGAGATAAAAGCCAATGATTTCTCTTCCCATGAATAAAATTAGGAACGATTCTATGCACTCCTAAATCCCCCCATATATTATTGGGGAAATGCCAAGCCTTATACTTATAGCCTTGGGCTACTATCTTTGAGAACGCTCGATCTAATACTCGAAACCCACCATAAGCCGCAAACCCCACACCAAGCTCCAAGCCGCCTTCTAAAATAATTGAGCCCCTCTGATTTAAGTAGGATTCATATTCCTGAATACTTGTCAGCCCCTGAGGTGCTAGGGAAAAACTTGCATCAAGAAGTAGCTCATTAACACCATAGCGTTGGAAAATATCGTAGCCTATCACGGAGCTTCCAGCCCAGAGTAAGGCTCTTGAGAAATTATTCTTTTTAAGTAAGAAACTAAGCAAACCACCGGCACTGGTACTTGAAATACCAATGACTTGTAAATCGGTTAAGAATCGGTCTGTTTGAGGAGGGTCATCATTTAAAACGGCGCAATAGCCTGCTAAGTCTTTCACTGTTTTAATTTTAAAGTGCTCGTTGTCTCTAAGGTAATTGTCTTTCATCATAAGATGAACCATACGCTCATTGTAATGCAGTTTCGTTTTATTAGACTCACAGATACTCTGAGCGTGAACATTAACTCTAGAAATAAAAGACTCAGCGGATTTTTTAGCTGCTTCCTTAACCCTTGGGTCATTTAACTTTTCTAAAATGAAGTGAGCCCTGTAGTTTTGAATGTTTTCTTCAACTAAAAGATCAGCAAGAGCAATTACATCTCCCTCCGCTATAAGGCGAGTCTGTACGGCTTCCCAAAAATCAGGATCTAAACCATCAAGTAACAGCTCAAGAAAGGGAGTTAATTGTATATTATAGTTAAATGGAAGCCAGGAAATACTGTTCTCAATATTATAGAGAAGTGGTCTTCTTTGTAGAACTGGGAAAAGTCTCATATCAATTTCAGCAACCACTCTATCCCTGCTGTCCTCGATAGCCTTTACCTGCGCATCATAAAACTTTCTCTGAGTCCCTCTCTCTAAACGAAAGCGAAAACGATCATAAAGCTCAGACAATCTATGCTTGGCGTAGCCTATTTCCTTCTCTTTAGCGATCCAAAGACTCTTCACCAACATGGCATCATCAATATAAGATTCAATCAAAGATAAATACCTATCTTCAGATTCAAGTAGCCTTGTGGTGGTTAAATTAAGTTCCGCCAGGCCTTTAAATTTTCTTTTATCGTTTAAACATTGTTCGAGATTTGATTCGGCCTCTAGATCCAATGCCAAAGGAAGAGAGGACACAAGGGGTGCTTTTAACTCAATAGTATTTTTTAAAGCATAGGCTGCCATTTTTCTATGAAAGGATTTTAAATTAGATTCCTGACGCGAGGAATGCGCCAATAGTTTCCAAGAGTAGAGCTCTTTATAAGTGATAGTTTCTGTCGTGCCCTCAAACTGATAAACAACATCATCACCATTGGTTGCCAAACGCCCCGATCGCTCGACAGGATCCGACAAAATATTTATATACTTACAGGAAGGAAAAAACTCTGTGTTCAAAGCAAACAAAGCACCAGAGTAAAAAAATGAAATTAAGACTAAGCTTTTAAGAAGCATCGATCCCCCTGATGAGTGAGGGAGAGTGTACTTTCCCCACTCCAGTTTGCCCAGTTCCAGTGCAATATTTACACCCCCCAGCCCCCATAATTTAACACTTTTCTCCCCATTACTTCCCCCCACCTTCTCTCTAGCCTTCTCCTTCCCTATAATTTCAATACTAATTCGGACGAGTTCTCGTTGGCGAACACGACCATTCTAAAAAGAAAAAGCCATGCGGCGCCTGAGCAAACCAGCCTTTAGCCCAAGCCCCCCCTAAAACTTAAAGTGTCTCAAAAAGATACCGATAAGAAATCATGATCTATTTTATCGCTCTAACAATGTTAATTAGCCTAGTCATTTCCATTATTGCTCTAAGAAGCTTTGGAAAGACTCTATTTATAAAACCCATTATGTTTTTGAATGAAAAATATTCAGCTGGTGCATTGAAGTTAGAAAGAAAAATGAAGCTAGCAATTTCACTTTGCATGAGTTGCTTTGGGATATTTAGTTTTTTCCTGTCTAGTAGCTATTTAATCGAGTTTTTAAGTAAGCTTGCCGCCTAATTACCTTAGGATACCAACCTGTCCAAACTTCGGCGAATAAAAACTTTTTTTATCGATTTTATATTTTAATCTAGCTTTATCTAAATCATAGATAGGTTGTTCCGGAGATTCATAGGTTAGTTCAAAGGTACCAAAGTGCATTCCAACACTTTCTTTTGATTTTAAATCCAAGTGAGCCATTACCGCATCATCAGGATTTAAATGCTGATCCCTCATGAAGTCCCTTGGCTCATAAGCACCTATTGGAATAAAAGATAAATCCATATCTCCGTATTTCTCTTGGATCATTTTAAAGTGACTACCATAACCAGTGTCTCCACCGTGGTAAACCTTATGTCCCTCTTTGGAACGAATTAGCATGCTCCCCCACTGCGCCTCTCTATCATCGAAGAGACTTCTTTTAGACCAATGCTGAGCGGGTAAAAAAGTGAACGTAGTTTCACCCAAGGTAAAATCCTTAAACCAATCTCTTTCTATGATTCTATCCCTAGGAATTCCCACTGACATAAGTTCTGGCGAATTATTCAGTCCCACAAAAAATATCGGCTTAAATCGTTCGTTTAAAACTCTTAAAGACGGTAGATCCATATGGTCATAGTGGTTGTGACTTATAAAAACTAAATCAATTTTTTTAGGCAGATCGTCATACTGTAACGAAGCCTCTCTTACCCTTTTTGGACCAGCAAAACTAACTGGGGAGCAACGCTCTGACCAAATAGGATCGGTAATGATGTTTAGTCCATCTGTTTGGATAAGAAAGCTTGCATGGTTTATGAAAGTCCATTTCACCCCCGTTTTTACCTTTTGCACCACTGGCTCCGCTTTAGTACTTTCTAAACTTTCAGGCCAGTCTCTTTTAAAATTACTCGCAAAACCCCAAAACTCACTGAAGGTTTTTTCTGGAATTCTGTCAATATTAACAAATTTATCATCCTCAAAGTAAGGACTATCAAACTTTGAAGTGGCACATGATACATTGGAAATTATTAAAAATAAAAGTAGTGAGATATAAAACTTCATTTTTCCGCCCTTGGAACTTCAATAAAATTAAGTTGATTCATTGAAAATTTATTTCTTTTTGAACAAGGCCTCTGCCGCACTTTTAATTGAACTTGATTTGTCTTCCCCACCACTTCGATCCGAAGCCACAAAATACTCGCAAAAATTAGCGCGCTCTTTATCTTTTACAACATCGGCACTAGTCTCCTTGCACTCATTGTAACTTCCAGGATCATAAAAATGGCAGTTTCTACAAACATGTAAATCCTCCCTGCAACTACCACACTCCTCTTTGAAGCCCAAATTATCATGGAATTCAAACTTGGAGTTGCAGTTGTAACAGCGAAGGCTTTTCAAATTAAATCCAATCTTTTTTATCTGAGTTATGACTGGCTTGAATACTTCTTACAGTTCCCGTTTTTGATCTCATTACAATAGATTCTGTTAAAATCCGGCCGCCACTTTCGTACCTAACACCTTTTAGAAGCGGACCATCGGTAACACCGGTTGCACAAAACATAACTTCACCCTGTGCCAATTGCTCTAAGGTGTAAACAGCATTAGGATCTTCCACTCCCATTGTCATGGCTCGGTTCTTTTCTTCTTCAGAGCGCCACTTTAATTCCCCTTGAAAATCACCACCAAGACACTTCAAAGCTGCCGCCGAGATCACTCCCTCTGGGGCTCCTCCTATTCCCATAATCATGTCAATTCCAGAGTCTCCCCAAGAAGTTGCAATGGAAGTAGAAACATCACCATCATTAATTAAAATAATTCTAGCACCCGCTTCTCTAATTTCAGCTATTAATTCTTTATGGCGCTCTCTATCTAAGACAGAAACAGTGAGCTGATTGACCGCTTTTCCAAGAGCATCGGCAACATTTTTTAGATTTTCAGTAGGAGTCTTAGTAATATCTATTCGGCCCTTGGCTTTGGGGCCAACAGCTATTTTATTCATGTAGGTATCGGGAGCATGTAAAAAACTTCCACGTTCAGCAAAAGCTATTACAGAAATAGCTCCATAGTCACCATTAGCACAAAGATTAGTTCCCTCTAGAGGATCCAATGCAATATCTACTTTTGGAGAACCTTCTCCGGCCTCTCCGACCTTCTCGCCAATATAAAGCATGGGAGCTTCGTCTCTTTCTCCCTCACCAATTACAACGGTTCCATCAAAGTCTACTCTATCAAAGGCTTTTCTCATGGCATCAACAGCCGCCTGGTCCGCTTCATCTTGTTTTCCTAAGCCAACCCACTGCGCACAGGAAATCGCTGCCGCCTCAGTAACTCTGACAAACTCAAGGGCTAGGTTTCTATCCATTTTGACTCTCCAATAGTTCTAAAATTTCTTTTGGTATACGTTTAGGCTTTTTATCAGGATCTACTGCAACGTGCACGGTTTTGCCATCTACCAGTAGTCGATTACGCGAGTCGTAAATCTTGTAATTAAATATCAACCTCAATTTTTCAGCAGTTATTTGAGTTTCTACAGAGATTTTGTCTCCATATTGGGCAGGAGCTCGGTAGTTAGCTGATGCTTCTATAACTGCAAAATTGATTTGATCCGCTCTGTGATAGTTTTCAAGTAGCCCCTTAGACTCTAACCAATCCAAGCGAGCCTCTTCAAAAAATCGAAAGTAATTGGAATGATGAACGATTCCCATGGCATCGGTCTCATAGAATTGTACCTTATGAATGGTTTTATTTTTCATCTCTGCCCTTCTCTGCATGCAAACTATTTATGAACGACTCCTCAACCTGACTCATCATTTTACTTGTGGCCCAGACCATTATTGAATCTGAGAATAAGTAGTCTCTTCTCAAAACCGATCCATTTAAGTTCACTTGGCTAGATTCCCCTCGTACAAGATGTTTAACGAATGTATTTGCGGTCAAGCCCTTAAGGTTTCCCTTCCTTATCTCCCAATCTATTTTGGATTCCTGATCACCAAACTTATAGTCGTAGGAAATATAGCTTTCTACACACATCCAAAGTAAACAAACCTTTACTCTCCAAAAACGTTCAGCCACTTTCTCAGCCTCTTTAATCCAAAAACTTCGATCAGGAAGCCCAGAAAGATCTAATATCTGTTTTTCTACTAGAGCTTTTGAAAAGGGAACCTGTCTTTGATAGCTCCAAAGGAGCTTTTTATTTCCATCTACCTTCTCCATTGTGACTTTTTTATCCGCAGGAGCAGCTTTCAACCCCAAATAACCCGCCGAGCCAATGGCAAGTAACACGGCTGGAAATAGAAACATTTTTCTAAGTAAATAAAAAAGCTCTTTCACAATAGCCGTCTCTCCCATAGAATAAAGCTTAGCAGAAACCTTTTTAAAGTCAGGAAAAAAGTGAAATTAGAACATGTTCCTAATTTATTAACTCTTACGAGAATTCTAATGATCCCAGCCATGATTTGGCTGCTATTAGCTCCGACCAAAGACTCCCTTTTTACCGTAGCAATTCTTTTTATTATTGCATCCATCACCGACTATTTAGACGGTTGGGTTGCAAGACGTTACGACTTGGTATCTACCCTAGGGAAGTTTTTAGATCCTATTTCTGATAAATTATTAGTTTCATCTTTGCTAATCATGTTAATTCCACTTGAGGTGGTAAGCCCCGTTTTAGTTATACTTTTAATCTCTAGAGATATTTTGATTGATGGACTGCGAGCTGTGGCAGCCAGTGAAAGAATCATCATTTCAGCAGGACAACTCGGCAAATGGAAGACAGCAATTCAAATGTTTTGCATTCCAGCTGTATTGATTAGTGATCCAAAGATATTTAACTTCTCTGTTGGAGAACTTGGAATATTAGGCTTATGGTTTAGCGTTCTTCTTTCCATTTTGTCTGGCTTAGAGTACACAAAACTTTATTTGGTTAAACGTAAAAAAGCTAAGACTTAGCTCTAAACCTTATCAAGTTGATTCCTTTTTCAAATCAAATGAATAAGATATTAAATAGCATTCTATGGTTGAACTCAGCCGTCAGTCTTTTCATTTTCCATGTCTAAAAATGGTAAATTTACTGACTATCTATTTAGACTATTGCTTGTTGTTGCAGATTTCAATGTTCGTATTGAATCTATTCCTAAGTAATCAATATGCAAGATTGGGTTTAATTTGGGTTTAAAAACTTAAACCTAAACCAACAAAAAAAGGGCACAACACATGTTGTACCCTTTAAAACCCAATTCTAAATACTTTTACTGATAAATAGGCTTTCCGTTCGCCGCTAACTTATCTAAACATCTAGGCATATCAACAGTTCTAGACTTACCGCCTTTGGTAATTTTATAAGATACAGCATCTTTTAAATATTTTTTCGGACAGGCAGGGATTGTATAATCCTGCTTATCTTTAACCTGAACAAAGCTAGGGAAAAGTTGATCCTTATAACCTCCCACTTTCAGTGCCTTTGGATGTCTATAATTAACTAACCTTCCTTCGTCGATTAGAAAAACACCTCTCATATCAAAATGCTCTAAACCATAAACGTTACCGTTTTGACTCGACTTCGATCCTCTTTTTCCAGTTAAGAAATGCTCTACTGTTGGGGTCTTATCAAAGCTGTAGGTTCCTTCTTCTAGGTATCTAGATCTAGGAGTACCGGCAGCCAACACGCTTTGTCTATCAGCCTTCTGACCATCTACTCGAACACCATTTTTAGTTAGGATGTAATCCCATGAACCTTTTTCTTTAGGATAATTACTTAGACTCTCATCACCGTAGGCTTCACGAGCATAGACTTTGATTAAAGTAGAGCCCACTGGAAGTAGCTGACGAACATATGCAATAGACTCGTTATCAGTTCTTGTACAACCATGACTTCTTGGATCGGCCCAAAAATTTGCCCAACCACTTCTCGTTTCTTGAATGTAGTTGTCTTTGTCGGACCCCCAGCCAATGGTACCATGGGTCCACTGGTAGGCAGCATTTGGTCCAACTTTGGCAGCAAACCAACCAAATGCACCCCTCATACTAGCTCCCTTATAAGGAAGAGCTTTCTTATTCGTCCAGTCAAAAACGTCTCCACCTGGTCTTGGAACTGCAGGGTACTTTGGATCATACCAAGAAGGATATGCTCCTGCGCCATCTTGATAAAATTTGTGCCAACTTGTAATATGAAAGTGTCCTAATATTGACATAGTTCTTTGGGATTTATCTTTTTCTCCCACAGCTATTTCCGTCTCAAGAATTAATTTATGAGCACAATCACCGGACTCACAGCCTCTTTTATATACTCTTAGTTTTTCCGTGGCCAAATTTTGAATCATAAAGTATTCACTGATTTTTTGGCGATCTCCACGACGATCCTCTTTAGATAGATACTTATAAGATAAATACATTGTGAAAGCTTGTTTGATATCCTCATTTGTTTCGATGATCTCGATCTGGACAAAATCTCCTACACCATCACCAATGACTCTTACTTGGTCATTCAATATCAAAAGACCTAACTTGTTATCATCCCTAATCTCTGGTGTTGAGCGCACTCTCAATCGATTGGCAGCTATAAAATAAGTCTCGCCGATTTTAACATCTTCAGGAGCAATGTTTTGAATCATATTTTCAAAGGCAAGATTACCTGTATGTGGACTTAATAAATTAGAAGTTGGGTCCGCCTCTTCCGCACATGCTAGAAGTAGTAATGGCATTAATAGACCTACAATCTTTTTGGCTTTACTCATATCCCCCCCCGGTTATTTTAAGTAAGTAGCTCTTTTGCTTGGGGGGACTATAATGGCATGTAATTGATTCTAGAATATATTTCAGGGAATGAATTTTTTTTAATATGATCTCAAGTGATGAATGAGTAGTTCTTACTAAACCCCTAAAAACACCTGCCTATTTACAATTAGACTTATTTGTAAATACCTCCAACTCGATTTACAATAATACACTTGCTTAAATACCTGACTCCGTGAAGAAAGTTCTGAAAAATCCTTCTGAGGATATTAAGAGCCATTTTTTAAGCATTTATTTGAGAAACTTGACTTCCCAAGTGGCAGAGATTAAAAACTTAGTTCTTGTGCAGAGCAAGTGTAGCTCAGTTGGTAGAGCGTCACCTTGCCAAGGTGAAAGTCGCCAGTTCGAACCTGGTCACTTGCTCCAATTTTTTCCGAAATTTCCTAGCTTCCAAGCTGGGATTTTTTTTACCCAAAACCCTCGGTAGTGACCAGCTTCGCACGGGCGCTTACGCTTCCTATTCGAACCTCTGCTACACATGGTCGCAGCTTGCTCCAATTTTTTTCGAAATTTCCTGGCTTCCAAGCTGGGATTTTTTTTACCCAAAACCCTCGGTAGTGAACAGCGTCGCACGGGCGCTTACGCTTCCGACCTCAGAAGCTCTAATGTTTCGCCTCTAAGCCTAAGATTTTTATTCAGATTTTTTTGTGAACGACAGAGAAACGGTTGAAGGTGTAGCTGAGGCTACACTGAAGCCGGTTCGACGAGGAACAAAAAAAGATGGATGAAAAGCTTAGGTTTAGTGGTGAAATATTGGAGTTTCTGAGGTCTGAACCTCTGCGACACATGGTCGCAGCTTGCTCCAATTTTTTTCGAAATTTCCTAGCTCCCAAGCCGGGATTTTTTTTACCCAAAACCCTCGGTAGTAACCAGCGAAGGCTCTTTTGTTAGGCACTCTCCACTTCTCTTAAAAAATTATCTAGGGAAGTTTTAATCACTTTGGCCTGCTTATTTAAATCCTCTGAAGCAGCATTCAGGGTTCCCGTCATTGCCGAACTACTCTCTGCGGCCGACAAAACTAAATTTATGTTTTCAGTGACTTGTGAGGTTCCGTTTGCAGCCACTAAGATATTCTTACTAATTTCTAGATTGGTTTCATTTTGCTCTTCTACCGCTAAAGAAACATGAGATGTTTTACTATCTACTGATGAAACTTTATCAATAATTTCAGATACACTATTTATTGTTGATTGCGAGGTTAGTTTAATTGAATCCACTTTTTTATTGATTTCTTCGGTCATACTCTGTGTCTCGCTAGCCAATGCTTTCACCTCCGAAGCGACCACTGCAAAACCCTTCCCTGCCTCTCCGGCCCTGGAAGCCTCTATTGTGGCATTTAGAGCTAAAAGATTTGTCTGCTCAGCCACTCCACCAATAGATTTAATCACATTATCTATCTCATTCACCGCCACCTGTAATTCATTTAGACTAATTTGAGTTTTTCTGGCCGCATCTGAACAATTTTTCGCAGTAAGAGAAGTATCTTGAATCTCCTTTGAAATATTTTGAAAAGAAGCACTCATCTCTTCCGTTGCGGCCGCTATTGAACTGACATTCACAGATGTCTCATTTGATATTGTCGCCACTGAGGCACTCTTTTGGGTCATTCCATTCATAGCATCAGTTAAGTCAAAGGAAAGATTATTCAAACTAGATGAAGACTGCGTTAACGCATCCATAATCTCGTCAATTATTTTTTCGAATTTCTCTACGCTTTCACGGATCCCCTGAGCCTTAGCTATTTGTCGCTCTTCTTCAAGTTTAGCGCGTTTCTCCGCCTCTTGTGCCTCGCGCTCCTCGACCTCAGCCTTTTTCTTTTCTTGTTCAGCTATTTTCGTAAGTCTAGCTTGCTCTTCCATTTCTTTTTTATCGGCCGCGGCTTTTTCGGACCTGATTTTCTCGGCCTTGTCTGAATTATCTTTGTCTATCATATTCTGTTGAAATACTTTTAGGGCGTTTGAGACAGCCCCGACTTCGTTGGCATAATTGGTACCCAGAATTGTAAATTTCTTGTCCCCTTTAGCTAATCTGTTAGTTTGATTCACAATCAAATTGAAGCTCTCCGTGATATACCTAACAACAACAAACGATAAGGCGAACACGAAAAAAAGAACACTTAACCCGAAAGCAATGGAAATCTTAGAGGTAGACTCGAGCGTTGAAACAGCGATGGGTCCTAATCGGTTTTGTTCTCTCTCGACACTTTCAAATAGCTCATCGTAGGAGTCAAGGATTTCAGGTCCAAGCTTGTCTAAACCATTAAAATAAAGGTCATTACGCTTTGAAACGATCTTGCCGATTTCCAAGAGATGGGCTTTGTATTGCGAAATACCAGCAAATGATTTTTGAAACCTACTTTTTTCAAGACTATCTTGTATTTTATTTTGAATTAAGCTTGCTGATTTGGTGGCGCTTTTTAATTCTTTGATGGCACGATCTAAGTCGGATTTTTGGTTCTTCACTAGAAAGCTTTTGGTGTAGTACCTAGCCAACATGAAATTTTCCTGTAGCCTACTTGCATATAAGGCAGAGTACATATCTTTTTTACCGTAGCTGCTATCAATTGAAGAGGTAATCGAAGCCCGTAAATTAGGGCCTAAGACATCAATTTTATCAATAGATTCTTGAGCTGAATTCTGTAAAACTCTTGCCCTCTCAAAGATCGCGGCATATTCTTCTGTCTTCATTCTAAGGTTTTCGAGCTTTTTAAGATAAATTGAGTCCCGAACCACTTCTGCAGCTAAAACACCAAGCTCGCTAATTTCTTCGATATTATATTTAACTAGTTCTGCTTGTTTAGGATCAGCGGATTCTCGATATTTAAGCACAGCTATTCTTGCTTCAATAAAATCCTCGGTTAAGTTGGCGAGAAGTAGGCTAAATCTTGCTTGGGCTCGATAGTCAGTAAATATATCGTTAAACCTACTTGTACTCCACTGAAAAAAACCGACCATTAGAATAATGGCTAGTATGATAATCATAAATGAGGAGTTCAAACTCCGTGTTATCTTAAACTTTGAAAGTATATTATTCATTTTTTTCCCCGTTTCTTGATTAAGTAACCTTTCGGCAAAACTACAATAAACCTTTAACCTATTTGATGTCCAACGGAGGATTTTACTTTACTAAGTCACTTCTAGACTAAGACCTTGTGATAAAATAGAACTGCTTGAAGTTTTGCACCATAGTCATTGCTCGGATGCAACCTCTATATAGCTTAAAACCTCGTCTTTAGTTACTGCTGTATTGTTGTCATTGATGTTTATCACATAGAATATAGATCGTATTTTGGTTTCATTCGCATAGATCGGATCGAGCCCTTGCGCTTCCATCATTTTATCAAGAAGCTTGCGTTGATCTACAAACTTAACACCGTCATAGGTTCCCTCGCGAGTTGAGACGCAACCTCGTTGCCCAACGAAAGGGTAATAATTGGAGCGTGTTCTTCTGTTTTTCATTCCAGTACCATGTATGCGAAAAAGATTTCGCCCGGCATCTCTCGCAATATTGGCTTGGTTCCACCAATCTTTGCTAATTTGAGATTGTGGTAGAAATTTATTGGTTCGGTTTGTAGTCCAAATAAAATCCATGATGATTCTTCTAAACTTTCCAAAAGCCGTTGTTCGGTTAGCAGAGGGCATTACACCATTTAACTTGTAAACCCCACTAGGTGTATCACCATCCGTTTTATAAAAAGGCTTTTTCTTACGAGAATACCCGAGAGAACCCTGAGACCAAATACTTCCGTCCTCATTTTCTACCCACTGACCATTTACATCTCGTAAAACTTTCATACAAGGATGACTCCTATCATGTCGGCAAACCATGTAAAGCCTAGTTCGATCCACAATAGAGTCTGCCTCAGAGGGTGCCCTATTTAAAAGTTCTCTAAGATTAGATTCGTTGTTGATTGTTTCTGAAATTGAATTTTTCTCACAGTCACTTAATCTTTTCTCCAACTCAAGTTCTTCTTTATAAAAGCAGGCCAATTGATTCTGTTGAGTAATAATATGATCCATCTGTGCCTCATTAAAAACTGAGTTTAAATTCCATTTTTTGGCCAACAAAAGAGAATAGAAAGAGCTAACTTTACCAAACTCAATCCTCGCATTTAGACTATCTAAAGCGCCCTTAAGATCTTTCTCTGTTGATCCCTTTTTAAAATTATCCCAGTCACTGAGTAAAGCGGCGATCACTGCCTCAGTTTCTAAATTGCATGGAGAACAGCTGGTCAGGAGGATTTCTGTAGCACTCGCTATTCCCATTCCTTGATTCACTAACTCCAAAAAGAGATCTCTCTGGTTTCCGAGAACTAGCTCGCGCTCAGATTCTCCGGCTATCAATGAGGATTGAAAAAACAGTAGGGCGAGTAAGCTAGATTTTAAAATTATTTTCTTCATAGCCTTATTTTACCGAGGGATACCAGCTTAGGTCAGTCGGTTCTAGATAAAGGTCTCAAAGCTTTATATATTCGACTAGGTCTAAAACTCCCCTCATCGCAAAAAAGTAGATAAAGAACCTGGCCGCTCTTAATGGCCAGCATATAAAAATGATATGAACAGGAAGATTATACCTTCCAAAAAGAAAGGCCATAACTCCCCAAGGCAAGGGAAATAGGGCCGCTATTCCCATCACTGTGTAAGGACGATTAGAAGAAAAACTTGAAAATAGGGAGTCTATTTTTTTTAAAATGCGAGGGTAAGAGAAGCTTAAACTGATTTTACCAACCAACCAAATGGCTGCCGCACCTAGGGCAGAAAAAAAACTAACAATGACAACATCCCTAATGGCGTTGGCACTAGACTCTTCAATAATAATTAGCACTGGTGATGGAGGTATAATACTAAAAAAGAAGTCGCATAAAAATACGATACCTGAAAGACCTAGGATCCCAAATTTTTGATATAGATAATTACATATTGATAACAGCTCAGGTTTAAAAAAATATCCCACTATAAATACAAGGATCAATAGTGCTAAAAGACCGAAAAAAGCTTTTGATAGGTTTTGGCTTAGTTTTTTTTTCAGCTCTCTGTTTAACATATAAGCATCACCCTCTAGATTCGAAGGTCTCTCCTTTAATCTCTACTCACAAGAATGTTAAAATGCTAGCATGAAAGGCTATGGAAGCAAACCAACAAAAAAATGACATGAACAACGCTTTTTTGAATTTGTTGCTCAACATTGTCTTACCCGTCGTAATACTCAACTATTTTTCTGATAAACTTGGACCCAATGGGCCAGTGATTGCCTTAGGTGCGGCATTGAGTTTCCCCATCGCCTATGCAATCTATGAGTATCGAGGAACAAAAAAGCTAAACATTTTCTCCGTTTTTGGCTTTGTTAACGTACTATTTACGGGCGGCTTTGCCTTAATGAAGTTAGAGGGTTTTTGGTTCGCAGTTAAAGAAGGTGCCTTTCCTCTCATAATTGGTATTTTTGTTTGGCTATCTGTTACTTGGAAAAAACCCTTGATCAAGTTACTACTTTTTAATGAACAATTATTTGATGTTGATAAAATCCAAAGACACCTTGATGCACAAAACACCTCGGAAAAGTTCGATGTGCACCTTAGAAATTCAACCCAATTCTTTGCATATACTTTTTTCCTGAGCGCAGTTCTAAATTTTGTTCTTGGCCTTTATATATTTAAAGAAATACCTACAAATTTGGATGATATTCAACGAGCCGTTGTGTTAAACGAACAGATATCAGAAATGACGTGGAAATCCTACATCGTAATTATGGTTCCTAGTATGGCTTGTTTAATGCTTTTATTAAGATATTTATTTAAGGGTATTAAGGAATATACAGGCCTTGATTTCCAAGAAGTGTTGAAGAACCCACCTCCAGAAAGCTAAGAAGCCCCTACTTTCTCTTTGGATAGGTCAGTTACAGTAACTTGGTTTCTTCCATTGTTTTTAGACTCATACAAGGCATGATCTGCTTTTCGAACTAAAGAGCGGGCATCCATCTTCTCTTTTCCATCAGTTATTGCTAGTCCCAAACTACATGTTAGTCGGATAAATGAACTTCCATCTCTAAATTCATAGTTTTCAATGACCTGCCTCAAACGCTCGCAGAATGCAACGGCCCCATTATGGTTAGTACCAGACAGACATACGAGAAATTCGTCTCCACCAAATCTTGCCGCAAAATCGTAGGCTCGCAGGTTATTCATTATTATAGATCCGACTTCCTGAAGAACAAAACTTCCAAACAAATGATCATTGTTATCGTTCACATTTTTGAAGTTGTCCATATCCATCATGATTAGCGCTGTATTTTCTTCCCGTCTTTGACTTCTACTTAACTCTTCATCGATTCTTTTGTAAATCGAGCGCATATTATATAAACCAGTTAGGTCATCAATATCCACCATTTCTTGTAAAATAAGATTTTTTTGCTCTAGTTCTCGACGGATATCATTGTTACGAAGACAAACCTTTACACGAGCCACGAGCTCTTTCATTGAAAATGGTTTTTTAATATAATCATCTGCCCCAGCAGAAAGACTTCCTACAATAGTTTTCTCATCTACTCTTCCCGAAAGAAACATTACGGTTACGTAGTTTTTTTCTAGTCGAAGTCGGGTTAGCATTTCAGCACCCGTCATGCCTGGCATATCGTGGTCCGTCAAAACTAAATGTGGTTCCCAATCCTCAAGGGATTGTAGGGCCTCTTCGGCTGAATCCGTACGTTTGACTAGGTAGCCTGCCTTTGTAAGGCACTCAACAATGACTTCTGCAGTGAGAAGATCATCCTCAACTACCATTATTCTCTTTTCGACTTTTTGTCGCATGGATACCATCTTTATATTGTAATTTAGCTTTATGATAAGACAAAGCCACCTAGTCCAAGTCTGGTCATAATACCATAGACTTTGAACTAGCTTTGAGTGCCAAAAATCAGTAAAAACTGCAAATATTCCGATAACTTAGAGTGGACAGAAGAATTATATCTCTATTACTATTGCTACTCTCGTTTGAAATCTATATTTTCAGTGGAGAGCTGGGCCTTCATCCCTATGGATTCCAAATATTCAAAGAAAAGAAGATTATAAAAGAAAAAATTGGAAATATAAAATTCTTAAATCAAAGTGTTAAGCAAAAACACCAAGGGCAATTTTTTTGGAAAGAGCCGAAGCTTTTATCTGAACTCTATCAAAATGACTCGATACTTACATTAAATGAATCATCGGCTAAAATCTCCTTGGAAGGAAATATAGAAATTGAAATTCAAGAAAATACTTTAATTACAATATCAAATAATGAAAAAGAAGCTGACTCTGATTATTTAGTACAGTTTGCAAAAGGAAGTCTTCGTAGCTTTACTAAAAACAAGACAACGAAATTAGAGAGCAAAAACTGGAGTTTTAAACCACAAGAAAATACTGAATTTAGTATTCGCTCCACTGGAGAAGAAGAACTACAAATTGACGTCAGTAAAGGTACTATCGAGCTGATCCATAAAGGATCTAAAGAAGCTCACTCCATAGGAAAAAATGAAAGTATAAGAACGAATGAAAAAAGCATTAAAGACCGTAAAAAAATCAGTAATGATTTAGTTTTTGATACAATAAGAAAAAAAGAACGCTATTATATTTCTTCAGAGTCTAAACAAATAAATCTAAAGAGCCCCCTCAAAGAAGGGAAAATTAAGATCAGCAATAATGGAGAAGAATATTATAGAAACATTAAATCAGATAACTTGTTAGCTGATTTTTCTCCCGGTAGTTATGCCCTACAGCTAGTAGATAAAAACAAAATAGGCCCTGTACATCATATTGATATTATATTACTCGAAGAATGGTATTACCTTACTCCCCTCCCTCGCACTAGAATAAAGACGGAAGATAATATTCGGTTTTCATGGGTGGGTCAGGAGAAGGCCTTTAGTTACAAATTAGAATTTACAGATCGCAATGGGAATACGCAGATAGTATCTAGTCTTCGAAATAAAATTCAGCCTGAAATTGAGCTCCTGGGACCACTTAGTTGGAGAGTTTACGCCTACGACGAAGAAGGATTTCCAATTCCCGCGCCATATTTTCAAAAACTCTTCCGCGTTAAAAATTTACTAGAAGCACCAAAAATCAGAAGCCCTCTTAGGGTTCCAGCAAATAAAGAAATACCACAGTCTAAATGGGTTCGACCACTAGAATATTTCTATCATTTATTTATACCTAGGTTGCATGCCCAATCGATTAAAAGTCACAACTTTGAGTGGGAAGGCGTTCCTGGGGCGGATTACTATATTATTGAGATCGCTAGTGATCCCGGCTTTAGAGATCTACTGGTCACAGAAAACATTGATACAACTCAATTCATCTGGAGAAATACAAGAGAAGACATAGTCTATTGGAGAGTGGCTGGAGCTAAAAACTCTGGAGATATGGGATACTTCTCAACCACTCAAAAAAAGGATCTTGCGAAAAGCCCAAAATACATAGCGAAGAAAAAGATTAAAATAAAATCTAAAAATATTAATCCAAAAGCCACAGGGACTATTAAGCCAAATGCCCCTCTAACCAAACTTGATAGTGGAAGCAAGCTAATACCGGAACAAGAAGTTGTGAAAATTCCGACGGAAAATGTAAATCCTAAAACAGAAAAAACAGAAAACAAAGTCTCTATTCCTCCATCAAAATATAGCTTCAAAAGAAAAAATGTATATTTTGGTTTGGGCGTTAACTCTAACGAAGGAACACTTGGCTATGAAAACACAGACTTTAATTTTACAGGTCTGCCAGGCTTTCATTTTGGCAGTGATTTCGTTATTAGTAATAATCAAAGGTATCAGCAATTAAAAATAAAATTATCTATAGAAAACTGGGAAGCGAAAAATCAAAACATCCTAGTTGAGCAATCAAAAATTCAAATTCTAAAATTTCAGGCATTTTGGAAACTAACGAACTGGAGTACAAGCCACAAGTTTTTAATAAAAAGCCTAGAACGACCGCTTAGAACAGGGTTTACTAGTTTAGATATAAATCAAGAGCTTGGAATTGGTTACGCTTACGATTTTCAAACCCAGGGACCACTGGATTATTCTTTGGGACTAGCTCTAGGGAAGAACTCGCAACAGGTAGAGTTTGAATCTACATATAATGGATTTAAGGCCTTTGGTGATCATCAAAGTAACTTTTTAAACACCGGAGCTAAGATACTTTATCAACAAGGAACTGGAAGTTTTAGTAACTTAGGGATAAATATTTTTATCGAATTCATTCTTCCTAAGAAAAAGTAAGTTTTGGCAATCTCCATCTAAGAAAAACAAAGCTAAATAGAAACATCAAAATTAATGACCAAATTAAATGTAAAGACTGATTAGTTGAATGAGGACTTCCAAGCTCAACTAAACCACAGCCACCCACAAAATCAAACTCTGTGGCACTCGTTTCTGTAAAATTAAGGGTAATATCGGAGATCTCACTAATTTGTGAATCATAGGTATTAGTTAAAGAAATTCTATACTTATAAAACCGTGCTTTATCAGTTTCACTAAAAGAACCAACAGAAATCCAGCTGGGAGAAAAATTTTGAATGTCTGAAGTCGCAACTTCAAGATTTAAAACGGCTCCACTTGCAAGAATTGAATTTGCACTTAGTGAATCAATGTGGATGGCTGTATTTCTGCTATCGATTGAATTGGATATCCACTCATAAGTCTGGTTTCCACTCCCCACTGATCCAAAAATTGCTAATATGGAAACAGGGTCCTCTGCACTTCCGCCTGTAGGAGTTGCATCCGCATCGGTTAACCAGGTCCGCCCCTTTGTGCTATCTCCGCCATTCGCGACATTGACTGAAACTCCACCACTACCATTACTAGCTGAAATAGTTCCATCAATATCTATGTTGCCACCACTAAAGATAGCAATGCTACCTCCAGCTCCGGCCCCTCCAGCACCTGCCAAAGAGGTTCCTGTAACATCTCCACCATTTCCACCATCAGCCATGATGGATCCTGAGGCAGAAATAATTACGTCACCAAATGAAACTATGGTAACGACTCCACCGCCGGCTCCACCACTTGCTCCACTTCCATTTTGAGCAGCAGTACCAAGAGAATACAAGCCACCCCCTCCACCGCCTGAGCCTCCCCCGGCTTCAGAGAATTCAGGATCGCCTCCGGCAAAACTATTTCCAGCATTTCCAGCAGAACTTCCATCAGGGTTTCTGCCTGACGTGGGTGAGCCAGTGTTGTATGCACCACCTCCGCCGCCACCAACTCCACCAGTACCACTTCCAGTTTCATTCGAGCTACCGGCTTGACCACCTGTAATACTTGCACCACCGACTCCACCATCTGTAGCTGATTGAACACTACCTGAGAAATAAGCTCCGTCACCTCCTGAGCCACCACCACATCTTGTGGATCCACCAGAAACTAATATCGACTCTTCCGTATTTCCATCAGAACCATTTTCGCCAGAGCAGTTTATGGCACCTTCTATTGTTACCGTAGATTGACTTCGGATAACTAAATCTCCAGAACCTGTGGGTTGAATGGTCCACCCACTATCTAACTGAAAGCTTGTAAACTGCAACTCAGTATAAACATCCGTATCAATTGTTATTATATTCCCAGAGGTATCGCCATTTTGGCTGAAATTCGCATAGGTTGTAGAATCAAATACTCCATCGGATCCGTCGCCATAAGAAATAGCGGTAAATGA
The DNA here is from genome assembly GCA_045110695.1 of Bdellovibrionales bacterium. Taxonomy (GTDB): domain Bacteria; phylum Bdellovibrionota; class Bdellovibrionia; order Bdellovibrionales; family UBA840; genus JBGCGH01. The sequence goes on along the minus strand of JBGCGH010000008.1, from coordinate 52,686 downwards.
ATCTACATCGCCAAAATTTACTCGCCATCCACGGATGGCCATATTTGAAGTTAGTTTCTGGGAAGAGAGATTTAAAATAAAGCTATTAGACTCAGCCCCTGAAGAATCAGAGAAACTCTCTGTTAGACTACCAGCCTGTAGAGATAAAGAAAAAAGCAGAATGGCAAAACTAGCCCGCCAAATCATCCGAACTCTCCCACTCCATAACATTCCAAATTTTATCTTTTAAAACTTCTGCACGAAAAGGTTTAACAATATACCCATCCACACCTGTCTGCATTGCTTGTGTGATTTTCATCCGCTCGATAGAACTTTGACTAGTCACCATGATAAAGGGAGTTTTACTTCTACTTGGATTAGCTCTCAAACCTTTTAAGATATCTAAGCCACTTAAGTCCTTCATCTCCCAGTCAGAGATAATGAGATCAATATTATTACTAGTATCTTGGATGTACTGCATCGCCATAGTTGACTTAGAAAAAGCCTTTATAGATGCTAAACCAAAGTACTCTAAATATTCAACAAGAACTTCCAAGACCTGGTTGTCATCGTCGATAACGACAAGCTCTATATTTAAGTTAACCTTAGCCATCAGTATCTCCTTTAATTGGTACTTCAAGAGTCACTTCTAATCCACGCATTTCATGATTGGATAGTTTTAATTTGCCATTGTGCTCAATCTCAATAATCTCTTTGCAGATGGCCAGACCTAAACCAGTCCCCTTCTCTCCCTTAGTGGAAAAGAAACTTTCAGTCACTTTTTCGAGAATCTCATCAGGTATTCCAATACCGTAGTCTCTTATAATAATTTGGAATTTGTCAGGTTTCTTCACGATACTGATGTCCATTTGACCACCATGAGGCATAGCATGGGTCGCATTAATAACAAGATTTACCAGCACTTGTGAGATAGCTGTTTCATCGATCCATGCACTAATTTTATCAGACTTTATTTTGCACACTTTGATACCACCAACTTTAATCTGATGCTCCATTAAATCTAATGTGGAGTCGACCAACTTGTTTATATCAACTATTTTCTTTTCTCTACGTGCACTACCCTTGGATAGCTCGTTGAATCTCTCTAAAATATCCTTAGCTCTCAAACTTGCTTGAAAAATCTTTTCTAAGGAATCTTTCATTTTATCTTCAGCAAGATTTCTTCCTAAATCACTCTTGCCCATAATTTGCACTAAGATATTACCAAACTCATGCCCAAGGCCTCTAGATACAGCGGAGACCGTAGTTTGCCTCTCACTCTCCAGCATTCGCTCTTGAAGCTCACTTAGAGCTTTGTCTTTAAATTCTTTTTCTCTGGAGAGATTCCACAAGCTTGTAAAGTTCCGAGCCTTTTGGAGAATTTCACTATTGGTAAAAGGCTTGTTTAGGTAATCCCAGTTCTGAGAGTGTTCAGCGCCCAAAAACTCATCGATGCTGTGAACGTCTCGGTCGTTGTAAGCGGTTACAAATACACTATAAAAATTAGGATCGAGAAGTTGAATTTCTTTAACTAGCTCAATTCCATCCACTCCTTCTCCTAGAAGAACATCAATAAATCCCATGGCAAATGGTTTATTAGAATCAACGCTTGATTTTACCACCTTAATCGCTTCACTTGCATTGGATACGATCGTAATATCAAAATCATAACTGTTTTGCATTGGAATAATGTTTTCGCCCTCTTTGGATCTAAAAGAACGAGAGCTTCTTTCTTGATTATTGCCCTTACCCCTGTTTGTTTCGGCTTCGAAAATCCCCAAATAGGAATCAGCGATTTCTTTTTGATCTTCTACTACCAGAATTCTACGATTCCACTGAGCAGGATCAAAGGAGTTTAAACTTAGCTCTTCAAGCTTCTTTGCAGCACTCATGCAACGTCCTCCTCTTTATTTATCGCAGGCAATTTGATCAGAAAGCTAGTTCCTTCAGCTGTGCTCGAGTTCACCAAACTAATATCACCTTGATAAGAGCGAATCAATCTCCGACAGATACTGAGACCAAGTCCAGTTCCTTCTTCTACAGTCTTGGTAGTAAAGTTACTTTCAAAAAGTTTAGATTTATACATTTCAGGAATCCCAGATCCATTGTCATGAAACTCTATTTGCCAATGACCATTAAGCTGCTTACTTCGGATAGTTATTTTTGCATCACTTACCGATTTAAGTGCGTGAATTGAGTTCCGCAGAAGATTTGTAAATACTTGCACCATTTCCTCTGAATCAACCATTGAAAAACAATTCTCTGAAATTAAATTTACAATATCTATTGCTTCTTTATCAGCCAAGTCCTGCATCACTCGTTGGGATCTAGAAAAGTTTTCTCTAAGATCAATAATTTCAAGATTTTGATTCGGACGATTTAATTTTCTCATCGACTGAACGATTTTTTCAATTCTTCGTCCCTCTTCAATTAAAAATAAAGTATCAGAATTCAGTTTGTCAAAATGCTCGCACAAATTCTTTTTTACTTCTTTAATGTTCCCCAAGTCTTCCTCAAATAAATTCTTATCAGGATGTAGTTGGCTTTTCTCTTTCCAGTTAGATACAATTGTATCCCAACCACTCTTATAATCCTCCGACCAAGCAGATTGTATATCCTCAAGAAGTTCCGTTTCTTTGCTGAATTGACTTCCAATTTTTTGATGCATCAGTTGAAGTCTTGTATTTATACTTGTTAATGGATTTAAAACTTCATGCGCAGCTCTTCCTGCTATTTCTCCAGCGGCGGCCAACCTACTACTTTGAATCAAAGCCTCTTGCGCCTCTTTAACCGCAATATTTTGCTTTTCCAGCTGTTCAGTTCTATCTTTGACCTTGTTCTCTAAGTCTAAATTGAGCTCCTCTAGTTCATCTCGACTCATTTTCAAGTCTTTAATCATATCATTAAAGGATTGAGCTAGAACCGAAGTCTCATCCTTTGTAGAAATATCTATTTTAGAGTCTAAATTTCCCTTTGCCACTTCCTTTGTTGCCATTAAAAGTTCTCTCAAAGGTTTCACCAAGTGACTTGAGAATAAAATAGCTACAATAAATGAAGTAGTAACAACAATGATAGCAAATAGTAGAGATCTATAAATAAACCTTGGAATCACTGAAAACAAAATACTCTGATCGACATAGGATAAAACAAAAATCTGTTGATTAAATGTTTTTGTCAAAGCCGCCATGTAGGATTTATCTGTTTCTATAAACTCAAAAACACTTAGTTGATAATTTTCTGTGACTCTGTTTTTTAGTAGCTCAGAATAGGAAGAAATAGTTTTATCATTCTTTGAAAAAATAAGGGGATTAAATTTAGAATCCAAGATCACATAAGAGTTTTGTTGGTTTAAATCTATACTACTTAAAAAAGACTCTGGCTTTAAAAGTGCAAAAACCACATGATTATTTATGACTTTTCCGCTTGGGTCTTTAACCAATACAACTCTACTCAACCCGATAAATTGAAATTCGGAATCTGTTTTCCAAATAAAAGTTTTATTTTCAGAAATATCTTTCCATGGCATTTGAAGATTCTTAAAAAGTTCATTACTTAGACTTTGAGAACTTGGATCAAAATAACTTGGATCGAAGTAGAGCCCCTTACTGATACTATTAAAGTTTTCAGATTTACCGATAAAGGCAATGTTACTTCTATTTCCTACTAAATTCTTGTACCATTTTTTGCTTTTTAGACTACTATCTTCAAAACTAATGAGCTGGAGTTTGTCCTCTACGGACCTGAGCATCCTATCTATTTCACCAGAAAAGTTTTTAACATTGGTTCTGGTATAATCAAATACTAGCTGCTTCTTATCCTCTGTGAACACATAACTTGCCAAGCCCAAATAGGACAAAACACATATTGCAAGCAACAGTGAGAATAACATTAAAAATTTATTTCTTATTGAGAGTTTTACTTCCATATATTTCCTCTATTTATTTATCGGCCTAAAGCGATAATCCCTAAAATTTTCAAACACTTAAGAGGGGGCAATAGACCTAGTTTTAGATCAAAGTCCAGAGCCCTAAATACTGCCAAGAAAACTAGAGTAAAAACAACATGCTCAAATAGATAATCCCAGGGAAGTGCCCTCAATTATGTAAAGTTCAAAACTAACTTCCTGTGCTTATTCAGAACATTTACTTTTGAGTACTCTTGTTCACATTTGTAATCGGGACAAAACTCGGTGAAAGCCTAGGTTTTTAAGTATGAATCGGTTAGTTTACCCCAAGAAATGGAATCCCTACTAAAAGACACAAAATCTACTCTCAAGCTGGCCACCCCAATTATTTTTGGTCAAATCGCCTATATCCTTATGGGTTTTGTAGACACTGTTATGGTTGCACGTTTAGGTGTGGCAGAACTGGGTTCCGTAGCTTTTAGCTCGAATATTGTTTCCGTTGGTATCATTTGTTCCCTTGGGATGTCATCAGCCATTGCTGCCTTAGTGAGTGAAGCGGAGGGTGCAGGAAAAAAACATTTAGTTGGAAGATATTTACGTCATGGAGTCTTGTTACTTCAAACCTATGGACTTCTACTTCTTGGTTTATTCAGTTTTTTAATTCTAAACATTCATTGGTTCAACCAAACTCCGGAGATAACCAAGCTAGCACCTCTATATTTAAAATGGGTCATCTATAGCTTTCCCGCTATAGCATTATTTCATTGTTTCAAACAGTTTTACGAGGCTACCCATAGATCTGTTGTTCCTATGGTCGCCGTATATTCAGCCAACATCTTAAATGTAGTGCTAAACTACGCTCTTATCTTTGGAAATTTTGGAGCACCTGAGATGGGAATCGAAGGTGCAGCTATTGCCAGCCTTGCATCAAGATATTTCATGGCAACGTCTATAATAATATACACTTACACCCGAAAAAACTTTGCTGAATACGGTCTGTCCTTCGCAAATTTCAAACTAGAGTTACCCTATCTCAAAAAAACCTTCCAAATAGGTATTCCTAGCTCCTTACAGTATCTTTTTGAAGTGGGCGCATTTGCATTTTGTGGGGTTTTAGCTGGAACACTTGGAAATACCGAAATCTCCTCACACCAAATAGCCTTAAATCTTGCTGCCTTCACTTATATGGGAGCTTTGGGATGGAGTTTTGCCTCTAGTGTAAAAATTGGTAACGCATTTGGATCTGAGAAATATACACGGATCAAGTCTTACGGATGGAACTCCATAGTCGCTATTACCATTTATATGAGCATTACTGCCTTGTTTTTTGTTTTATTTAGAAACCAACTACCTAAGCTTTACATTGATGACATGGCTGTTTTGAAACTGAGCGCTGGAGTTTTAATTTTTGCCGCTATTTTTCAATTGGCCGATGGAATACAAGCTACCTGCCTAGGTCTATTGCGAGGCATACAGGACGTGAAAGTCCCGACAATTATAACTCTTATAGTATATTGGGTCTTAACGATCCCAGGGGCCTACTATGCTGCTCATAAAACGCAATGGGGTTTATACGGTATTTGGTTTTGCCTAACGGCTGGTTTGTTCTTATCGGCATTTGCGTTAATGTTGAGGTTTAAATTTAAATCCGATCAGCTCTTAAAAAAATAGTTCCAGTTATAAAAATGGAACTATTGTTAAACTATAAAATCAATCACATATCTTTAAAAATAAACATGCAATTGGAGTTGGGCTAAATTTTCAGTGGAATCCGGGTCCGTATTGTCTTCATCTGTCTCAGTGTCAATATAGTAGTAAAACTCTGTTTCAACTCCTGGATACAGAAAGCTCTTCACACCGAACCCAACTTGTTGAGCCGCACCTGGGGTAAAATCTTTTGCCGTATTAGAATTAGAGTAGCTCAGCATTGCATAAGTCTCTCTATAAAACCTGTACTTACCCTCGAGGGTAGTGATGAATCCACCATTTTCAGTCGGTTCAGGTGTTTTAGTAGGGTCAACACTATCAAATTTTGTTCCGTTAAAATTAATTGTGAAGTCTCCAATTTGACTACCAAAATCTACAGCAATCATTTGTAGATCTATATCAATTCCGCTGGTGGAAGAAGTAGTATTCCAATAAGACAGTCCCATGCTTAATCCAAGAGTAACAAATCTTCCACCAAATGTGGCAACAATACCACTGTCAGCGGAGCTTGCTCCCGCCTCAGGAGTAATTAAATTGATATTAAAGAAAGGAACATTCGGAGACGCACCAAAACCAAGAGCTTTCTTGGTTCCTAGGTACCGAAGGCCTGTCATTTGCTGAAATAAAGTATTGTGATCTGGATTGTAATGTCCAAACATCGGTCTAAACAAGCCATACTGTACATAGGAATTATAAGGCAAATCATCCCAAAGAACATAAGCGCTTCTAGCGTAATTGTTATTAAAGACTTCGTCCCACTGGGTATTTGTAGGGCCGTTATAGTATCGAGACTCAAATACAAAAGCTACATTGTTCTGCTTTTTAAAAGGCCGAATACTTCCGCCAAGATCAAAAGCCATCCAGCTCAAAGAATTAATATCATTGGCCGAGTCCTGTGAATCCGACTTAGAAATATAGAAGAATCTTGCCTCGGCATGAGGTGTAAACCACTCTTTTCTCGTCAGGCGATAAGGGTCTTTCGGTCCCATTGTAGCCATATCAATATGTTTTATCTTATTATTAATATTCCAACGGGTGTCATGATATTTATCATAAGCTTTTTCATTTCTTGGGAGATTTTTTCTATACTTTACAGGTAAACCTTCACTAATAATTTTCTTTTTATTTTTAGCTAAAAAACGTTTTGCTACTTTTTTCTTAGCCCGTATTTTTCTATGCTTCTTGCTAGATAGTTTATTTCCCTCAAGATATTTAGTTACAAGTTGTTTTTGGTAAGGAAGAGGAGTTCCCTTCCCGCCCTTCGCTAACGGTCCTTTATTACCTAAAGTATAAAGCCACCTTTCCTCATTGTATTTTCCATAATGGCTTCTCATACCACCACCATTAGGGTTTACATGGCAGCCCTGACAACTCAAGGTACAGCGCCTGTCTTTAGCAAATCGATTGACCCTCCCTGGGTCATGGCAACCGGCACAGTTTTGTGCAAACCGATTAGAAACCCAAGGTTCAGAATAGGAATACTCACTGAAAAAAAGAATCGTTAATACAGCAAAGAACCAACGCATATATGTGCCCCCAAAAGATGAATGTACAGTTTACTATCAGGTTTGGTCTAAGACTAGGCTTTGTAGCATTGCTGTGAAGCGAAATTTTTAAATGCCTAATTTTATCAACTTCAGTAGAACCTCAATTTAAAGAGCTTTTAAGACCATTTAAGTAATACAAGTTTAAAGTTGTCCACAAAGCTTGTGGATATCGATTCCAAAAGATACTTCAGAAATAAAACTACTACAAAAAAAGCGAGGATGTTTAAGCTCCCTTAAACATCCTCGCTTGGAAAGTTCATTTATAAAAAAAACTTAGAAACTGCCAGACAACTCGATGGATGTATTGGTTCCATCAAGATTGATGTTCTGATCAAAGTCGGAAACAGTATAGGTGATTTGAACATATTTAATCCCCAAACGGATGGGCTTGGCGCTGCTACTTCCTAAGTTATAATCTAGACCTAAAGATAAACCAAAAGCTGGATCATAAAAAAGAGACTGCTCACTAAAACCATCCACTAGATTTACTTGTCCAAAAAAATGCCCTGTTCCACCTAAACCTAGGCGAAGTTTTGGGCTGCTTGGAATTGCAGTATATAACATTGCATTCACAGGAATACGAGTAGAGCTAACTTCGACACCACTGCCAGGGGTGGAGCCATAAACTATTCCTGCTGTAATTTCAGCTGTACTCAAAAAGCCCTCAACTACGGGGACATTCATAGAAACTCCTGCCATAAAAGAGATTCCGTCTCCCGCCAATAGGTCGTATGTTTCACCGGTAGCACTCTCTACATAACCCACTATATCTCCACCACTATGAAAACCAAAAGAACCAATAATACTTGGCACCATAAATTCTGTGGGAGATTCCTCTAACTTACTTTGCTCCGCGTTTTTTGTAGACCGAGATGATTTGTAATACTTCGATTTGTACTGGGAACTATCTCGAGTTTTCTTATAGTACTTTGATTTATAAGTAGCTTTTGGTGCGGTTGAATCCGAAGGGCCGTAATCATCTGCCATAATTGATAGTGATAAAGTGGTAAACAATAAGCCTAAAATCAGTTTATACATCGGAACTCCCATAGATTTGATAGTTAAACTTAAGGCTTAATTCAAATTTAGACAATAGGAAGTTCAATAAAAAAAGAGAGCAGAATTTGCTCTCTTTTTCTATTTTCTAAGTAAAATGTAGGGAAAAGAACTATTTTGCTTTTTCAGCCTGCTTCTTTTCGTAATCTTTCACTAGCTCTTCTTGAATATTTCTTGGTACCTGAGCATATCTAGCAAATTCCATTGTGAACTCCCCTTTACCCTGAGTACCGGAACGAAGCTCCGTAGAAAAACCAAACATCTCCGTCAAAGGAACATTCGCTTTAATAGTACAGTCACCACCATCACTATGAGTACCTTCAATTATACCACGACGCTGATTTAAAAGCCCCATACAGTTCCCTTGGAACTCTTCCGGAGCACTCACTTCAACACCCATGATAGGCTCAAGAGCGATCGGACCAGCTGCTTTAAAAGCTTGTCTTGCCGCAGCCATTGCACAAATACGGAAGGCCATCTCACTAGAATCCACATCATGGTACTGACCATCATGTAACTCTACCTTAACTCCTACAATTGGATATCCAATCAAACCACCGCGAGCAAATTGCTCTTGGAAGCCTTTTTCAACCGCTGGAATGTATTCCCGAGGAATTTTTCCACCTACAACATTGTTTTCAAAAACGAATTCCTTTTCATTATCGTCTTCAAGAGGCTCAATATATCCAACAACTTTTGCAAATTGTCCGGAACCACCTGTTTGCTTTTTATGAGTATATTCGTAGTCTGATTTACCTTGAATAGTCTCTCTATATGCAACCTGAGGCTGACCCACGTCTACATCACACTGAAATTCACGCTTCATTCTCTCTACGTAAACCTCTAAGTGAAGCTCACCCATTCCAGAAATAATTGTTTCCCCAGACTCTTCGTCACGGTGAACACGGAATGTAGGATCTTCTTTTCTAAATTTGGTAAGTGCTTTGGAAAAATTGGCTTGGCCACCCTTATCTTTAGGCTCAACAGCTAAACTAATTACTGCCGGAGGAACATGAATAGAGCTCATCGTAACGTTTACTTTACCATCGGTAAATGTGTCGCCAGAAGCACAATCAATTCCGAAGAATGCTACAATATCCCCTGCTTTTGCATCTTCAATATCAGTCATCTCATCGGAGTGCATTTGTACAATCCTAGGAACCTTAACCTTTTTGTTTCCTGCAGAACTGTTGAAGATGAAATCACCCTTCTTAACCGTTCCCTGATAAACACGTAGGTAAGTTAACTGACCATATCTTCCATCCTCTAATTTAAAAGCAAGACCGATGAACGGTTTGTCTCTATCAGTAGGAACTACGAAATCTTTTTCATCTTGATCTTGGTCGAAACCGATGTTGTCTACATCAACTGGAGCAGGAAGGTAATAATCTACTCCATCTAAAAGTTCCTGAGTTCCTTTGTTTTTAAAAGCGGAACCAACAAATACTGGAACAAATTTTAGTGAAATTACTCCAGCACGAACCGCACGCTTGATTTCTTCTATTGTTGGAGTTTCTTCCTCAAGGTATTTTTCACCGACCACATCGTCAAAATCAGCAACTGCGCCAATTAGGTTGAGTCTCCACTCAGCGGCCTGCTCTTTATATTCTGCCGGAATTTCTTCGTAACGAACGTCTTCACCGTTTTCGCCATCAAAATAAACCGCTCTTTCTTCTACTAGATCGATAATACCAGCAAAATCATCTTCAGCACCCATAGCCATCTGAATTGGCACTGCATTTAAACCAAGCTTCTCACGAAGCTGTCCAACCACTTTAACCGGGTCAGCTCCACTTCTGTCCATTTTGTTAATAAATGCTACTCTTGGTACTCCATAACGCTTCATCTGACGATCCACAGTGATGGACTGAGCTTGCACTCCAGACTTCGCACAAAGAATCAAAATAGCACCATCAAGCACTCTTAAAGATCTTTCCACTTCAATGGTGAAATCCACGTGACCAGGAGTATCGATAATGTTGATCTGGATATCTTTCCAAGTTGTGTAAGTCGCAGCAGACTGAATCGTAATCCCTTTTTCTCTTTCAAGATCCATGGAATCCATTTTTGCACCTACACCATCTTTACCACGTACTTCGTGAATGGCGTGAATACGTCCTGTATAGAAAAGTATTCTCTCTGTTAGTGTTGTCTTACCGGAGTCAATGTGAGCGGAGATACCGATGTTACGGATTCGCTCTAGAGGATAATCAGCCATTTGTGCCCTTCCAAATCAAAAATTTGTTAATAATATTTTATGGTCAGGATAATGCCTGATCCTTATTTACGCAGTATTTCGAGATGTTTGGATACCATATAGTACCTTTGTTTGCAAAACAGAAGTTTATGGATATTATTAATTTTTCTAGGAGCGTAGCTAAAATGGCGCTCTCAAACCAGGATTGGATATTAAATATGTCTCTCATGAAATTTCGACAGCCTGAAAAGCCTTAAGTTCCGACCCAGTAGAAACAAAAGCAGTTTATGCACGAAAATTGAGCTTTGCTTTTAATAAAAATACCTACAGCTACGGATCTGAGATTTTGGCCTATGGTGCAGTGAGCTGGAATTTGCCTCCATCCACTGACGACGAATTTCACTATGGCGAAGTTCAAGTTGAGTGCTTAGTTCATTCAAAGTTAAGCTAGTGGCGAAAATGAAATCTCGAAAACCATATCTTGTAGGTGCTGAGTAAAGTGCAAGCCACATTCGAAACTCTTTATAAAACTCTGCTGTTCGGTGAATATTTTTTTCATTCGTACTTCGAGCAAAAAACCAACCGGGAATACCAATCGCCAAAAAAGCTGTTTCTGGGCTGATTGTTTTAGAAAGCACTAAAACATACATCATACTTAACACTACTTTGCTTCCACTCGAAAAATACTGAACAAGTTTTGGGCTGAAGTAATCACTACCATAAAGCTTTAAATTCCCTCTTGTTATGGAATAGCGGGTTCCAGTGAAGAGAGTTAGAACTAGTAACTCCCCTACATTAAGAACGAGGTTTCCAGAATAGGCCAAACTGGAGTTAAGCTTTATTACCTCATAGGCAAGTATGAGAGGCATGTTTACTATGGTCATCATTGCCGCTCGACCAAGGAACTTAATGTTTTCATCGGTGTAAGATTCCAACCGCTGGCGGCTCCAAAGATGGATTTTTAGTCTTTCCAAAACCTCGTGAAATTTATTGGCCTGACTCACCCCCTTTAACATTAGATCTTGGGCTTTCTGAATTGTGTAGATCTTCTTATCCGCGACGTTTTCATAGAAAATAAAAAAAGCATTGGTTAAAAGTGAAAGACTAATCGCCATATGAGTACTATCCATGTCCATCCCACGGGAGTACCAGATCCCAATGGAAAACTTAGAGACTGCTAAAAAAGAGATAGTTCTAACACCAAGCACATGATTTCGTTCCTTAGATGGGATGCCCCCGTATTCCGTTCTATTTAGCTTTCGAATAGCATCAAAAACAGCTTCCTGAGTCTGAAAACTCCATCTCTGCATACTGAATCCAGGTAGTTTACTCGACTCTAGTTGTGGTTTTCCATCTAATCCGAATGTCCATTTGTAGTCGGTTTTGGCCTCGGTCAACTTATCAAGGACTTCCACTTTAGACAGGAGTTCCTCAGAACTAGCATTTAAGCTTATCTGAGTTTGCAATGGACCCATCTTCTGGGATAACTGATCTATTGAACCTTCCCCATTGTATTTGTTTTGAGCCAGGCCAAAGGGCGCCCAAAAAGACAAACAAAAAAGGATTAGAAAAGTCTGAATCATCATTACCAATATAGTGCAGCAAATATACCGCTATACTGCGGCAATTTCGATTTGAGCAACATTAAAACCCCATTTCTGTACAACTGCCAAATATAGTTCACCAGTAGTCATTTTTTGAACAAATTTCCGAGATAATACTTTAAATTTTAGTAATTTACACAGAACTAGAGGTTCTCTTAGCGATAGGTTAAAGTACCCAGGAACTAGTCCAGAAACCTATAGATCCACAAGATCAAATACGTAAATAAATCTCTCTCGCCTACCTTCTTTACATTTTTTTGTAAGGGTGTGGGCGTAGTATGGGCTTAGAATATTATTTAAATGCTCAAGAGTTTTCTGCGGATTTTTTAGAGGATTAATTATGATTCTTTTGGCCTTAAGTTTATTTTTATCTAACAAACCTTTTAAAGTTTTTAGAATAAGCTGGCCTCCGACACCCGCTATTACTAGAGTCCCATGAATACTGAATTCTATTTCAATCACATCTTGGCATAAAAAGAGATATTCACTCTGCTTCGGAATCCATTGGATTGATTTTTCGAATCGAACGACAAGACGATCTATGATTTCCGAAACCTGATCTATAAAAATTACTCTTTTAAAGTTCTCTCTCTTCAAGGCCTCAATCCCGATAAAACCGTGGTCGCAGCATAGATCATAAAAATCAGTATTTGGGATTCCTAAATCAACCATTAGTTTCATTCGTTGACTGATCTTAGGTGGGGCCATTTTTTTTTGATTATCCATAACTGTACCCAATTTTATCCATCCAATCAGAATACCAACGGAAATTAGAGAAGTGCTTTAATTTATCCTCTTTTGTTTTAATTCTAAAATTAGATAAATGACAACAAATTTGATTGTAGTGTGTATTGCTAAGGATTATGATTTATTCATGCTTGAATTAGCTTTTTATATTTTTCTGTCGATTTTCGTCTCCTTTCTGTGCTCTATCTTAGAGGCCTGTTTACTCTCAGTCCCTAAATCCTATATCACCAGCCTAATGCAATCTGGTCATAAGCAGGCTGAAGTCTTAAACAACTTGAAAGAGAATGTGAACCGCCCCTTAGCAGCCATACTTTCTCTAAATACGGTTTCACATACAGTCGGCGCAGCAGGTGTTGGAGCAAAGGTTTTGGAGCTGTTTGGAGACGAGTGGTTCGCAGCAGCCTCTGCAATTCTGACTCTCTCCATTTTGTTTTTTACAGAAATCATCCCAAAAACGATCGGGACATTATATTGTAAGCCCTTGTCTCATTTTGCTGCCGTAGTTATTCCAGTACTCATTAAAATGACTTACCCCCTTGTGTATGTATCAGAAAAGATTCAGAGCCTTATTATATTTGGTGAAGAAGAGGATAAAATCACTAGAGAGGAGATGCTTGCAACAACTCAAATCGGTGAATCCGATGGTGCTATTAAAGAAAATGAAGGCTTGATTATCAAAAACCTTCTAAATATGAATGAAACAGCGGTACAAAACATAATGACACCTCTAAATGATGTGCTTATGTACGAGCAAAACTTAAAAATTCGAGATGTATTGGAATCGGCTCCCGTAATCAGATATTCTAGAATTCCGGTGTACAATGACTCAAAAAACAATATTGTCGGAGTCATTCTCAGGTATCAAGTTCTTAAAGCCCAGGTACAAGCGGATATAGATCAAAACCTTGAAAAACTTTTAAATCCAGTCCGTTCCGTTTCAAAAAACATTTCTGTAACCAATGCTCTTCAGCAATTTATTAAACACAGGGAACATATTTTTATTGTTTTGAATGAATACGGATCGCCTGTTGGAATTGTAACTCTGGAAGACGCTATCGAGGCCCTTCTAGGGGAAGAAATATTGGATGAGTTTGACCACGATGAAACAGACCAAGACTTTGTTCTCGAGCATGACTCCCGAACCAACAAATTTATAATTAAACGTGAGCAGGAATAAATGAGTAATTTAGTTCTAGGTTACGTGCCTTGCTCTGACTCTTCAGAAGCTAGGAAATTAGCTCGCCTATTGGTTAACTCAAAATTAATTGCTTGCGCTAATATCGTTCCAGGCATCACCTCGATTTTCAATTGGAATGGTGAAATTTGTGAAGAGAGTGAAACTCTTCTTTTGTTTAAGTCTTCGAAAGACTTAGAGAAAGAGATTACTAATGAACTAACGAGACACCATACTTATGATGTCCCGAATATTAGCTTTCTAAGTATCAATACTGTAAACGACAGTTTCAGCGCTTGGGTGGAACAAAGCTTAAAAACCATTTAAAAAATCCGCTCGACCATCTGCAGACCTAGAATATAGGATCTTATTAGGTCTATTTCTTCCTCTGTCAATCGAGGGGCAAATTGTGGCATACTACCGGATTCCACTTCAGTTAATAAAAGAGAATTTAGATCGCCAGCAACAATTATTCCCGCGTCAAGCAGCATGAGCTCAGAGGAAACCCAAGTGTGACAAGACTCACAACTCTCCTTTAGTATTTGAGTATAGACCTCCTCGAACTGAATCTCAGGAAGTGGTTCTTCTCGCCGAGGACTATCTGATAACCTACCATCTGTATCAAAGGGACCATTATGATTTGGTCCACAAGATATTAAAAAAATAGTAAAAAACAACTTAAACTTCATGATTTTCCCCCTCGCCACTTTTTTCTAGCTCTATCTCTTAGCTCTAAATAGCTACAAACTTTTCTAGAATCCTATTCTCTAGTTATGATGTGCCAAGTCCCTCCCAAGCCATCTCCATTCATTTGGCCTGGAAGTGTGTCCCCTGCGAAGAAGTATAGGGGCTTATCGTCAAGTTGAAGTTGCAAAACATTATCATCCCGTAGAAGAACGCTAAAAGGCTCTGTGATCCCTTCGCCCGTTTCTAAAACAAGGGCTGGCCAAGTAATCAAACAGGGGCCATGGCAAGCACTCTCGCCATTTTTATCTTTATCGAAGATATATAGAGTTTTTTGAGAAATGGCTTCGACGAGCACTTCTCGTCCATCGGAAATTTTTAAAAATCCGACACGTTCTGTTGCGAAGCTAACTAAAGTAAATGATAGAAAACCGACGATTAAAATTATATTTTTCATATTTCCCCCTAAATCAACGATGACCGTCGATCGACCTATAAAGTAATAGCTTTTTAGATGAAAAAAAATATGATATTACTCATTCTTGATAGTCTTAAAAGGAATGTTTATTGAATTTGTTCAAAAAAGAGTTTTACTACTTTTTTCTCTTAGCAGAAACAGAAAGTGTATCAAAAGCAGCTGAGCTTGCTGGAATTCAACAGTCTGGAATGTCAAAAGCACTCCGCAATTTAGAAGATCAAAGTGGTATGGACCTATTCACAAGAGCCAATAGAGGAATCAAACTCAATCAAAATGGAAAAAGTCTACTTTCTAGTTTGCAAAAAGCCCAACAACAATGGGACAGCGCTAAGTTAGAAGCAATTCAACAGAGTGAGGAAATTCGAGGAGTAATAAGACTAGGAGCCCACTCTTCCATAGCCATGAATCACTTAGGTAAAGAATGGGTACAATTCTTGGAAAAAAACCCTTTTTTAGATTTGAGACTCAGTCTGTGTCCCTCTAGTGAGGTCACAAAAAAGGTTTTAAATTACGATTTAGATTTGGGAATAGTTGCCAATCCCGTAAGACATCCAGACTTGGTGATTCAGCCAATGAAAAAAGAATACATTCAATTGTGGTCTAGCGCAAAAAAAACTAACTATGATGTGGTTTACTATAATCAAGATATGATAGAGATTTTTTCTACCTTAAAAAAGATGAAGTTCTCAAGACGGATTGAAATCAATGATTACGAGATCATTGCAAAATCTATGAAGCATTCCAATGCTCTTGCCATTCTTCCCAACTCCATCGCAGAGAGATATACCTATTTAAAACCTGTGGGGAAACCGATAAAAACTGTAAGCATTTGTTTAATAAATCACCATCAGGCGGTGAAAACATTGGCTTTTAAGGAATGCGCCTCTGTTATTAAAAAAGCCAGGTAGCAATACCTGGCTTATATTTTTTAAAAAAATAGAACTTGGGATTATTTCTCACCAACAATATAGGCAATCCAAGCTTCACACTCTTCACCCATTTCTACTCTTTCAAATTCACCGTTACCGTCACCATCTTCATCAGATTGTTCCCAGTAAACATGCACTTTACTGAAACCCGCTTCGTGCATGATCTCTTTAATTTCAGGAATAGACCACATTCTCCAATCGTAGGTAAAAGCCTCTTTTACTTTTTTATAACCGTCTGGCTTGAAGTGAATATGAAACAAAGCGTAGTTCGTGACCGGATCGTAGCTGTCTTGATCCCAGAAATAACTAAAATCTTCATGCTCCGTTTCCTCTTCATTGGCTTCCATACATTTGGAGCCACCAAAACAATCAACGATAAAGATCCCATCCTCATCAACATTATTGTAGGCAGTTTTATAATACTCTAAAAGATCTTGTCTCTTTTTAAAGATAAAGTAAGAAAAGTTAGAAGCAGACACTATATCCGTTTTACTAACACCTTTATCAAGGACATTACCCTCAATAATAGTCATTCGATTTTTTTGATTGTCAGACAATTTACTTGCATAGGTTTTATCGCCATACTCAATAGGCTCGGGATCAAGATCCACACCAACTGCCGTTTTCTTAGAATCAAGCTTTACCCACTCACAGGAAATAGCATGAGTACCACAGAAGTCTTCTCTAAAAGAAAGAGGCTCTTTGTTCTTAAGCTCTTTATAAGTTTTTCGGAAAAACTCCACATCGTTCTCAGGGGATTGTACACTACGAAAATAATAGTCATACTTATCGAAATCTTCTTTGAATTTCTTTTTACCCTTTTTAGTTTTTGTGGACATTTCATCTCCCAAAATCTGCAAATTCATTCTCTCTCCTTAAGCTTGTTCAGCTACTAACTCTCTAATCTCACGCTCAATATCTCTGTCTTGAGGGACAGTATTCTCTTCAAGATTTGCATGTAAACCTATACCAGGCAAGTTTTTACCCGCGAGTACACGCGGTCTGGCATAGATCTCATAAAACATTTCATCACAAACTCGGTAACTCAAATGCTCAGCAAAATTCGTAACCTCTGTGTCTTCATTTAAAAACAACACTTTTCGAGTCTTTTTAATCGATTTCTTAATACTCTGCCAATCGTAAGGAAAAATAGTTCTAAGATCGATGACCTCAACCGTGACATTTTCCTTTGCCAATTTGTCGGCGACCTGATTTGCCATCAGCACATGCCGCCCCCAAGTCACCAATGTTACATCAGTTCCTTCGCGGGTTACTTTAGCTTTTCCAATTTCAATTTTTTCGTGCTTTGTTTTTGGCCAGTTGGCTTTCCATTTGGAGCGATCACCTAAGGGAGCGTCGATCATAGATTTCAACTCTTTTTCCGTCGCCGGCTCCCCTTCAATGAACTCTTCACCCTTTATTCTCATCAATGCTTTTGGTGGCATAAAGAGAACTGGATTGGGATCCTCAATGGCTGCCAACAGTAATCCATAAGTATCTTTTGGATTTGAAGGAATCACTACTTTCCAACCAGGAATCCTACTGGCCCAGGACTCAAACGAATGGGAATGATAAACACTACCCCTAATTCCCGCCCCTCCCGGTGTCATTACAACCAGTGGCATTTTCATTCTGCCGTTGGTGGTCCAAAGAGTATTTCCTGCAATTTTTAAAAGATCAATAGTATTAAAAATGTAGTCAGCAAACTGAATTTCCGCCACACAGCGCTCACCAGTCATCGCAATTCCCATTGCAGCACCGATGATTCCACGCTCATCTAAAGGCGTATTCCAAGTCGTCTCCAAGCCCTGAGTAGCTGTAAAGACACCGCCCAGGGGTTGACCAACATCTTGACCAAAAACATCTTTTAGCTCTAAGTTATTCTCCGCATAGTTTAGGGCCATTCTGATAGCCTGTGCCATATTCGCCATTAGAAGTCCCTCCAGTTAGCATTCTCTCCGTTTACGTAAACATGATCCCAAAGAGTATCTGGGCTTGGGTCCGCCTCCGCTCTAACCATTTCTTGTAGCCTCTTTGATTCCTCGTCGTAATCGGTCCATATTTTTTTACAGTCTTTTTCCGTAATCAATGAGGCCTCGATGAGTCTTTGTTGAAAAAGATTTAAACAACAGTCTTCTTCTGTAACGAAGTTGGCACCACTGGCGGAGCTATGCCCATAGAGGCGAGATACATCCGCCTCCAAAAGAACAGGTTTTCCCGTTTTTCTAATGTAATCCATTTCTTCTTTCATTCGAAGATAAGACTCTACAACATCATTTCCGTTAATCACCGCTGTTCTAATCCCAAAGGCCTTCCCTCGATCAGCAATTCGTTCTTCGCCATGAGATTCGGAATAAGGGGTTGAAATACCCCAGCGATTATTTTGAACCGTAATCAACATGGGAAGCTCATTGTCTTTACGACTCGCCCAAATTAAGCAGGAGGCAAAGTCCCCTTCGGCACTTCCGGCGTCTCCACCGGTGATAATAGTGATTCCCTTAGACTTCTTTCTTTTTTGTACGTGAGCCGTTCCAATTCCAATAGAATACTGCACTTCAATCGGTGAGCTTACAGGGGCAACATTCCACTCAGGGTAACAAAGGTGGTTAGCAAAGTTTCTTCCACCTGTATGGATATCTGTAGCCTTGTTCATAATGAGCCGAATACCATCGACCATAGGCATTCCTAGGGCCACTAAGGTTGGGCTGCATCTATAATGTAAGTGGAAATAGTCGCTATCAGGTCCTTGCCCTTTTCTTGCTAGTTTTCCAAGTGTTACACCGAAAGCCTCTTCACCAGGTCCTCCAATCCAAAAATAGGCATCACCCATCTTGTAGATTTTAATCATTCGCTCTTCGAGAACTCGGGATTTTACCATATCGTTATGGATCTCTAGAAGTAGCTTTTTGGGAAGTTTCGACAGATCCGAATCCTTTTTCGCTACTTTTTTTCCTGGCTTTTTGGTTTGATTTTTTGATACCGAGGCTTGGGCCTTCTGTACCTTTTTACTCAAACTTTCTTTATTCACACTAGCCATGCAAATCCTTTGTTAAGGTTCCCCCAAATCAGAAGTAGAATCGGTAGGGTGAAGATGGAGAATCTAGACAAAAAAGTCAATGAAACCGCCAATTTGACCACCGACAACGCAGATTCACTGCGCTGCCACGAGATCTTATTTATTTTAAAAAGCTTTCGTGGACAAAAATCCTATCTGATCCTATAAGCAAGTCGTGAGTCAGCTAAAAATAATCAGTGGAAATTCAAATCCAGAGTTCGCGAAAAAAGTAGCCGTTGAGGCTGGCGTAGATATTTGCCAAGCCTTGATCAAAAAATTCGCCGATGGGGAATGCCAAGTAGAAATCCAAGAGAATGTTAGAGGAGCTGATGTCTTTGTTATCCAAAGCACCTGCCCACCTACTAACGAATATTATATGGAGCTTTTTATCATAATGGATGCTCTAAAAAGAGCCTCTGCCAAAAGAATAACCGCTGTAATGCCCTATTACGGATATTCTAGGCAAGACAGAAAAGTAGCTCCAAGGTCTCCTATCTCCGCGAAATTAGTGGCAGATTTAGTTTCTACCGCAGGAGCTGATCGAGTTTTATCCATTGATTTACACGCAGGACAGATTCAGGGCTATTTTGATATCCCGGTAGACCATATATATGGTGTTCCTACTCTAACCAGGCACTGGCGGGATTATTACGGCTACGGTGAAGACTTTGTGACTGTTTCCCCTGACGCTGGTGGTGTGGAGAGGGCTCGGGCATTTGCCAAAAGAATTGAGTCACCCATCGCAATTATTGATAAACGCCGCACTGGTCCAAATGAGGCCAAAGCTTATCACCTAATTGGTGAAGTTGACGGCAAAACCGCCATTTTAGTGGATGATATGATCGATACAGCTGGAACAATTACAACAGCAGTTGACACATTGATAAAAAATGGTGCAAAAAGAGTATTCGCTGTAGCTACACACCCACTGTTTTCTGGTCCTGCTATTGAGAGATTATCCAATAGTGCGATAGAGAAAGTTTTGGTTACGGATACGATTCCGTTAAGTGAAGAAGCAGCGGCCTGTGGGAAAATAGAAGTTATTTCCACGGCAAAAGTGGTGGCTCAAACTATAAAAAGAGTCCATGGTAATGAATCCGTAAGCCAATTATTTTTGTAAAACGAGGAAACAGATATGAGCATTGAATTAAACGTAAAAACTAGAGAAACAGGAAAAACAGCTAGCAGCAGAACTCGTCAAGGCGGAGACACTCCAGCAGTGGTTTACGGTAAAGGTAAAGATAACGCCTACTTCTCCATCGAGCTTAAGTTTGCTGAAAAATGTAAAGAGCACAAAAAAAATGACGAAACAATTACTCTAAAATCTGATGATAAAGCGGTAGACGGTGTAAAGGTAAAAATTCAAGAAATAACAGTTCACCCCGTGAACCGTCAACCAAGACACATAGACTTCTTGTACGTTTAATTGCAAGCGACATTTTAATAAATACAAAAAAGGTGAACCTAAAAAGTTCACCTTTTTTTAATTTAAAAAAACCCGAAATGGATCCAATTGAGATTTTATATGAATATGGATAATGTACGAACTCATCCTAATTGTTCGATCATAAACCGCTTTCCAACAAAAACTTCTCTCTACTCATGAAAAAGATATTCCTTTGGAATTATTTGCCTCGTCTGACTAGCACTCTCCCAAGACAATTCAATTCTCGAGTGCCCACCATTTTCAAAAAACTCTAGCTTTATATCGTAGGAGCGCCCTGCCTCAAGATTTATGGTCGCAGAATCTAAGGTTGCTGCATGATTTGTCCAGTTACTAATTATTTCAACATCGTCGACAAAAAGCCTTACTCCATCGTCTGAAGTAGTATAAAGCGTATACTCTTCGGTATACTGTGGAACAAATCTACCGGTCCATCTTACAGAATAACTATCTCCCACGCCTAATGGCGCTTGCCCTCTACCTAAATTAAAATCTACCTCTGAATCTATCCTAGAGCCTTTAAAGACATTAAAATTTAAACCGGTATAATAATCACCCTTAAGACCGACACCAATATCTTCTGAGCTCTCCGCGGTAGAATTATTTACTGATATCGCTGAGCTTGCAGAAAAACTTCCCAGAGTAGCCGTCAACTGAGGACTACCCTCAGCGATTGCTGTAAATCGACCACCACTGTTTATGGCATTACTAACAACTCCTAAAGAATTATCACTCGAAGACCAAGTTACATATGCTGTGATATCAGAACTGGCACCATCATCAAAACTAGCGATCGCTGTAAAGTTTTGATTTGTTAGCGTATGCATATTAACGTTTGAAGGCGTAATTAATATAGACTCAATACTATTTGGCGTAAGAATAACATCTACACTACTAGTAATAGAATTTAGCCCTGCTGTTACTGTTATTGTCTCAGTTGAACTTCCGGCAAATAAATTATTTAAAATTCCACGACTACCATTAGTATTAGAAACTACTGCATGAGTTTGGTTGCTAGAGCTCCAACTCACCAATTCCGTTATATCTACCTCACTTCCATCACTATAGGTTCCTGTTGCGGAAAATTGTTGATCTACATCTTTGGCTAAAAGAATATTACCAGGGCTTATCGATATAGTAGAGAGAGTAGAATTGACTGCCGTAATCGTAAGTTGAGAGCTTTGGCCGCCATAGCTCCCTGTGATAACCGAGCTGCCCTCAGCTAGAGAGTAGACTTCCCCACTTTTATCAGTGGAGTTATTTACTGCAACTATATTAGAATTACTAGACGACCAAATCGCTTGTTCCGTTAAATCAATGGTACTCGCATCAGAGAAGGTCCCTACGAGAGACAGCTTATCTTGAGAACCTACCGGCAAGTTAAAGTCAGTTCTCCCAATATTTACTGAAACTAAACTCGCACCGGTAGAAATTACTACAGTGCTTCCAATGATTCCATTTAGTTCTGCGCTGATAATACTCGACCCACTGCCAATTCGATCTAGTGCTCCGAAAACACCTGAACTATTACCAACTGTTGCGACCAACTCATTACTACTAGTCCAACTCACTAGATCCGTTACGTCTCCAAAACTATTATCACTAAAAATAGCTGTAGCTAACATGAATTGGGAGCTCCCAATCGGTGCACTAACATAAGAAGGTGAAACTGATAAACTCGATACTGTTTTACTTGAAACTGTCATGTTGGTAGATACAGAAAAACCACCATAATCTACACTTACAGTGGTAGCTCCAGCGGATACAGCCAGTAGAACCCCAGGTGAGGAAAAGTTTGAAATAGATACATCTCCGGTACTCCAACTTACTAATTGGGTTAAGTCTTGGCTACTACCATCATCATATAAACCTGTGGCCGCCAACTGTTTTGACAGTCCAGCACTCAACTCAAAGTTGAGATCATTCAAACTTAAGCCTACTAAAACAGCCGAAGTGATTGTAAATTCTTGAGAACTTGAAACTCCATTTAAACTATGAATTACACTAACAGTTCCCGCAGATACTGGAGTCAATACCCCTAAGCTATCGATAGTAGCAACAGATTCATCTGAGCTCGTCCAACCTCCTGAACTCATAGCCTCAGCACTTGTACCATTGGAATAAACACCTGTAACACTCAGCTGGGATATATTACCAACGGCAATTCTAGTGGAGTTAAAACTAATATAGCTTGAAACCAGTGTTGGAGCTGAGGGTACATCAGCTACCGGTGGAGAAATATTATCCTGAATAGTAGAATCTGGATCTTCTGTGGGCTGGCCACCGCAAGCGACAAAAATTAGAAGGCTTAGTAATGTTGTACAATATTTAACTCTATCCAATTCTTGTCTCCAAAACGCACAGAAAACTGAAATAAATTTTAACATAGAAAAAGAAAATAATGAGTACTGAGCTTTATATTTACTCAGTTTGCGTCAATATAATACACATTGGAAACACAAGATTATTTGATTCAATTCAAATCTATTTAGTGATGATATATCTTTCTAGTTATAAAGGCTGTTGCAGATCTTCTTATCTTTGGTGTCTGGGTTCATTCGTTTTGTTATCATAGCCATAAAGTCTACCCTTGGACCTCTAGTATTAGTGGTAGCCCGAGGTTTTTCGTTTAATGCAGTTCTAGCGCCATTTACAATATCAAAATAAGACTTCTCTACAACTAGTACCGCCTTGTAAATTCTTTGATGTCCAAATTTTTCTAGAAAATCAATACCCATATGCTCTATCAGCGCATCTACGAACTGATTTTTAGTTGTTAAGTAGTTTTTAATCAGCGTCGATGTTTTCTGAAATATCTTACCATATTCATAATCAGCTAAAGGGTTTTGGGTGCGAACAGTAAAATCTGCCAAGACCTCAACTACATTTTTATGAAGTATCAATTCTTTAGAGTGTTCAAAAGCTGCGAAAACTTTTTCTGTCTTCTCTATAACTTTTTCTGTTCTATTGATATCTTCGGGTATCGCCTTAAGCTCAGCAAATATAGCTTCTTGCAAGTGCTTTGGAAAAAGTCTTGTATAGTTTGCTCTGGAAATTCCAAAGCTCAAATAGAGTCGAGTCGCTAAATCAATTTTTAGATATTCAGTTCTTTTTGAATTAATATCTACTGTATATATCATTCCTTTTAATTCTTTTCTAAGTTCAATTTCTGACTTACCGTAAATAGCTGACAAAAATGGAAATGCGATGGATACGGGCCAACCTTTATAACCGTATTTAGTCAATTCTTCGAAACCAAGTACCTTCGGCATATCATGGTAGCGGGAGGCTATGTTTATTAACTCCATAGGTAAGTTAAAGCCTAACTCCATACTATACTGAATCATTACATTCTTTACTTCGAAGTCTTTATGATAGTAAAAATATTCTCGCATTTCTTGAACGGATTTTGGCGCCCAATAGTCGCCGGTGAGTTCTAGCTGTAAATTACGCATTTCTGTAATTTGAATCTGTGATTCCTTATCCAATATCAACTGGCCATTCTCCTGTAGGTCTGCAAAGACGTGTTGGCAAAATAATATTCCACAAAAACATCCAGCAATAACAATTTGCTTTTTCATAAGTATCTCTCTCCACCTCTACAATGCAGAAACCCAGCCAACTAACTAAGTAATTGTATTTACTAATATTTTTGCTTTTCGTCATTATCTGGAAGACATTGAGCATACTTAAGAGGCAGCTCTTTAGATCTGACAGAGTTAGAAGCCTAACAGGGGTTGACGATTTTGGGTGTGCGATTCTTGCCTAGCTCAAAAAAGGCTGTTAAGTTCCTAAAACTATTGAAAATAATTATATTCACAATCCAACTTAATAGCTTAAAGAAATAATATGTATTTAATTGTGGGCCTAGGCAATCCAGGCAAAGAATATGAGCAAACCCGACACAACATCGGGTTTATGGCTGTGGAACGCTGGATTCAGAGTCTCGGGTTTCTCCCAGAAAAAAAAGAAAAAAAAGCCCTTATTAATAAATTTAAGTGGCAGGGAAAAGATATCATTTTGGCAAGACCACAAACCTTTATGAATTTAAGTGGTGAAAGTGTGTCACCTTTACTGGCCTATTATAAAGTCGAATTAGATAATCTGTTAATTGTACATGATGAAATTGACCTAGCTTATGATTCCATGAAAATGCAAAGAAACAGAGGTCACGGTGGGCAAAACGGGATAAGAAATATCCACCAACAGCTTGGATCGAAAGACTACTGTAGGCTGAGGCTCGGCGTTGGTAAACCATCCCACCCAGGACAGGATGTTGCTTCTTGGGTTCTTAGCAAATTTAAAACTGATGAACAAAAAACACTCGATGCGTTTTTAAATGATGCCGTCGACTCTATAGAATCATTTATTCTTGATGGCCCTATGAAAGCCATGGAGAAAACAAATACAAGGAAAAAATAACTATGGCCTTACAGTGTGGAATCGTTGGATTACCTAATGTTGGAAAAAGTACCTTATTTAAAGCCCTTACCAAAGCGCCTGCAGAGGCTGCAAACTATCCCTTTTGTACGATAGACCCAAACGTTGGAGTTGTTGCAGTTCCTGATCAACGACTAGACGATATTACTTCTTATGTTAATCCAAAAAGTGTAATACCCACTTCCATGGAGTTTGTTGATATAGCCGGCCTAGTTGCTGGTGCCTCTAAGGGAGAAGGCCTTGGGAACCAGTTCCTAGCAAATATTCGAGAAACTGATGCAATTCTACATATCGTGCGGTGCTTCGATGATGAAAATATAATTCACGTAGAGGGTAACGTTGATCCTTTAAGGGATATAGCAACAATAAATACAGAACTAATGCTGGCAGATCTCGAATCAGTGGAAAAGCGTCACACAAAGGTAAATAAGTTAGCTAGGAATGGAGATAAAGTCTCTCAAGCTGAACTTGTGATGATCGAGAAAGTTAAAAATGTATTAGAAGAAGGGCAGCCTGTAAGAAGCCTAGATTTAAATGAAGATGAGACTGAATATATTAAGGGCCTACATCTACTTACATCAAAACCAGTTCTATATGTTTGCAATGTCAATGAGGATGATTTCTCCAACGGTGGAAACGACTGGGTGAAGCAGGTTGACGAATTAGCGAAACAGGAAAACTCTGGAAACTTGATGGTCAGCGGAGCACTTGAGGCGGAAATTAGCCTACTAGAACCAGAAGAACAAAATGAATTCTTAGAAAGCCTAGGAGCTTCAGAGCCAGGCCTTCATCGGTTAATTCAAGCGGCCTATAAACTACTTGCTTTAGAAACTTATTTTACTGCAGGGGAAAAAGAAGTCCGCGCTTGGACGATACACAAAGGCACCAAAGCACCTCAAGCGGCCGGTGTAATTCATACTGACTTTGAGAAGGGATTTATTCGATCAGAAACCTATCATTGTAGTGATTTGTTCGAATTAAAAAGCGAGCAAGCCGTAAAGGAAGCTGGTAAATATAGATCTGAAGGAAAAGAGTATGTTGTTAAAGACGGAGATATATTGTTTTTTAGATTTAATGTCTAAGCAGCCTCATCTGTTTTAACTTTCGGATACTGAATTATAAACTCAGTATTTTCAGAATCGTTATTTACTTTGATATCTCCATGATGGCCAATAACAAGTTTTTTCACAGAGCTTAACCCAAGCCCAGTACCGCCTGATTTAGATTTAGTTGTAAATAGAGTTTTAAATATATTTTTTTGTATCTTTTCAGGAATTCCATGGCCGCTATCAGTAACTAAAACTCTAGCCCCATGGTTCTCACTACTAAATGCTTTAACCCTAATCCACTTCTCATCTAATTCTTTCACTGCCTCAGCGGCATTTTTTAGTAAGTTCACAAAGATTTGCATATTTTGAGCCTTACTCCCCACAATACTTAAGCCCTCTTCAACATCAATTTGAAGTTCAATTTTATTCTTTGATAGAATATCTTTTACATAGAAGCTAGAGTTACTAATAACATCGATAAGTAGCAGATTTTTTGCTCTATCTATTGGAGAGTCATGTAGAAGGCTACGCATCTCTTTGAAAATAGAATGAATTCGATTAACAGACTTAAATACCATTCCTACATTTTTCTCAGCTCGTTTCGAACTCTTTTCGTCGGCAAAATTCAAAGACTCAAGCTGATCAACACTCCCCTGTATTATAGCAAGAGGGTTCATAACATCGTGTATAACTTGAGCCAGACTTTCTCCCAAAATAGCGAGACGCTCTTTTTGAAATAATAATCCTTCTTGAGCTATTTTATCAGTTATATCCCAGCGAATAGAGAGAAACTCTTTTATGTTCCCATCGATATCATAGATTGGACTAATGATCGTGTTTACCCAGTAGACCCTTCCATCTTTTGCCGTATTGCAAATTTCGCCATGCCAGCTTTTTCCCGAGCTAATGGTCCTCCAAAACTTATCCCAAAAAGCTTCATCGTGAAAACCAGAATTTACAATGGAGTGATTAGCACCTATTAACTCTTCCTTAGAATAGCCAGAGGTTTCACAGAAAATACTATTTACATTAATAATCTTTCCGGAAGGATCCGTTGTTGAGATCAAACACTCCCTCTCAAGAGTTGTCATTAAATTATCAAAATAGTTTCTAGCCTCTACGAGCTCTGTTTTCAAACAAAGGAGCTCGTTTACGTCGGTAAGACTCCCTTTTATGTAAACTAAATCTCGACCGTCACTGATAGGCTCAGCCAAGATCCGACACCATCTAAGTCCATCTTTTGTTTCCATCAAAACAGTTTCATCAATCTTACAATTTTCTTTAAAACAATTTGAAAATATCTTCTGAACTAGATCCTTCTGATTGTTTTCAAATAGCTCAACAAATTGATCTAGGCTTGTGGGCGCAAGATGAAGTAGTTTTGTGATTTCGTTCATTCCCCATTTAAATTCCATTGTTCTAACATCAATTTGCCAGTAAAAAATATTATTCATATCTACGGCGTACTGAGAAATTCTTTCGGTGTCTTTGTATTTAGTGACATCAGAAAGATGAAAAACGTATTTCTCATTTGATTTCGTCAAAAGCTGTAACTCGAACCACCGATATCGCCCAGAAGACACTTTTAGTTTTAAGAGCGCCGTATTGGAGTCCCCTCTTATACTGTTAGATAATGATTCCATGTTTTCAAGTTTAGTATCTGGATGAAATTCTAAAATTAAGCTTTTTTCATCACCTTGAGGCCTAGTTCCGAAAATGGAGGCTGACGATCGGTTGAAATGTTGTAAAATGCCTTTTTTATCAAAGACTAGTATAGGTGAGATAAACTCTTCAAAATGAGAGAACTGATCATTATTTTCCATCACAGATCTTATCGGTTGTACTCAAGAAAAATTAGGTAAGAACAAAAAAGTCTTAAAGATCGACAATTTGATTAATAAAAATAAAGAATCATTCCAATTTGCGGCCCAAACTGAGACGGTGGACCGCAGGCTAGCTTTTCTTTATTTTAGCTCAAAACGCTTAAAGTTAATATCTCCCATGTTGTTCACATGATAGGACTTCACTCTTTCAGAAACCATAAAATTAAGGGTTTCGTTAAACAAAGGAATTATTACCGTATCTTTCTCTAAAAGAATCCTTTGAGCACTATCATAAATTTCTTTACGAACAGATGATTGTTTTTCCTTAGATCCTTGTGCGATCAACTTATCATAATCAGGGTTATTCCATCTGGTGTAGTTATTCCCACTGGTACTTAAGAAAAGATCCATAAAATTATGAGGATCTGGGAAATCGGCGCCCCAACCTAAACGATAAATCGGACTTGCATCTTCACGCATAGCTTTCAAATAGACTTTCCACTCCATTGATACAATCTCTAGGGATACGCCCAAAGTAGTTTTCCACATGGCTTGAAGTGCCTCAGCAACTGGTTTGTTAAAGTCTCTGGAGTCAAAGGCCATCTCAAGTCTCGGGAAATCCTTGCCTCCAGGGTAACCGGCCTCGGCCAATAACTTCTTGGCTTTTTCCGGGTTATATTTAATTCCAATTTCACTATTATAGGCAAAGAGTCCTTTAGGAACCCAAGAACTAGATGGTAACTGTCCGCCCTTTAAAATTTTCGGAAATACAGATCGATTCACAGCATAGGCAAATGCTTTTCTAACTTTATCGTTATCGAATGGTTTCTTAGTAGTATTGAAAGCATAATAATATCCTCTCAAATATGGAACTCGTTTGAGTTTACCTAGTTTTTCGAATTTCTCAGCGTCTTGACCAGGGATTTTCCGCATGAAATCTAATTTACCAGCTTCATACAAACTGACCGCGGTCGCGTCTTCAGTAATAATTTGCAAAGTAACTTTTGCGATACTTGGTTTAGTACCGTAGTAATTTGGATTTCTCTCCATAACGAGTCGAGTATCATGTTTCCACTCTGTTAATATGTAGGGGCCCACGCTTGGCATATTTCCAGCCTCAGTCCAAGCATTTCCAAACTGCTCAACAATATCTTGTCTCACTGGGTAGGTAACAACAAATGCAGGAATATTTAACCAGTAACTAGCTGGACTTCTTAGCTTCACAACAATCGTATATTTGCCTTCCGCTTTCACACCCACTTTCTTGGGATCTTTTATTTTACCAGTATTGTATTCTTCGGCGTTCACTATATCGTAGAGAAAATAGGAGTACTCCGCTGCTACTTTCGGATCCAACATGCGTCTCCAGGCATAGACAAAGTCACTAGCCGTCAGCTCTGTACCGTCAGACCACTTCACTCCTTTTCTAAGATTAAAAGTATAAGTCATGGCATCGTCACTTACTTCATAGGATTCAGCTAAACCAGGTACTGGCCGCATTTCCTTATCAAGCATCATTAAGCCTTCACTTAAATTTTGCATGGGTACAATAGAAACATGATCCACTTGTTTTGCGGGATCTAGAGCAGGAGGTTCTGTCTCCAGCCTAACTACCATGTGATTAGATTCAAGGGACTGGCTAGCAGATTTCTTTTTTGTACAATTTAGTAAACTAAAAGAAAGTACTACAACTATAAATTTAGTAAATATTGAGTTCATTTTTCCTCCGAAAGCTAAGGTCTATCACTCAGAATCAACACTGGCAAGAACGGAGCATAGAGCTAGATATCCACAAGGAATGTGGAAAACTATTTCTTTGCGCCAGTGATACGCCTTAAAGATCTAGAGATAAAAGAGACTACTTTTTAGATTTAGGATCGAAGGCATCTCTTAATCCATCGCCCAATAGATTAAAGGCTAACATTGTAAAAAATAAGGCCACACCAGGACTAATGATAATATGTGGGTAAGTTCTCAAGGATCTCCAACCATCTGATGCCAAAGTTCCCCATGAGGAATAGGGAGGCTGGATCCCAAGACCTATGAAGGACAAGAAACTCTCAAACATAACATTTGCAGGGATTTGAAAACTCAATGTCACAATGATTGGACCTAAAATATTTGGCAATATATGTTTGAATATTATTTTTTGCCCACTAACACCAATGCTCTGAGCAGCTTCTACATACTGCATTTGCTTGGCCTGAAGTACTTGCCCTCGAACCAATCTAGCAATATTAACCCAACCAACAATACTCAGAGCGATAAAAGTTCCCATTAGCGCTTTGTTCTTGGGGTCGTCGATAATGTCTAGGGAGTTAAAAACAACCATAACGAGTATCAATAAAACTAGAGCTGGTATGGTATATAGTATATCAATAAAGCGCATCATAGCCGCATCTCGTCTACCACCCCACCAGCCAGCCAGAGCACCGTATATGGTTCCAATAACCAAAGAAGCTATGGCTGTAAAAATCCCAACAAACATAGACATTTGAGAGCCATGAATGATTCGACTCAACATATCTCTACCCAGGGAGTCTGTTCCTAGCCAATATTTCCAACTTGGTGTTTCTAATATAAAATCAGTATTTTGCTCCTCAAAAGAATATGGGCTTACGTTGTCAGCAAAAATTGCGATAAAACAAATAAACAGTAAAAATAAACCTGATAGTACCGCCGCTTTATTTTTTTTAAGTCGCCGCCAAGAGTCTGACCAAAGTGAATTTCCCTTTTTCATGACTGCACCTGAATTCTAGGATCAATTACAACATAAAGAAGATCTACCAGTAAGTTAGCCACTACCAAAAGAGCTGCGTAGAGTAGAGTTACCCCTAAAACTAGGGGATAATCTCTGTTAGTTACGGACTGTACAAAATGCTTTCCCAGTCCTGGCACTGCAAAAATCATTTCAATAATAAAGGATCCAGATAAAATATTTGCAACCAGGGGGCCAGACATTGTAACAACAGGAATTAAGGAGTTCCTCAATACATGTTTAAATAAAACTATTTTGTAAGCCAAACCCTTAGCCATGGCAGTCCGGATAAAATCTTCACCAATAGTATCCAAGACACTAGATCGAGTAAGTCTAGCAATTATAGCCGCTGGACGTAGCCCTAAGGTGAGAACAGGTAAAACGTAGTAACTAGGACCTTCCCATAGCGCTGGTGGAAACCAATTCATATAGTAAGAAAAAATCAAAACCAGAATAGGGCCCACAAGAAAACTAGGTAAGGCCACACCAGAGATAGCAACAAACATCGCTGAGGTATCCCATATAGTGTTATGTTTAGAGGCTGCTAGCACGCCAAGAGGGATCCCTACGAGAAAACTCAATAGCAAAGAATAGAAACCAAGCTGCAGTGAATTGGGTAGGCTTTCAACAATAATATCTGTAACTCCCCTACCGACATACTTATAGGACTCGCCAAAATCACCTTGGATCAAACGCCCCATATAAATTCCATATTGCTCTAAAAGAGGCTTGTCCAAATTATACTTGGCTTCAATATTTGCCATCACCTCTGGAGGCAGGGCTTTGTCTGTATCAAATGGTCCACCAGGTAGAAATCTCAGCATTAAAAATGTTGTGGTGGCGATTACAAATAACACAAAAACAGTTCCACCAAGACGCTTGCCCACATAACTAACTAGGTTTTGAAAATAGACGATGGCTGCAAAACCAACTACCAATGAGGTAAAGACTGCGTAACTTGTAAGTTCGACGATAGGTCCTTCAAATTCACCCAAATCAAAATAGATTCGTAAGCAAATTAGTCCTATGATTGCGATTAGAATTTTTTTTGCCAAAGTATCCCCAAAAAGCTTTTCATTCTAAGGTGCTAAACCTCTTGCTGATTGGGCTCTTCCATCAATCTATAAAAGTAAAACTTCTAAAGTGATTCCTATCGCAAAGGATTGCTATTTCCTGTAGGCGAAGGTATACCAGAGAGCCTTAAGAATCGACATATCTAACGCAAAGCAACAGCCGCTGCGGAATGGGAGAATTATTAATGAGAACTGCCCTATTGGAGCACCTTCAATCTGAAATCGATCAAATTAAAGTCGACGGACTATATAAAAAAGAAAGAGTAATAACCAGTTCCCAAGATGCATCCATAAGAGTGTCAACAGGCGAACAAGTTCTAAACTTCTGTGCTAATAATTATTTAGGTTTAGCCAACCATGCCACTTTAATTAATGCTGGTAAAAAAACCTTAGATAGCCATGGTTTTGGCGTAGCTTCCGTGCGTTTTATTTGTGGCACTCAAGATATTCACAAAGAACTAGAGAAAAGAATCTCTGAATACCTGGGAACTGAAGATACTATCCTTTACTCCTCCTGCTTTGATGCCAACGGCGGACTTTTTGAAACCATACTCGGTCCTGAGGATGCAGTAATTTCTGATGAGTTAAACCATGCGAGTATCATTGATGGAATACGCTTATCCAAAGCCAAAAGATTTCGATACAAAAACAACAACATGAAGGATTTAGAGGATAAGCTTAAAGAAGCTGCCGACTGTCGCTTTCGCTTGATTGCAACGGATGGAGTTTTTTCTATGGATGGGATTATAGCTAATCTTGCTGGGATTGTTGAGCTAGCTGAAAAATATGATGCAATGATTATGGTAGACGATTGTCATGCTACCGGCTTTGTCGGTCCAAAAGGTACAGGGAGTTTTGAGCACTGTGGTGTTAAAGGTAAAATTGATATCATAACCGGTACACTAGGAAAAGCCTTAGGTGGTGCCAGTGGTGGCTTTACCTCTGGGAAAAAAGAAGTGATCGAAGTTTTAAGACAAAGATCTCGTCCCTACCTTTTTTCCAACTCTTTAGCTCCAGCAATTGCTGGCGCTTCCATTGCCTGTTTAGATATGATTGAAGGTGGTGGAGAAAGAATCCAAACTTTAAAAGACAACGCCATTCACTTCCGAAAGGAAATGACAAAAGCAGGATTTACTTTGGCGGGAGCAGATCATGCAATCATCCCAGTTATGATTGGAGATGCAGAACTTGCCTCCCGTTTTGCCGATCAAATGCTAGAGCGAGGTATCTACGTGGTGGGTTTTTCTTTTCCTGTAGTTCCAAAGGCTAAAGCCAGAATTAGAACTCAAATGTCTGCTGCTCACACAAAAGAACAATTACAACAGGCGATTGACGCATTTATTGAAGTTGGTAAAAACTTAGAGGTGATCTGATGATGAAATCCCTAGCCAAGCTAAAAAAAGAAACCGGGATATGGATGCGAGAGGAAGAAAAGCCTCAATATGGACCCAACGATATTTTAATTAAAATCAAAAAAACCGCCATCTGTGGTACCGACATTCATATCTATAACTGGGACGAATGGGCTCAATCTACTATTCCTGTCCCAATGACAGTGGGGCACGAGTACGTAGGAGAAGTTGCGGAGTTAGGTAGTGAAGTACACGGCTTTTCGGAAGGTGATAGAGTATCTGGAGAAGGACATATCACCTGCGGCTATTGCAGAAACTGCAGAGCTGGAATTCGTCATCTATGTAGAAATACAATAGGCGTAGGTGTAAATCGACCTGGAGCTTTTGCAGAGTACTTAGTTATACCTGCGGTAAATGCGTTCAAAATCCCAGATGCAGTCTCTGATAACATAGCCTCCATTTTTGATCCTTTCGGTAACGCGGTCCATACCGCATTAAGTTTTGATTTAGTTGGAGAGGATGTACTGATTACTGGAGCTGGCCCCATTGGAATCATGGCAGTTGCTATTTGCAAATTCGTTGGAGCAAGGCATGTGGTAATAACAGATGTAAATGACTACAGACTAGATCTCGCCGCAAAAATGGGGGCGACTAGAGCAATCAATGTAACAAAGGTAGATTTAAAGACAAGTATGGATGAGCTAGGAATGACAGAAGGCTTTGATGTGGGTCTTGAAATGTCTGGGGTACCAAGTGCCTTTTCTCAGATGATAGAAACGATGAACCATGGTGGAAAAATTGCCATGCTAGGAATCCCACCAAAAGACATGCAGATAGACTGGAATCATATCATTTTCAAGGGGCTTCAATTGAAAGGGGTCTACGGTAGGGAAATGTTTGAAACCTGGTACAAAATGGCCAGCCTCATTCAAGCTGGACTGGATATCTCTCCCATTCTCACCCATGAGTTTTCCGTCGATGATTTTGAAGAAGGTTTTGAAATCATGCGCTCAGGAAAAAGTGGAAAAGTTATTCTTAACTGGGATTAGCTACTGGAGCTGATCCCAATTTTCTTTTTGAGAGTAATTTCCTATCACTCTTACGCCAACAGGTTGAGCCAAACTAGTTACATCCATCTCAAGACTCCGACTTTCCCGAAGTAACTCATAAATATGAAAATTACGAGTTACTTTTTTGACATAAAGACGAGTTTCTAAAAACGGGATATGTTCAATAAACTCATCCATATCTCGGTGCCCAAAATTATAAAGCCATTTGTCTACCCGATGAGGCCCGGCATTGTAGCCTGCCGCAACCAGTGGAAACTTTGAATCAAACTTTTTCATTAAGCGTTTAAGATACCTACTTCCATATCTAACGTTCTTATCTGGAGTCATTAACCGACTAACATCAAAATCTTCCTTTAGTAACTTAGCCACCTTCTCCGCCGTATAGGGCATGAGT
Organism: Bdellovibrionales bacterium; assembly: GCA_045110695.1. GTDB lineage: Bacteria > Bdellovibrionota > Bdellovibrionia > Bdellovibrionales > UBA840 > JBGCGH01. The sequence continues at coordinate 18,222 of JBGCGH010000008.1, read as the reverse complement.
TGCATTAAGCCTTGGGCTCCGACAGGAGATTTTACCCGGCGTCTAAAGTGACTCTCTGCCCTCATGATGGCCCAAATAAACTCTTGAGGTACACCGAATTTATCGGAGTAGTTTTCGACTTTATCCGGATAAGCCTGCGGGTATGTATAGGACCATAGATATTTCGTCCCATCAATTCCCTCCCTATACCTTTCACCACTAAAATATATTGCACCAATGTAACTAGACCGGTGATAAGCACCGATGCCTTCATAGGCTCCCATAAGAACTCTTAGATAAGTTCTGTTTCTTGTGCGCCTTTCAATGTCATATAATTCCCAAAGAGCATCATCATAAAACCCCAGCTGTATTAACTCCATCGCTCTTTTAAATCTTTTATTCATAATTTCATTTTTAAAATCAGTTACTTGAATAATCTCATCAAAATCATCAGAATCTACTTCGTCTGCCGCCTGAAAACCAAAAGATCCGGCCTTAGAAAAGAGATTGGCAATTTTAGCCTGCTCCGCCTTTCTTCTTTTCTCTTCATCCTCGTCAGCCTTTGCTTGAGCAATTTCTTCGGATTCCATAGCCTTAGCCTCATCACCCAAAACAGAAACTTCATCCTCAATATCCTCTATCCTAGGATTCTCTGGAGTATCTTCTGTTTCATCACTGAGAAGCGCCATCGTTTTGTCAAAATTTTTAAAGTTCAGTGAAGCAGGCGTTCTCCCCTCTTCCTGTCCAAAGATAGATAAGAGCCTAGCTCGAGCGCTAATTGCATAGTAGGAGTAGCTTTTTCTTCCTGCTAGTTTGGAAAAATTAACTCTAGCTTGATTCGTCTCTCCCGCTTTCATTTGACTCATAGCAAGCCAGTACATTATTTTGTCTTCACTGATTGATCGACTTCTCCGGAGCCTCCTTCGGTCTCTCCACATGGCTTTTAAATCTTTGGTCGCTCCGACATAGTCCGCTTTTAGATACTTAACCCATGCCATATGCCATTTAGCATCTCTCGCCAAACCTGAACGAGGATATTTTTTAATTAGTTCGGCAAATTTTGTTGCAGCCCCATCATAATCTTGAAACTGATAACTTAAAAACCCAGATCGAAATAGACTCCATCTTCCATCTCTTTTGCGAGGATTTAATTTATAGGCCTTATGATAGAGACCCACAGCCAATGGATACTGAGAGTTTTTTTCTGCTGCTCTTGCCAATAATTTTAAATAGTCAAAATTCATTTTCTTTTTACTGTAGTGCTTTTTTAGTATATCGAGTGCTGGAGCTGGTTCACCAATATGGAGGTGAAAACGAATCCACATTACATCCATATCATAAGGCTCCACCACTTTAGATTTCTCCAATTTTTTCAACCGTGCAATTACCAAATCATTTTGCCCATTCCAAAGCAGATTTTTCATTCTTGCTACACGGTCTTTTTGTGAAGCCTTACATTTGGGTTTGATTTTATTAAAGCTTACACTCGCTAGATCAAATGGCCAATCAGCAGTAACCGGGTGCATAGGGTATTTTCTATATAGTTTTTTTGTCCAACGACAGGCCTGCCAATAATTATTTCTCTTTAATTCTACTCTCACTAGTTGATTTAAAATCTCAGGGTAGAGTTCATTTCCCCTTCTTTTTCTTTCTAAATATCTTAGAATTTTTCTCGCAGTTCGGTAGTGCTTCTTATCTATTGCAATTTTCGCCAAATACCACCTAGCATGAAGATGAAGGTGACTTCTTGGCTTAAAAGCCACCACTTTTTTCATCCACTTTTCGGATTCACCATTTTCTTTTTTATCAAAATGAGCTTTACCTATCTGAAAATAGAAATAGTCTTCCAACATTTCTGGACTTTTTAATCCCAATTCTAAATTTTCTAAAGCTAGTTCAGTTTGTCCATTTTCTAAATAGCTTTTACCCAAAGCATATAAAATACCAGCTTGTTCCTGAGGGTTTCGCTCAGAGAGATCTTCTTTTTGTTTAAGTAATAACTCAATTGCCTTCGAATGCTCTTTATTACGAATTGGAGGAGCAAACTCTTCATAAAAGCTAGAAGCGTGAGAGTTAAAACTTAATAAAAGGCCGCATATGACGGTCCACTTTAGAGATTTTTTGATCATGCTAATTCCTTTAACTTACAGCGCAATTCCTATGCGTTATGTGTCGAAATAGATTTTCAGGGGATGGAGAGTGACACTCACCTTGGAAAAAGTATTTGAGGATAAATCTAAAAATTCATTCTAGTTTCAACCACTTACCCGTTGTCCCTGACTTTCTGACAACACTCTTCTATCCTAGCAAATGTCTGCACTTTTTCTAAGTCTATTTTTTCACTTTATTGTCCTATTTACAGGCTCCCTTTCCCCCAATTGAATTCCTTTGATAAGAGATGTTAGTTTTGGCTGGTTAGAAGAAAATCAATACCTTGGTCTAAGTCCATAAGACTAAAAAATCCAGGTCATTTGTTTTTTTAAAATAATGACTTTTATGGGCGCTTAATCGCAAGCTGTTTACTCCACTCCTAAGTGAAGCTGGTTTTTTTTAAAAGGAACAACACAGTATGATTGAACTTGAAAGTATAGAAAACAGAATGCACTTTGCATCCGACAACAATTCCGGAGTTCTTCCAGAGATTTTAGCTGCAATTCCATTGATAAACAATGGACATATGGATGCATATGGTAGAGATCCAATTACAAAATTAGCAACAAAAGAAATCAAAAGGTGCTTTGGTGAAGATGTTAAGAGCTACTTTGTATTTAATGGTACGGCGGCAAATGTCGCGGCTTTATCCAGTATCTGCAAAAGCTACGAAGCAATAATATGTTCTGAACATTCGCATATACATTGGGATGAATGCGGAGCTCCTGAAGTTATGGGAAGAACAAAGTTATTACTTTGCCCTTCCAAAGATGGGAAACTTAGCATCGATGAAATTAAAAAAAAGTTAATTAGAAAAGGAGACCCTCACTGCGTTCAAGCCAAGGTTGTATCCGTAACCCAACCCACTGAGCTTGGCACTCTCTATTCCCTTAAAGAATTAAAAGCTATCGGAGATTTTTGCAAAGAACACGGACTCTTCTTCCATATGGACGGTAGCAGACTCGCAAATGCTGCAGCCGCCTTAGATTGTAGTCTAAAAGCAATAACGAAAGATATTGGTTTGGACTTACTTAGTTTCGGTGGTACCAAAAACGGATTAATGCTTGGAGAAGCGGTTGTGTTTTTTAATCCATCTATTGGAAAGGATTTTTTATTCTATAGAAAACAGTTTTTACAGCTTGCAGGTAAGATGAGATTTATTAGCATTGGATTCTATGTTTGGTTAAAAAATGATCTCTGGCTAAAATATGCGAAACAGGAAAACCAGATGGCATTGGACTTAGCTGAAAAAATTCAAACCCATTTTAAAATTACCCAAAAAACTAGTGTGAATTCGGTATTTGCTATCATTCCAAAAGAACACTTAAAACGTATTAGAAAAAAGTTTTTTTTCTACGTCTGGAATGAAAACACCAATGAATGCAGATTAATGACCAGTTTTGATACAAAACCAAGCGATATCGAAGAATTCGAAAAATGTATTCTAGAAAAATAAAACAATAGTCTCATTTTGAAATATTTGATTCTCACGATTTAGTATTTAGACAGAATATCATCGAAAAAATTAAAAATATTTTCTTTCAAACCGAAGTATTCTACCTCTTCATGCCGATATACCTATATGAAGAATCTATCTATTTTAACAGCACTTTCCGCCCTCCTCTCTATTTCTTGTACAAGAGAAACTAGCTCAAATATAAAATTTAAAATTCCAGAGCTCGAAATCAGATCCTCTGTCAGCAAAGCTGTGAACGCACAAAGTACCAGAGCATGCTATGCAGTTAATATACGCACGGTTGATCCTTCGGGTTCCGCGGGTGATAGCAACTCCTGTGATTTAGACTATCAATTTTTCTCTTCAAAAACGGTTGAGGCAGGTGAATACCTCAGCATTACAGTTCCCTCTAATCAGGAACTTTTCTTAGAGCTATTCGCTTATTTTGAAAATGAAGGTGTAGATTGTCCGAGATTTCCTTACGGTATAGAAAGATTCTCCAAACTAGAAAATACTTATTTAGTTGGCTCAAAAAACATAAACATCCAAGAACCCGTCGAGATCATTCAGATTACTGCGGAAACTATTGGTAACAATGTTGTGTCAGAATACGGATTGAGAAACTGTGCAAGTACGGACAGCCAGCAAGTTATCGTTGAAAATATTTACACCACACCTCATTGGTCCTCCTTTGTTGCATGGACCGATACTAGCCTTTCAAAATTTGAGCAAACCGATACCTTGTGCACGAGTGAAACTGGTTTTTTAAATTCTTGCTTTCCTGCCGGATTTCTCAAAAAAGTGGTTTTGAGTGGATACAATAGCTGCGATAATTTGAATGTGCGAGATAGCTTAGGTGCTTTTAAATGGATTTGTGATGACAGCTCTGGTGACGCAATTTTCTATACTGAAAAATTTAATGAAGGTCATGGTCTTAGTAGTGTCATAGAAGACGATGGTAGTGGGTTTAAATTTCAAAATATTGAAGTTTTTGATTCTGGATCCATAATTGCTTCATCTAATTTAGAGCAATGGTGGGCTTATCCATTAACACCCGTACCCGATGCCAGTGCTATGACTCAAAGCTTGAGTACAGCAGGAATTTATTATCTAAGTACTTCTGGTTTCTCTACCATTCAGGGGCTTTCTATAGAAAGTGATAATGTATCCATAGTAACCCTTGGAACTAGTAAGCTCGAATTGGCCGGTTCACCACCTGTCAATTGCGATACATCTACTGGCGAACCAGGAGCATCGACCCAATGCTACATATTTTCAGGAGGCCAAAAGTTCCTGTGGATTGAGGGTAGCTTTGACCTTTATAGTGGAAGCGGGGCTTATAGCCAATCAGGCTTATTTTTTAAAGATGGAAGTTACTTGGTAATCAACAACTCAAAGGTATTTGATATCTCTAATGGGTTTTCTCCTAAAATTGAGATTATTAGCAATCCCCACACCTATATTTTCAACACAAACACCGAAGGTACCGGTAGTCATGGAGTTAGCCTCAGTAATTTAAGTAACTATAGTATCTTAGAAAATATTGTTTCACATTCACATACTCAAAAAGGTCTAACTATCGATAATTCTAACCATATACATCTTAAAAACATTTCTACTCACAATAATGGGGATAGTGGGCTAAGTGTATCTGCAAGTAGTGATATTAAACTTGTAAATATTCGCAGTTCAAACAACGAGGAAGATGGGGTACTTTTCCATAACAGTAACAATGTAACTGGGATTGCCTTCGTATCAGCTAGTAATGTTGGAGCGGCCGCAAGTGAAGCTGGAATCAATGTTTTTCAAACCAACAACTCTATCTTTAGTCACATGTCTTCACTGAATTCTATGGATAATGGCTTCAGAATAGAAAATTCAGAGCACACTATCCTAAATCAAGGATTAGGAATCAACAATAGCGCAGGGGTTGGAATGCGTGAGAATAACTCTACTAACAATTCCAAGATTTCCCAGTTTGCAGTATCAGCGAATGGACACAATATGTTTTTATATTCTTCTGGAGTAAACTCACTAATTTTTACAGATAATATTTTGGTAGGTAGTTACGCTACAGGCCAGTGCTACGCCAACATAGCTGGTGGTCCTATCTTCACCGGTGTAACCTGTGACGCTGATGGTGCGAGCAGCCACACTAGTACGGCAGGTGGAACCTTCGAAAACGACTTTATTGGAATCATTTCTAGCGGGGATTCCAATAATTTAAGTGATGATGCCGCTGGAAAAGGGAGTCATGGAATAATTGATGATTGGAATAACTTTGAGAATAATATGCGCTTTTGGGGAAAAGATGAGACAAGTGCCTTTCCTGATTCCACAACCAGAGGTCCCTGTAGAGGGGCTTGTGAGATTCTTGACTACAGTCTTTTGGCTTCCGGAACAGAAATACTTAATACCTCAGAGAACGGTAGTAGCCAAAACGCCACTTTCTTTGCCGACAGCCCATGCCCGGCAAGTGTCGATGGAAACAAATTTCAACAAGATTCGGTGGAGTCGCTATGGTACCCTGGGATTGTAGGTGTTGAACATGGAACAGATGCCTACGGGAATAATGATAATATTTGTGAGCCTGGAGAGTTCTGCTACAACATTTCTCTCCAAAATGCGACCGAAATTTTAGATGACCAAGTTGGAGACGACGACGGTTTATGCGAATCTAATGAATCTTGTGTTTATTCACCAAACTTTGGTGCCTACCAAGGGCACAATGGTATCACATCTTCGACTTGTACCTTTTCTAATGGTGCCGTTTCTAACGTAAAAATGTATAGCTACCAATCCAACGGTCGGAGACTATAATTAAATAGCTAACTACGATTCATTTATCCAACGTAGTTAGTTATATATTCTGTGACACCACTTCTAATCATCATCACACCAATAGCACCTAGGAAAATAGCAAATAATTTTCCAATGGCCATAGCTGCCGCCTCACCCATTAGTTTAATAATATGATTGGAAAACCAAAAAACTGTGAATACGATCAAAATATTCACCAGATAAGCACTAACGACCAAAGCTTCTCCTTGGGTCGGAACCAATAGTAGCATTGATGTAAGTACCCCAGGTCCAGCTATAAGGGGCATTCCAATGGGCACTATACCAACATGCGGATCATTGGTGCCCTTTCTCTCCCCTTCTGAAAAAGTAAGGTCCTTAATTGCAAAAAGAAAAAGTAGAGAACCACCTGCCACTTTAAAGTCACTCATACTTATTCCAAGAAACTGAAATAAATATTTACCAACAAAAACGAAGGTCACACCAATTAACAGCGCGGTAACCGTTGCGTTTTTTACTATTTTCCTGCGTTCTTTTTGATCGTTTCCTGCGGTCATATTTAGAAAAGTAGGTAAGATGCCAATAGCATCAATGGCAATGAACAAAGGTAAAAATGCGACAAAAAAAGTACTCATGGCAAACTCCTATTTGCCCCCCAACAACGATGTTAACACTTTTAATATGGCGCTTAATAAAAGCCCGATATTAAAAGAATCAGAGGAATATAAGGGAATTGTCCCCATTAACATAATTACTTAATATAAACCTATCTCATTAGATATTTTAATAATAAAAAAGGCCCACTCCAATTGGAAGTAGGCCTTTTGAATGTTGTTTTTTTAAATACTAATGTAAGTTCTTTTTCTTTTTGAAAAATGACTTTGGATTTATGAAGCTAAAGTTAAAACCATCATTTTTATCAACTGGGCTTTTCTTAGCTTTATTCTCTATCTCTCTATGAAACTCTTCTGTTTTTAACTGAACATAGGCTTCAAGGTTGCATGTACTAGGTGTTAGATTTGGTAATTTCAAAATACTCCCCTTGCTTATATAGCAGGGAACATATCCCAAAGCCCAAGAAAGAGGTTGAAATTAAATTTTATTTGAACAATTTACAGCAATAGTCTCCAAAGAAAGCCTCAGATGCTGTTTCGATAAGTTAGCTTAATCCGTGTTTAATAAATAAACTCAAAGGCTTTTAATCGCACGATGCCAAGAGGCCAGCCTTTTTTTCCTTTGCGAAGAACTGGAGTTTGGTTGGAACTCTTTATCTACTTTCCAAACCTCTTTGATTGCTTTTTTTGAAGTCCATAATCCTGCCCCTAGACCCGCTAAGTAGGCAGCACCTAAGGCAGTAGTCTCCACCATTTTGGGACGAACTACTTTAGATCCAAGGTAATCCGTCTGTAATTGCATCAATAAATCATTACTACAAGCTCCTCCATCAACCTTTAACAATCGAAGTTTTTTCTGGGAGTCTTTTTCCATCGCTTTTAGAAGATCAACATTTTGTAGTGCCATCCCCTCTAAGCAAGCCCTAGCTATCTCTGAGCGCCCGGAACCTCTTGTTAAGCCCTTGATCATTGCACGCGCCTCAGGATTCCAATAAGGAGATCCTAGGCCTGTAAAACTAGGCACAAACTCTACACCACCAGCATCGTCGCACTTCCGCGCTAAATCCTCAATCTCACAACTTCTTTCAATGAACTTCAGTTGATCCCTCAACCATTGAACGGCAGCTCCGCAGATGAACGCGCTTCCTTCTAAAGCGTAGTGAGTTTCTTCTCCAATTTTCCACGCAACAGTTGTTAAAAGACCAGATTTTGACTTAACAATATCAGCACCTGTATTCATCAACAAAAAACTTCCGGTACCATAGGTGCACTTCGCTTCTCCTGGCTTAAAACACGCTTGACCAAAAAGAGCTGCTTGTTGGTCTCCTGCGATGCCGGAAATAGGTATACCATCAGGTAGAAACTGAAGACCTTTTGTATGACCATAAACTTCAGCTGAACTTCGAATTTGTGGAAGAATCGATTCTTTTACCTTAAAAAACTTTAACAGCTTCTCATCCCATTTTAAGGTTTTGAGGTCCATTAACATGGTTCGAGAGGCGTTACTAACATCAGTCACATGACTTTGCCCTTGAGTTAACTTCCAAACTAAAAAACTATCCATAGTGCCAACGGCAAGATTATTATTTCGGGCTTGTTCTTTCACATCTTGTGATTTTTTTAAAAGCCAATTTATTTTTGATCCAGAAAAGTAAGGGTCCAAAACGAGGCCAGTTTTTCTTTTAATCCAAGCTTGCTCTGCAGAATTTTTTTTGCAAAAGTCTGTAGTCCGTCTGCATTGCCAAACAATAGCCCTGTGAAGAGGCTTTGAATTATCCCTTCTCCAAGCGCCCACTGTTTCTCGCTGATTAGTAATTCCGATTGCGGCTACTTGCCTAGAATTGTATTTTGAGGTCTCAAATAATTTTTTCATAGCTAGCTCTATACTTTGCCATATCTCATTTAGATCATGCTCAACCCAAGCAGGCTTAGGAAAATACTGTGGAAATTCTTTATTGATTTTAGCAACTTGTTTACCCGCTAAGTTGACAAGACTAACGGTAGAACCCGTAGTTCCCTGATCAATGGCCATAATCAATTTTTCCATCATCTACTCCCTATTTTGGAATCGCTCTAAAAAACTACATTATCAAGTAAAAATCCACCTATGATGACCAAAATTTTTTACAATTTCAAGAATCCTCTTGGCCAAACCACACCGAATCATTAGTGTGAGGACACTGTAAGGACCCGGACTCGCCAGATTCACGGCTAGGGAGAGTGAATGAAGAACTTCTTCAATAAAGGAGAAAAACTATTTGGACTGATGGATCTCCCAAAAGAGGTGCTGATATACCGAGTGGTTCCTCATTTTTTCCTAGAAATTATTAAAAAATATTTGAGACTCGATGTTGAGGGAATGGAACATATACCCAAAGATGGTGCTGCTCTATTAGTACCAAATCATAGTGGGTATTCAGGCTTTGATGCAATCCTTTTAGGCTTTGAAATTAACAAAGCAACAAAAAGAACCCCAAGAGTATTGACTCACCATCTTTGGTTTATAAATAAAAATGTAAATATACCAGCCAATAAATTGGGGTTCGTTGAAGCCAATAAAGAAAATGGAGTAGGCGGATTAGAGAAAGGCGAACTTGTTACTTTATTCCCTGAAGGGGAACACGGAAACTTTAAGCCTACCTCAGATAGATACCAGCTTCAGCCCTTTAAAAGAGGCTTTGTCCGAATGGCCCTAGAAACTGGAGCGCCTATCATCCCGGTAATTATTATTGGTGCCGAAGAGACCCATATTAATTTGGCAAAGCTAAAGTTTACAAAGTTTCTTCGTGGTGTAATCTTACCCCTTCCAATGAACGTGCTTCCTCTGCCAGCCAAATGGAAAATTAAAATATTAGAACCCATTCACTTGCCTTACAAAAAAGGTGCTGAGAATGATACGGAGCTAGTACATGAAATTGCTTCAGAAATCAGAGAGAAAATGCAACTTGCTCTCAGCCAAGAGTTAAAAAATAGAGATTACGTTTTCATTGACGGAATTTACTAATTAATTTCACCAGCATTATCGGCCGCAATTCCTTGAATAATCTGCATCCAAGCCTCAATTAAAATTCCGGGCTCGCTTGTGTCTCTGGAAACTAAGGTGCTAATAATAACTGCAACCATTGTTGTGGCGACAACAACCAATAAAATATATTCTAGAGCAATTTGCGCTCTTTGGTTTTGAATCTGCTGTCGGGCTAGTTGGATTAACATAAGATTAGTATAGCTTCTTTCCTGAACGGAATAAATGACGAATTTCGTGTTTCCCCACAGAATAAAAAAGTTCATCCCAATCCTGATCTAATACACAAAAATCTGCTACTTTCCCCACCTCTAGACTACCTCTTTCATGGTGCAAGCCTAGAGATCTCGCAGAATTATAAGTATAGGCAGAAATAACTTCAGGCAGACTCATCTTCATTTCTAAACGAGCCAGCATACCCACAAAACTCAAATCTTGAGTCGGACTACTGCCAGGATTAAAATCTGTTGCGACGGCCACCCTAATTCCTTCATCAATCATTTTTCTTGCCTTGGGGTAGTCGGAATGAATGTATATGTCCGCTGTGGGTAGCAAAACTGCTGTAGTATCTGTTTGAGAAATTTTTTGAATATCTCTATCCGTAAGATGAATCGCATGTTCTATACTTTGTGCAGAATTCTCAGCAGCAACTACAGATGCCCCCGTTCGAGCGAGTTGATCTGCATGAACACAAAAATTAAGATCAAGATTTTTCACGGACACAATGTATTTTTTCAAATCTCTTAAACTAAAATAGCCACGATCCACAAAAATGTCTGCCCGATCTACTAAGCCCTCGGCATTTAAGTAAGCCAAATCAGATTGAATAATTGAATCTAAGTAGTCGGAATAACCTAAGCCTCTTTTTTTAAACTCTGGAGACAATGCATGGGGTCCTAAATAAGTAGAGACAATCTTAATTTTTTTTAAACCTCTAGCCGCTTTAAGTAGCTTCTCTTCTTGTTTTAAGTTTAGTCCATAACCACTTTTAGTTTCTAAGCAGCTTACGCCTTGCTCAATAAATCTATCGACTCTTGATTGTGCTAAAACAACCAACTCATTTATATCAGTCTTTCTCGTTGCTTTGACAGTACTTTGAATTCCTCCGCCTGATTTTGCAATGGACTCGTAGGATTCTCCTAAGTTTCGTTGCTCAAACTCACCCGAGCGATTTCCAGCAAATACAGTGTGGGTATGACATTCTGTGAAGGCCGGTAAAATAGGCCTATTCTTAAGATCTATAGTTTTTTTAATCTTTAGATATTTTGGAATCTTTTCTTTTGAGCCGATGTACTTAATCAATCCACACTCAACCAAAATGACTGGCCTTTTCAGTATAGACAAACTCTTTTCCGAGGGATGTCGGCCATCATTCTTTGCTAATTTCTTTAAACTTAATGCATAGGATATATTTTCGAAAAGAGTCATTAAACTACTCTAGGCCTAGCGATTCTTGAGAGCAAGTAAAAATGCCTTACTGCTGATTAGTAATTTCCCTTACACCATCTTCGAATCATACTAGCACCTTTATTAACCGCTTTTTTTGTGAATTTTTGAACGCTTTCCTTACTATCACTGATGGTACTTTCAAATTTTACTTTCTTAGCAAGACTTGCGACTCTACCTTTAACACCCTCAACAGTATAGATCTTAGAGTCTGTTGCCTTTCCTTGCACCAGGTCCAGTAGTTCATGCATTAACCTAAACTCTCTATCATAGAGGGGTTCAGAGCGCTGAAGAAACTCTAGAGCCATTTTCCTCATAGATAGCTCATTGTAAGCATCCGGATTAATAAAAAGAAATTCAATTAAAATTCTACTTTCAATTTTTTGGAAATTTCTAGAATTCTCGTGATCAATCAAATGAAGTGCAATTTGTGTCCTTTCTGATGAGGTGCTAAAGGCGTGCAAACGTTCAATGAAAACTTGCCGCTTGCCTGCGTTTTGACTCGATCGGAAATTTGGTTGTCTTAGTAGCTCTAGGACCACAATCCTAGCAGAGTCTCTTCTCAATTTAGAAAAAGCGCGTAAGGCTATTTTGAAAATATCATTGTTTACATCAACCAACATTACGAAATTCAAAATTTGAGTAAACATTTTTTGATAGGCTGGTGTAGATTGATTTTCAGCAAGAAACATAAAAACCTTTTCAGCTGCCTTCACTCCAGATTCGCCACCATCTCTAATACCCATCATTAGCTTCACAGGATCAAAGTAAGATAATCTCTCGCCGGCTATAAAACCTAAAACACTCAAAGTAAGTTTTGGGTGATTGTAACGGATAGAATCATAAATTAATTCACCAAAAAAACTAGCATGATAAGGGCTTCTCAATGCGTAGCTTAAGAACTCACGGCCCTGACTATCAATTGCTGCAACAAAAGGTGCTCTAGATTTTTTATTCTCTGTCTCTTCATAGGGATTAAAACCAGCTTTATCATTTAGATAGGCAGACAACAAAGATTCTGCATTCATTTTATCGGTAACCACTTGTCCGCTTGTGCCGATTCCTAGAGATTTTTTATAGCTATCATCAACAAATTCTTTAATGTAAATAAGCTCACGTCCCAACCTATTCTCTCTTTCAGGTAATTGGCCTTGGAATTTATCGGGGTGAACCTTTTGAAGAAGAGATTTTACTCGACGGGCAATTTTTTCACCAGGAACTAGCTCAGGCTTATCCAGCGCTAGTTCTCTAGTAATTTCATTAAGTCTTTGAAAGGCTTCATCTAAATTTCTAAACTCTTCTTGAGCACTGAGACTCAAGGCTGAAGTACATACCAAAAAACCTAAAAACAACTTTTTCAAAATTTCCATCCATCACCCTTCATCTACGTTCCCTCTATACAGAAGCAAAGCACATACCCAAATCATAACCTAAATAGGAATGAGAACAATAGCCACCCATCCCTTTTCTACTTACAGAGACATACTAATTGCCTAGTCTTTTCAGGTACTTATATGCTGTGAGCATCTTCTAACCTCTTAAAGTATAAATGGATTTAATTAACCAGAATCAATAGACAAAGTCAGCTCGCGTGACCATTAACGAAGAAAATACACAGGACCAGCCTTAATTGTCACATGTTTAGGCGGTTCACTCTGCCTCAGAAATCAAAAGAGCGACAAATTGAAGAGCTTGAGCGTGCCGAAAAATGATGGAACATAGAATCATTCCATCGAAACGGCTCTTAAATACTAATCCATCATAGGAACCCGAACCCCTCTCTCACGAGCAGTAATTTTAGCATCTTCATACCCAGCATCCACATGACGAAAAACTCCCATTCCAGGGTCAGCGGTTAAAACTCGCTCCAACCTCGCATGCGCCTTATCCGTCCCATCAGCAACAATCACCTGCCCGGCATGTAAACTATAACCCATACCAACGCCGCCACCATGATGAAAACTAACCCAAGTACTTCCGCAGGCAGTATTACTCAAAATATTTAGCAGTGGCCAATCAGCAACCGCATCAGAGCCATCCAACATAGCTTCCGTCTCTCTATTTGGTGAAGCGACAGAACCGCAATCCAAATGATCTCTTCCTATCACAATGGGAGCTTTAAGCTTCCCTTCTTTGACTAACTCATTAAATTTTAATCCAGCCTGCATTCTCTCACCATATTCTAACCAACAAATCCTAGCTGGCAGCCCTTGAAACTCAATTCTTTCTTGAGCCATATCCAACCAACGCAATAGATGTTTTTTATGGGGGAACAGCTCCCGAAGAGCATCATCCGTGACTCGAATATCTTCTGGGTCACCACTTAGCGCCACCCACCTAAAAGGACCACTCCCTTTACAAAACAATGGTCGAATGTATTCAGGAACGAATCCAGGTATATCAAAAGCATCTTCAATCCCTGCTCGAACCGCTTGAGCCCGAATATTGTTTCCATAATCAAAGGTGATCGCTCCACGTTTTTTCATATCCAACATTCCTTGAACATGTTTTCCCATGGAATCTACTGATTTTTTTTCATATTCTACTGGATCTGATTCCCTTAAAGTATCAGCTTCTTTAAGACTGAAGCCCGCAGGAATATATCCTATCAATGGATCGTGAGCTGAGGTTTGATCTGTTAAAATATCAGGAATAAAATCCTTACTTAACATTTCATGAATGACTTCAGCCATATTACCACAGAGAGCAATCGACTTTGCCTCTCCTTTTGCCGCATAACTTCTAATTCTGTCAATCGCATCATCTAAATTATCTGCAAGCTCGTCCACATATCTAGTATCTAACCTTTTTTGTATGCGCTCCGGATCTACCTCTACGGCTAATACACATGCTCCGGCAAAAACACCGGCCAAAGGCTGCGCGCCACCCATTCCACCTAGACCGGCAGTTAGAATTATTTTTCCCGTAAGGTCATTATTAAAATGCTGTCTTCCCGCTTCAACAAAGCTCTCGTAAGTTCCTTGAATGATTCCTTGAGACCCAATGTAGATCCAAGAGCCGGCCGTCATTTGCCCATACATCATTAAACCTTTTTTCTCCAATTCATTAAAGTGATCCCAATTGGCCCACTCTCCCACCAAATTGGAGTTGGCAATCATAACTCTCGGGGCATCCTCATGAGTTTTAATAATTCCCACCGGCTTCCCGGATTGAACTAATAAGCTCTCGTCATTTTCCAAGTCTTTTAAGCATTCTAAAATTTTATCAAAACATTCCCAGTTTCTGGCAGCCTTTCCCTTGCCGCCATAAACAATCAATTCCTCAGGAACTTCTGCCACCTCAGGATCCAAGTTATTTTGAATCATCCGGTAGGCAGCTTCCTGTAGCCAGCCTTTACAATTCAACTCTGTCCCTACTGGGGATTTAACAGTTCGTTTTAACATTCTAGTTCTCCTGTTACTGATTCTAATGCACTAATAAGACTTCCATCTTGAATAAGTTCTCTAATTTTTTCCACATCTTTTGCAAATACTCTGTCCTTAGCAGCAAAGGGAACAAATTCTCGAATCTTTTCATAAACAGCCAAGGCACCAGCAGCTGGCTTTAAGCCATCCAATAAATCTATGGCCTGACAGGCACATAAAAGTTCCATCGCTAGAACATTTTCTGCGTTGTTAACAATTTTCCCTAGTTTCCTTGCAGCAATAGTTCCCATACTTACGTGATCTTCTTTGTCGGCAGAGGTTGGAATGCTATCAACTGAGGCTGGGTGACTCAAAATTTTATTCTCACTTACCAATGAGGCTGCGGCAACTTGTACAATCATCATTCCAGAATTTAGACCTCCCTCGGGAGCAAGAAATGCTGGCAGACCGCTCATAGCAGGATTTATTAATTTCTCGATTCGACACTCTGAAATACTAGTGACAGCCGATACAGCAATCCCCAGGTAATCCAAAACAAAGGCCACAGGTTCTCCGTGGAAATTTCCGCAGCTTAAAATTTTATTTTCTTCAGGGAAAACCAATGGATTATCAGTACTTGAATTCGCCTCAATTTCTAAAGTTTCAATAGTTCTATTTATAGCGTCTTTAGCCGCTCCATGAACGGCTGGCATACAACGTAGAGAATATGCATCTTGAACTCGTCCGCAATCTTCATGTGACTGTGAGATCTCTGAACTCTCTCCTAAAATTTTCAATAAATTTCTAGCCGTTTTTGCCTCACCTGGATGTTTCCGAGTGGCAGGAATCAAAGGATCAAAAGCAGAACGTGCACCCCGCATTGCCTCTAGAGTTATCGCTCCGGCTGCATCCAAAAGCCAAGCGATCCTACGGGCTCGGTAAACATTCATCATTCCAATGGCCGTCATCACCTGACAACCATTAATCATGCTTAGGCCCTCTTTTGCTTTTAAAACAAGGGGCTCTATGTTTTTTTCTTTCAATAGTTCCATGACAGGCATTGGACCATCATGGCCCCAAACCTCTCCCTCACCAATAATTGCAAGAGCTAGATGAGATAGTGGTGCTAAATCACCTGACGCCCCAACACTTCCCTGCTCAGGAATACACGGAATGATGTCGTTGTTTAAAAACTCTAATATCTTCTCTATTACCTCTACACGTATCCCAGAATGACCAGTGGCTAATGCATTGGCCCTCAACAGCATGATGGCCCTACTTTGTTCTTTAGTAAAAAGATCTCCGCATCCGGCAGAGTGAGATCTTATGAGGTTAAATTGTAGTTCTTCAATCTGTACATCAGAGATTCTAACGGAACTAAAAGAACCAAAGCCCGTGTTTACTCCGTAGATTGCTTCGCCGGTACTAAGGCGATTTTCAATGTACTTTCTGGATCCACTTACCTTTTCTTTCGCTTCTTTACTTAAACTAACTTCCGAAGGCTCATAGGCTACTTTCCATACATCATTAAACCTAATGTCATTTCCATTTAATTCCATTAAAACCCCCTGTAGAATAACGGAATAGAGCTATCAGAATGGAGGGAGGGAGTCACTAAAGACAATACTTAGAGGAGTTTACGCGCTGCAAGCTTGGGCAACTTGTTTCGCTCAGGCGCCGCTGGGCTTTTTCATATTTTATCGAAATTTGTCTTGGAAAAGATCGTGCAACTGACCCTCAACCAAAGACGTCCGTACTCAGACACGCAACTCCGTGCGGACGTCTTTGGTTGAGGCTCAGTTGCACTTTTTCTTTTTTATTAGGGGTGATGGTTTCGATAATTGGGTATGTGTTTGTGTATATGAGGGGGGGGGTAATTTTAAAAAATACTGTGCTTTGGTGGGTTAGGGTTTTAGGTTTGATATGGCTTGGGGGTAGTTGTTTTTGAAGATGTAGGAGCCGGCTACGAAAACTTGGGCGCCTTTTTGGGCGCAGAGGTTTGCTGTTTCTGGGTTTATGCCGCCGTCTACTTGTATTTTGAAATTTAAGTTGGTGTTTTGTTTTATTTTGTTTAGTGAGGAGATTTTCTCCAATTGGTCATGCATGAAGCTTTGGCCGCCAAAGCCTGGTTCTACCGTCATTACTAGGACGAGGTCTAAGCTTGGCAAGAGACTTTCAATACTATTGAATTTAGTTCCTGGGCGTAGGCTGATGCCTACCTTTGTGTTACTGGCTTTTATTTTTTGAATTAAAGACTCTGGGTCTTTGCAGGCTTCAATGTGAAAAGTGATTAGACTAGCTCCAGCAGAAATAAAATCTTGTACGGAGTTTTCAGGTTCTGTAATCATAAGATGAACATCTAAAAAAGCATTGGTGCTTTTTCTTAGGGACTTTACAACAGGTGCACCGATCGTTAGGTTTGGTACAAAATGATTGTCCATAACATCTACGTGGATCCAATCAGCTCCAGCCTCAATTACGGCCTCTACCTCTGCTCCTAAATTAGCAAAATCTGCTGACAAAATACTCGGGGCAATGATTCTTTTATCCAAGAGTTTCTCCCTCGCTCAATGGTTTACCAGCGTTGTAACTTTCAAAAGACATTTTTGCTTTACTCTCAGGTTGTACTTCATAAATTTTAAGTGAACCCTTTCCACATTGAACTACACAATGATCTTTTTCTACCCGTATAACCTTTCCAGGCTCCCCTTTGGAATCTAAATCGTTACGACCCATTTTCTGGATTTTTAGGGTTTTATCAAATCGCTTAGTCCAAACTCCCGGCCACATCTTAAGACCACGGTACTTATTATAAATAATCTCGGCATCTTCAGACCAATGAATCAGGCCTTCTTCTTTTTTGATTTTTTTTGCTATTGTTATTTTACTTTCATCTTGAGCTTCTGGAAACAGATTGCCTCTAACATAATCCATCAGTTCTACTTCTAATAAACTGGCTCCCAAGTTCTTTAATTTTTCGTACAACTCCACCGCATCCATATCTGGATCGAGAGGAAATTTACGTATTCCAATTACATCCCCCGCATCGAGAGCTAATACTATTTTTTGCAAAGCAACTCCCGCTTCCGTATCACCTTCAGTAAGAGTCCTCTGGATGGGAGCCGCCCCCCTCCATCTCGGTAAAATACTTCCATGAATATTTACACAACCTCTAGGGAACAAATCCAAGAGCTCCTGTTTTAAAAGTTGGCCAAAGGCTACAACCACACCAATTTCAGCTTTATAAGATCTAAGTTCTTCTAGTGTTTCTGGTTTATTTATACTTTCAGGGGTGATAATCGGGATGTTGTTTTCGACGGCAAGCTCCTTCACAGGGCTTGCCTTTAACTGCATTTTTCTGCCAGCCGGACGATCAGGCTGAGAAACTAC
>JBGCGH010000007.1:0-7904 GCA_045110695.1 Bdellovibrionales bacterium | reverse complement strand
CGAAAACTAAGAAAGTTCGAACTGGCCTACAAATGATGTCGGGTGGCTTTATTGTTGCGACGGGAGTTAATGGGATGCTCGAAAGTATGGACATCTTTTATGATCTACAAGCGCAGATGGTGGGTCTGACATATAAGAATTACGTCCAAAAAAGAGAGAAAAGGGTTAAGGTCTTTAAATCAATGACTCCAGAAGAGCTAAGCGATTGGCACAAACTCCAGTCTTATGAGCTTAGCGAACTAGAGTCAGAATTTGGTAGATTGAGCCAAGAAATTCAAATACTTGAGCTGGAGCAGGCCAACTAAGTATTTCTCATTTTGTTCTAAACGGGGCCTTTATTTAGGCCCCTTTTTATCTTGAACAGAATTCCATTGAACTATCTATGAAATTTTTATTTGCCTTGATTCGGTTCTTTGCTAAGAGTGGCTTTTCCTTCATAATACCCGCTATACCGAGTCTGAGATTAGGAGTGTTTTGCCAATGAGCCAATGGAGTGTTGAGAATAGTTTAGAGCTGTATGGCACCAAGTATTGGGGCAATAACTACTTCCAAATTAATGAATCCGGAAACGTATCGGCTACACCTCAAGGGCAAGATGGTCCTTCCATAGATCTTAAAAAGCTTACCCAAAAACTTGAGGAAAGAGGGATTCGTTTACCAATTCTGATTCGTTTTCCCGATATAGTAAAGTCCCGCATACATCTATTGAACCAGTGCTTTGAGAACTCCATCAAGGAGTACGAATACGAGGGACTCTACACTCCCGTTTATCCCGTAAAGGTCAACCAACAGCGTGATCTAGTTAGGCATGTGGTAGAAGCAGGCATTGGCAACCGCCTGGGCCTTGAGGCAGGGAGTAAACCTGAGCTTCTTATCGTGCTTGCGATGCAAAAAAACCCCAATGCCCTTGTGATCTGTAATGGGTTTAAAGATGAAGAGTATATTGAGACGGCTCTTTTATCTCAAAAGATCGGTAGAAATACCATTTTAGTAGTAGATCGTTACGACGAGCTGGAAATGATAGTAAGGGTTTCTGAAAAATTAAAAATTACACCACGAATAGGTTTTAGGCTTAAGTTATACTCCAAAGGCTCCGGTAAATGGATCGACTCCAGTGGGGCTAGAAGTAAATTTGGGCTTACTCCTCCAGAAATATGTAAAGCCCATGAGTACCTAAAAGAACGAGATCTTGAAGATGCTATTGAGTTGGTGCACTTTCATATTGGTTCCCAGATACCTAATATTAAAAACATTAAAGACTCCTTAAAAGAAGGCAGCCGGTATTATGTAGAGCTGAAAAAAATGGGTTGTAGTAACTTAAAATACGTTGATGTTGGTGGCGGTCTTGGAGTGGACTACGATGGTACTGGAAAATCCCACTCCTCTACAAACTATACAGAACAGGAATATGCAAATGATGTAGTTTACTCCATTGCCCAAATTTGTGATCAACATGATGTGGAGCACCCCAATATAGTTACTGAATCTGGTAGAGCCTTAGTTGCTCACCACTCTATGTTAGTATTCAATATTTTAGGCGCAGGAGAGGTGGCAAAGCGTGGCCATGACGTAAAGGTGGCAAGAAAAGATTCTCCTGTGATTCATCAACTGGCTGATATTTTTAAAGACCTCAAAGTAGATTCTCTCAACGAAGCCTATAACGATATTGTTAGTTTGCAAGACGATGCTTTAAAGCTCTACTCCCTTGGTTATATGAGTCTTAAAGAAAGAGCCAAGGCGGAGGACCTTGTATGGGCAAGTTTCACTAGAATCTTGGAGCTTGCTCATATAGATCCAGAGGAATACAGCGAGATCATCTCAGATCTAGAGAATACTTTATCTGATACGCTCTACGCCAACTTTAGTTTATTTCAAAGTGTTCCCGATAGCTGGGCTGTGGGACACCACTTTCCCGTTATGCCCTTACAAAGACTAAATGAAGAGCCTACCAAGAAAGCCGTGATAGTTGATCTAACCTGTGACTCTGATGGAAAGCTAGATAACTTCATCGAAAATGGCGAAGCAAAAAAATCATTGAGTGTTCATAAACTTAACGATGGAGAAAGCTACCTTTGTGGAATCTTTCTACTGGGTGCTTACCAAGAGGCCCTTGGAGATCTGCATAACCTTTTTGGAGATACGGATTCTGTTGATGTCTGTATTACAAAAAATGGAAAATACAAAGTTACACATGTGGCAGAGGGAGATACGGTGGCCGAAGTTCTTTCTTATATTCACTATCATCGGAACGATCTTGTGAACTCGATCAGAAACGATATCGAAATCAATATATCTGAAGGAAAAATGACAGCCCTAGAGGCAAAACTCCTTTTAAAGCACTATGAGGAAGGCCTATCTGGCTACACCTACTTAGAAGAACCGGAGCAATAGTCCTAAGCGGCTTTTCTCTCCGCCAGCCATATATCTAACTGAATCTGTAAAGTCATCCACATCTTTGGCTTAGTACCCAATACCTTAGAAATAAGAACTGCAAAATCGGCGCTCATTGCCCGTTTTCCTGATATAATCTCGCTAAGTTTAGTTTGCATAGTTGATTTTTGGACCCTAGCCTCAGTTGCCTCCGATAAGAGTTCCGCAAAGTAGGTTTGGCTATAACCTAAATCATCCAACCAAAGTTCCTTCAAAACGCGACCTGGATGAGATGGCTTTCGTTCTTTATTTTTTTTAGGATAGTTCCCCATAGTTACTCCTTAGTGATAGTTCTCAATTTTAACGTTAATAAACATTTTATTTTTGTACTCAAAAACAATCCTCCACCCACTAAGTTTATTAATATCTATCGCCCACTCACCTTTGCGAATTCCCTTCAATTTATGAAGTCTTAGGTTTGGTGGGAAGCCTTCTACCATCAAATCCTGTAAACTATCTACAGCCTCCATAAGATCGAGAAGCAAGATAGCTCTGCCCCAATGTTCTCGTGGAAGTCTCTTACTCCGACCCAGATGAAACAACTCAGAGGCTATTTTATTAGCAAAACTGTCAATCATAGTTTAACTATCCTTAGTATTATACTGCATAACGGTAAAGCAGTAAATATTATTTTTCCTCTTTAAATCTTTCCTATGTCCAGAACAACTAAATTAACTCTAAAAACTAGCCTGTCAAAGCTGATTTCTAAATGACCGGTGATAGTCCGAGCAGCTAGTATATCCGGATGGAACAAGCAATAATAGCCATCGCGATACTCTTCTTTTTAGGACATGCTTTAAAATGGTTTTTCATTAAAACCAAAATTCCAGATCTACTTATCTTGGTTTTAATAGGTTACTTGGCCGGGCCAGTGTTTGGTTATATCGATGCCTCTGATTTTGGGAAAGTAGGTGGCTTATTGTCTACCTTAGCTTTAGTAGTTATCTTATACGAAGGTGGCTTAAAACTTAAAACCAGTGATCTTGTTAGCTCAAGTCTCCCCGCTGCTGGATTGAGTTTAATTGGTTTTATCAGTATCACCTTTATTGCCTTTATTGTGGCCTGGGTTTTTGCAAAACAAGAGTGGCATATTGCTCTACTTCTCGGGCTTGGAATGGGCTCTACGAGCAGCGCTGTTGTTATTCCTATGGTGCAGTTTTTAAGTTGTCGAGAAAGAACAAAAACTATTTTATCTCTTGAATCTGCTTTTACCGATGTACTTGCCATTGTTTGCTTCTTAGTAATTACGGACGGAATCGTTGCCAACGCAATCAACGCTGAGGATTTAATTATAGGCATTGGTCCAAAAACGATCAGCTCTATTTTAATGGGAATAGGCTTTGGTATATTTTGGGCCATACTTAGACAAAAGTTTAAAAACTTCACAAGTATGACATTCTCTACGGAGTCTTTTGTTTTATTGAGCTACGGTTTGGTTGGAGTTACTGGTTTCAATGGAGCCATGGCAGTTCTTGCCCTTGGTTTCACTTTGGCCAATCTTAACTTACTTCCCCAATGGTCTCATCAGTATTTACGAATGAAGCCCATTAGCTACAAGGAAATGTCTTTACTTGGTGAGATTAGTTTTCTTTTAAAAACCATATTTTTTATCTACCTAGGTATCTTGATTAAGTTCTCCAACTGGCAGAGCGTTGCTATAGCATTAGTTCTAAGTTTGATGATTTTTATTACCAGATACTTCACAGTTAAAGCCGTATACAAAAAAGACAAGAGTACCAAACAAGATGCAATGGTAACTGTAGCCATGGGTCCAAGAGGACTTGCCTGTGCAGTACTGGCCACTATTCCCATTCAAAGAGGAATCGTCGGCGGACAATGGATCCAGGACGTCCTTTTTGCGATCATTCCTTTTTCGATTATTTTGACGGCAATTTTTGTTATGTTTAGTGAGCAAGTGAATACGAGAGAGCTATTTAATAAATTTTTTACTGGCTATCTTGATAAAGCCCCAGAAGAAACGAACGAAGAAGTTGCAGAAATAAAAAGTACTACAAAAACTATTAGTAGTACTTAAAATATAGTCTCGAATATCATTAAAGTCCGACTGCTTGTGTCAGTATAATTGCTACAGGCCAAGCCAAAGCTCTTTGTAAATTAATTCTATACCTCCTATAAAAATCTCGAAACAAACAAAAAATATCTAGGAGGATTTTGTGAAGTTCATTTTTTCAATCGTTACAACATTACTATTAAGTTTAAGTGCGAGTGCCAACGTTACTGGTTACATCAATTTTGGTGGATATCTAAACTGTGATATCAAAAATAATACTCCTTACAACGTTTTGATCAATGCGATTCGATACGATGTGATCTATACAAATGGTGCCAGTGATTATCTTATTGTTAGATGTGATTACAACTGTGGACTATACCCTGGACACAGCAACCGATTTACTGGGCCAAGAAACAGCAGCAATATTGCGCAGGCTTCTTGTCGACCGAATTTTTCTTATTGAGAAAATAAGGCTAAAAAATACAATTCATTTAAAAAGCCGGAAGTACGATCTTCTGGCTTTTTTATTAAATAAATTTGTTATCAAGTCCATATTATTAGCTACTCCAAATGAGTCAGTTCATAAATATCTAAAAATAATCTTTTATTTACAATAAACTATTTAATTTCCAATACTTAGAGCTACAATTAAAAATTTTATGTTCTAAAGTGAAACATCTCTCTATCCGATAAGACCTTATGAAAAAGACTTATCCTTTACACATCAATGTCCTAACCATTCTCCTAATAATGATTTCTTTTCCTGGACAGTTATTTTCCGAGGAAAAAGTACCTCGGTCTATGACTATATCCTCCGACAAATATAATGGTGGGAAGTCATATGAAATAACTGGAAGGTCCTTTGAAGTCGGTGATGGAAGGACATTTTACGAAATAGACGGAGGTGGGACAATTGTCAAAAAAGGCGATGATGTACTTCATTCGTATGAGTTTTTTGATAAGGCCGTAGAGAATAACAGCGGGAATCCTCCAAATGTAAATGTTGAAGTAGCAGCGCAAACAACAAGTTTTGATGAGTGTAATAGCTCTCATTCAACAGCAAGTTTTTTCTGCAGTGGAGTCGCAGCTACTCCATACGTAAATATGCTATTACCGATGTACAACACTGCGAAAAACGACGGTACAAATGACTCCTGTGAAAAAGCCGCATCTCTCGGTAAAGACGTGGCCAGTCTGAGCGGAATCCTAATGGCACTTTGCGGAGGATACAGACGATCTTGTGTAACAGCTTGTTCAAACGTAGATTCAGCCACTACTCCAGCAAACCCAGATATGAGTGCAAGTAAAATGCGTGGTGAGTGTAACGGAACTATGGAAGTTAACGAAATGCAGATGATAATGTCGGCTCAAGGCGCACTTACCTCTTACGCTCAAGCAAAAGATTGTGCTGCACAAACTGAGCTTTCTGATGCTCAAAAATGCTTTGTAGATCCACATAGAACGGACCCAAATGAATGTCCAGACTATGCCTGTACTCTACCACAAAATGTGGGACATGAGGCTTGTGAATCAGGTGGTAACGGAGCTTTGCCCAATAACTTTGTAGAAAATTGTACTGGAGCTAACCTCCAAATAAATATCCAGTACTGTACTAGTGTTTGTAATCAAGCGAGTGTGAGTAGCAACCCGTATTGTATGGCCATTGTAAATGGTGGACCTAACGGACCTAACCCATACGCCCCAGGACTTGGCGATAATCCTAATATCAACAATCCAGGTATCGATACTAATGTTGATGACCTACTTACTAATACCCAGGGTTTTGACTTAAATGACGTGGACCCTAACGGTTTCTCCGCTAACGAAGGCTTAAGCAAGCCAGGCGGTGGTGGTGGAGGCGGTGGCCTAGGAGGCGGCGGTGGTGGTAGTACTGGCGCTGGATTCGGTGGCGGCGGTGGAGGAAGCTCCGGCGGCGGTGGCTACGATACCGACGTAATTGGCGCAGCAAAAGGTGGAGCCGGTGGCGGCGGTGGGTCTTCTCGAAGCGGAAGTGGCGGCGGTGGCTATGAAAATAGCGGCAGTTATGGAAAGCCATCTCGCTCGGCTAAAAGTGGTAACTCAAAATTTAGTCCCTTTGATTTAAAGAAGTATCTTCCGAAGCAAAAGAAGAACTCCAAGAAAAGAGCTCCGGCCTCAAAAACGGCGCAAAAGCTAAATTCTATGGGAATCACTGGGTCCAACGGTTTGACGAACTTTCAAAAGGTGACCCGAACCATTAACAAGAAGCGAACCTCACTAGATAATAGGAAATAGAACTATCATCTATATAATTACCCATATATCTCACCAAACCGGCCTTACCTAATTTAAATGTCGGTTTTCTGGGGATGCTTCTTAGGTTATTTCTCCAGGATTAATTTTGAGAGAATTTGTAAAAGCTCTCTCGTATCCAAAAAGTAATTTGGATAAGAGGCCTTTAAGGCGTCCACATTTTCAATATTTACTAGGACTACATTATTTGAATGACTGCCTTTTAGTTCTATTTCTCGCTTAGTATAATCCTCTACAGCTAAATCAAATTGGCTTTTGGTATAGATATCTATCCTTGTTTCTAAGCTAGAGTAGTCGAGCTCTAAAAGAGCTAACTTCCCGTTTCGTGCTTTATTTTTTTTATTGATAACCACCTCTATTCCGAGAGTGGCTGAATTGAGGATCTCAATAGCCTTTAACTTCTTAGTGATTCTCTTTAGTTTTGATTTAAGTTGAATGTCACTAAACAGCTCATGTTCTTGTATGACTTTTCCATTTTCTAATATCGCAAAGTAGGAACTGAGGAACTTAAAAAACTCTTGCCAGTCTTTTTCTCCAGATCCAGTTTTAAACGAGACATTTTGTAAAAACCCGTAGATTTCCACACTCGTTGCCCAAATATGCTGGAGTTGTGTTCGCAGTTGAAGCTCCACCACCTTTGAATCAGAATGCTGGTAAATTAAATGCACACCTCTATAACCATCACTTTTTGGCCAGCCAACATAGTCATCTAGCTTCTTAAGTTTGGATTTAGAACTAGCTCCCCGGATTTTACTAAATACTTGGTTCAATGCTTCTGTATTTTTTAAAACTACTCTGGCTCCAGCTACATCTTGAAGGGTACTTAATCGAAGAGACTTAAATCGTTTGAGCTTAATCTGAATCGATTCCGTTCTTTTGATTCTCTTAGCAATTGATACTAGGTCTTCCTCTAAGGAATAGGCTTTGAGACGCTTAAAAAAGTAGTCTAAGGAAGACTCAAAGGATTTTCTCCATGCTAAAAAATCTTCCGTTTCCCTCTTTGTTAAGACTTCACTAGCCTTTATTTTTTGACCAATTAGATCTATTTTACGGTTGCTAATCATTTGATAAACCTATCATTTTACTAAGTTTTTCTATAGAAAAATCGCATAAAAATCACCTAACCACCTGTTTTTCTGTACATTTGTCATATTTTATTAAAAATAAT
>JBGCGH010000006.1:0-49566 GCA_045110695.1 Bdellovibrionales bacterium | reverse complement strand
CAAAAGATCTACTTCATGAAGTGCATAAGCACTTGAGTCTACAAAATAGCCTTTTGACCCCGCCAAATTAACTGAGAACCCCACTGGAGCATTAAAAGTGGCACCAGTCCCGTTGGAATGGTTAGAGAGAATAGTTCTATTCCCATTTGAAAAGTCAACTTCGACTATTCTACTAGAATTTTCATCTGCAAAATATGCCTTGGTTTTAGATGAATTCACATAAACACCTTTTGGACCGTTTATGAAATCACCGGTACCTGTGTTTGATTCGAAAATAAGATCACGATCACCATTTGAAAGATCAACTTTAATTAAAGAATCCAATCCATTATCGGTAATCAATACCTCGGTTTCTAGAGCATTGAGCACCATTGCGGTTCCATAGACAAAGTCTTGTCCTGTACCAGTTGCAGAGTTGGAGACGATGGTTCGGTTCCCATTGGAAAGATCTATTTCAAGCAACTGATCCAAAGAGGAATCCATAGCAAAGGCCTTGGTATCAGTAGAGTTAGTTAATATAGCTGAAA
The DNA here is from genome assembly GCA_045110695.1 of Bdellovibrionales bacterium. Taxonomy (GTDB): domain Bacteria; phylum Bdellovibrionota; class Bdellovibrionia; order Bdellovibrionales; family UBA840; genus JBGCGH01. The sequence goes on along the minus strand of JBGCGH010000006.1, from coordinate 49,039 downwards.
CTCCTGATAAGGAGGGCCCTGTCCCAACAGATTCGCTTGCTAGGACACTTCGGTTCCCATTGGATAGATCGACCTCAATTATCGAACCAGAGTCAGAAATATAAGCCTTAGTATTTGCGGCATTCAAACCAAAACTCTGTGGGAATGAAAAGTTAGTACCCGTTCCCGTTCCAGCATTAGAAACAATGACTCGGTTGCCTGTCGCAATGTTCACTTCAAATAAGCCAGGTATAAAGTAATCCGTGACATATAATTTGGTACCATCTGAATTTAATGCAATCCTGGACGGGCCAGAAAAATCGGTTCCTGAGCCGACGGCAGAATCAGATATTATTGTTCGATTACCGGTATTTAAATTGATTTCCATAATCGCTTTTAATGAGAAGTCTAAAACGTAGGCCTTTGTTTCAGCTGAATTGATTACTATTGAAAATGGTCTTTCAGGAGCAGGCCCTGTTCCAACATTTGCGCTAGATAGTACAGTTTTTTTTCCGGAAGCCAAATCGACTACATAAATGATACCTTCATCAGATATATATCCTTTAGATTCATCACTGTTAACTGCTAGCCCTGAGGGAGACACTAAAGTAATTTGATTCTTCGCAAAATAAAGATAGGACAAGTTCATGTCGGTGCATTCTGATACCTTACCGCTACTATCCGAATACTTACCATAAAAACGCTTCACTCCCTGTTCAGAATTCTGCTCAGGTATTGTTATGTTTTCCACTGTAAAACTATTTCCAGAAATAGTGGCAAAACCTGCAATATTAGTACATGCAATGTCAAAAAATACTTCTGCCTTATAGCCGTTTTTCCCCGTTAGGCCAGATGATATAATTTTAGGGCTATTTTCAGTAGAGGGTCGATTATTTCCAGATAACTCAAAACTCCAATTACTTGGAGATTCCAGAGTCTGTCCAGAGTCAGAGCCGGATTCGTTTGTCACGCTAAGATCGGCACTAAAACAGGCCACAAAACTAATTGTACATTGAGCCACCAAAAGAGCTTTCACTATTTTTTGTCGATATTTTATACGTTCCATAGCTACTAATCGGAGATCCATCAAAGAATCTTTAACCAAAACAAGGGAATAAGGAGACGACCATAAGTAGGTCTTTTCTTCAGATTATATTCAAGTAAGGACAAGTGAAGGTGTTAAAATAAGGCTCATTTTTAGCGATTCCCATATTGAATCACTATTTAAATACATATAACAAAAATGAGATTTATTCGAAGAACTTAGTTGCTCTCTATTAGGACCTAAACTAGCTCAAACCACAATACAAAATAGCTAGGTCTCTTACAGCAAATGAAAGACCTAGTATTAAATCACTCTGTCTGGAATATAAAATTCCGATAGCTTAAATCTACTTTTTATCATCCTTGCTTAGTTTGAAAAACTGCGCATTTAACTGATACAATTCATCCCAGCCTGAATCTTCATTAAATTCCTATTTAAAATATCTGACGAACCAACGAATAGAGTCCTTCATTTCACCAAAGCGATTGCTGTTAGCAGGAATTGTAAGACTACGTAAATCTCTGAGAAAAAGTCCCCGTAGTACCTTTTGATAAAGATAGGCTCATATATAAAGTATCTTAGTCTTAGGGGGGCCAACCGCCAGTTAATGAATTAATTATAGACAAAACAGTACAAAATATATGTTTTCGGCTGCGGAATACACTATGTTTTCTATCTTTGTCTAGTTACCAGCCTTTCATGTTACACAGTTCATCATGGCAAAGCAAATGAGTGAAACTCTATGTTACGAAATTAAAACTGTTCTACTGCGAAGAACAAAAATAAACCCGTCTTATTCTTTACGGGCTTTTGCAAAATCACTTTCGCTCTCCCCCGGATATTTATCTTTACTGCTATCCGGGAAGCGTGGAATCAACCTACATACAGCGAATAGAATAATAAGCAACCTGGACATCTCTTCCAGAAAGAGTCAGCAAATCCAAACCGAATTGAAATCTTTGACAAACCAGCCAAATACCACAGAAGTATTCGAGTTAGAAGACTTAGACTTCTATGAAGAAATTGAATGGTATCATTATGCAATACTGAGCCTTTTGGAACTAGATGACTTCGAGCCGCGTATTGACTGGATTGCAAAAAAACTAAGCCTACCTGTAGTTCTAATTGATGCTGCCATCAAGACGCTAAAGGCAAAAAAAGTATTAAGCTGTGGCGAAAAAAAGTGGACACAAATTGGTCCCGAGATTCGAATATCCAATAAAGACGTAACAAACGCCACAAGTGCATTCCAAAACCAGATGCTAGAAAGAGCCATGCACGCTTTAAACTTCACAGCTCCGGAAATGCGGTCGATGAGTTCATGCACAATAGCTATTGATAGCGAGCTAGTCGATTTTGCCAGACAGGAAATCAAAACATTTCGACGAAACCTAATGCATAAACTTGAGAACTTAAGTGATAAAAAAAATACTGTTTATAATATATCGATACAACTTTACCCCGTAAGTGAAGAGGAGAATAAAAAATGAAGTCCAAGTTATTAGTTTTACTATCTAATCTGTTGATACCTGTTTTTGCCTTAGCAGGAAAAGGAAATGAAGGCCCTGGAGGAGGAAATGAAGGGCCAGGCGGAGGAACTATTTCAGTGGTTCACCTAGACTTAGCTCGAGAACTTTCCATCGAAGCCTTCGAGGCATCAGAGTGCGCACAGTTTTTTAAAACCGAGGAGTGCCAAAAAATGCTTTCAAAACTAATGGCCAACGAAGGACATTACATATTTGAGTCGCCACTAGTCGCTACTATACGAGGAGAACTACAAGAAGTGACTATGAGTACTGGCTTCGATACTGTATCAGGAATAAAGGTAGACCTAGAAAGACTTGGACGTATTGATATATCCTTAGAAGATTTAATCCTACTTGTCGGCCATGAAGCAACTAGGGGCCTTGGTCTACAAGACGCTGAGCAGGAATCAGAAAATGATAGGAAAATTCGACTTTTTTTCGAAAAAGCGATCTTTCCAACTTTGTCTTCACGGATATCCATCATAAATGAATTGGAAGACAGAACACCGATCAACGCATGGAATGTAAGGGTTCGCTATGCACTTGAAAATAATGTCCCTGTTAAAGTTTTGTTTGAGAAAGATTTCAACAATACTAAAATTGGATATGTACATCTTGAAGATGCAAAAAGAATATGTGCAGATGTTCATGCCTTTTATAAAGATAAATATTTTGATGTTGTTTGTGAGTACTACGGAAAGCATTGGGAGGAGTGGCATACCCGTTGGGTAGAAGATTGGGGATCAGAACTAGTGGGTTACTCAGAGAGTTCCTATTTCGACCCTGTATCCGGAGAGGAACTATACTCGAAGGAACCCATATTTATGGATACTGTAAGTTATAGGCCCGAAGAGTATAGGGAGCGCTACCTAAGTTTCGGATTAAGAATTTTTGGCGTAGCTCCAACAGATAGTATTCAAACAGTAATTTTTGATAGTAGTGACACCAATGAATCGTACCTGGCAGAAATGCTTGGCGAGATTTCATACGACAGCACAAAGACCGCCTTGATTGCATGCTTAAATCAAATCAAAGAATTGACGACCAATCATATCGAGAAACACATACTAAGAAGTCCTACCTGCAGACCCTACAGAATGAACGAAAGTAGTTATGGATTTGAAATCATATCTATCAACCCCTATATTTCAAAGTAAGGAGAATTTTAAGATGAACAGATTAATATACTTTTTAAGCTTAGCTTTATTAGTAAACGTAGCCAAGCCAGAGACATTACTAGCAAATACACAGCTCTTTAAAATAGAGAACTCTAAACAGATGGTTTTAAAAGGGAGTTTTATTTCTAAGCCAGTTGTAATTGGATCGCGATGGTATGGTGGTGACCGAGATTCTGATATCAGAAACGTGTGCTGGTTACTAGGCCCTGTCTACGCCTGCACTAATTTTTCTAAGAACGCCAAGTCTGCCGTGGCAAAAGGCATTGCTACTTTTAAAGTAGATGGGATAAATGTAGCGCGCACTGAATTTTTTGGTACGCTTTCTTTTACTGGGCAGAACATTAACAAGCTTACTGGTAATGGTGATTCATTAGATATTGGATTAACATTCAGCCTGGGGGGCTGTGGTAGTAATGGCAGTGGACTCGATATTAATGATCCGATTGAACAATTTGTAAAATTCTATAGTAGCAGAAATTTTAGTTCCCTAAACTCGTCTTATTGTAACTTAAAAATTGAAAACTCAATAATAAAAACCTCTTCAGGAAACCAAGTGAAACCAGGTATGACCAAAAAAGATAGGACATATGCTTCTATGCTCATGCCTTTAGACTTTACTACATTTCTAGCTCCAAAAGTCACTGCAACAAATGGGCTTATGATTCACTCTGAACACTCTTTTTTTTGGGTCGCCCAACGTTATGAGGCGGATTCCGTTTATGTAATAGATCCTCTGATGACGTCCCACCATTTCAGCTCTCATTTACATTTAGAACCTGAGATTGATTCAACAGAAAAAAATCAACTTAGCTCGAAAGCAGAAAAATTGCTGAGCCTATTTGATCGATACCGAGAAACTCTCTTGTTATTACAAGCGCGTCCAAAATTTAAAGAAATATATTTAGAAAAGTTCTTTTTAAAAACAGGACCCAAAATGATTGAAGCTATTAATGAAGTCAATGAGAGCGTTTACCAAGCGGGCCCTGTGGAACTGGTTTTGGTATTTAAAAAATTAAATGAAGTTTATCGGCAGATTCGTCTTTTAGACATAAAAATAACTGACGATGCCTTTCCCGTTATCGAAGAGTACTTCGAAAGCTATATAGAAACACAATAAACAATGCCCTAGAGGGCAGAGGAGAAAAAATGAACAGCATTATGATCGGAATTATATTTGGTTTAATTTCATTCAGTGTCACGTCTTTTTCAGGCGGCGATCGAAACGAAAAAGTGAGGGACTATGCAGTGAAAGAAGGTATCGACGGAAACTTTCATCTATATAAGACATACAGAGGCAAGGCATATGGAGGGCCGGTTAAACAGCCGCCGAAAAACACTAAAATTTTACCCGTGGAAGAGGGTTGGTTCGTGCATGAAGATGGTACTAAAATTTACAGACCAATCTCTGGATTTTCTAGAGGATATAAAGGGAAAACATACGGCAACATCTATCAAAGCCCAGATGACCTTCTAAAAGCAGAGAAGAAGTTGAAAGAGATTAGAGATCGAGAAAGAATTGCAAAGCAAAGATTACGAGAACTTATAAACACCCCTGTAAATATTAAAAGAAAGTAGCCCACACCCAAAGGGTCTAGAATTATCCCCCCCAATAAAAACATCCAGAGGAAGCCTCACAAACTCTGGATGTTTTTTACTTCCAAAAACAATGTTTACTTTGTTGAAATTTTGGATCATACATAAATCTATATCTAATGGTTTATAAAATATACCATTAAAGGAAAGTAAATCTAAAAATTACTAATGGATTTTTAAATTTGAAAATATAAGTTATAAATTTTCTGGTGTTTTTTATTTTCGAATAAACAAATAGTTTTCGCTACCGTATTTCAGTAAAATTACCGACTCATTAAAGTTACTATAAATTGATTTAGCTGAAAATTTGACGTGATTGTTATGCTTAATTGCCTGATTAAGTTTATTTTCTCTACAAAAGTTTAAGGTCCGGTTAGCTTTACCTGGCCCTCTCGACGGCACCCCATCAACTATTTTAGTTACGAGGAAATCTTTATTATCTAGAGAACTATAAAACGAATAATTGAAAAAACCATTTATAATACTCGTATCAACAAAGAATCTATCTCCTTGATTGGTTTCATAGTACCCGTTTAGATTAGGATAATCGGATTCTTTACCCTTTTGAATGTGAGAAAATTTATTCAAAATATATGGATTACCGCCCTCGGTTTTTGTACAGTATATTAGTTTGTCCTCGAATTCCTTTCTATCAGAACTTATAGAATTTACTGAAAGCTCTTTTCCATAGGTACTCTGCTCTTCCAAAGAAAAGAAGGAAAATGCCTAAGGTCTAAAAATAAGATATTTTTTCAGCACAAAAGTCATAAGTGCATAGGTCTCTAATAAAAAATAAATCCTTAAATATGTCGGCCCCATTTACCCACAGGGAGTAAATTTAATAAATTTAGTATGCGAAATTTAGGAAGTACTCTCCCCCACTTATTCCTCTTAAGTTATTGATAACACTAGGTTGTAGAATTTATAAGATATGCTTATAGCCAACTTTAGGCTGTTCTTTTTTATTTGAATCAGTTACACCTTTTTTATAGTGAAAACAAACACTTAGGGGTTTAATGCTTTCGTTCTTTAGGATGCTTTTATTGATTAGCAGTTTTCTATGGATTTCATGTGGAAGTCCAAGCTCTCCTACTGTAATTGAACAAGAAGCAAGTGAACAAAGCGGTGAAGATTCCCAAAATCAAAATGGTGATTACTCAAGCCAGATATTAGAAGAGTGTCGATTTGATGCAGACTATTTTGAAAGCAAAAAATGGTTAACTGGTATTAAAAGAAGATCTTGGATTAAAACATCAAAAAAAGAGCTTTTCGATAAAAACTTAAAACATTGGATCATTACTCAAACGGGAACAAAACAAGGCCAGCACATCCGGAAGTCCTATCATCGTCTAACTAATAACGATACTTTCGATCAGAAATTTCTCTATTTTAATTTTAATAATACCTCTAAAAAACTTCTTTATTACACACTAAACTTAGGCACCTACGATCGTAATCAGCTACGGCCTAGCTCTATAAAAACATACAAATTTAAAAGTAGTAACGATTGCCAGCACCCAAATATATTAAGTTGGTCTACTAATAGTGTTCATCTCAATAGTACATTTTTAAAATTCTATTATGTTCCAGCCATTCAAACCGAATATTTTAATAAAATGGCCGAAATCGTCGTGGTACTTCCAGACAACAAGTATTTGGTGTTTGTGGAAAAAGCCAATCATCTTAAATTAGGGTTTAATGCAGACAGGTCTATTATTAATCGCTATGGCCCGATGGGAAAAACCTATCTTGAGTTCAGGAAAAGCATGGGCCGGATATTTTTTGATAGTATTAATACCTGTCAAAAAGCTAGTTTGAGATCATTTAATGATCAGAATCTAAGAGACTGTTTTACCACTGATCTTGAACAGTATCTAACAGAACCATTCAAAAGCATTATTCATTTATCTGAAACCGATGCACGCTTTGTTGGAAGGTTTACCACTATACTATCTGATTCACTTGGAGAGGGATACAACTTCAACCAAAAGGCCAATCTAAACCTTCAGTTTAGCTTTGATCGAAAATTAAAGAAAAACTTCTTTTTATTAGATTTTTCTGGATTACCACCAGAGTACAAAGATCTTAGTGGCAATACCAGAGGGACCGGTGGTAGCTTCTCTGTTGACGACTCCTGGGATAGACAAAACATGTATCTCAACCTATATGTTCCAGAGAAAATTTCGCAAAAAGTTAGAATGGAATTTATGCAAGTAGTACCAAACCCAAATAAAACACATGCGGGCCAGCGTGAAATAAAAATTATCAACGGCACCGGATCTTATAAAAATAAGTTTTAAATCTGCTCTCTCAGAAGATCATAAATTCCGTCAAAGCCTCCGTTACTCATAACTACAATTTTATCGTCTTCTCTTAGATCATGTTTGATTTTTTTGACAACATCACGAGCGTTTTTAAACATACTCGCATTTACTCCATTGGCCCTAAGATCGGCGATAAGTTCTTCTGTCGAAAACCTATCCTCCAGCGGAATCTTATCTTGGTTGAAGGGCTCGGCAATATAACAGAGATCACTTTTCTTAAAAGCCTCAACATAAGCTTTTTGAAATATCTTTCTTCTAGATGTTGCCGATCTAGGTTCAAACAAACAAATTAATCGTTGGGAGCCGAAGCGATCCTTCATCGCCTCTACAGTGAGCCCAACTGCTGTTGGGTGATGAGCAAAATCTTCATAAACCTTTACATCCCCTTTTTGAACGATCAATTCCTGTCGCCTCTTAACACCTTCGTAGGTTCGTAAAGCATCAGCAACCTTTTCAAGATCAAACCCAAGCTCATTACACATACCTACAACAGCTGTTGCATTCCAAACATTATACAGACCAAAGGTGGCAATTTTAATCTTAACAAGTAATTCATTCTTCTTATACGCATCAAAAAAACAGTAATTTTGGTTATAACTGATATTCCTATGATGATAATCAGAATCTGAGTCACCAAAGGAGCAATTTCTTTTAGCATTGGATTGAGTCAGAATACTCTCAATATTTTTATCATTCCCCTTATAAAGTAAAATACCGTCCTTTGGAATTCGACTTAACAATCCTTTGAAAGCGGAAACAACTTCACCGATATCTTCATAAATATCGGCATGGTCAAATTCTATTCCATTGAGCACTACATATTTTGGCTTATAATGATTAAACTTGGGAACTTTATCAAAAAAGGCAGTGTCATACTCATCACCTTCTATAACGAAGTAGTCCCCTCCACCTTTAGAGAAACTCGTTTCGTAATTTTTTGGTATACCACCCACCATAAAACCTGGATCGTGTCCCAAGTAATCCATAACCCAAGCAAACATCGATGTTGTGGTTGTTTTCCCGTGAGTTCCGCTGCAAACAATGCTGTTTCTTTTTCCAATCACTAACTCCCCCATAGCTTTTGCCAGTGAAGTATAGGGGATATCTGAATCTAAAAGAGCCTGAACTTCTTCATTAGATCTAGACATGACATTACCAACAATTACTAAGTCAGGCTTTGGACTGAGGTTCTCAGGTTTGTATCCAATTTTTATTTCAATACCCAGATCATGCAGCATCGTAGAAATGGGTGGGTAAACATTTTGATCGCTACCACTTACTACAAATCCCATCGATTGTAATATTCCCGCCATACTACCCATAGCGGTTCCACAGATCCCCATCATATAAATATTTTTAACATTATCAAAAATCATTTTCTAAACTCCGATTACTTCTTTGTAAATTGCGTTATGAATTTCGGCTCTCATTGGTACAAATGCCTTATTATCCCTACCGTAATTAATTCTGTTGGAAAGTATCACAACAAAAAGGTCGGCATCAGGATCTACCCAAAGACTAGTTCCCGTAAAACCAGTATGCCCAAAGCTGTTTGTTGAAAAATACTTACCACAACTTGAGCTCCCAAAACTAGGCTTCATAAACCCCAATCCCCAGTCCCCCACCTTGCGATCCATTGAATCTGAAATGAACAACTTTAATGTTTCTCTTTGAAATATACTACTCTCATTTTTCAGCGCATTCCGATACTGCAAAGCAATTTCCGAAACATCTTTAATAGTACCAAAAAGTCCCGCGTGGGTACTAACACCACCTAAAGCAAAGGTGTTCTCGTCATGAACTTGGGACTGCATGGTATCTTTACGTATTTCTGAGAACTCAGTTGGGGCAAAGTCTTTTAAATTATCGGCCTTAAGATTATCCACCTGAAAAAAACATGATTCTAGTTTTAAGTCTTCTTTATATCTACTAAAAATTTCGATCAGATTATTTCCAAAATAACGTCGCAAAAATAGGCCTAGAAACAGAAAATCTAGATCACTGTAAACTCCCTTATTTTTTATATCCACTTCCTCATTTAGAAGAATACTCTCTAATTTCGGCCACTGCTTACTTTCGGTAAATTCTAGGGACTCATTCCAAATTGACTTGTAGTAATCATTCCACCAATTATAACCTACGGCGTGGCCCAGCAGATCTTTTATGGAGTGATCAAAGTATTTATACTCAGGAATCACCGATGATATTCTGTCATCAATATTAAGCTCATAAATTTGATGGAGATGCATGAAAAAATTTGTCGTAAATAAAATTTTAGTTAAAGAAGCAAGGTCGTAATATTTGTAAACCTCACCAATATCTTCTTTTAATACTAATTTACCTCGATGATAGGCCTCGTAGCTCAGCCCCGGTGTCGCTTCAAGAAGATTAGGAATCTGCTCCTTAAGACTAAAACTCATCACCAAACCTGTTCTAATCTTGTTCTGTTGCCATCGCATAGCAATTTAGATCTTTTCCCAAAAATCACCGGAAGCTGCAATTTACCGTGGCCAGATTTTACACCTCTAAAAACGGGAATATTTAGGCTCTCAGCAAAGCTTTTTAAAGCATAGATTGAATGATCTTTTCCATTACTTTCTTTTGTCGACGTGAAGTCTCCAAAAACAATTGCCTTACAACCGGCTAGGCTTCCACAAAGCTTTAACGAAGTTAATGCCCTATCAATCGCATAGCCACGTTCGCCAATATCTTCTAGAAATAGAATCTTCCCTCTGGCTTTCAATTGAAAAGGAGTCCCCTGTAAACTTTGTAAACTTACTAAATTACCTCCTACCACGCTCGCATTAATTGTCCTTTCTCTGAGAGCAGCTAGGTTCATTGGTTTTAAACTACTATGTTGAATGGAAAGACGTCCACTGCTGAGAAATTCTTTGAGGAGTGCCTTTTCTTTTACAGGGCACTTTGCATCACCCAATCGATTTAAAACAGGGGCATGAACAGTAGGTAATCCCCAAAATTGATTAAACAGCAAATGCAAAATACTATGATCACTTAAGCCAATGAATATTTTATTTTTAGGTGCTTTAAGTTTCGTCAAGTTTTCGATTAAACGGATAGCTCCAAAACCACCTCTAATGCCCCAAATTACGTCCGATTCATCTTTCAAGGCAGCTTTAAATAACTCGAACCGTACATCATCCGTTTGGGCAAGATAAGGTATTTTATTAATCATCATATTTTTTGGAAACCTAGCCTCTATACCCCAGTCCCTGAGTACTTTCACCGACCGCTTCAGTTCTTCTTTTGAGCTCCTGCTACTGGGTGCAACCACTGTTACTGTTTTCATCAGAGCCTCGGGGCCTTCAAGCTTTTAAGGTAGGAAGTCAATTTTTTCTCTATCGCTTTTTTATGCCTATCCCCTCTGAACACCTTTTCAATGTCTGGCGCAGAAAGAATTTGTGAAACATAATTGTCTGCCAAAGCCTTTACTTTTAAATGCTCTCCATGACTTAAACTATGAGACAGCCTTTGAACTTCCTTGTAAGCCTCTTCTCGACTTTCCCCTTTGTCAACAAGGGCAAGAAGAAGGTGACTAGAAAACAAACTCCCTTTTGATTGGTTCATATTTGATAGCATTCTTTCCTCGTCTAAAGCCAAAGATCCTAACAATCTATCCATGCGTGCCACTAAATAATCAGAAAGTACAATTGCATCGGTCAGAAATACACGCTCAGTGGAACTATGAGAAATATCTCTCTCGTGCCATAAAGCGATATTCTCAAGGCCCGTTTGAGCAAAAGCTCGAAGCATTCTAGCACCACCAGTAATGTTCTCTGCACTAATAGGGTTTTTCTTATGTGGCATGGCACTACTACCCTTTTGACCACTACTAAAGCCTTCAAAAACTTCAGCAACCTCTGTGCGCTGTAAATGGCGGAGCTCTATGGCTATTCTCTCAAACCCACCACCCAGTAGGGCAATCGCATTGAACAAATCAGCCAGACGATCCCGTGGTATTACCTGAGTAGCTATTGTTTCTGGTTTTAGTCCCAGTGTTTTTGCCACCTGCGATTCGAGGCTCGGAGACAAGAAGGAATAGGTTCCAACAGCCCCACTCAACTTGCAAATAAAACAGCTCTTAAAGGCTTTTTCCAAGCGATCTAAATTTCGTCTGTATTCGGCATGAAATCCAGCAACTTTAAAACCAAAACTTGTTGGTTCTGCATGCATACCATGGGTACGCCCAGTGCATAGACTTGTTTTATATTTTTTAATCAACTTAATGAAAACCTTATCCAGACTTTTAAGGTTTGGCTTCAACACATCCCACGATTGTTTTAGTTGAAGACTTAAGGCAGTGTCTAAGGCATCACTACTAGTAAGGCCATAATGGAGATATTTTCCCGCATCCCCCACTTCTTCAGCTACGGCACTGACAAAAGCTATCACATCATGTTTGGTGGTTTTCTCTATCTCTAAAATTCTCTCGTATTTAAAATCGGCTTTTTTACGTATCTGTAGAGCTGCCGACTTTGGAATAATACCCTTTGAAGATTGAGCATCAGCAACGGCAATCTCTACTTCCAAAAGTTTTCGAAAACGAGCCTCAGGCGTCCAAAGACTTCCCATCTCTTGTCTGGTGTATCGATCGATCACTAGTTTTCTCCCATTCTTTTTTTATATGACTGAATGTCTTATTTTGACGAAGTAAGCGGTACAAAACATCCATTCGGTTCCACTGATAGGGATCATCAAAATAAATATTTTTAGTATTTTGGTATATTTTAGTTCTGTCTCTTTTAGGGAAATCATAGTTTCCAAAGCGGGCCGGCCCTAAATCCTCAAAAGCATAACTATATTCCTGTGGATAGCTGATATCTTCAATCTGTAATCCTGGTAGTTTTGAGGATAGTACTTTTTTTAAATTGTCTTTCATATTGCTCAAATACTCTCGCCTAAACCTCAAACTCGCAGGAATTCTCATCCAACAATCAAACTCATTATCAGCTATCGACCTCAAACACTGGATGAAGTTTTCATGGGCCCAAGGGAAGTTTAATTTTTCGATAAGCAAAAATTGGGAAGGTAGAGCATCTAGCATTGGATTAGATTTAAAATGTGCTCTGTAGCGAATCCAGACCCATTCGTGTTTTGGTATTTCTGATCGGTAAATGGATTTACAAATATTTTCGTTAATGAACTCAGTTTCTTCTGGGCTAAGTCCCCATACAAATTTATTTGATTGAATGTACTCGGTGATTCCACCCACTTCCACTTCCACTCCAGACACTTTTTTGCTATCAATTCGAATGTCCTTTACGCTACTGCTGCTAATAACTCGAATTCCCATTCTTTCCATCTCGGCCGCTTTTGCTTGTGGAGTGGAGCGATGGGGCCGTCTGATATAATAGTTTTCTAAAAAAGGAAGGGGCCAGTGTTTTCCAACACTTTCATAGGAGCTTCTCGATTGATGGGAAGCAAAGTGATGGGCAAGCTTACCTAACCAAGAGCTTTCAAAACCTACTTCTTCCATCTTTTCTTTTTTTAAATCGACAGAATCATTTAGCGTTAAGAATTCTTCAGTTTGTGTTAGTAGCTTCGTACTTTCCAGCTGAAATCTATTCAGTGGTCCTTTAAACTCAATCGTTTTATCCTGACCCCATACAGTGAAACCCCTTTCCAGTTGTTCCGGCTGATAGCTATCAAAAAGATCAGCATACTGGGATGCTTTTAGGTCTTTAGATTCAAAAACTCCAAATGGGCCTTCCCAATCCTCAGGAGTCCATCTCCCTAGGCGAGTGCTCATATCTACATACAAAACTTTCATCCCAGAAGCGGTAAACTCCTTGGCCATCCACTCATGTCTTCCAAAAGCGCTCAAAATGCAAATATCGTAGACTTTTCCCATACTTAGAATCCTATCCCGTAAAGTTTAGAGCTGCAAAAAACAACTGCCAATGATGCATTAAGCCAAAATACGTGTAAGCTTTTCAAGCCTGTCGATAATCGTTCACAAGATCGAAATCTCGTTTTATAACCCCGTCTTCCTTATAGGAAATTACATAATACCCCCCCTCATTATGTAGATGGACGTGTCTCCCCCCAATTTGACACGTCCATTTTTTTTGCCTAAAATTTGAGAGATAATTAGTTTCCCTTGAGAGCGGCTCTTTTAGCGTTTATTTCTGTTGTAGTGAATATTTTAATTATTTTTGTATATCGGCTATTCCTAATCCCATTGCTACAATTTTTAGCTCTTCTTCTTTCTCCTCTTAATACAAAATTATATACTGGTTTGAAATTAAGACGATGGCTCATTGGCTATCCCTATAGAAATCCTCAAAACTTTGAATATATATGGTTTCATTGCTCTAGCGGAGAATTTGAATACGCAAAACCTGTTATTAGAGAAATTAAAAAACAGCAACCGGAGCAAAAAATCCTAGTAACCTACTTTTCTCCGTCTGTGAAAGAAAGTGCGGAGAGATTCCCAGGAGTTGATCTCGTAGTGCCTTCGCCAATAGATTCAGTTTTTTCTGTGAAAGCATTTTTAGACTGCTATAAACCAAAATTAATGTTGGTTGCCAGGACCGACATTTGGCTGGAAAGTTTAATTCAATGTAAGCTCCGAAAAATACCTAGTATCCTTTTCTCGGCCACCCTTTCAAACTCAAATAGCCGATTAACAAATGCCTTTTCAAGAAGATTCTACTCTTTTGCTCAGTCTTTGTTTTCATCGATCTATTGCGTAAGCCACCAAGATGCAGCTCTTTTCAAAGAAATGTGCCCCGAAACCAAAATCGAAGTTGCTGGCGACACCCGTTTTGAACAGTGTTTCCATAGATTGTATAATCCCATCAAAGATCACAATTCTTACTTCGATGAATCCAAGGAATATTTCATAGTTGGATCCAGTTGGGAAGAAGACGAAAATGTTATAGTAAAAATAATCGAAGAATTAACAGAAAGCATGAATGTTATTATCGCGCCCCACGAACCTAGTAAGAGTCACCTAGACAATTTAACTAGAGCTATCGAGCTAAGGGGTATTTCACCAAAACTATATTCCAATTTTTCCAATTTCAGTAGCAAAGTAACTATTGTAGACAAAGTAGGGATACTTGCAGATCTTTACCCTCACTGCCGGTTTGCAATGATTGGTGGAAGTTTTAAATCTAGTGTACATTCCGTAATGGAGTCCCTTTGTGCTGGTTGTGTTACATTTGTGGGCCCATACCACTCAAACAACAGAGAAGCCCTCGAGTTTGCATCAATAGACGGTCCTGAGCCAGGACTAAAACTTGTGACAGAAATCACCGAACCTGAGCAGCTTCTTTCAAATGTTCAACACTTTCGATCAGCTGTTGATCTTAATTCATTTAGAAAAAACCTGATTGAGGAATGTCAAAAGAGAGTAGGAACTTCCAAGGCACTAATAAATCAAATAAGCAAGTTTTGAATAACTCTTAAGAAATTAAATAACGAGTCAAAAGGTGAACATTAGGCGGGAATGCCCACCCTCCCAAGTCTCCTCTCCTCCAAACTTTTCTACATCAAAAGTAAGGCTAAAGTGCCATTGAAGATCTTTTCTTTTTACAATAAAATACTCGAGATCAATTTTAGATTGTAAATCGGACCCTGATCTGTCTATGGAGTCTCCTTGTTGTCCTAGAATTTCTGAGTCTCCGTAGGCTCTGTAGTTTGAGCTTGCAAAACGTAGGTTCCAGTCTTGCCAACCATAGTCCTTCAATGACTTTTCTAGGAAAATCATATGATTCAAACTGATTCCACGAAACCCGTTTTCAGAATAAGACCGATAGCTTTCAAAAAATCCCAAACTGTCAAACCAAGGGTTTTCAGAGAAAGCATAATCAATCCTTAGCTTTCCATTTATTTGTATTCGCACTATGGGGTTGGAAAGAAGAGAA
This sequence comes from Bdellovibrionales bacterium, assembly GCA_045110695.1. Taxonomy (GTDB): domain Bacteria; phylum Bdellovibrionota; class Bdellovibrionia; order Bdellovibrionales; family UBA840; genus JBGCGH01. The sequence goes on along the minus strand of JBGCGH010000006.1, from coordinate 33,505 downwards.
TCTGTCTCAATGGTCTTTCGATAGTTTGCATCCACCTTACCAGAAATATTATGTTTCGTATTCTCGGAAGCGCCGAAAAGATACTTCACTCCACCCTCCCAATGTTGATAAGTTTTATTTTGGTCGGGAAAATTCCATTCACTCGGCGTTAAAACAAAGAAAAATAAATACTGTCGGAAATCTGCTTCTCGAAGAAAACTATAACTAATATAATTTGGAGATTTGTCAGAGGTAAAATTATCTGTGAGGTCATTTCGCTTATTTCTGCTGTAATCAGGAAGAAGGTATCTCATTTGATGGCTAAGGTGGGGTTTTGGGCTCCAGGTGGCAACAAAGCCAATATCGTTTTCTCTTTTTTCGTGAGCAAGTTCGCCAAAAAGACCAAAGGAAAAAGTCTGAGAGTAAGTCCTCTGCCATTCCAACCAGGTCATTTCTGATTGTCTATCAAAATCACTTATTAAAAATCGCTCGATGGATATAGTATGGGCGTCGCTGATTTCTTTTCTCAAAACAACACTCTCATCTCTGTAAAACTGATTACTACTTATACTTCCAACGTTAGTGGCAAAATAGCTTTCTAAAAATAGAAGCTCTAATTCCTCTCTTGGGCTTGCTTCAAAACTCAAAATATCAGCGTCGTATTCTGTGTCCATTTTATCAAATGGATTTGAAGTAACAAAATTTGATTCACTGAAACCTATTTTCTCTTGATTAGAAAAAACAGATACACTTAATAAAGTTACAATTAAGAAATATTTCATAAGATAAATGCCTTTTCAAAAAATTAAAATTTGTAAGTAAAAGAAAATAGAGATCTAAATTGAATGATGGAAATATCTGAATTCACAATAACATTCAGTTGCAGTTCAGGAACCATATAAAAATCACGACTTAGTCTGTAATCGTACCCAGTTCCAAAAAGTAGGGCCCCAAAAAATGGGAGGTCATCGGAGCCAACATCTTCAGTATCTGTATCAACCCTAACCCTTGCCGCCTGCCCGACGGCCAACTCACCACCATAAGCCCACCAAAAGTCACCTTCATCATGTAAGTATCTTTTAATAACAAACTGTAGATTTATAAATTCTTGAGATATTGCAATATCTGTTTCTATCCCACTTAGAGTATATTTGCCTTTTCCTGTGTATTCTAAATTTTCGGAGAAAACCCTAAAACTCAGTTGTGTTCTAGCAGAGTAAGGATATTCCATCATCAGTCCAGCCACCAGGGACTGTGCTACAAGACTTTCAATCTCTGTACTAGAGCTAGACGTATCGGTAATAACCTGCTTTGCTACCCTAGTTGTACTTGGTCCAAAAATGAAACCCAATGCAAAGCTTTGGTGATAAACAGACTTGTTTCTTAAATCTATATCTTTTGTTCCGTATCGAATTCTAGATTTTTTGAGAAAGCGTTTGTTAACGAACGCAACTCCAAAACTTCCGTTCTTCTTTTTTAGATAAACTTCTAGCCAACTTCCAGTTTTCCTACCAGAAAGCGGTAAAACATCTCCCTGCTTCATAACTTTGACAATTTTAGACTCTGAGCTTGCTTTGGAGAATACTGGTATTCGACTACCGACCAATAACTCTGAACCTGCCAGCAATTGGAAGGATATGAAAACAAAACTCAAAAAAAGCAGACCTATTATCTTATTCATCAGAGACAACATAGGATAGCTTAAACCAAAAACAATCAAGTGAATGCACGGGCATGAAGATGGATTAAGCAGCTTTAGCTTATTTCTTCGAATCTCAGCCAAATACAAGCACCACTTTACAATCTAACGGCTTTCTTAACGGCTCCTGCTTGACTCAAAGCTTTCTGAATAATAAACACCAATAAGAAAAAGTGCTTAAATACCAGACAGGAAGAGGAAGTAATGAAAATTGATCTAAATACTATTCAGGGGGAACCACTTGAGTTCCATCTAGATCCAAGCAGCGACAGTATAAAAAGCGCAATTGATACTTACAAAATTAAAGAACTTAGCCTCGATGGCTCAGTGGAATCCATTGGGGATGCTTATCAGCTTAACTATACATTAAAAACAAAGCTCCCACTAAAATGTTCTTTTTGTGCCGAGGATTTTCAAAAAGAACTCAATTTAAAAAATAGTGAGCAGTTTTTTATCGATATAAAGGCCGAAAGACGAAGGGCAGAAACGGAAGTTCGGGTAGATAAGGACCTCTCTAATGAAGATATGAGTGGTATTTCAGGGTCTACTCTAGATTTGAACCAGTACTTCATTGACTACCTCGGGTTTCAAATTCCTTTCCAGTTAAGCTGCCATCCTGATGGTAAATCCAGCTGTGAAACCTATGAGACATTAAAATCAAAGGCTTCAGGCAAGGATATGGATGAATTTGAAGAAGATAAGTCTCCATTTAGTGCATTGAAAAATCTACAAATTGACAAGAAGCATAATAACTAGGATAGTGCTTGAGCTTGAGAATCAAAAGAGGCATTTTTAGTGGCTCGATTTGTTCGATCTCTACCTGTATTCCGAATCTAATTTCAAGGGTTTACGGCGTAGATTAAAGCCGCAACTAGGCGCAGGTAAGAGACTAATTTAAGGAGTATGAAATGCCACAACCGAAAAGTAGAATCAGTAGATCAAAAAGAGGAATGCGAAGAGCCCACCAAAGCCTTGAGCGTCCGTCTGATAGCACCTGCAGTAACTGTAATGCTATAACCATTTCCCATAGAGTGTGCCCAGAGTGCGGTTACTATAAGGGCAAAGAAGTTATTCGTAAGAACTAAGTTTTTAAAGATTTCTCACTTTCACATGGACGTAGAAAATGAATTTTCCATATAGCACCCGCGTAGCGGGTACCGGATCTTATCTTCCCAATAACAAATTAACCAACGCTGATATCATTAAGCGCGTGGACACCACCGAAGATTGGATACTAGATCGAACAGGTATCAAAACTAGAAACGTGGCCTCTCCTGAGGAAACCACAACGGATCTTGCCTACAATGCATCCTTAAAAGCCCTAGAGGCCGCTAGTCTTCAAGCCGAGAACATTGACTTCATTATTTTTGCCACTGTTTCCGGTGACCAAGTCATGCCAAGCTCCGCTTGCTTACTACAAGCCAAGCTTGGAGTAAAAAACATTGGAGCCATTGATATAAGTGCCGCCTGTACAGGCTTTATTTACGCTCTATCCATGGCAGATCAATATATCAAAACTGGAATGTATAAAAATATACTCGTCGTCGGCGCAGAAGTTTTAACTAGATATGTAAACTACAAGGATCGAGACACCTGTATACTTTTCGGAGATGGAGCGGGAGCTTTTATCTGCCAAAGAGATGAATCCCAAGAATCGAAAATCTATTCCTCACACCTTCACGCCTCCGGCGAGCTGGGCGATTTATTTGAACTTCCCGGCGGTGGAAGTAAGCACCCGTTTAGCCAGGATATGCTAGATAATGACCTTCAATATATGCGAATGAAAGGCCGAGAGGTTTTTAAGAATGCTGTAAGAGCTATGAATGATTGCTGTCGTGAGGCATTGGAAGAAAATAACTTCACAGAAAAAGATATTCAGTGGTTAATTCCTCATCAAGCCAATATTCGGATCATAGAAACTGTGGCTAAGTACTTTGAGATTTCTCATGAAAAGGTAGTTATCAATATTGATAGGACGGGAAACACTAGTGCTGCAACCATTCCTATCGCATTTGATGAAGCCGTCAGAGATGGTAGAATATGTCGATCCCACAACGTGATGCTAGCAGCCTTTGGTGCTGGAATCACCAGTGGCAGTTTACTCTTAAAATTTTAGAGAGGTTTTTATGAAAGCTTTTGTTTTCCCTGGACAGGGCTCTCAGAGCAATGGAATGGGCTCGTTTTTAAAAGATAATTTTAAAATAGCTGCTCAAACCTTTGAAGAAGCGGACGAGGCCCTAGGTTTTTCCATTTCAGATATAATATTTAAGGGCTCTGAAGATGAGCTAAACTTGACTGAAAATACTCAGCCAGCTCTCGTTGCTTGCTCTACAGCCTATGCAAGAGTTCTAGAGACTGAGTTTGAAATCACACCAGGCCTTGCAGCTGGGCATTCCTTGGGTGAATTTTCTGCACTAGTACACTCTGGTTCATTAAGTTTAAAAGACGCTCTAATGGCGGTTAGAGCTCGTGGCAAGGCAATGCAAGAAGCCGTTCCTTTGGGTGAAGGTGCTATGTTGGCAGTAATGGGTTTAGATCAAGAACAAACCATTGCAGCTTGCAAATGGGCTGAAGAAGAAACTCAAGGCACTCTATCCCCTGCTAATTACAATGCTCCTGGGCAGATCGTGATAAGTGGAAGTAAAAAAACGGCCGATTTCTTAGTACAAAACTTCAATCCTGAGAATTTTGGAAATCCAAAAAGATTTAAATTTATTCCTTTAAAGGTGAGCGCCCCTTTTCACTGCTCCCTAATGGAACCTGCTAAATTGAAAATGCAAGAAACTCTCGGCTCTATGAGCTTTAAAGATAGTAAGATTCCGATCGTACAAAATTTTGATGCAAAAGCTCATACCAAGGCGGAAATAATTAAATCCAATCTTATTGAGCAAGTAACAGGTAGTGTTCGCTGGACGGAAAGTGTTCAGCTCCTAAGAGAGTTGGGGGCGAATCAGGCCATTGAATGTGGGCCAGGAAAAGTATTGAGTGGTTTGATGAAAAAAATTGACTCCAAAGCTTTTGAACTCTTCAATATCAACTCGATCGAAGATCTACAAAAACTTAAATAAAAACTTGGGGAAAAAATGGGTATATTATCTGGTAAATTTGTAGTCGTAACTGGTTCCAGTCGTGGAATTGGAGCGGGTATTGCAAAAGTACTTGCTGAAAAAGGGGCCACCATTGCCCTATCTTACGCCTCTCGGGAGGACGGAGCCAAAAAAGTACTAGCAGAACTCCCCGGCTCTGGTCATATCTACCACCAGCTCCAGCTGGATGACGAACAAAGTATTAAAAACTATTTTAAGTACGTATTGGAGCAATTTGGGCAAATTGACGGTTTAGTGAATAATGCCGGAATGACAAAGGACCAAATACTTCTGAGAATGAAGGCGGAAGATTTTGATTCTGTGATCCACGCAAATCTAAGAGGCAGCTTTTTGTGCACACAAAATGTGCTTAAGCCGATGATGAAAAAAAAATCAGGATCTATTGTTCATATAACTAGTGTGATTGGCCAAACAGGCAACCAAGGACAGGCCAATTACGCAGCCTCAAAAGCCGGTCTGGAAGCCTTTAGCAAGAGTGTTGCAAAAGAAATGGCCTCAAGAAACTTAAGAAGTAACTGTGTGGCTCCTGGTTTTATTCAAACTGAAATGACAGAAGTTCTTGACGAAAAACAAAAAGAAAACATAATGACGCAAATTCCATTGGGACGAATGGGCGCCACAGAGGATATAGCTAATGCTGTTGCTTTTCTGCTATCAGAAGAAGCAGCATACATAACTGGACAAACACTTTCCATTAATGGTGGAATGTACATGTAGGAGGTTTTTATGACCACAATCGATCCGGCTCTTAAAGAAATTATTGTAGAGCAATTGTCTGTTGAAGAAGACAGAGTTAAAACAGAAAGTTCATTCATTGACGACCTAGGAGCTGACTCTCTAGATATCGTTGAGCTAGTAATGACGATGGAAGAAAAATTTGATCTTGAGATTCCTGATGAGGACGCTGAAGGTTTAAAAACTGTTGGTGATGTAGTTACTTATCTAAAGGGTAAAGGCAAACTTCACTAATTAAGGATACAGAGTTTTTATGGAAGAAAATGTGTTCTACAAAAAACCAAGAACACAACGGCGAGTCGTTGTGACTGGTATAGGAGCAGTCTCCCCGCTGGGGTTGAGTGCTCCAGAGTCTTTTGAAAATGCGATCAATGCCAAGAGTGGAATCGCAAAAATCACAAAGTTCGATGCCTCTGACTACTCTGCTCAAATTGCAGGGGAAGTGAAGGGCTTCAGTTCTGAGGGACTCTATCACCCAAAAGAAAATAAAAAAATGGATGAGTTCATCCAATTCTCTATCAAGGCTAGCTTTGAAGCCTTAGATGATTCCGGTTTTGAAATCAATGATAGTAACCGGGAGAGAACCGGTATTTTTATTGGAGTTGGAATGGGTGGGCTTCCTAAAGTAGAAGCCCAACACTCTGTTCTATTAAACCGTGGCCCAAACAGAGTCTCTCCCTTCTTTATACCAATGGTAATATCTAACATGGCTTCAGGTCAGTTAAGTATATTGACAGGGGCCCAGGGTCCGAATCTTGCCCATACAAGTGCTTGTAGTAGTGGTGCCCACGCTATTGGTGAAGCCTACAGATACATCAGAGATGGTTTGTGCGACACGATGATCGCCGGAGGAAGTGAGGCGGTGGTTTGCCCTATGGCCATAGCAGGCTTTAGTTCCATGAAAGCATTGAGTACTAGAAATGACTCTCCTGAGGCGGCTAGCCGTCCCTTTGATAATTCAAGAGACGGTTTTGTTTTGGGAGAAGGTGCTGCTAGTTTAATTCTAGAAAGTATGGAGTCTGCTAAGCGTAGAGGTGCAAAAATTTATGCTGAAATTAGTGGGTATGGTACAACTAGTGATGCTCACCATATGACAAGCCCGGCACCCGAAGGGGCCGGAGGCAGACGAGCCATGGAATTGTCCCTTCAAGATGCGGAAGTTAATATTGATGAAGTAGACTACGTAAACGCCCATGGAACGTCCACTCCCGCTGGAGATCAATTGGAAAGCCAAGCCGTAGAGGCCCTATTTAAAGAGCACTCGAAAAACATGTGGATCAGTAGTACGAAGAGTATGACAGGTCACTTATTGGGAGCAGCAGGTGCTTTAGAATCTGTTTTTTGTGTTCAGTCGATACAAAAGTCAATTGTTGCACCAACCATTAATCTCGATGAGCCCGGTGAGAACTGTAACTTGGATTATGTGGCCCATACCGCAAGAGAAAGAAAGATTAGAAACTGTATTAATAATAGTTTTGGATTTGGTGGAACCAACGTCAGTTTACTTTTTAGTGAAATGAAATCCTAAAGGATAAAATATGTCTAAAGAAAAGATTCTCATAGCCTCTGATCATGCAGGCTTTGAACTTAAAGAACAAATTAAAAATCATTTTTTAAATTACGAGTGGGATGATCTGGGCACAGATTCCAAAGAACGAGTAGACTACCCTGACTTTGCTAAAAAATTGTGTAATGAATTACTAGAAAAAAATGAGGCCCACTTTGGGCTCCTTATTTGTGGTAGTGGCCAGGGAATGGCAATAACGGCCAACAAGTTCCCAAACATTCGAGCCGCTCTCTGTTGGTCCAAAGAAAGTGCTGAGCTTTCCAGATCTCACAATAATGCAAATGTTTTAGCCTTGGGTGAGCGACTTACCGATAAAAAATTAGCCTTAGAAATAGTTAAGCAATTCCTTACCACTGAGTTTGAAGGTGGAAGGCACCAGGACCGAATCGAAAAAATTTAAGTAAATCTTATTCGAACCATCAGTTTAATGGTTGTCCTTCAATTTATTCTGCGCAAAAGCATAACCTACTAATAGACGAAAAATTTAATTTCTTTTTTCAGGATTTTTTAACTTAAATCTAATAACATCTGACACTTTTAAATATTTTCCATATAAATGCGGGTAGCCCCCCTCCCAAACCAAGGAATCACCTAAGACCTCAGACCTAAATCCCAAAATGAAAACAAGCTGATCCTTAAAGTAGGTAGCTACAACTCTATCGATCTGGCAATGCTCCACCAGGTGAATAAAGCCATCTCGTCGATCATGCTCGGAGCCTTCAAAGACTTTTGATTCTAAAAAAACATTAAACTCTGTTTCCGTTAGTATTTTATAAACAATTGCCGCTGGCGCTTCACTTTCCTCGAGCAAAGAAAAGGCTGGACTACTAATACTTAGAACCGTGTAAATTAAAAACAAATTAAACTTCATGTTTCCTCCTATTCATAAAAGGAACTTAGCACTTGCTTAAAATAAAATATAATTATATAAATTTATTAAAATTAACCTTAGGTTATTATGAATTTCACCAACCTTAAATACTTTGTCGACACTGTGAAGCAAGGGAGTGTCCAGGCCTCCGCGAAATTAAACTATGTTTCACAGCCAGCAGTTAGTCAGGGAATTAAACGGCTAGAAACCGAGCTCGACATAAAGCTACTTAAACACAAAAGAAACTCTTTAATTGTTACCAATGAAGGCCACTCCGTTTTTAAAGAGGCATGTGAGTTATTTTTCCATATTAGAACCTATGAACAATCTATAGATTTAATCAAGGGCACAAGGAAATCTCAAATCAATATAGGAATATCAAATTCACTTGTGGCAAATTGTCTAGCAAACACTTTAAAGACCTTTAATGCAACCTACCCAACTACAGAGGTTAAAATTCATCTTGGAACAACAAAGCAACAGATTGATAAAATGAGCCAGAATGAAATAGATGTTGGAATCACAATTTTCAACTATGAACTAGAAGGTTACCAAACCGAGACCGTTGGGAAAGGACGTTTACTACTATACCACATCGAGGGTGCTCAAAAAAATTTACTTACCACTGCCAGTCGTCCCGAAACGGAGAGCTTGTTAGATTTCTTGGATAAAAAGGACATTAAAAACACTTTTTTTAGAAGAAAAATCCAAATTCAAAGTTGGACCACCATAAAGGAACTAGTGCTTTCGGGATATGGCTATGGATTAATTCCAGATTTCATGATAAGCCAAACTGAAATGGATAACTTCAAGATAAAACCAAAGCGAATACTTCCTTTACAATACAAAATCGTTAGTTTTTGGAAACCTGGTAAAATCTCCGACTTTCATAAAAATTTTATTTCTATGATGAAGTAAAGCGTTCTCACGACAAATCCTGCGAGTGATTCTTGATATAAATGTTTTTAAGGCATTAGAACTCCAGAAAGCCCTTAACGCCTTGCGCTTTGATCGACTATTTTAGTAAAGATGATAAATTCCAAAAAAGAAATCTCAGGAGAAAAAATGCTCAAAGAACAAGATCCCGAAATATATGCAGCTATTGAAAAAGAATCCGATCGTCAAGAATATGAACTAGAGATGATCGCTTCTGAAAACTTAGTATCAAAAGCTGTAATGGAAGCTCAAGGTAGCCTTCTTACAAATAAATATGCCGAAGGTTACCCTGGAAAAAGATATTATGGTGGCTGTGAAAACGTAGATATCGTAGAAACTTTAGCCATTGAGAGAGCTAAGAAGCTTTTTGGAGCAGAGCACGTAAACGTTCAGCCCCATTCCGGATCTCAAGCTAATCAAGCTGTGTTTTTGGCTGAAATGAAAGCTGGAGATAGAATCCTAGGAATGGATCTATCCAATGGTGGTCACCTCACACATGGTAGCCCGGTAAATTTCTCCGGAATTCTTTTTGATGCTGCTTTTTATGGAATTGATCCCAATACCCATCGAGTGAATTACGAAACTATTAGAGAAACGGCTCTTACCCACAAACCCCATATGATCATCGCAGGTTTTAGTGCCTACCCTAGAGAAATTGATTTTAAAATATTTAAAGAAATTGCAGACGAAGTGAATGCAAAACTATTAGTTGATATGGCCCACATCTCCGGTCTTGTTGCCGGCGGAGTACATAGTTCTCCAGTCCCCTTTGCTGATTATGTAACCACCACTACCCACAAAACTCTTCGTGGACCAAGAGGGGGAATGATTCTTTGTAAGGAAGAAAATGCCAAAAAAGTAAATTCTAAAATTTTTCCTGGTATACAAGGGGGACCGCTAGAACATGTTATTGCTGCTAAGGCTGTAGCTTATAGAGAGGCATTGAAACCAGAGTTTAAAACATATGCAGAACAAATTGTGAAAAATGCTCGAGTGCTTGCTGAAAGCCTTTTAGAAAATGGAATTCAGCTGGTAACGGGAGGTACTGATAACCATTTGATTCTTATTGATTTAGGTGCTGATGGAATTACTGGGAAGCAGGCAGAAGACTCTTTAGGTCGCGCTGGAATTACAGTAAACAAAAATACTGTTCCCAATGAAACAAGAAGTCCCTTCGTGACTTCAGGTATCCGCATAGGCACTCCTGCCCTAACTACCCGTGGAATGAAAGAAGCAGAAATGAAGCAGGTAGGAATTTGGATTCATCAGGCTATTGAAAATTTTGAAAATGAAGATGTTTTAGGTAAAATTAAAGCTCAGGTGAAAGAACTTTGCCTGCAATACCCATTGTATAAATAAGGTTATAAAATGTTCGATTTGTTAATCAAAAATATAGAGCTAATTACAGATAAAAAAACACAAGTAGTTAATATTGGAATTACTGAGGGTAAGTTTGCGAGCATTGACACCAAAGATCATGACGCCCATGAGGTTGTAGACCTAAAGGGTTTGTCAGCTTTTCCTGGAATCATAGATACCCAGGTTCATTTTAGAGACCCAGGACTCACTCACAAAGAAGATTTAGAAAGTGGATCAAAAGGCGCAGCCCTTGGAGGAGTCACGGCTTTCTTTGAAATGCCGAACACCAAACCACCAACAATTGACGTGGAACAGTTGGAAAAAAAAATTGAACTAGCAAAAACAAAATCCCATTGTGATTTTGCTTTCTTTGCCGGAGCCACGAAACACAATCTCTCTGAACTTCAACAAATGATAACGCTGCCTGGCTGCTGTGGAGTAAAAATTTTCATGGGAAGTAGCACAGGAAATCTTCTCGTTTCAGAAGATGTCGAAGTGGAAAAAATCCTAAAAGGTATTGAGTCCCCTATTGCAGTACATTCTGAGGATGAGGACATGCTTGTTGAAAGGCAGGCTATACAAGAAAACGCAAAAAATGTTCATGCCCACTATGAATGGAGAAATGCAGAAGTAGCATTAAGTTCTACTCAAAGGCTAATAGGACTCGCAGAAAAAACAAATTCTAAGGTACATGTTCTTCACTTAACCACAAAAGATGAGGTGGAGTTTTTGGGCGGAAAACGCACAAACTGTAGCATCGAAATCACTCCCCAGCATCTTTATTTTTCAGCTCCTCAAGTTTATGATCAATTTGGCACTCTTGCCCAGATGAACCCTCCTATTCGGACTAAGGAACATCAGGAGGCGTTGAGGCAAGCGCTAAAAGAAGAGTTTTTTAACCTTTGCGGATCTGATCATGCGGCCCACACCCTAGAAGAGAAACAACTTGGATATCCTAAAAGTCCGTCTGGAATGACTGGCGTTCAAACTCTGCCCTTGGCCCTATGGGACTTGGTTGCACAAGGATTAATATCGAAAGAATATTTTGTTAGATTAACAAGTAAAAATGTCATTGATGTCTTTGGCATCAAAAACAAAGGAGAAGTTAAAGTAGGAAACGACGCTGATTTAAGTATATTTGATTTAAAAACTAGTTTTAAAATAGAGAAAAACTGGATCGCCTCCAAATCCGGGTGGAGTCTTTTCGAAGATCATGAATTTAGCTCTAAACCTGTATCTACTATTGTAAGAGGAAATTTTACTTGTAGAGATGGTGTCTTAACAAGTTCCCTCCAAGCAGAAGTTATAAAATTCAATCACAATGAAACATAACTTTAACAAACTTCTTTTTTTTATAAGTTTTTTACTCCTAACATTAAGCTGTGCGAGCCTTCAAAGACCACAGCTAAGATCAAGTATATCTGAGGGTTTAAGCAGAAATTCAGATTTTAATGACAACCAACTCTACTACCCTCTAAAAAAATTTAGAATATCCAGAGGCTTTAGCCCGTCTGGAAAAAATCACTTTGGAGTAGATTTTGTAGCCCCTAGAGGTACTAAAGTTTTTTCGTCTCATTCGGGAAAAGTTATATACTCAGGAAGTAGCTTTAGTGGCTATGGGAAATTAGTAATCATTGAACATCCGGATGGCTTTGCGACTTTTTACGCCCATCTCCACGAACGATGGGTAAAAGAAGGACAACTGGTAAACTTGCAACAAGTCATTGGAACTGTAGGTAGAACTGGTCGTACCACAGGGGTTCACCTTCATTTTGAACTTAGAGTGAATAAAAGTGCGGTGGATCCAATCCCTTTTCTTAAAAAAATGCCTTAAACGGCAGAGAAAAGTCCAGTAAAACCTATATGATAATAGAATAGTCGCATATGTTTTGCCGCTAAAATAAAAGACGACTAATATTGATATATGCAAAGTTTTATAATCCTATTAGTCAGTGTGTGTATCTCTCTGTGTATCTCCGCCCAAGTTGTAGACACCAACTCAACAGCAGAAACCAATTCCTCTAAAACAACCAAAAAAAAGATTGATAAAGTAAAGTTAAAAAAGAACAATAAAACGAAAAGTAAAAAGCCTAAAAAAAGAAAGAAACGCAAAAAAAGAAAAAACCCAAAGCTAAATCAAAAAAAACTAAAAGAAGAATTCAAAATTGAGAAATGGGCTGAAAACAGTAAAATAGACTCCTCTGTGGTTACAGAGGCATCTAATATCTTAGAAGAACTCTATAATAGTAATCCTAATTCCGACAGATATCTTGGAGTTATCCTAGGCGCAGTTCAAATCGTAACAAACACCGAGGGCCTTGATGATACAGGTAGTTCTGCTTTTCCGATATACGGGATAGATTTTAATTATCGGATTTATGACGAGCTCTACATAGAAGCAAAATACTTCAAAGCCAGCAATGATTTTAATACCGATGACAGTGTTTTGAATGGACCGAAGGCTTCTCAAACTACCTATGATGTGGGCTTTAAATACCGAATCATTCTTGATAAAACCAAGCCCTCAAACTACCTGGGGTTTAAGTTGCTATCGCACAATACCGTGAATAATTTTAAAACCAGTGCCACAAATACTTTAATTATCAATCGCTACAAAGGTATTGGTGTTGGAGTTGAAAAAGGCATTCCAATTACTAAAAGCTTAGGGATGGATGCAAGTTTTGATATTATAAATATATCCCAGGCAGCAACGGACCAAGCCACAGACTTGGGCTTCGAAGACAATGGATTAGGATTTACTGTAAGGGGTGAGTTTTATCTTAAACTGACTGAATTTATGCGAGCTTCGGTGAGCTACACTCAAAATGGAATGTTAAATAAACTAGAATCCACAGGAATTTCAGCCACATCAAAAACCTATCAATCCCAAACCTACCGGTTAGTTGGTGGCGCTTTTGCATATAGCTTTTAAAGTAGACTACTTAAGCTTAAGAAACCGATGCTTCTTTCTTTGGAGCTAACTCATCTAACTCTATCCATTTTGCATACAGTTTATCGATTAACTTATGAAGCTTATCTAATTCATGGAAGGCTTTTACTAGTCCCTGCTTATCATTTTTTAGCCTAGCTGATTCAAGGTACTGGTTCCAAAGCTCTAACGCTTCTTCGGTGTGATCTATTTTACCCTCGATCATTGAAACACCTTTATCATCCGCGTCAATGTTCTCAGACTGAACAAGATTAAATTTTACATAAAGCTGGTTTTCAATATCTTTCATAAGCTCGCTTTGATCCACAGATCGCCTACCTTAATGGTAAACGTAAACCTATGAAATCATAAAAAAAAACAGATTGTGTAAAGAAAACTAGACATTTCTTGCTCAATATCAGGCAGGTCTAAGTATTATGTTTCAGGAATGAGTTTGTGCACGAGTAAACTAAAAGCTATAACAAGTCCAAAATTTTTAGTAAAGGAATCTATATTCAACTTAGCAATCAAACCAACTTAAACCTTAAAAATTCATCCAATCATTAACCCAGCTGACTGAATAGGAATTATCAACCCAAGGTGGTGCCCATAGCTAAAAAGGATACCAGAAGAGCTATTGAATTATTTTTCCCTAATGACAGCTTTTTTATCTTATCTTACCTCACCGTTTTTTGTCCTTTACAAATATTGTCACCTCTTTGTAAAAACTGCCTGTAAAACTATTGAACAGATTTTTTGAAGGCCTTATACAGTACACCCAACTAGATTGAAGCTAATGTACAGAGAGAACGGCATAGGTTTTGCTCTACTCCAGGGTGGAACATTACCAAAGGCGATAAATGAAAAACAGAAATCTATTTTCTATCATTACAAAAAGATCGATACATACCCTACTATCAGTATCTATGATCTTTAGTGGTTTTTCGTTGAATGCCAGAACTAAAAAATTACCCGAAGTAAATTACGGCAAAACATTTAAATATGGTATGGAAAACACTGGTGTTTTTAACTACCTTACCCTCCACCCAGAAATCCCTACTCGTGGAGCAATCTATGATTATGCCAACAGAACTGAATATACAGAAACTTTGTTTGGTTTACTTGTAAGTACTGCCGACGAGTTAATACGTGCCAACGCTAAAGATTTTGTTAAAAGTAATATCCCAGACTGGGGCTACTGGTCGATGCTTTTAGGAAGTATCGCCATACCTCACCACGAGTCGAAACTAATGCATTTTCGTAAAGTGGGACCTGAAGTGCAGCGAAGTAGATCCAACGGAGAGAAGTTCTGGGCCCCTTCTTGTTTAGAGAACCAAAACAATGGTCTTTGGATGGATAAAATAAACCCTAACATAATTTCTCTTTCTAACCAGCCAAACAAAGGACAGAAACAAGCTCTAATAGAGGATTGGTATTCCAAAGACCAACGCTTCTTTCCTACTTGTGAAGACTTACAGTATACAGACAGACGAATCCAGTTACTAAAACCTGAGATTAGTCTCGGCGTAATGCAGATCAATGTATTTGCTCACCCCGCTTTTCGACATCCTGAGCATCTCTTTGATCTATATCGCCATATTGAATATAATATCGGTGACAACTTGGAGGGATTTCGAACGATCTATGACTTTTACGAATATGGGATCAAGAAATCGAGTAGCCATATTTATGAGGACCCAAATCAAGGTAATAAGAGAACTATTTGGACCTCTCCTTTCAACGACAGGAGTAACGGTAGAGTATACGGTGCAGTCCAAATGATGTTTAGTGGCCGTCATAATATTGGTAACGAAAGAGCAAGGTCCGCTTATCGATGGAAAAATCCAAATTCTGAATATCCTGCTAAGTTTAGAAAAAGTCTAAAATCTATTCTTGAAATTGATGAGTATGAGTTTGAGTACAAGATCGATGGTAAGCGCTACACTCCAAGATCTACTAGTTTAGATTTTGCCAAAGAAAATCAAAAAAAATCGTCTCGAAATACTAACGATATTTATGCTGGAAAAACACCAAGTTCTATTGAGTATCATATCAATAGAAGTATTTTTCACAACTATATGAGACCAGATGGGATTGAATATAAAGCTCTTCAGGAGCTGATTGAGTGGGTTAGATTTATGCATAAAGACCCAAGCGACTTTCGCAACACCGATTACAGTATTCCATCCATGAAGTATCTTAAAAAAGTATTTCATAAATACAAGAGCTTAAAAAATGCAATGAAAGAGCCTTATGAATTTCCAATGAATTTAAGTAAAGCACCAACTACTGGTAACTATGTGGTAGCAAAACCAAAGGTTCAACTTTATTTAAAAAGAACTAATACAAATGAAAAAGGCTCTTATTGTGGTTACATAAGTAAGTCTGGTCCTGACTATTTACTTCTAAATGGCGACGAATCTACGAAAACCAGGTTGGCATTTATCACACCTGAGGAAGAGATTTTAAATTACGAAGATATTGTTTTTGGAAATTGGATAAAAATTGAAATGCCCGTCCTTAGACACTTCGATGTTAAGTTTGATAAAGAAAACTACTACAAATGCCTTGAATCAAAAGAGCTGTGGGCCTTTATGGGAACAGAGCAGAACCCCGCTATGCTAAAAGTGGGCGAACAAGGACTAAATGCTAGAGCGAAAATCAAAAAGGGTAAAAAAGGAATTTTACTACGAGCAACCTACGCGAAGGAAGGAAACCGTGGTCGATTAAGTGATACAGATCCAGCTTTTGAGGTAATAGGCTTCTATCGCTCTGACTTTCAAAGAAGTTATCCAGAATGGTATAAAATAAAATTACAATCAGGAAAAGAGGCTTGGGTGGCAGCTGATTTCGTAGAAGTACTAGAAGAAAACAAGGGTGTGAACGAATGAATTATGATAAAAAGCTAATACTATCCATGGGAATCCTACTGGCTTTTTTAGCTTACCATGGCTTGAAGGATCATTTAGAGCCAGTTACAGCTCAGACGATTGAAAACTATGATGACTTTCCGCAGAAACTTCAAAACACTGGTGTAGAAGAAAGTAATGAAGATGTTTCTTTGATGGATAGCTTTACTGAAGGCTATAAAAAAAGGTACGGCGCAATTAATGCCTTAAACTTAGATTTTGAAACAAAAGAAAAAGTTAATTTTGGTGATATTGAGTTCAATGGTAAAAGCCTACTTAAAATGGATCCAAATGTGATTCGCTTTGACGAACTCAGCGATGGAGAATCTGCTCAGATCCTCAGAGACTTTTCAGATAAAATACTGAAATACAAAACCTGTAAACGCTGCCTTCACTCAAACATTGAGGACGGAAATTTTTCGGCACTTCTGGATGTTGCCCTTGAAATATCTCAATTTCAGGCAGAGCAGCTTTACATCTTAGACGAAGCCTTAAAGTTTGCGATAACAAATGATAATTTCCACACCCATGGTAAAACGATCGCTCAACTTCTTCTTGTAAGTGAGCCGACTTTAAATACTAATATGGATTTTTTGTTGAAGCATAAATTAGAAATGAATATGAGTGCAAGGGCCGAGGTTTACCTACAAGCCAGCAAAAAAGCACATATGCTAAGCGATGAACTCATCTTGAAAAAAGAAGAGTCTTTATATGAAGACATACTAGGCAAACGCACTGAGATCTCAACAACTCTTCTAAGCCAGTTTGACCAATATTCAGAAAACCCAGAGCTTATTGCCCAAATCGCGGATGAATTATGCTCCAACCCTATGAACTTGAGTAAAAAAGAAGTTTTAAAACGATATACCCACCTTCAGGCGGCAGCTTTTTCTAACGGAACCCCAGTTCAATTTTCTAATTGTTTGTAAATCACATCGACCCTCAGCCTAATTCGCCTTCAAATATAAACTAGTATAATAGCGGAAAAATAAGCTCTTTAAATTAGGCTCATCTTAAATAAACAAACAATAGAGAAATGTAACCGCACTAAGGTCTACATTTAATCCAAAATAAGATACGTTTCAGGTATTTGGGCCGATCAAAAGCTCCCATGGGTTTAATAAAAATTGTGAATACATTGTGTTTTTGGACCATACTAGCTGTACTAGTTGGACCAATACTTCTACAAGCCACTCCGAACAGGGAAATAGAAGTAAATGAATGGGTTCGACTATATAGTAGCCCAATATGCAACTACAGTATTATGAACTCCGGCGCTCAAATCTGCGCTAAAAACCTGAAATTAAAATTGTCGAATAAGACATTAGAGGCCAGAAAATTGGATAATAAGGGAGTCATCGATGATTTCTATAGAATCCCGGCAGGAACTATTCTCGAGCTCTCAGATGGATCGCAAAAATCTCTAAAGGAGAGCTGGTATATTCCAAAAGAATCTATTTTGTCTGAAAGACAGCTAAAGTCGAGTTTAACAGAAGGTCAATATTCCTGCCCCGATGGTGAATGCAAAAAGAAAAATAGCAATTTCTTGGAACAGTTTTTAAGCCATCTAGGTAATAGCCCTCTGAAAAATGAAGATGAACTTTTCAATTGGGTAAAAGAGAATAGAAAATCTTGTCGGGATAAACATTTAGTGAAATACATTTGTGAATACAAAGAACACATCTCCCAGGCAGCTGAATCATTTGAAATACATCCAGCACTCTTAACATGTTTAACCGCCAAAGAATCTCAGTTCAACGAGTTTGCAGTAGCTGGTGAGAATAGAGAGCCTTACGATGCCAACAATATTGATAGGGCCATTCCCGGTTTAAGAACAAAAGCAAAGGGTATCGGACAAATTAAAAATAACTTAAAGTCCACTATAAATAATTGGCTTAATCACAGTTACGTGAAATCTCCAAAAAAATTAAATAACGCTGTTTTTCAGCAAGATTGTGGCGCTCTATATTACAGCCTAGAGCAATCCATCCAAGATTCTAAAAATGACTCCTGCTATGGCTCAAGTAATTCTCGCTGTACCCACTACTTACAGAACCAATCTAAAGTTAGCGCAAAAATTAAAGCTAACAAGTGCATTAAATGGAGATCGGTTGATAAAACTAAAACAAGAAAAAACACAAATATTAACGACCCTTACGATATTGTTCTCTTAGATGGAAGCCGACTTGGAAAACATTTTCGTGATATTGACGATGGATTAGTAATCAAAAAACTAGCAGAACAATGGAATAGTTATGTTAATTCACAGAATTTAAATCCAAGACTACAAGGCAATATAACAGATCGCGATCTATTCAATCCCAAAGTTGGAATCGGAATTATGGGTCTATATACGAGAAGAATATCAAACCGATTAGAAAGAACATTTGGAAATCGAGTGGATATGAAAAAGCTAAAAAGCTCCTCCCACTATCAAGTGGCCTTAGCCATTGGATATAACATCGGAGACACCGGGCTTATAAATATCATCAAAGAAGAAACTGACCCGAGCAAATGGGAA
The DNA here is from genome assembly GCA_045110695.1 of Bdellovibrionales bacterium. Taxonomy (GTDB): domain Bacteria; phylum Bdellovibrionota; class Bdellovibrionia; order Bdellovibrionales; family UBA840; genus JBGCGH01. The sequence goes on along the minus strand of JBGCGH010000006.1, from coordinate 14,893 downwards.
TCACTCATCCGAAAAAAATTCAAGGGCACTAAAAAAGAGCATGAAGTAAATAGGCATATGGAATCCATCGGCAGATGTCTTCGCAAAGGAGACACAAGAAAAGCCGTCAAAGGTAATAACATGACTGAAAACCCTAAATGTAGAAATGATATTGAACTCAGAACACAAATGATACTAGAGAATCCCAGTAATAACTGTCCCCAGAAATAAAAAAAGCCCAGGTTACCCTGAGCCTTTTTAATATCTAGAATAAAACCTAATACTACTTAAGGTGCTTAGATACAAGTTTAGTCATTTCAAACATAGAAACTTGCTTCTTACCACCGAAAACCTTTTTAAGTTTGTCGTCAGCGTTGATGTTACGTCTGTTCTTATCATCTTGAAGATTGTTCTTCTTAATGTAAGCCCAAAGCTTTTTCATCACTTCAGTTCTTGGGATGGCTTTATGGCCAATTACTTCACCAAGATCAGCAGACGGGTCTAAAGGCTTCATGAAAGCAGGATTCGGCTTTCTTTTCACTTTTTTCTTCGTAGCTTTTTTAGTAGCTTTTTTGGCTACCTTTTTAGTAGCTTTTTTCTTAGTAACCTTTTTAGTGGCTTTCTTTGCTACTTTTTTCTTAGCGGCTTTTTTAGTAACCTTCTTCTTTGCAACTTTTTTCTTAGTCGCTTTCTTGGCTACTTTTTTCTTAGCAACCTTTTTCTTTGTAGCCTTTTTAGCAACTTTTTTCTTCGTTGCTTTCTTGGCTACTTTTTTCTTTACTACTTTTTTCTTAGTAGCTTTCTTTGCAGCTTTTTTCTTTGCCATTCAGTCCTCCAAAGACGTTTATGAATCTTCATCATAGTGATAAGAGTGAAAGCAAAGCAAGAAAAAAAAACTCTGACTCATTGATTTATTACGCACCCCTGCAGAGCTAGCAATACATTTCTCACTCTATATGGGGCTTAATTTTCTATATTTTGATTCATTTTGAAAAGAGTTTCTGTCTTTAGAAGGGCAAGAACGGATAAAAAGAGACCGATTAAAGCCAAACTGATAGACCATTGAATTCCATAACTATCACTAAGAAAACCCGCGAGATTATGTCCGAACATAATGGTTAAACTCATCCCACCGATACAAATTGGCATGATAACCCTAGTATTATCTCCTACATTTTCAGCTAAATAAGCCATTACAGTAGGAAAAACAGGCGACATGAACACTCCACTAACACATATAAGCCAAGGGTTTACAAACAACCCAAGAGCGACAAACACCAATCCACCCATCAAACTAAACTTAAGAATTTTAAAATTGGCGAAAGGTAAGTGGAAAACACTCATCAGAAGCCTACCGGAAAGTAAGGCTCCAAAAAACAAACTCAAAGCAAGACCGGATTGCTCTGTAGTATAGTTAAAATGTTTTTGAAGATACATTACTAACCAAATGGACAAAATTAGCTCTGCTAAAACATAAAAACTCAGGGTCATGGGTAAGAATATTTTAATTTTTAGATTTGTGTTTGCCTTGTTTCGTTCAGTAAGTGGAGTGGCAGAGGGAATACTTTTTTTAGAAGATTTCTGCGTTCCTAGCATTATGAGGTATAAAAGCCACAGTACGCAGGGGATAAATGCAACAGTATAAGCAAAGTCCCGCCAATAGACACCTCTTGTGAAAAAATATGTAACCAAGACAGGAGCCATCAAAGCAGCAAACGCATACATACTATGGAGTCCACCGAACAGCTTTCGTTGATGCTCCACAGGAGAGGCCTCTGTTACTAAAACGTTTTGACATACCCCCATACCACCAAAGCCTAAGCCAAGGAGCATGGAACCTAAAACTAAATAATGATAGGTACTCGCGCTTGCAAACATAAATTGGCCAGCAATCATCACTAACATATAGAGAAGAAGGGCCTTGGTAGTCCCAAGAACTCTCATGAACTTCCCGGAGCTTAATGTGGCTAGCATCATAAATAAACTAGTAGCTCCAAAAAATAGACCTGCCTGGGAATCAGTGAGTCCCATATCTTTAATCACTTCCGGAAACAAAGGTGCTCGACTAATGTCGATGAAGGCATGAATCGCCAAACTGGAAAAAGAAGCAAATATAAGGGACCAACGAATCATAATTTCTCCTATTCTGGACTCAAATCTCTCTTTGATACAACCGAACCAATATATGTATGAAGGATAGCTTTGTAAATCTCTTAAAAAAAGAACTGGAAAAACCACAAACTTGGGAAAAACCGAGCTCTGGCCAGGAAATACTCCTCAGAAACCGAAGCTCTCTTAGTCCAAGCCTTCTTTTAGAGTTGAAAGCCCCTGAGGCCCTTAGTGTACAGCTTAAATCCACCGGCTACTCAATTTCATTGGGACCTATTAACAAAGTAAATCCAGAGGAATTAAAAGGGAATTTTGCTATTTCTGAAGCGGTTACCACTGCCAAAATATTCTTTGCATACTTTGGCTCCCCCATACAAAAAGCTCTTACAAAAAAAGAGCTAAAAGCTATGTATAAAAATCTAGCAAAAAAACTTCACCCTGATTTAAATCCGGAGAAGTATAAGGTCAGGGCTTTCTTAGATTTAAAAAAACATTTCGAAGCTCTTGATTCAGCCTGGAAGGCAATAGATAAATAAAAAGGGCAACATCTCTGCTGCCCTATGAACTTTATAAAAAAACTTTAAAACCTAGTGAAGCTTTCTATACTTCACTCTTTTTGGCTCTAAGGTGTCCACACCAAGACGTTTCTTCAGGTCCTCTTCATATTCAGAATATGGTCCAGGATAAAATACAACCTGGCTATCCCCTTCAAAAGCCAAAATATGGGTACAAACACGATCCAAAAACCAGCGGTCATGGGATATGATTACCGCACTTCCTGCAAAATTTTGAATAGCTTCTTCCAATGCTCTAATTGTGGCTACATCAAGATCGTTCGTCGGCTCATCTAAAAGAAGTAGGTTTCCGCCAGACTTTAAAAGCTTCGCCAACTGAAGACGATTTCTTTCTCCACCAGAAAGATTCCCGACCTTTTTCTGTTGATCTCCGCCTTGAAAATTAAACCGAGATAGGTAGGCCCTAGAGTTAAACTCATGTGTACCCACTTTTATAATATCATTTCCTTCCGACACTTCTTCAAAAACAGACTTATCCCCGTTCAAAGATTCTCTGCTCTGATCTACGTGGGCAATTTGAACTGTATCTCCTACTTTAAAGCTACCCTCATCTGGTGATTCCTGCCCTGTGATCATACGAAAAAGAGTGGTTTTACCAGCACCATTTGGCCCCACAACTCCCACGACTCCACCTTTTGGAATCATGAAATCCATGTTTTCATAAAGAAGCTTATCACCAAAGGCCTTAGATACTCCCTTAGCTTCGATAACTACATCACCCAATCTTGGTCCCGGTGGAATATAGATCTGTAAATCATTGATTTTTTCTTTTCCAGAATCCTTTAATAAATCCTCGTAAGCATTTAACCGAGCTTTTGACTTAGCCTGTCTGCCCTTAGCACCCTGACGAACCCAGTCCAACTCTCGAGAAATCATCTTTTGACGCTTATCTTCCTGCTTTTGCTCATTTTGCATTCTTTTATCTTTAGCTTCTAACCATGTACTGTAGTTTCCTTCAAACGGAATACCCTCACCACGATCTAGCTCTAAAATCCAGCCTGCAACATTATCTAGAAAATATCTATCATGCGTGACCGCAATCACAGTTCCTGGGAAATCATGTAAGTACTTTTCCAACCATGCAACACTTTCCGCATCTAAATGGTTTGTTGGCTCATCTAAAAGCAAGATATCTGGCTCGCTTAAAAGTAACTTCGTTAGGGCCACTCGACGCTTTTCACCACCAGAAATATTCTTAACCAGTGAGTCTCCAGGAGGGCAGCGCAATGCCTCCATCGCTTTTTCCAATTTGTGATCCAGCTCCCAGCCGTTATGGTCTTCAATCGTCTCTTGAAGCTTGGCTTGGCGCTCTAGAAGAGCATTCATTTCATCGTCTGACATTGGCTCGGCAAATTTAAGTGAAATCTCATTGAATTCCTTCAAGGCAGTCGTCACTTCTCCCAAAGCCTCTTCTATATTCTCTTTTACTGATATCTCTTCGTTTAATTCTGGTTCCTGAGCTAAATAACCCATTTTCAAATCTCTGGAAGGAAAAGCCTCTCCTAGAAACTCTTCATCAAGACCGGCCATGATTTTCATAAGAGTGGATTTACCCGCTCCGTTTGAACCGAGAACACCAATTTTTGCACCATAGAAATAACTTAGGTAAATATCCTTCAGAATGTATTTATTGGGTGGGATGACTTTTCCCACACCCTTCATAGTATAGATGATGTCTTTTGACATGTTTTCTCCTTGTAATGAACCGATGAAGTATGGCTTTTCTTCTCTGAACAAGCAAGCCAAAACCCAAAGGAAACTGTCAATCAGAAAAAAGAATCTTGATAGGCTTTTAGGCTATTGGTCATTTTTTACTTGCTAAAGCAAAGTACTCCAACCACACTAAATGTTGTGGCTAGCAAAAAAGACAAACAAAAAACTGAATTATCCCAAGGCCTTAGAAGCTCCTTAGAGAGCCTTCAAGGTGCACTGGATGATTGGGCTAAAGTAGAAGATTCTGTTGTAGAAAGTCCTAAATCCACAGAAAAACCTGAAAACAAAAGTAAGCGTCCTAACTCAGATTTAATGAAAAACCTGATGAAACAAATCGAAGGCCTGTCCGTCTAATATGGGTCCCATTGAAACTTCCATTATCAATAAACTAAAATCCACCTACGATCCTATCTACCTTGAGGTCGAGAACGAAAGCCACAAGCATGCAAGCCAAATGGGTTTGGAGTCTCACTTTAGGGTTCTAATTGTTTCTAAAAATTTTGAGGGAATAAAAAGAATCGACAGAAGCCGAAACCTTCACACCACCTTAGATGAAGAGCTAAACAAAATACATGCCCTAGCCCTTAGAGTCTTTACTGAATCGGAGTGGGAAGAGAAAAAGCACAAAATCACGCTTAGTTCCCCTCACTGTGTCTCTAAAGGCAACACTATATAATTGTTTCTCTAGTTTTTGACAGAACAAAAAACCAATTTAAAAAGTACTTATAAACCTGAACTTGGCTAAATGAAGAATTAAAGGCGTATATATTTTTTTACGCCTTTTCAACTTAAATGAATTTATAGCTTGAATCCGCCAGACAGCACACGATCCTTAAAGCTTCTAAATCTTTGTAACTGCCTTTTAGCTTTACCGAGTCGAGAGATACCTAACTTGCTCTCCCCAACAACGACGATTCTGCAATCGGAACGTCTACCGACGATAATATCAAGCTCTCCAACCACTCTACCCTTAGTGTTACTGTAGGCATAACCACCAGTGAAAAAGAACTCATTAGGGTTAAACTGGTTGGCAAGATCAACTAAAGACAAGACCTCTAAGATCTCGCCCTCTACTTTATAGTCATAGTCCATAATACGACCGTATTCTTCTAGGGTATCCAATAGTTCCTTTGTGCGAGGATTCTTATAAAGCTCTCTACGAATAGAAGAAGCTCTACCCTGACCAGCCTTAAAATAACGCCACATCAAACCCGCCTCATGTCTACCAATATTGATCTCATCTGTGAAACCAGCCTCTTTGCCACCTTTCACAGAATAGCTAACCCAATCAATAGGGCCATTGAAATCAACAATGTCGAGTTCTTGGCAATGGTTTGGAGTTAAAGAGTTTTTTCTTTGCGTCTCGAAATAACGATCCGCCATAGAGTTTAGAGAAAATAGAATGGTTAATAAACCAGCAGCACCACAGTAAAACGGTGATCGAATCATATGCCCCCCAGCATCCGAGCAGCGTCCCTTGCCGCCTCGTTAAATTAACTATTGGCCCTTTTAAAACAAATGTCTATTAAAAAATTGAATAAGTAGCATAGATTTAAGCTATTAAATAGTCAGTTTTTCCTTAGGCCTACTTTACTTCTTGCCCAGCAATTTTATTATCTAAAGACTTATACAAATCCGCTAAAAGATTTTTACGCTGAGAGCTACTGACCGGTCGAAAACCCAATTCATACTGTTGAACCATGGACTCTGGAATCTCTAATAAAAACCGAGACGGCGCTGACTTCTTCATACGGCCATACTTTCTACGCTCTCGTGCTCGGCTCATTATTAGTTTTATTTTTGCTCTCGTAACCGCAACATAAAACAAACGCCTTTCTTCAGAAATATCTTCTCCTAAAGTCTTGTGAGGAATTATATCTTCCTCAAGCCCAATCATAAAACAAACAGGATACTCAAGACCTTTACAAGCATGGAAAGTAAGAAGCTGCACCTTGGGAGTTTTATCTTTGTCGGAGCTATCATCTAAATTTTCACGCAACTCCATAGCATCTATAAAATCAATTATAGATTTTTCGGTTCTCCCACCCTGCGCCAAGAAGGAATCAAACACATTTGCGAATATCTCCACAATGGCCCATTTGGAGGCCGCACTCTTGTGATCTTTTGCTTGTTTCTCGACATAATTTTTATAGCCAATCTTTGACATATACCTTAACAGCGCCTGGCCCGGACTATCATTCCCAGGATTTAACATTTCCGGAACCATCTCTTTTAACTCTAAAAACAAAGACTCAATAGATTTACCTATTTTGCTATCCACCCCTGCTGAACTCCACGAGCGAACCGCTTTCTGAAAGCTAACTTTATGTGCCTCCGCATAAATGGAAAGGCGCTCTATAGTTGTTTCTCCAATTCCCCTATGAGGAGTATTAATAATTCTCCTCAAGGCCAACTCACTTGGGTGCAGAGAGCAGCGAATGTAGGCTAAAATATCTTTTGTTTCTTTCCTATCGAAAAAAGCAGTTCCTCCGTTTAGCTTATAAGGAATTTTATGCTTCCTTAGTTCCGCTTCCATTAGAGCGCCTTGAGAGTTGGAGCGGTAGAGAATAGCAAACTCCCCATGATTGTAGCCGTCCTTTTCCAAACTCATTATTTCAGAGGATACTCTCTCCGCTTCCTCATCCTCGTTTTCAAACACAAAAAGCTCCGGCTTTTCGCCAGGCTCCGCGGCCACATCAGATCGTAAAATTTTATCATGGCGTTTCTCATTTTTTGAAATCACGGCATTTGCAACATTCAAAATGGCAGGAGTAGATCGATAATTTCTTTCCAGACGGACAACCTGGCACTCATCGAACATATTTGGGAAGTTTAAAATATTTGATACCTCAGCTCCTCGCCAGCCATAGATACTCTGGTCATCATCTCCAACCACACTAATATTCTTATGCTCAAAGCCCAACAGCATCACCATTTTCATTTGCAATTTATTAGTGTCTTGAAATTCGTCCACCATAAGTTGTTTGAATTTATGTTGAAGTCCTTTTCTAATATCAGGATACTTCTCAGCTAACCTAATAGGTCCCAAAAGAAGCTCATCAAAATCAACCACCCCAAGTGCCTCGAGTCTTTTAATGTATTTGGGAAGCAGCCACTCTACAGCCACCTCGTATTCCTCATCAGATTTTGCTTTAGTTCGACCTTCATTTCTGAAGCTAGACATTAAACTAATCAGTTTTTCAGAATCGTAGGCATCTTTGGAGTCTGTAAGATTTTTTAGTAGTTCTTTGACGATTGCGACCTGATCCCCTGAACCCATAATTCCAAAATTCTTTGGGAGCCGCATTTTTTTATGATGTTCTCTTAAAACTCCTAAGCCAAAGGAATGAAAAGTACCTGCCCATAAACCTTTAGATAATTTACCGAGCTTTGCACTTACGCGTAGTTGAAGTTCTTTTGCTGCCTTGTTAGTAAAGGTAAGAACACAGATTTCATGAGGCTCAGCAATACCTTCCTCAATCATTCTACCCGTTCGAGACACTAAGACCGTGGTTTTACCACTACCGGCCCCGGCTAAGATAAGCATGGGACCATGATTGTGACACGCAGCTTCTTTTTGTTCTGGATTTAAACCTTGTAACCAATGACTCATCGGAAATCACTAAACCTCAGCAAAAACTAAGGGTCAAAATATGCTTTTGGTATGATGCCTTTTTGAACAGATATTTCGAAGAATTTTTATGACAAGCATTCTTATGGGATACTATTCTACGAGAGTCCCGAATATTTCTAAAAAGTCTGCAAGCTCAACTTCAATTTCATTGATAAGATAGGTGTACGAAATCTCGTTGGATTGCAGATTGTATTCTAAAGCGATTTGTCCACTCACTTTTTCTTCGGTACTTTTTAAAATGTAACTATAAACAGTTTTCTGCCTTTCAAGCCTTTCAAGAAAAACCTTGATCTCGCTTTGAATCTCAAATTCCTCTCCCGACTCCATCTGGTAAACTTCTTTCCTTACTGTTGTTTCATCAAGTATTTCTGAACCTACCTCAATACCGAAGCCTCCGTAGAACTCTCTCTTCGTTTCGTTAACACTAAAACTTTGCCAACCAAACTGAGTGACCAATTCCCGGTTAAGATAAGTGAGTTGCATATCGGTGATACTAGTAAGTTCAGTTCTATTTTTAACTATTTCTATCTGATGAAGGAATTCGATTCCGCACTTACCAGGGTTCAGGATCTGAGAAATGGTGTAAACACCCAGTAAATCCTGTCTTCTTTCAGGCTCGGATAGGATGCATTGGACAGTTTGACCACCTAAGCTAAGAGTTTTCGATTCGTTAGCCTCTTGATAAAAGAGTCTAGCAGAACTTAAAGCAGCACTCCAATCTGATGCCGTCCACTCGCTACCCCCTAAGGGCTGAATTGGAGCCACACTTTCTTCGATATTCCTACCACCCACACCAACATCACAACCAGCAGCGGCTAGTATCAATATGAGACAAATACTTTTTAAAAGAGTGGTTTTCATGATCTTAACATAAGCAAGATAAATGCCGTCTCTAACGCCCTCTGGACACAGAAGAGGAAGAAAAATGACTAGCACAAGCCCAACAATTAGCCTAACTCTACAACGTTACAAAACGAAACGCTCAGTAATCAATGAACTACTATTTGGAAAATTGATAATTAGAGCCGTAAAGAAGTACGATAGAGAACCACTAAAATAACAAAACTAAGTAAAATCCTTCGAAGTTTGGCATTCATTAAGTCCTGAAACTTGTAGCCAAGTTGAGAGGTAAAGAAAGCGGCGGCAAAAACTATCAAGGCAATTTGAGGCCTTAAATACCCGATTTTCTCCCACGTAACTATATCCGCTTGAACCACAAAACCAATGATCCCAGTTAGGGCAGCCAAAAACATAGCAAGGTTACTTGTAGGAGACATCCTCTTATCACTAACCAAACCTAAACCTAGAAGGATGGGTCCATAAAGTACTCCGCCACCGATTCCAGTAAAACCAACGATGACACCACAAAAAGCTCCCGCGACCAAGGCTGCCCAACTGAATTTGGAATCTTTCTTCACTGAGCCGGTAAATTTACCAAAAAACAATAGCCGTATTCCAATAGCCACCAAAGTGACCATGAGTAATTGTATTAAAAACTTTTCGTTTACATTTTTAATGTAGAGAGTGGCTAAAAGTGAGGTAACAGCCGCGCCAGCCCCAATATTTATTCCCGCCGACCAATGAATTAAAGACTTTTTTTGAAAAGAGTAAATGTTCTTAGCCGTTACAAAGAGTACGATCAACATACTCGTAGCTACTGCCTCTTTTGTACTTAAACCTGCTATGACTGGCAACATGGGAACGATGACAATTCCACCGCCGATACCCAAAAAACTAGAAAGGAGCCCTACTACGGCTCCCAATGCTAGGCAGGCTAGAATCATTACCTAGAATGTACCATCTGACGAACGCTATCTTGGAATACAACTTCCATTTTTTTACCTTCTACTTTAGTTACAAACCCAAGTCCGAACTTAGTATGATCGATAGAAGAATTAACTTCAAATTTGGTTTTGAAGTTATAGGGAATGGCAGTGCTTTTGCCGTACTTTTTGTTTAACTCTTCCCACATTGTTGGAGCCACAGACTTTGAAACTCTTTTTCTTGTGGCTGCGGTAGTTTTTGTCGCCGCTTTCTTTTTTTGAGTATCTAAGTTAAATGTTTTTTTAGATCCACAAATCTCACACTCAATTTTAGCCTTTGTTAAAGTAGTGTGGGCTAAAACACGGTGGTATCTTTCCGCATCGCATTTTTTACACATATAAAGCATGTTCTTAGCGACAGGAGGTAAACTGGTGAGAATTGTACTCATTGGCAAAGACCTTTCGTTGATATTCACCCACCAATATAGGCCCTGTTGATTGAAAAGGCAAGTTACCCGGTAGTAGATTGAAATAAGCACCTAATTTACAATCAGAACTGGACGGTAAAAACGTGGATGCTTAGTTTTTAGACCTATTTTGTGGCTTACTTGAGTTTAAAAACATCTAAACTCTCGTCTAAGCCCTTGTGTCTGATCTCGTCGTTATATAGAAAGAAGGGTCCCTGGCCACTTTCTATTCTAATTTGAAAGCCCTTCATAGAGTCATCCGACTTGGGATCAATTTGAAAGCCAGCATTTTTATAATAGAAATCAAAGGCGGGGCTTTTCTCACGGGTAAAAAATCGACTCCACATCCTGCAATCCACCCAAGATTTGTAGGTTAAAGTGCCAGCATGGGTATGAACTGGAGTATATGCGGTTAAAATTTCAATATTACCGTAGAAGGAATGTAGTTTTATACTTGGACTACCCCACTGCGTAACTCCGCAAAGTTTTTTAATATTTGAATACCACAATCCGAAGGCCTTCGTTAAAAAACCTAGGCCCTTCATTCTATCCTCTTTTGCCAAAAAACTATTTCCTGAGCTCAGATTATGAGCCACCCACTGACCTTCCATTGCAGTGGGTATGGCAATAAATAACGAAATCGGTACCCATTCTAAATCTTCAGAAGGTTTGATAACCTTTAAAAGAGATTCCGGAATGGCAGATCTACGCATAGCAAAGCCACAACATAAACCGGGGATTATGGCACAATCATAAAACACCCATCTTGGCATCGCCATATCCGAAGCCTCAAAGGCACCACCCTCAAGTTGGTAGATGGCTTCAGCAAAATTCAAATTCTCCACTCGAAGTGGGTCAATTTCTAGAATACTCTTATCGGAGAACCACTCTAATGGGTGAGTAGAGCCAGGAAGAACACTACGATTCTCTCGGCGAAGAAAAATATAGGGCCGAATATCATCACTATAAAACCAATCTGGAATAAAATCTGTTTTGCTCATTTCTTATCTGCGCCTTTTAAAATAACTCTAGTCATCACTTAGCTTAACAATACTTCTACCCACGTGATTTCCAGAAATAATTTCTTCTGATACTCTTTCACAGTCATTTAAACCAATTATATTGTAGCTTACAAGCTCCATTAATTCTCCGACGGGTAATTGAGCAAGTTCTCTCCAAACTCTATCCCGCAATTCTCTAGGACAATTATTACTCGACACACCTAAGATCGACACACCTCGTAGGATATGGGGCATAACAGTTGTTTTAAAATCACTTCCCAAGGCCAGTCCTATGCTCATCGCATTCCCGTATAAATCCAATTTAGGTAGAATTGACTCTAAAGCTGCTCCACCGATATTATCAATATAATTTGAGTATTGAGCCTTCTCTAAAGCCTTCGGCGGCTTCAAAAACGAATCCAGAGATAGAACTTTAGTACAACCAAGGCTCATTAATCGCTCTCTGGTTTGATCCACCCTTGAGCTTATAGCGTGAACCTCATGACCTAAGCTTGATAATATATAACATGCTATACTCCCCACCCCGCCACTTGCACCGCTAACTAAAATGGGCAGATCACTTTTTAGTATTGTATTTTGATTCATTCGAATCACAGCAAGCATCGCGGTAAAACCTGCTGTGCCCAAGAAAGCACATTGTAGATCGGAGAGATTAGAAGGAATTGGTATCAAAGCCTCATCAGGAACCATTGCTATAGATTGCAGACCACCATCGTAGCTCTCACCCAAATTACAGCCTGTAATCAATACCTTTTGTCCATACTCAAAATAGGCGCTACCCGTTTCGATAATTTCGCCCATTGCATCAATACCGGGGACCATGGGGAAAGATTTCAATATTCGAGCCTTTCCCGTGATGGCCAAAGCATCTTTATAATTTAAACTCGAATAGCTCACTTTAATTTTTGAGCATCCAGACTCTAAGACCCCATCAGAGGAATCAATCACTTCTAAATGATGCCTGGGTTCTGCGTGAACTAAAAGTTTTCTATTTCTCATTCGATTTATATCCTATTATAAAATTTCTTTCTAAAAGTTCGTTAAATATCGATTCACCCTCTTTAAAATCAAAATTCATAGCTATTACTTTTTCATAGAGTTCCGGCTCCAAGGGGTAAAAATCCAACTCACCAGTGACTCTAGGTTTTATCAGAAGCCCTAAGTCACCCTCTTTGAATTCATCAGCAAAATCAAGAGAGAGCTGTTCAAATATTCCAGTTTTGGTAATCATCGAATAAACGTTGGGGCTTAAATAGTATTGATCTTCATGGGTTGGATTCCAGTATTGAGCATATACATCTACTAATTTAAGACTGGAGATGGCATTTTCAAGTTCGCCCATTTCAGATAGCTCTTTGGAACCTTCAGACTTTAAAAACTCAGTAAATCTAGGAGCTAAACTATTGCGGGTCCACTCACATCTCCTGATAAAATCTTCCACCACGATACTCAAACTGGTTGGACCTATAATTCTAAGTGTATTGGGGATTGCGGATTTTAGACCCTCCAGAACTTGCTCTTTAGCAAAACCAAAACCCATAGGTAGTTCGTACCCAACAGCAAATAATTCCTCAGCAGGTATTAACTCATACTCCTTACATAGTTCAACATAAGACTGAATCGATTTCTCAACAGACTCTAAACTAGCATTAGGTAAAAGGCCAAAAACAATCTTCTCTATGGCCCTAAACACCTCATCAGCTTCCTCACACATTTTCTGCATTTGTAGCAAGCGAAACCCAATATCTTGGGTAATCCAAGTATTCACTTCTAGAATTTTAGAGACAGTAGCTAAATTACTTCGACCCATCAAGTGAGAGAAAACATCTTCCACTCTTTGAATCTGATCATCAATCTTAGTGAAATACTGAGGAGTATCTTTATAGAACTGATCCACAAATTTTGCAAAAAGTGGGTCTTGAAGTCTTCCCCAATGATTTTTTACATAGGCATAGGAATCGGTACTCAAATTAATATGGAAGAACTGATTCTCAACAGGCAGTCCAGATTTTAAGGAAGATTTAATTGCAGCAATCTCCCTTGTAAAAAACTCCTCGGCCATATCTTTAGATAAAGAACTAGTACTACTAGGATTCATTTCCTTGGCAAGAAGATCACAAGCCTGGCAGTTTTGCCCTTGGGCGGAAAAAGAAAAATTATGTTTCATACACTTATTTGTTCGAGCCTCGTCTAAAAAGTGATATTGCACCACTGGCAACAGCTCTGATAAACGGCTAGATAAGCAATGCTCCAAAAAAGTCCATTGGGGATTATAGCCAAAGCCAACAATATTATGAAGTAGCTCGTGAGCGGACCATTTGGAGTGATGATTTGGATGGAAACTTCCGATCAGTAAATCCGTTCTAAAATTTTGGTACTTGGATTCAGGAAGTTTCCCTGCAAGCCATTGATTTCCGCCCCACTCCTCAGAAACATCTCCCATCCAGTCTTCAGGGTAGTCTAAAGCTTTACGGTACTCAAAATTGAAAAACATAAGATTGTGGTTTTGAGCAAGATCAAATATTGTATTAGATACTTCTGATCCCGACCGGTCTTGGCTTGGAATTTTATTTAATTCATACATACTCCTTGATTAACAACAGATTAAAGAAAGAACAATAAAAAAGCCCAGAATCCAAGGATTCCGGGTTATTGATTTGATTCTAATTTATTGCATAGCTACAGACTTCTGAGGCTTTCAATATTTCCCACAAAATACCAATTTAAAAGTATTTTTCTTCGCTCCTTGGGCTTCGTTAGAGTCATTTGAACCAGCTTGGACCTACGTCTAGAGTAGTCACTTTTAGTCACCCAAATCTGCTTTCTCGGATCACGCATCTGTCTCAATTTGATCTTACATTTGAACATTTTTCTATCCTTTGCCTATCTAGCCATACCTTTATCGGTCTAGTGATGCGCATTGAGGAGTAAATGTGGATAAAAAGTAGAGAACTTGTTATTTTCCCCCCAGCTTGAAACGTTTGTCTCATTTTAGGCTTCACAACTTAAGCTTTGCTTACTATTGTTAGGATCCGGAGATCTTTAATGCCTAGAAAACTTCACAAACCCCTAGTAATTAAGTTTGGTAGCGCGGCAGTCACGAAGCCTGATGGTGGAATTGATAAAGCTCGTATTCGTCGCTTCTCTAACGAAATAGCCGACATTCACGCCACGGGAAAACCGATTGTACTAGTAAGCTCTGGCGCTATCCACTCTGCGAGAACAATGGTTGATTGGAATAAATCAAATGAAGCTAGTCTAAGCGAACTTCAAGCGCTTTCCTCTGTTGGACAAGTAGAACTCATGTCTTTTTACAAGAATGTGTTTGCTAAAAAAAATATTACGGTGGCTCAGGTTTTAGTGACTCATGATGATCTCAGAAATTATACTCGCTACTACAATCTACAAAATACTATCTCAAACAAAAAAAAAAAAAATATCATACCCATCATCAATGAAAATGATGCAGTAAGCTTTGAGGAAATTAGCCTTGGAGACAATGATCAACTTGCTGCAATGATCTGCGAGAATTCATCTGCCTCTCATTTAATAATGTTAACAGAGTCTAATGGACTATATGACAAAGACCCTAAAGCCAAGGACGCTCAAAAAATCGATTTTGTAGCTTTTG
>JBGCGH010000005.1:0-60130 GCA_045110695.1 Bdellovibrionales bacterium | reverse complement strand
TGCTGCCAATACCTGAGCAATTCCATTACCCATTTGTCCAGCACCTACTACTCCTACGGTTTTAATCATAATTTATCTCCCTGTTCTCTAATACTATTAACAAGTGCGCCCAATCTATACATCAAGCTAACACTTTGATTTATCTGTCCTGCATTTCTCTCCAAATTATAAAATACACTCAGCCTAGATTGCTCCTTTTTCTCTGACCAATCTAGGCCCAAGTGGGTAGACTCAATTTGATCTCCAGAATCGGAGCTATTAGGATCAAAATACTCTAACTTTAAAAAGACCCGTGTTCTTTCCGTTAAGGAGCGAATGCTCTCCAAGGATAGTGCGGAGTAATTGATTTCAAATCCTTGGGAACTCTCTTTTCCCGCGTATAACTCAATACTATTTACCCAAGCTTTACTTTCCTTTAAAGCATAAACACTTAAAATATGGTTTTTTGCATTAAGTTCGTTTGCCACAGATACACGTGAAAACTGTCCAGTTTGAAATCCAATACCGTATTTATAACTGGGTGCTTTTTTATCAAGACCCATACTGACAAAAAACCTATCATCATTTTGGACTTCTGATTTCCTTACGATACCGATCCCGTTGTGAAGAACAGTATAGAAACTCCATGAGTTCATTTGTTTTCTAAAAGCTAAACCTAAGTCACGAGCTGTAAGGTAATCATTTAAATACAAAAGGTTCCTTCGTACTAGTAACTGGGACTCCTCTTGCTGACCGGAAAAAGAAAAACCCACTGGAAGCATACCAAATTGGATAAGGTAGCCTGAAGCACTGTAATTACCATAGGCTTCCGTAAATATAGAATTGTGTTCCGCTCCTTCATACCATCTAGTAGATCCAACTAAATCTTGGCTGCCCAGCTGCAAGCTTCCATAAAGCCTCTCAGACTCACCCCATATTAGTCTTAAATAAGAATCCCTAAGGTGAAATCCATTAGCCTGAAAAGAGTTTTCACCTGCTAAGAACTCCACACCTACCAAATAGTCATCAAGTTGAATCATTTTGGAAAAGGCGGGTTTGGTAAAGCCCAAAAAGGCGCCAAAAATTATAAATCTAACGGAATGTTTTAATACCAGGTTTTTTGATTTCATAAGCCAGAAAACTATCGCCTCAAAGGCCCATTAGGTCATCTTATGAATCAGCGCAGTATCCCCAGAAAAGCCTGTAATCAGGGCTTAAAATCAAATTCCTTAGCTTTACAAGCTGGAGCCTAGGAGCCAGTACGAACTGAGGTCCAAAAAATAAGAAAGCTATAGCTAGTCCACCCAGCTTTACTATAATGAATTCATGAGATTCTGTTGGATTAGCCTTTTGTTTTTGCCCTTTTTTTCACCAGTCCTTTTGGCGGAAATCGAATTTTTTAAGTCAAAAGATTCAATTTTTGTTTCAGGAACCGAAAGCCTTGAAAAGCTTCAAAAAAATATTCAAAGCAAAGAAGACTTAAACTACCTAAAAGTAGATTATCTAGGGAATCATTATCACATCCCTGAAAGCTCTGCACTTCAACTTCAAAACTTCGTAGCCTTTATCGATTGCCCAAAAGGTACCCCCATGTATCCAAGATCTATCGAACAACTGAATCTAGCTGAGTCTTGTGGGGGAAAAATCTATCAAGTCTATGAATTCAAGAACGGTTTCTATAAAATTCATACAGGGAATAAATATCTATGGATAAAAGAAATTGATGTAAAACCGGAATTCACTAGAGGGTACTACGCCTACTTCCAAGAAAAAACACGCCTAAAAAGAAATCGATTTAGCCCGATACACCTTGAAAAGGGCGCGAGAGTTCTTATATATAAAAAGAAAGGAAAAAACCTTTGGTTTAAAAAGCGAAACTACGTTTACAAGGAAAATGAAAACTCCTTTCTACATCCTGGGCTTATAGACTACAAAATAAAAAGAGCGATAATTAAATCCGATAGCCTCTTACTGTCCTCCCGCCAGGAAAGTTTGCGAAATGAGTACATACAAAAACCTATCGTTTTAGACATACATTCAAGAGAAAAAAGAACATGGTATCAGTCCTACATAGCTAAACATGGACGTGTTTTTTGGATTAGCAAGCCGATTTCAAAAAAATCCTATCGCCTTGAAGATCTTCTTAAAAAAGACGTTTATGATATGGGCAGCTCCCCGGTCTCTTCCAAAATAAAGTTTGTAGCCGCAGATGGTATTTACGCAAGCTACAATGGGATTGATTTTAAGAAGTTAGGACGATTTAATAATCTAAATCTCCCCATTGAGTTTAGTAAAAATGGAAATCTGTTTATAGGTAATTTGGTAAGCTTTAATCAAGGAAAAGATTTTAAATCGATTTTTAGTTGGACTGATATACACAACAAGATTGGAAATAGGCTCGTTGGTAAAAAACTTCTGTATCATAGCCTAAGAGCAAAAGACACTACAGGTAAAAATCTACACCTGGTTGTGAAAGATCGCCAACATCAATTTCATTTCAATGTGAACAATTTTGGTCGCGAGCTGAGCCTCACTAAAAAAGTGAGTCTTTAAAAAACGTCTACTTCAAACTCACCTAAAACCCTATCTTTAGCGCCTTGAGCTTGTCTGGATTTGTACTGGGAATGTTGAGACGGACCGGCTTGCAGTCTATCAAAAGTATCTTTATCCATAATTTGAATTTCGTAAGGAAAGAAGAACCTAAAGCTTTTATCACCCAACTTTATATGGATGCGACTTCTTGCAATGAATTTAATTACTCTATAATCCACTCCACTGAATTCATTTTCTTTAATTTTATATCGAATCTGCCCCTGCTCTTCTTCTAGGCGCTGCCGCATCAGTTGGGCAATTTCTGCATCCTCAAGGCGAGTTTTGGATTTATCCACTTCATTCATTACGTCATAAAATAAATTGAAGGGATAGAGAGTGTTTTTAGCCTGGTCAGGTACGATATTAGGAACAGATATTACATATTCCCTAACTAGAAAGCGCAATACTCTAAAGGAATCGAATAGGTTCTTTGTTACGAAACGGATACCAATCCTATCCATCAATCTAAGTGCCATTTCAGAGCGTTTTGCTAGTAGCTTAAGCCCAGCACTTTCAGTACTTTTAAATTGTTTTACTTCAAACTTTTCCAGCTCAATGACTTCAAAACAATCATCATCACCAAGTTCCACGATTCCACTGTCCATTGTATACAATAGATCATGTATGGGACCTAAGACTTGTGCTTGGATTTCTTCAGAAAAAGAGTGAAAAGGATCATTCTCTAAATGCGCTATAACATGCATCAACCGAAGTAAGCGACAACTCCATTTTTGTAAATCATTTCCGTCCTGTGTGGAGGCAAAAACACAGAGATGACCAAGGTCTTCTAACTTATCTCGATCAAGAAGAACTTCGGGAAGAACTTCATTTTTTTCCAATATATAGCTATGAAGCATATCCATCGCTTGATCATAAATAAGCCAAGCCTCTGCTCTTTGAGGCTCTACATCTAGATCATAGCCATAAGCTTTTATGAACCTATGAGCTTGCTTAATACTAGAGATATTAAGCCGAGGCACATCGACAATTGAGTGTCCTTCTAATATAGATAAAAATACTTCTTTCGGAAAATGATAGCGTTTCACCCCCTCATCGTATCATTACCAACAGAACTGGCAACCTGATGGACTAAGATTTAAGCATAATTGAGGATTTATCGTAGGGAATGACAATATAAGAGGCTCAAACAAAAAAGACGAGCCTTTGATAAGCCTCGTCTTTTTAAATATCGGTAGTGGGAAAGAATTAAATCGAGTCTACTCTAAAAGTTCCAAGTGTAGTTGAGAATCCATAATTGAAACTCAAAGTACCGTTGAAAGAATTTTGTCCATTATAGTTATTCACTGTTCCAGAAACAGTAACTTGGCCGAATCCGTCATTAATAATTACTGTTAAAAAATTGGATCCACTTACCTGTGCCGAAATAAGAGAAGAGTTTGCGCTGTCTAATCTAATTTGAAAGTTTCCCAATTCATCAGTAAACTTCACATTGATTAAGAAAGAACTTGGGTTAGCATCAATGGCCTGTTGAGTAAGAGTTTGATTTCCTAGCCCCATGCTAAAAGTGATCTCAGCTTGGCTATTAAGATTACTACCTATCTGAAGAATTGAATCTTGATCCAATCCCGGTGGGTTGGCAAAAGTGTTCACATTTTGGCTGTAGTTTCCAGCCATTGTTAGAATACCGGTATTGGATTGGCTAATGTTAACACCATTGATCGGATTGTTTCCGATGTTCACCTGCTGTCCGGTTCCTTTTTTTCCACATGCCATCACTGACACTGCCATTACTGCTAATAATACGAGTTTTAAATTTTTCATTATCACTACCTCCACCCCTCTAATGTGCAAGTGGGAAGCCCAATTGGCACGCTCTAGAATGTGCTGGTGAGATCTGAGCCCCATTTGCTATATTAAATCTATTTACTGCCTTTTTTGGTCACTCAAGCGTCTAATTGCTAACAGCCCAATTAACATAAACATGGGGTGGTGGTGCTATTAAAAACGCTTTCATTAAAAGCTTTAAAGCATATAGTTAGGTATTAATAATTCGTGGAAAACGAACGAGCAGAAACTACTTTTTCGATTTCTCTGCTTGAATCAAATCTATTATTTCTTCAAAACGTTGGATCGCACCATCCATGAGATCTTTTTGCTCTGGGTTTTCTATTAAGTCTCTTAAAATGTTAAGAGCTGAAAGTGGAGCCTTTAAATCATGGCTTAACTTTCTTGCGAAATCTGGATCAATTTTAGACATGTTTTCTCCTTGGAGTAATTCACTAATACGCCTACTATACCCGCATGAAGTATCCGAAACAAATTATCGCTGAAAAAAAAGATCACTTTTATGAAATTCATGGGCTGAAAATCAATGATCCCCTTCATTGGTTAAGGGAAAAAGAAAACCCCTCAGTGGAGGCCTTAATAGATTGTGAAAATCAATTCACAAAAGAATTTCTAAAACCGACAGAAAAGTTACAAGAACAAATCTATAAAGAAATACGGGGTCGGATTAAGGAAGAGGACCAAGATGTTCCCGTCAAAATTGGTAACTATTGGTATTATAACAGGAGCGAGACAAACAAAGAGTATGCCATTCATTGTAGAAGGGGCCTCGATATAAACTCTCCAGAGCAAATTATCCTAGATGAAAACATTTTGGCAAAAAATTTAGAATATTTTGAACTAGGTAGTCTTGCATTATCTCCAGACCATAAAAAAATCGCTTTTACGACGGATACTAAGGGCGATGAAATCTATCAACTAACTGTTAAGGATCTTGATAGCGAGAAAACTATTTTTTCTTTTGAATCAAACCTAAGTGGTGGTCTTGAATGGTATGAAGACAACGAGAGCTTACTGCTAGTGGATATGAACGAAGAACTACGTCCTAATTCTTGCTTTAGCTTAAACATTCATACAAAGCTACGAAAAGACATTTATGTTGAAGATGACCCCGAGCACTTTGTCTCTATTAGTAAAACTAAAAACGATAAGTATCTCTTTATTGAAAGTCACGGAAAAATAACTTCAGAGTATCATTTTTCCTCGTCTAAGGATGCTTCCGCATTATTTGTGTGCTTTCAAAAAAGAGAAAAAGGCCATGAGTACTATGTGGGGGCTCACCAAGACTCCTTTTATATTTTGAGCAATATTAGTTCTAAAGAATTTGAAATTTTTAAATGTGAACACACAAAGACAGATAGTAAGAGCTGGAGTTGCTGGATTGAAAATAATGAGGGAGAAACTTTTATAGATGATTTTGAAGTTTTCCATGACTTCATTTGTGTCTCTGAGCGCGAAAAAGGACTAGACCACCTGAGACTAGTTTCAATAGATAAATCTACGAACTACAGAATCCCAATGGACCATGACTGCTATGAACTAGATTCTGAACTTAACCCAAACTACAATACAGACTATTTTCGTTTTGAATTCTCAGCTCTCAACCAACCGGAAAGTATCTATGAAATTGAGTTTTTGTCTAAAAAAACTAAATTACTTAAACAGATAAAAATCCCCGGAGACTATAATTCAGATAATTATATTATTAAACGAGGGCATGCTCCATCCCATGATGGAATTGAAGTTCCTGTGAGCTATGTATTCCATAAAGACCATCCCCCGTCTGAAAACACCCCCGTTTATCTGTATGCCTATGGCAGCTATGGAGAGACTATTGAATGCGGGTTTCGTAGGAGCTTCTTATCTCTTTTAGATAGAGGAATCACTGTTGCCATCGCCCACCCCCGTGGGGGAAGCATTTATGGCCAAAAATGGTACGAGGAAGGTAAGTACCTTAAAAAGAAGAACACCTTTTACGATGTAAACTCAGTGGCTAAATATTTTATTAACAGTAAACTTTGTGACCCAAATAGAATTTACCTAAGCGGCGGAAGTGCTGGTGGCCTAATGGTGGGGGCTTGTCTGAATCTTGAACCTAAGCTCTACAGTAAAGCAGTCGCCAATGTTCCCTTTGTAGATGTGGTAAACACGATGCTTGATAGCAGCCAAGCTCTCACGGCTTTAGAATATGAGGAATGGGGGAATCCGAACAATAAAGAGTATTTTGACTATATTCGCTCCTACTCGCCTTATGAGAATGTAGAGCAAAATTCTTACCCTGCAGTTCTAGCAATCAGCGGGTGGCATGATAAAAGAGTATTCTTTTGGGAGGCCACCAAATGGATTCAACAACTCAGGGAGAACCAAATGGGAACTTCTCCTATCTTACTTTATACGAATAAAGGTTCTGGACATGGTGGATCCAGTGGAAGATTCGAAGCCATCAGAGAAATTGCGATGGAGTTTGCTTTTTTTATAGCGGATGACTATTTAATAGATTCCTAAAAAAAAGTAGCTTTTTCTATTTAAAAAATCCGACGGAATATACAAAAAAAAATACTTTTAAAAATTAAAACTACCTCTTACAGCAAAGTAAAATCGCTGGGCATACCCCATGCTTGCACAAATCGGATACACTCTGTATTTTTTGACTTTTAAATAGTTCCGTTGCTCTGTCGGCAATCATTAGTAGATTTAATTTTTCTGAATTTATTATAGATTTCATAGCACCCCCAAGATATATCAACTATCGGCTTATCCTCAGCCTTTCTCAAGCTTTGGGGTAAATACTGGGCCGCTTTCTCAAAAGACTCTCATTGGGCGTTCAAAAAGCTTTCAATTGGCGCTGAATATTATTTTTTTCTACAATTTAGCTCAATTCCGATCAAAACCACCTTGGGCATAAACTCTTAGCTACCAAAAATCCCTGATATCAATATATTTTAAGCTTAAATGTCATTAATAGATTATTTACAGAATCTGAAACCATATCACTAGAATTAAAGGGGCTATGTTAAACTCCACATGAAAACTATTATTTACTATTACCGAGGGGCCCCCCAATGAAAAAGCACTTAATAATTTTCATAACTATTCTTTTTTCGCTACCTAGCTTTGCTCAGTTTATTGAATGCTTTCAAAAAGAAGGTGATACCAGATACGCTTTGGCTTTTACCAAAAACATCCTAGCTGTAGTTTTAACAGGCGAAGATAATAGCAGTGATCTAATTTACTATAATAGCGCCAGATACGAGATATTAGAAAACAAAATTTTGGCGCCCAGCTTCGAGCTTGATCTGAATAAAAACATTTGGGGCGAAAGCACTCTCTATAAAATAAACAGAAAAAAACGTGAAATCGTTTTGGGCTCACTTATCTGCACCACCTCAATTGAAGGCAGAATATCTAATTGGATCAAAGATAATTTTTAATCAAAGAATAACAACTTACCGATTATAAATATGCTAAAAACTATTTTTGACAAGATTTACAGTAAAAACTTGATCTTCCACCTAAGCTAATATTTTGTATTTCTGAGAAACAAATATAGCAAGGCTCCGATTCTCTACCATATACATGAAATTCATTTTGGAAATAGCCCGATTCTCCACCCGCCTGCTTGAAGTCGCTGATCGTACTCCCTCCGGCAATTCGCTAGGTACGAGTGTAGAGGCAAGTATTTAACGCAACAGTAAGCTATAAAACCACTGAGGTTAGATTATAGCGTCTACAATATTAGCCTTTTTATAAAAGGAGGCGGCTCTACCAGCCGTCTGGACTATTATGTAAAGTTTAGCCGTTGCAATACCGATCACTTATTTGCAAACTCTAGTAGAAAATTCGAAGGTTGGATAAATATGATTAAGCCTATGCATTTAATAATATTTTTTGTTGGTACAGTTCTCGCTATATCCTTTCAGAACTGTGGGTCAAGTGCAGAATTTCTAAGTCTTAAAGCAACAGGTTCAAGTAAAGCTAAATACAGCCAATTACGTGATCCATTCTATTTTCCGAAAGATCTAGAGGCCTTTGCATCAGCGGATGAAGGTAATAAAATAGTTGTTTCTCCGGTTCATGTACATCAGTCTTTGTTATCAGCCCCTGAACTGAATATTGATTTATCTAGCGGGTGGGAGCAAACTCATTGGAGTATTTGGATGAGTGATCGAGAAATCAGAAGAGATTTTGCCACTTCAAAAATACCAATAAATAGCGGCTGGGCTGGTAGTAACTCTAATTATAAACTGTCGATGAGTTTCAGCTCGATAGCTAGCGAGTTATCTTTTGAGCTCAACGAATATTTTCGAGCTTATTCCATAAAAAGTATGGCAAAGGTCGTTAGCATCGCCTATTCGCAAAAATCCCGTGGATCGTTAGTGCAAATAGAACGTGGAGGTTATTGTGGAAGAGCTGATTTTTCATGGAGTGCCTATCACTCCGAGACAGGAATCTACCAATGTCACGATATGAACCTACTGTTTAGTGTTGAGGTAGTTAACTCCTCGGGTGATACAAAGAATCTAATCGCTTATCAGCCGCTCCAATTTGTTACCAAATACGAAACTAATCTGAACAAACTACAGAACTTTGAGTTAGTGGGTGAAGTTAATTGGGGGCACCCAGATTCATTAAACATAGAGAGTTGGGCGCTAAAAAAATCATAGAAGGCTTGAACCCCAGCCTTTCCCACAATAGTTATGCTCTCGTTTATGAGGATGCCAAACTACCTGAAAAATATAGCTCAACAAAACTACGACTTGTTGGTAACAATATGTCTATCGATAACTGGGGCTCAGAGTTTTCATTTGCTGAGGCCTCCGGAGGTTATGAAGTCAAAAATCTACAATTTTGTGATGAAATATTAAGTGAAAATGAGTGTATATCGACCAAAAAAATATCCCAACTTGTACCTGTACTGAAGAAAAAACTTTTGTTTTATGAAGGGGGGAGTTTAAATCGTGAGGACAGGTTCAAATGTCGTCACCCTCAATTTATGAATATGTCCAACGACATAAGTTGCAGAACAGGTCGATCATCAGGGCTCATTTTTTCAGGAGGACAAAGTACAGATTTCAAATTTTCAACACGTGAACCTAGTATTGATATATCTTACGATGGAATTCGTAGTTCTTTATTGAAACCACCCGAGAACGAGACAAACCACAATCTAAAAGTCCTGTATAATATGAGTCCTGGAATCACCAAGGAGTTAAATGGAAATTTAGAATATAAAGTGCTTAATCGGGTTTTCAGTCTAGGAACCAATTCAGGGTCATCCTGTGATTTCGAGTTACAGGCAACCAACCGGTTCAGTCAAAAAAATATCAATCTTCAAGTAAAAGAGTCTCTGGGAAGTTTTGTTGTCTTTAATAACTTGGAATCTGCAGCCACCGACCCATCAAGGTGCAATCTGGGAAAAATCGATAGTTATCACTTTTCATTCGCTATGACTTTTCGTGTAGACGGTATTCCAGCTGGGAACTATTACTTGTTTCAAAATGCAGATTTAGGTGTTGGCTACTTTGATTCCGGAGGTATTAGAAAAGTTATAATCAGGTTAGGCTGGGGAAAAAATACCGAGATTCTTGATTTTCCATTAAGCTCACGAGTATCAGCAGCTAACGAATGGCATCAATTGAAAGTAGAAAGAGACTCTGATATGGTTACTTTACACTGGGATGGGAATATTATAGGTCGTCAGAGACTAAAAAATAATAAGCCAATATTTCTCGGGAATAAATTAGAAATTGGTCCTAAGTTTGTATCGAAGGGCGCTAAAAATATAAGATTATTTGTTAACTCTTTTGAATTCCGAAATATTGATGATCGCCGTTCTGTAGACCAAAATACTTGTTCCTCCCAGAGTGCCTTTGTATCAGAAAAGAGAGTCCTTGCTGTGGGAGACTCAATAACCGAAGGCAATAGAGGCTATGGCGGTACTTGGAGAAGAAGTCTTTGTAATGAATTTAGGAAAAATGGTTTTAATGTTAATTTTGTGGGTTCCAAACAATATGTAAAAGGTGTGAGTAGCTGTAACGATGGAGCTTACTGCGATTTTGACTCTAATCATGAAGGCTATTCGGGACAACCTAGTAAAGTAGTCTTTGAAAAGCTGTCGCTGGTTATTGACGACTTCGAAGTACCGGACCTTGTACTTATTCACCTAGGCACTAATGACTTCAGGATTTGGTGCAAAAAAAGTACATTAGATCAGAGTGACATATGTGAAAATGATGAGGCTATTTCTCAAGACATTGTTAAAAATATTGAAAAGATAGTCCTCTTAGTTTTGGAGAAAAACCCAAACGCTCGGTTCTTTGTTGCTAACAATATTCCTACCAACTACGGAAAGATAAAAGTTGGTTCAAATGGTGATGGTAGTAATCCAAATGTAGACAAGAGCAATCAGGCTGTCTACAACGAAGGCTTTAACCAGCATTTGCAGGTTTTAAGACAAAAATTAGAGAGCTGGCAAAATAATATTAATAAGAGTAGAGGCAAAAACTTTGTTGAGATAGTGGACCAGTATGGAGCGATGGCATTTTATGTAGACTCAGAGGATGATTTTGATAATGTTGACTTAGAGTATCTCTATAATGATGTTCTTCATCCAAAAGGCCCTGCAGATTTTTCTGGGAAAGACATGGGTTCAAAGTTAAAAGTCTATGGGGTCGATGTGATGGCAAATAAATGGTTGAATTCGATTCAAAAGTATCTTCAATAAATAGACCCTAATCTCAGCTTAACCAAGCTGCATCGCCGAGTAAGGCCTGGGACGCATGTAGTCGTTATTAGCGGCTCGTTGGGCTGCGTATTGGATATGAATGGTAATTATATGTTAGGATACTTAGCCACTTCGATCCGAGCAACCTGTCCCCTTGCGTGAACCCCGGCATCCGTTCGACTAGCACCGGTAACAATGCAGCATTTAGACCGCATTATCCCGTACAAAGCGGCTTGAATTTCTCCTTGGATGGTCGGATGGGCTTCCTCTGCAATATCGGCACTTTGAGCTTGCCAGCCAGAATACCTGGTCCCCTCCTAGGCTATTTTAACACATCAAATTGTCCGGAGTATATAGGGGGCTAGATTGTGCTTTGGCCCCCAAAGTTTTAGACAACTTGCCGATTATAAATATGCTAAAAACTATTTTTGACAAGATTTACAGTAAAAACTTGATCTTCCACCTAGGCTAATATTTTGTATTTCTGAGAAACAAATATAGCAAGGCTCGGATTCTCTACCATATACATGAAATTCATTTTGGAAATAGCCCGATTCGCCACCCGCCTGCTTGAAGTCGCTAATCGTGCTCCCTCCGGCAATCAATGCCTCGTTCAAGACATCTTTAATGTCTTCAACTAATAGTTCAAACTGACTACTATTCATCGTACATGATTTTTTCTCGGGCCTTATACCTGCCCTAAATAGGGCCTCGCAGGCATAAATATTACCCACACCTACTACAATTTTTTGGTCCATAATTAAATTTTTAATTGGGATGATTCGGTTAGTAGATTTTTGCACTAAATATTCTGCTGAAAAACTGCTGCTTAATGGCTCTGGCCCAAGATGATCGAGATACTTATTTTTGACATCAGAAAGCTTGAAAAAGTCAAAGAAACCAAACCTCCTAGGGTCGTTGTAAATAAGTACCTTATTACAAAAATGTATTTCTATATGATCATGCTTTTTTTGGGAGTAAATCTTTTCTTCAAATCGCCAGGTACCAGTCATTCCAAGATGACTAAGCAAAACGCCAATTTCGGTATGAATCAAAATATACTTTGCCCTACGTGATATTTGCAAAATTTTTGCATTTTTAAAATACTCAGGAAGCGAACTAGGCAACGTATTTCTCAAGTTATTTCTCAAGAAGACAACTTCATCAATGCGCTTTCCCAGCAAATCTTGTTCTATCAAACCATTTTTTACTGTTTCTACTTCGGGTAGTTCTGGAATTGGACACCTAACCTTTAAACATTATTAATTAAAAACTGGGCGAGACTTCAAATACTCGCTTTTTAACTAGCCTCTCTGTTTCTTCCAAATAAAAAAATAACATTTTCAGTTCCATGTTGCACCTGCTGATTACAAATATGCTCCATAATCTTTTGGGCAACTTTCTTTTGATCAACTTCATTACAATTATAGTAGTGGTCTCCTAATTGAATATAACGGCTTCCTGTCATTACAAATATAACGTCAAGACCTCCTCCAACATTTCTAGCTAATTTGGCCAATCCATGCCTCAGAATATATGTTCTACTATGTTGATGACTAATTATACAATATTCCTTGCTGCATCAATAGAATTCACCACCAGATTAATGATAGCTCGTCCATGTATCATTTTGTCGTAAGAAAGTTACACGATAGAAGAGATGATTTCTTTCCAGCATGCTATTCCCCGGAACCAATAACCATGTCAAAGTATTTATAGACCTCTTTATTTGGAAGATTCAGATTTTATTGGTGTCGGTCAACTTTTAAAGTCCTTGGGGGAAGAGCTTGAAATCATAAAGGATGTACTTAGATGTGATGAGGATTCAACGGTAAAATCAAGATATGGAGCTGATGAAGAGGAAACCTCAGAGAAAGCTTGTTCTGAAGGGAAGTGATCTCACGAAACAAGGATTGAGGATTGAGTTTTTAGTCATAATCAGTAAAAACCTAAAAAATACAGGCACTGACCATTTTTTTTACATATAAATTGTTCATGAGTTTATTGGAACTCATAAGCGGCGCACCTTTTTATGTTACCATTTAAGAGTATTAAGAAAATGAATTTAGGTACATCGCTTATTAGAAAAACATTATTTTACAATACGGAGAATTATTATGAACAACTTATTGATTGGATTAACGGTTTTAGTTTCAATGTCAACATTTGCAAATATAGAAGGGACCAATAAATTCCCCGTCATCTGTGGTGTGTTTGAAGGATCGGATATGAATTTAACAGATGATCATAGATATTGTAGTGGAACTCACCCCTTCAAAATTGTCGCATTCACACTAAGTAAAGATGGCGACATTAAAAGAAGTCGCGTAAATGAAAAATGTTATGAAACTGTAGAAGAAGCTGACTACGATATGTTAGCTTATAAAGCCCTCAGTGTTTGTAAAGAATAATTTTAAACGGACTGAGACCCGTTAACTAGGTAGCTCTGCCCCCATATTTTTTTGAAAAGAATGATTAGTGGATTTAGTTTTTAATATCATGGCCTCAAACTCTTCGAGGCTATTGTAAACTAAAGATGCGGTCCCCTCTCAAAAAAACTGTTTACTGATTATAAATAGCATAAATCTATCAAATCAATTAAGGTGCTTCGTATGGACCTACATCACAAAAAGACTCTCCTTCATTTGGACGGCTACCCCCGATTGCATCTGTAGGTAAATCTGTACATTGGCTTGCTGGAATACGATCTAAGGCGATACTTCCAGTATTTAGCGCTTGAACAAAAATGGAAGATCCAACATCAGTAGGAAGCGTACCAACCAAGTTCGGATCGGTACCAACCAAATCACCAGTTCCACTGATCGTACCACAATCACCTGTTGAGTCAGTGACAATATTGTAACCCTCAGATGTAACTGAATTGAAAGAACCGAGACCAAAGGCAAAACAATTAGCCCCATCGCTCGATACTAGCATAGAATTCTTCAGCGTAAGGTCGGTTAAACCAGAGGCTTGGAATATACTTGCATTGTATAGGAGAGAATGGGTCATTTCTATATTCACATCATCACTAACATAGATTTGATCGTATATGCTAGCGTTCAAAAAAACTAAATTCATAGGGGAACCAAGAGATAATTGAATTCCTCTTGAGCTTGTATTACCAAAGATTGCCGAATTCTCAAAAGTGTTATTTACAGAAATAAGCTGAATAACACTGCTACCCCCTGAATTATTTGAGACTTGAACATTTTTAATATTAGTCGTCTTGCTAGAGTCATTTTGATAGATTGTAAACGCGCCTCCTCCAGAAGAGCTCCATCCTGTTGAATTCCCATCAAACAATGCTCCATCTATCAAAATATCTTCCGTAGCCACCAAAAATAGCCCTCCTCCTCTATACCAAGCAGAGTTATTTGTAACTGTAATATCTTTTATATCTATAGCACCGCTGCTAATATAAGCCCCCCCACCTGAAATAGAATCAATTGAGTTGGCTCCTGAATGATTATTATTATCTATGGTCACTTCCTCTAACACAACAGTAGAAGCATTTGTTATTCCTATACCAATACCGTTTCCACTAGATACCGAACCACCCACTACCATGACATTATCTCGAATTTCTACAGAGCTCATTGTAATATTAGCTAGGTCAGACCGTAAACCAACAGCACCCATCGCGCTAATATTTGCTTCGTTTCGGCCGTTTATCAGATTAATACCTACTAATTCAACTTCAATTAGATCCGGCTGGTTAGGACCTACAACACTAACTAGATACTCCAAGGGCGTTCCATCAGAGTCTGCATCTAATGTCACACTTCCACTAATAGCTTCCAGCTTCGTTGGAGAAGTAATTAATACCGAATTGTCCAAGAGATTGATAGTTCCGCTGGGGATTTTAATTGTTGTCTGATAATCTTCTGACAACGCGTTAACTTCTTGAGTTGCGGCAATGATGCTACAATCCCCACTTCCGGTTAAACACTGGCCGTCTCCTGGATTGATGTCTATTTAATCTGTCGTTGCATCAACGGTAAAGACTGCATTTATCTGTAAATCTAAAGTCACTGACTTACTTATTGAATCATCAGGATCTTTGTAGGAGATCGTAAACTCAGTTTTAGCAATAGGGCTACTTGCAGTACCGGATATATCTCCAGTTACAGAGTCTAGTGATAAACCAGCAGGTAAAGAAGGAGAAACTGAAATTGACGAAAGCTCGGCACCAGCTTTAGTGACTGCTATTGATAGATTTTCCCCAACCTCCCCTACACTAATATCCGGGTAAGAAAGAACTAAATCACCGGCTTGGTCTTCAGTGTTTGTACTTGAATCCGGTTGAATAAAACATCCAGAAATAAATAGTAAAATAATAGATAACTTCAAATATCCCATGAAATTTCATCGGTATTTATTCCGCTATGCTTTAGGATATAATGGTAAAGTGCATATATTATAAACAGAAAATAGCTTTGTTGTCTCGAACTGATACAAATCACAAACCACTAATACTCAAGCTTTTGGATGAATTCCAAAAAAAACATAAAAATGAGAAGCGAAAATATCATACATCCCTTTAACGTAGTCATCATCTTAGCTCTTGGGTTTGGGCTTTAGCCCTCTTTGAAGTTTTGGCTCTGCAGAAAAAAATATTGCGAGATTGAAGGGCTGGTTTTTTTAAAAATCATGAGTCTGCTTATGATAGTTTTTTTTGAGAATATGCGGACGCCGCAATCATTCCCCTATTTTTAGCCCCAAAGAGTAAACCTTTTCCGAGGGCATAATAGTTTTAACAGATTCCTTTAAAGCTTTTGAAGTAGCAAATCTATAGTGGAAGTATAAACAATTACTGAAATCAGAAGAGGCTGCTAAACTCTTTGATTGGTTACTCTAAGGAACCAATGACTATCTCAGTAAGTAGTCTAACTTGTCGACTTCTAGAAAACATTTCAAACGGATCGGGCTCTTCCCGTACCCCATTTTTTAATAAACTTCTCGATATTATGATTTTTTAACGATATTGCTTTAATTAGAAATAAAATCACTACACACATTTATGTAGATTTTTTAACTGAGTCGCTCACCCCTTCTATTTCTCGCTAAAAATAAACATATCTAGTAAATAGAGTACTGATTAAAAGAGCAAGAGCTCAAAGGATTTAAAAATGAAAATTTTATTAATAGGTTTATTACTGTTTAGCTCAATCCCATCGTTCTCTAATAGTAGCTCAGACAAAATCGACATGATCAATGACATAATCGACTCTAACACCATTTCCGTTGATCAATATCACTATGGAAGGCTAAAGGGATACCTAGAAGCATTAATGCCAGAAAAGGGCTATTTCCTAAAAAGCTCGTTGACTGAAACACATTACAGAATGAACCTAGTAGCCTTGAAGTCAATATTGAACAATGTAAAAACTAAATATCCGGATATTGAAATCAAAAATGTGATTAAAAAAATAAGCATCAACGGTAATCGCAATAATCTAGGTACATGCTTTTTTGACAGTGATTTGGAACTTAGAATCGCCGTTAGAGAATTTACAGGAAAGAAATTTACAGTTTATACAGTGAATGCGATCAATTCTTGCATTAGAAGCGTTACAAAAAAGATTGAAGACAATTTATAAACCTAAAGCATATGTACCTGACCGTTCTATATCACTCGACAATAACGACTTAGCAATCTTCAACACTGATATATAATGGTCTTAATCATTCTATCATTTGAACGATAGAATGATTAAGACCATTTTTTTCCATTTTCCAGGGCAGCTAAAGAAAATTTTAAGAAAGACAAGTGTATTACCCGCAGTCAATCTAGCAGCTGATTAATTCCAATAGGAACGAAGAAACCCAGGTCTATAAAAGATAAATCTAATGGCCTATTCTATTAAATACGATGTAAAATAATAAAGACCATAATTTAATACTAATTTTATACTGCACCTTAGGAAACCCAATGATAGTAATTTTCTCTTTTATTTTCGCTGTAGCTGGAGTCAGTTCTTTTCTCTCTGGGCTGTTTTTAATACTAAAAAACTCTAGTATCCCACTTAGAGCCCTAGGAGTGTTTCTAATCCTAGTAGGAAGCTATTGGGCATTTACCAATATAAAATTTTTAATCGAATTTTTAAAGCCGAAGGAGGTTACAAAATACTACATTTCGAAAGATCCAGAAATTGAGTATCTTTTAGAAAATTCTCCACAAGTGAATCCCTCCTCTGCCACCATTTCTTCAGAACCAATCAATGAGAACACTCATGATTGTAAGACCTATAATACCTCAATCGGTGGTCGAGAAGAGTTCGGTGAGTTCTCAAATAAAACACCAAAAAATGAACAGCTATTTCCTGCTCGAACCGCAACAACTCTACACTGTGGAGATAAAAAAGTCGCAACTATTACACTTGATCATAGAAATCAAAAAAAGAGTCTCCTTTTTTGGAGAAAAAATCCTGAGGAACTCATATCTATAAATCTCCCGGAGATACAAAACCCAAGGATCAACGATCCTGAATTTATATCATCCAAAACTGTTAGATTTAGCTATGGTCCTTGGAAGGGAAAAAATAATGCCATCGTATTGTTGGATATTGAGAAGGTTACGATAGCACATTTTTTAACAAATAAAAAATATCAGCAAGCATCCCACAGGAACAATAGACTTATAGGGCCTACAAAAATTTCTGATAATAAGTATATAATATTAGTCCCTTTAAAACCCGTCCCTCATACATCAACATCATCAATTCCCGCAATTATGCAGTTTGTTCTTTTCAATGAAAAAACTAGCGGATTTACTCCACTTTTTAACTGGTCCATAAAAAAAGGAATCATTGGAAGGATCAGTCTACAAGACTCTCTTCTGCTGATAGAAACAAGTAACTTCTTTCAATCTACTGAAAAGCTTCAAACCTGGGAATATAATATTGGTTCGCTGCAATTGGGCGATTGAGTTTGTACATGTATATTGGAGACACCACTTAATATAGCGAATAAATTTTAGAAAAATTATTGTTGATCTACTGGGTATAGCTAAAATGGAGGTTGACATGGACCAATATGATCTTGTCGACTTTAAATAAATGTCCAATCAATTTCAGCTTCGAAACAAGATAGAGAAGCAAATAAAATCCTGATATTACCCATTCATCAAAGTCCAGTATTGAATCAGGAAATAGTTCCCTAGAGATTTTTGAGCAAATTGATCATTGGGAAAAGTCAGTAAACTATGAGCTCCTTAGGTTCTGCTGCCGAAGTCTTTAGCTTTTTTAAATACAGTCCTGGACTAGAGTAACCAAATCAATTTACCGATCAATAGATGAAAAAATTAACAGGATTATTAATGATAAGATTAAAGTTAATCAAAAATGGAGAGACAAATGAGCGTTAGAAATTGGATATCTCAAAGAGTAGATCAGGTACTAGACGTTGCCGTAGATTTCATAGTGAAAAGATTTGATTTTAAACTGAGTGACTTATTTGGAGAATCTGAGTTAAGTGGGATTATACCTATAGAGAATAAGCCAAAAAAAGCCTTAATCATAGATGACGATTTGGATATTACTCTTGTACTCAAAAAGGAATTGGAAAGCCTTGGTTATAATGTAAATTACGCACTTGATAAAGCCAGTGGATTAGAGTTACTCAAGGAAACAAAACCTGAGAAGGTATTCTTAGATTGGAATTTAGGTTCGGAGAAATCTAATATACTACTCGATGAGTACAACGATTGGCTTGACGAGAATGCATCGATTGATTTTGTATCGGATTTCAATTTAATTACCTTTTCATCAGAGGACATTACAAAAATAGATATCCCGAAAAGTTCTAATTACAAACATTTAAAGCATATAGATAAACATGATTTTAATAAAAAAGATGAGTCATTGAAAGATCAAATCACATCTTAGTGCTATATCTTACCCATGTTATTAGGCCGAATATCAACTCTAAAAGAAAGAGTTAGCTCCTCTAGCTTGTTTCTAATCGCAATATATTATATGGAAAATCAGTTAAAACTTGGCATTTTTGCCCGTTCTAACTCTTAGCCTTAGTAAAATATTCACCATTTCTCTGATGGGCGTTTTTAGTGCTACGTTGCTTTTTGAACGACCATACTTGGAGTTCAATTATTACACCTTCAATCCCAAGGAGAAAATATGTTTAAACTAATTTTGACTGGTATTTTACTTTCTTCAGCCTCCCTATTGGCAACAATAGTGGTTCAGGAGTCTTCCAATAAACCATTAGGCACATACGCTATAGACTCAGTTGAAATCAATTCTGGGTATGTGAACATTATTCCACACAAAAATACTCCTGAACATGAATGTATGATCCCAATTCAGCTTGTCATTGATTCAGGTTTCTCTAACGTAATTGAGTTCTCTGATAGTATTAGTAGAGTGAACGTAAAATTACATTGCCTCAAAAAGAATGTTGAAAAAATTGAAGATTTCAAAATCCACTATTATGTTTGGTAATAGCAACACATTAAAAAAAAGGAGATAATCAATGAAGTTAATAATAGCAAATTTAATTGTATTAATGTCTTTTCAAGTCTCTGGCCAAACTAAGGTCAAAGAGTGTAATCTAGGACCAATAGTCAGTGACATTGTTTTCTTGGAAAAGTTCACTA
This sequence comes from Bdellovibrionales bacterium, assembly GCA_045110695.1. Lineage (GTDB taxonomy): Bacteria > Bdellovibrionota > Bdellovibrionia > Bdellovibrionales > UBA840 > JBGCGH01. Next base: position 40,412 of record JBGCGH010000005.1, on the reverse strand, counting down.
CACCAATTTTTAGCTCGGATGCAAAAACTTATTTAGAAAACTATAATTCTATGATTACAATGCCAGTCACAGATGAATACTCTTGCACCGAACTCAAAAATGCAGGAAAGAATATATTAAAGGGAATTATCGAAGCTTTTAATGGCTTAGCCCTCGCTCACACATATGATAAAAACACATTGGCTTTTGTAACAGATATGTATTGCATGTCGATTGAAAGCAGTGAATGCGAAATATCCATGGAAGATATTGTTCCTCCTCAGTACATTTATAGTAACAGCACAGACATAAAAAGATTAAAAAATATTCTCGAGTAACTCACTAAGAGGCTACTTCGGATCATCATCTGTCGCAGCCTCTTTTATTTTTCTATGGCTGAGACAAACCCGTTATCATCCTCGTCAGAAAAGACTATACCTTCGACAAACTGAAAAGTCTTGGGATCCAAGTTCTTAACCCTTGATGTATAAAAATATACGTAATTAATATCTTTCGCCATGTTTGTACCGATCACTTGGAAGCTATCGTGATCCGCATCCGTAACCAAATAAGGCCCTGAAAAAACCATAGAGTTGAACTTTGAATAGCCTTCAGATAATTCCTCCACCAAATTCTTTGGAGCCAATGTAACTTTATCTATTTGAGGGAAACTGTTTTCTAAAAAATAAATCTTAGTATCGTCGTATTCTTTTAAGTCCGCATTTATCAGCACCTCGCGATCAAGGCCGACCACTAGTTGCTCATATCGATAAATGTTATTTTTATCAACGGAAAAAGCATGATTAAGTTCCTTAAAGGATTTAGAGTCTGAGTTTTCAATCTTCATACCAAATTTATAAATATAGTTTTTATCAAAAGCAAAGGAATCACCAAGCTTTCTTATTTTGAAGGTCTTTGCATCTGCACCTACAACCTCAACTACAGATAGCTTTCGGTCTCGCTCGTTAGAATAGTATACTCTCTGATCATCCACAAAATAGAAATTTGAAGAATTTTCGACCAATTTAAAGCTCTTAGGATCAGCCTCTTTTACTAGATAATATTTTATGTATACGTTTTTCTGATCAAAACCAAAAATAACAGCACCAAATTTTTTTCTTACATCAAAACTTGAAGCATAGGCATTGGGAAGTATTTTGGGTCCGAAAAATACTAAATCTTCGTTGAGTGAATAAAAGCTACCTTTTAATCCCCTTACTTTCGTAGAATTCAGCCCAGTGACTTTTGAGCCTAAGAAAAAACTTAATGAATCAGAAATCAACCAAGTATCAAGAATATCCTCTTCCGCCTGCATCCAACTAACAGTTGGATCTGCCCCCTTTAGGCGCTGAGAATCGAAATATACTGAACCCGAGTCTTTAAAATAGCTTCCCCAAAGACTTTCCATATTTTTATGATCGACACCTTCAAAAATCTCAGATCCAATATATGCCCTATTTTTATCTTTTGCTACTAGCTTAGCTATTACTTCAAAGGTTTCTGGGTCAGCATTCTCCATTGTTCGAGCTCCAGCCGTGGAGGGACCATCTGTGATAGAGAACCTAATCTCACTCCCACTTCTCCAATAATGTCCACTTTTTTCAGGAGATATTTTAGTTCCAAACTCAGAATGAACGATCCACTTAAAAAAACATATCCACTTATTCCCAATACAATAAGGCCACAAACAATATAGATTACAGTTTTCATTTTACTCCACTCCAAGGTGCTTTTTTCTATTAGATATCAAAACATTGAATTAGAACTATTCTTACAAATTCTTTACACTAGGTCGAAAACTTTTTGCTAAAAGCAATTTTAAATCCAGCAAGAACACGAAGTATTCTAAAGCATTAACGAACAACAAGACCTTAGTCATAATAAAATTTTCTTTCTAAAACATTGTAAAACGGGCTCCAGTACTAGCGCTATACATTCTTATGCTTCTGCCTGGATTAGGCTAGTAGCCTCAAAAAAATAGATAACTATTTATTATAGCCTACATTAGTTTTGACAGGACAAAGCCCTTTGTTCCAATTATTATTTTCAAAAACGGATTTCTTCTTCATGCTTTTGATGACAAAGTTAACTACTAACTATCTTTATTACAAACAATATCCATTTCTATAGTATACATATCGATTCTCCTCTAGGATTCCAGAAATCACACCCTATTAGGAGCCCTCATGACTAAGCTTATGCACTTATTGATGCTAATGTTTTCATTATTAATTCTTTCTTGTGGAGGCGGCGGTTCGGGTTCCAGCTCAAGCTCTCCTGGTGGCCCAACAATACCCCCAACACCAGCCCCTGTAACTTATATGAAAGTTATCGGCGTCCAGCCCCAAGATGGTGCCAACGACGTGGGTTATGATTCATCGATAAGTATTGATTTTGACAAAAGCATCAGTGTAGATAACCTAATCAATCTAGACGCACCTATTGGAAAACTTCTCATAAACAGGGGCTTAAATGTTTATGAAATTTTAGAGTCTGGTGAATATCGAAAAATGGAGACCGATTCAGAAATTGAGGCTTTAACTTTAGCGAGATTGGAATCTGGAAACTTTTTACTCTCTGCTGATACCGAGGACGGCTCTGATAACGATTACGTTTTATCCTACTTTCTATCCCCCTCACTAATAGTAAATGTTCTGAGCATTTCCACATTGAGAGGTAAAAGGTTCCAATTTACTCGTCAGGAAATGCAAGCTGTTGGTCTGTTTGATCAGAATGTGATCGAAGTGAGAGATAGTCAAGGAGACTTAGTTAGAGGTTCTCTATTAGATAGTGCATTTAGAGAAATTGAATTTATCCCATATATGTATTTTCAATACGACGAATCCTACACTTTAATCGTTAAAAATCAAATTTTATCTACCCAGGGTCAAAACCTAGAAGAAGATTTTAATTCAAGCTTTACGATTGAAAGTATTCCGGAACGTACATTCACAACTACCTCACCCACAGGGGCAAGCGCTAACCCACTTGGCTCAGCTTTCTTCTCTGTAAATTATGAACTCTACACAAACAATGATTTTGTAGATGCAATTGAATTTAAAGACATATCAAACCCAGATTCGCCAGTAGACATTCCCTTCGAAGTAAGCCTCTCTGGTAACCAGAGAGATGTTACAATCACTCCCCTAGCAAGAGAAGGTACTGATTCTCCTTATCTTCTTTTTGGAACAAAATATCAAATTACAGTAGATGGTCTTAAGCTAATTGGGAAAATCGGTCCGGCAGAAGGTGTTTCTCTAAACGAAACACGTATTTGGGAATTTACCACAGCAGAGCCAGAACTTATTTTCTCTAGTTTCCGAAATGGTAATAATATTGATGTAGATAACAATATAGTAGTCGAATTTAACTTCCCAGTTAGCCCTGAAGAGCTCGCATCTAATTTTTTCCTTAAGGCTACTGAAAACAATGAAGAGTTCACCTTTGCTGTTGAAAGCCTTGGACCAGGTAGGCTAAGAATTAATCCAGATCGCAAACTAAGATACAACTCACAACACGAAGTATTCATCTCTAATGATCTACGATCGAATCTTGGAGAAGACGTGGGCTTGGTTGAAGACATTCAATACACCTTTAATACGGAAGAAAAAGAGATTGATTCTACCTGGCCACAAAATTCTGATTCAGGTATCGGCTTTAATCCTGAAATCACATTACAATTTAATTTCCCTACCGTTAACAACCCTCGAAACTTCATCACTATTCGCCGTGTTCCGGGCCAGGGAGGCGCCATAGATAATAGCCTCAGACCGGCCATCACCCGAACTAACTCTGGAAGTAAGCTATCGATTCAAACTCAAAAAAACGGGTCTAACTTTTCCTACCAAGCGCTGGACTATGTTGAAATAGAAATAGATTCTGGGATTGCCGGAGATGATACCGGGGGATTTCAAGGATATTCTTTTGGGTTTACGATTGATTCTGATGATATTGACGTAGTATTGATAACCCCACTAAACAGTTTTTTAGTTTCAGTCGACGAAACTGTTTTTTCCATAACACTAGATAGGATTATTGACAGAAATTCTGGACGGGGGGAAGATCCTTTAACTGTATACTATACTTGTGAAAATGGCTTAAGCGGATACATAGATTCTTCCCAGAGCTTCTCATGGAATTTTGACAATACAAACAAGGAAACCACAATTTCTTGGGCTCCTTACAGCTTTGATCTTCCTGACGATGGATACCTGGAATCTGGATGTGAACATGAGATTAGCATCAACCCCGATTTGGAAACAAACAACGGAGGGCTCTTTAGTGCCAGTACCAATTTAGACTACTACTTCGATACAGACTACTTAGAGATCTTAAGCTATGAGTTAGACTACTCCTATGATGATAGAGTATCTACGGACACCGATATAAGCATAGAATTTAGCGATAATATCAAGTTTGGCTATAGTGATAGCGTTTTTGAATTGATAGAGTTCAATAACAATGGAGCCGATTATGAAATTAGCTTTTGGGACTCAAAATTTCTAGATGAAATTGATATCGATCCTACGAGCGATCTTGAATACGGTACTGACTACCAGTTCACTATTTATGATTCCCCTCAGTACAGTTTCCAAGACCCCATTCGTGCGGACTCCGGAGAAAGATTACTTGGAACTGAATTCATAGAGTTCAGAACTGAAAACATGCCAATTGAGGTAACAGGAGTAAGTCCAACTGGTTTCACGTTTGTGACTGAAAATATCTATTTAGATACAAATTTTAATTACGACCAATGGAAAGATGCCGGCTACCCAGAGATCACTTTTGAAATTGAAGTAGACTTTAATTGGGATGATGGTAGCGCTCAGCAAGAATTCCTCTTAGAAGGATTCGACTACGATGTATACTTTGATGGATATGAAATTGAGATAGCTCTTTATGAAAATTTGCGATATAGCGCAGACTATTATGTTACCGTTGACTTTGATTTTATAGATGGAGAATATTTCGAGTATAAATGGGATTTTTACACCGAATCAGGAACAAACTTTTTAAGTGCCCCTAGTAATAATGAAGCGGTAAAAAAGACGATCGCTAACTATTCCAAATTAGTTCGGCAAACTTTGACTAGAAAGAAGTTAAGGCCAGGTAAATCTGCGATTGCCACTCGGATGATTTCACCTAAAAAGGCTAAAGCCATGTCTAAAATTGGAAAGAAGTCTGCAATTAAAAAGAAAGGCTCTGGTGGGAAAACAGATTCCACTATAGTAACTAGATACAAAGTTCCAAAAGCTCTAAGGGTTCCCAGAAAGCTGAAAGCATCTAGACGTAACTCCATCAACGGAAATGTCCAAGAGATTGACTATTCGAGTTTCAAATCCACCAACCGAAGTGAAAAACAAAGAGAGGTAAAGGCCAAGAAAATGTCGAGTAAGAAAAGAGACTTAAGATAAGTATTTAATTAAAAAGTGAGGCTAAACACATTTTCCAGGTGACCAATCCCAGAACTAAAATTTTATATTCTGGAATATGGGGATGTAAAGAATTAAAAGGATCAAAAAAAATCGCCTCGCATGATTTTGCAAACGGCAATGCTGGAATTTTACTCTATACCAATAGGGAGCTATTAATTCGCTTTTGCAAAAAAAAGTACCCTGATAACCCCAATAATAATTTGGGAGATTATATTTTTAATAAGAAACTAGATAATTTATTTTTTCCTAATATCGAATTTAAAGGTCAACATGGATTCGGAGTTCCCAGCAGAATCATCGATCATTTTATTAAAGATATACAATCGGGAAACATCACGGTCAGCACCCAAACAAAAAAGAAAAATCGCAATATGATTCAGCACGAAAACTCTTCCATTGATGAGTTTTTAATCTTTGATACTAATTTCCAACAACGACACAATAAAAGATTTAGTTTTATTGCGCCTGCTTTTATCGCTTTTAAAGTGACTGAAAGCTCTGTAGATCAAATACAAAAAATTTATTGTTTGGATGTATCTATGAACCATATCAGGCTATTAAGCGAGTCACCTCTTGACATAGGGGCTATCTTTAATATCTCACTAGATACCAATAGCGAGTTTGGCAAGATCAAACAGCGAGTAAAAATAGAATCCAAACGATCCACAGAATATATTGTTAAACTCATCGACCCCTGCCAGGAGTGGGTCAGTTTCATCAACAGATTACAAATTCTATCAAAACAAAACTCGCTACAGAAAGTAGGGTAATTCAAAAAATCATTAATTTGGTCTATGGTTTTACCGCAATAGATGTCCGGTTTTAACGTAAATTACTGTTTCTTCAACAACAAAAGGAGAGTGTTTACTCAAGTGTGGGTTTCGAAGCCATGTTAATTCGGGGTAGGTACCAAATTCATCTCTAAACTCGCCTGATAAAACTAAGATTTCTTCTCCTCCAAAATGGGTATGTTTTTGAAAACGCTCCCCTTTTGGCCATTTCACGAGCGCTACGTTTTCAGAAGCAAAGGTGTGAAGGGGCACTACTTCAAGATTTCCAATACCGGGCAACCATGTCATTGAATGAGTATTGATTCGGATTTCTTTACTATCTTTAGGTGAAAATTGATCCAGTTTTACAAATAGAACACAGCCTTCTTTACTAAATGGACTATGTCTAGAGCCTGGAGGGTTTCTCAAATAAGTACCTTTTGGGTAATCTCCATTTTCATCGGAAAAAACACCATCAAGCACATAGATCTCTTCACCATAAGGATGCTCATGTTCAGAAAATTTTGATCCTCTCTCATATTTGACGATAGAGGTGACATGCCCGCTTTCCGTAAACATTCTCTCTAAGGGCTTCCTGAAAACCTGATTAGATGGTGAACCAAGCCACTCTTTTGTTTGAGTATCTATAACCACTCTTTGCTTGAAATCCACGTTAATTGGGTCCATTGCTAGCCTCCCGAAAGTCACAACCTAATCTAATTAAATATTGATATTAGAACAAGAACTAAGAATTGCTTATGTCCGATTATGGCTAGCTGAACACTCACTTTTGTTATACAAAGATCACATGCAAATGAGTAAATTTCACAAAAAAATCATTGAGACCAGAGACCCTAAGTACGATGGACAGTTTTATTTTGGAGTTAAGACTACAAAAATTTACTGTCGCCCCACATGCCCAGCTCGCCCCAAACCAGAAAATATCCTAATTTTCAATAGCTCCGCTTCAGCTGAGGAGCATGGCTACAGAGCCTGTAAAAGATGTAAACCTAACTATTTGTCAGGAGTCAGAAAACTACCAGAAGAAGATAACATTATAAATCTGGCTTTAAATTTAATTGATTCTGAACTAACAACCATAAACATAAAGATTCTTTGCGAAAAGCTCGATCTTTCCGATCGCCATCTTAGACGGGTTTTTAACAGCAGGATGGGAACAAGTCCCCAAAATCACATTAGTCATCAAAGAATTTCACTAGCCAAAACACTACTTGTAGGATCCAAAAACACCATCACACAAATTGCTTTTGGTTCTGGTTTCAATAGCATTAGGATGTTTAACACTGCTTTCAAAAAGCAAGTAGGTGTTTCACCTTCATTATTTAGAAAAGATCAAAAATTAGATGGTATCCTTAAAAATTCCATTAAAATGTTCTATCAAATCCATCCCCCTTATGACTGGATCTATACTTTAAAGTTCTTAAAGCGCCATGCTACTTTTGGTTTGGAAGTCGTAGAGAACAGTTTATACACTAGATACTACCCCAAAAATACCAAAGAGTATTCAATGGTTGAAGTTAGTATGAAAAATAAAAATACAATGCAATTTAACTTTATAAACTGTGAAGTTGAAAAAATTAGTTCCTACGTGCATAACCTTAAAAGACTCTTTGATGTGGACCATAACCCGGCTCATTTAGAAAATGCGAATACTACTCAAAAAAGTATCCGAATTCCTGGCGGTTATAATTTTTTGGAATCCACGATCGGAATAATTTTAGGTCAATTGATCAGCGTTGAACAGGCAGAGGCAATATTTAAAAAGTTTGTGCTGATGTTTGGACGTAAAGTAAAGACTAATTCGGATCTCGAGATCTACCACTTCCCAAGCCCGAAGAAAATTATCAATGCAAACCTACTAGAAATCGGTATGACTAAAACCAAAGCTCATGCGATCAAAGAAGTTGCTCGTTTTTATAGTAAATATAAATGTGATCTAAACAATTGGTCTAAAACTGAAGAATTAATGGACCATCTTAGCTCCATAAAAGGTATCGGGCCATGGACTACGAACCTAATTAGGATGAGACTTTTTTCTCAGTCAGATGCTATGCCAAAAAATGATCTTTTTATTCAAAGAGCCTTAGATAAGAAAATCATTAAACTAGAGGACTGGGTCGGTTTTGAACCCTATCTGACCCATATATTATGGCGTGATCACGCTCAGGAGTTAAAGAAAAAATGATTGTTTATCAAAAATCTATAAAAACTCCGGTTGGACGTTTATATTTAACAAACTCCGGAAATAAACTCAGTGGAGCCTATTGGAACAATCCAAACAAACCCCCTACTAACTCCAACACATCAGAAGAAGTTCATCAGCTTTTTTCAAAGACTGAGAAGGAACTGAGCGACTATTTTTTAAAAAAAAGAAAAGTATTTACGATCCCTCTTGAGCTTGAGGGTACAGTTTTTCAAAAACAAGTTTGGGCTGAGCTTCTTAATATAGCCTATGGTGAGGTCTTATCTTATTCTGATGTGTGTAAAAAGATTGGTCGACCAAATGCTGTTAGAGCTTTAGGAACAGCCAACTCTAAGAATCCAGTTAGCATAATAGTTCCCTGCCACAGGGTTATTCGATCTGATGGACAGCTGTCTGGTTATGCCGGAGGAGTTGATACAAAAAAACTCTTACTAGATTTGGAATCTCTTATCTAACTCTAGAATCCATTTTTTGAGAGCCAATCTTGGATGATTTGATCACAATTTAATATATATTCTTCTTGGCTTAGCACTTGATGGGCATTCTTTTTTGATGGAGATACAAATTCTTGATGCATAGGTTCCACCTGTTTATCAAATTGAGCGATAACACCTTCTTCAGTTCTACCTCTTTCTCGTGTATCTCTTGTCAGACGTCTTTGAAAACGCTTTTCTTTTTCACATTCGATGAAAAAAGAATCATCAAGACCTTCAATTACATTCTTTTGGCTTAAGATTAATATTCCATCTACTAAAACAAGCCTTTGAGGCTGGAAATCAAGTGTTTCCTCTTTTCTCGTATGGGTAGCAAAATCATAGAGAGGAACCTTTACATTTAGACCCATTTTAATTTCTTTCAAATGCTTCGACATAAGCTCAAAGTCTAAAGCCTCTGGATGATCAAAGTTTACAGATCCGCCATCTTCATCAAATCTATGGCTCTGATCTATATAGTAATTATCCTGATAAAGAACATTACATCGCTCCTCTCCCACTATTTGACGAAATCTCTTACAGAAAGTAGTTTTCCCTGAACAACTTCCCCCAGCTATACCTAAAACGATTACGTCTTCCAACTCTATCTCCTAGCAGGTTCTAAACAAGCGATCCCCGGCATCTCCGAGGCCAGGAACTAAATATTTATTCTCGTTCATCTCTTTTTCAATTTCCAAGGTAAAAATTCGTACATCAGGATGTGCCTCAGAAATCAACTGAAGCCCCTCTTCAGAAGCCAACAAACTTAAAAGTGAGATACTACCCACTTCATAATTTTTCAACCTATCAATGGAGGCCAAAGCTGTATCACCGGTTGCAATCAAGGGATCCAATAGAAATACTGGCTTCCCTTTACAGTCATCTGGAATTTTGAAATAATACTCCACAGTGTTGTGGATAAACTTATCTCGGTATATCCCTATATGACCGGCCCCTGCAAATGGCATGGCCTCTAAAACACTATCTAGCATCCCATTCCCTGCTCTCATTATAGACACCACAATTGGTGGCTTACTTATTTTCTCAACGGTCGTAGAGGCAATCGGAGTTTCAATTTTAACCTTCTCTTGCTCAAGCTCACGACTTGCTTCGTATGCTATGTACTTACTAACCTCTTTGGTTATCCTACGGAACTCAGCAGAGTCGGTAGTTTTATCCCTAAGAAAGGCCAACTTATGTTGTAAAAGTGGATGTTTTATCACAGTTACATTTTTCATTCTCAACTCCCTAAAATACAGTTCCATCACTTTCGATTTTAATTGGAGGACTAGAATCCTCACGATACTTTTTAGCCAATGACCTTCCAGTCCACCAAGTACCCCCTTCTAAAACTTTAGCCAAAGGAAATTGCTCTTTGGAAAGCCCAAGTTTTTCCCTGACAATGGGTGCAATTTTATCGAGTAAATAAATCGTCAAAGCACGCCACTCAATAATGAGGTCGCTACTAGGCTCATGCTTGATTTGATAAAGACTGGAATCTTTCAATGCAATAACTCCAGAATCTACAAACAAGCCTCCATTTCTGTATTCGGCAAGCCCCGTCATAGAGTCAGGTTCAACTATTGTGATCCCACAGGATTCTAATGGCTCAAACAAGGAATAGCTCAGCCATTGACTTAATTTATGAAATACGATGTTTTCGTCCAAAGCCTTATGGTGCCAAACATCACCTAAGTTGTAACCATCTACCTCTAATCTACCAGGCCATATTTTACCAAAAGCCACTAGAATAAGTTCCACTATTTTATTAGAAGGTATTTCTTTTCCATGTTCTTGTAATAAAAAATCTACAAGATCGCCAATTCTACCATTAGGGAAAATTTCTTTATTTGATTCCATGCAATCTGCGAGGGCGCGAACTAAATTAGCCCTACCCTCCAGGCCAAAAAGAGGATTATTAACCGACACCTGAAAAAACTCACCGACCAGTTTCTCTTCGACAGCACTTAGACCCAAAATATCAGAGCGATATTTTTTGGAAGTATCTCCTGAAAAAGCTCCCGACTTGAACATATAAAAGCTAGCAATCCCTAAACCTTCTGATCTTCCTACCTTAAACCCATCTGGTTCCGTGTAAAGCCAATCAGGCCCAGCACCAGCATCTAAAAGAACAGAGGGGATCACAAGATCAAATTGAATTCTAGCTTGCTCAATAGAATCGAAGCTCTCTATTTCTTTAAAGAAAGAAGCCAAGCGATCTGGTCTACCGGCTCTAAAATGACCCCATCTTGAATGATACGGAATATTGAGTTCAGGGTACTTGTCTTTTACAGTTTCAACAACTAAGTCGGCACAGGCATCTAATTTATCTAAATTCAAATTAAAGTTTGAGTTTCCAGCTTCAACATATTTTACAACAAGATCAGTAGTTCTTCTAACAGCTGCTGGATTTAAATATTCACTTACAACATCCATTATTCTTCCAACTTTCTTCCCTGAACGTCACCCAGGTCTTCATCAGACATAATCTCTTCCTCAGTAAAGTAACCAGCCGCTTTCTTTGCTTCAATCTCTACCTGGGCGTCTGCTGGAATTAATTCCTTCGGAATCTGAAGTCTATTTTTTACTTCTATTCCACTTCCAACGATGGCGTCGTATTTCATATTACTCATAGAATGCAAATTATCTATTTTTTTAACACCAAAATAATGTAAGACATCTGGCATAAACTCCTGAAATCTTGCATCCTGCACTCCGGCAACACATTCCGTTCGATAAAAGTAATTTGAGGCACTGTCGCCACCTTCCTGCCGCTTCCTAGCATTATATACTAAGAACTTAGTTACCTCTCCCAAGGCCCTTCCTTCTTTCCTAAAATAAACAACTAAACCAACACCACCGCGCTGAGCCGTTCTAGCAGCGTCTTCAATTCCATAAGTAAGGTAAGGTCTACAGGTGCAAATATCTGAACCAAAAACATCGGATCCATTGCACTCATCATGAACCCTACAAGTAAGTTCTACATCTGTTTTAGAAAGATCACTTAGATTTCCAAAAATATAAGCCGTACTACTTCCAATGGGTGGCAGTAAAACCTTTAGATCAGGCCTTGTAACAAGCTCTGGAAACATTCCACCAGTTTCAGTATAGAGTACTTTACGAAGCTCTCCTTCTTCCAATTCAAAACGCTTAGCAATTGTTGGTAAATGCCATACCGGCTCAATAGCTACCTTCGTTACTTTAACGCTTTTATCTTCTGCAACAATATCCCCGTCAATTTTAAGTCGTCCAAGATCGATAGCCTCCTGAACTTCTGGGATATGTAATCTAGCCTGGGTGATAGCAATTGTTGGTTGAATGTTAAAACCCTGCTTCAATTCCTCCCCAAAGGCTTGATTAATATTTGCCCCCCAAGGATCAAGACTAGCAATTTTTTCAGAATCAAACCAAGAATCCTGAGGTTGAACGTAAGTAGTTGGGTCGGTATTTTCTAAATCCGGCTTGTGATCCTTTGGAAAAGAACCGCTTGCGATACTCAATGCTCTATAAACGGTATAACTTCCCGAATGTGAACCAATGGCATTTCTATTCTCTTTGTTGTTAATGGTCCCAATCACAGGACCTCTTGTCTTAGGGTCTTTTTCACCCCACAAAATCTTAGGAACTTCTTTATAAACTTGATTGCTATGTGAGGTAAGAACTACGTGAGAGCCTCTTTTATCTTTAATTTTATTTAACATTATTATCTCCTAAGACATCCATGTTTCGTCGTTTTGCTTTTCCCATTTTGTAGTAAGCTTTACTTGATCGCTCCAAAAATCCAAAGAGCCGGGCCCCGTGATTTCTCCGTGTCCATACTTACTATCAAAAATACCTCCAAAAGAAAATGGTTCCCTTGGAACTGGCACACCTATGTTTACTCCTAACATTCCGGCTGTTGCTTGGCTTAATACTTCCTCAGCCAATGGACCTGAGCTTGTAAAAACAGAACAGGCGTTGCCATAGGGATTGGAGTTTTCAATTCTCATGGCCTCGGTAATATTATCCACTCTTACTATACTTAAAATAGGTCCAAATAACTCATCACATGCCGCTTGAGAGTTGGGCTTTACGTTGTCCAAAATAGTGGGGCCTAACCAAAAACCATCTTTGTAGTCACTCGGCTTCTCAGACTTTCGCCCGTCCAATATCAATGTAGCTCCCTCTGCGACTGCTCTATCTAGAGCCGTATGTAAGAAATCTACCTGTTCCTCAGTGATTATCGCCCCCATTTTATCCCCTTGGGTGGTGGACTCGGCCGTTTTTTTAATGGCCGCAATTTGATTGTCTACATTACCCACCGCTAGCAATACACTTGCGGCCATACATCTTTGTCCTGCACAACCAGTAAAACTATTGCTTATCCCAACTCCGGTAATACCAGAATCCGCATCTGGTAGCAGCACGATATGGTTTTTAGCCCCACCCATACAGAGGGCTCGCTTAGCGTTTTTTGCAGATCTCTCATATACAGCCTTGGCAACCTTACTAGAGCCAACAAAGCCAACAGCCTTTATAAGAGGATGATCAATCAATGCCTCGGTAGACTCTCTTCCACCCTGAACTACAGTTAAAACTCCAGCTGGCAGACCTGCATCACTAAAACTCTGTGTGATCCATTTAGAAGTTAGAGGAGTTTTCTCAGAGGGCTTCCAAACGTAAGAATTACCCAAGGCAATGGCTATGGGTATAGTCCACATGGGAACCATAGCCGGAAAATTAAAGGGAGTTATACTTAGGACTACACCTAAACTACGTCTACGATACTCACAAAACACTCCGCGGGACACTTCCATTTTCCCCCCTTGATCTATGTTCTGCAAACTAAGTGCATATTCTAAAACCTCAACACCTTTAGCAATACCTGCCCGGCTCTCACTGAGAGTTTTACCATTTTCTAATGAAATGATTTGAGCGATCTCTTCTGATCTATCGATTAAATTTTGACGAAATTTAAATAGGACCTGTGCCCTTTCTTTCATTGGCTTTTTCGACCATGATTTATAAGCGCTATGTGCAGCCTTTACAGCAATTTCCACATCTTCAATCGTGCTATTCCTTGAAAGCCCAATGGTCTTTCCAAAATAAGGACTATCAATTTTAAATTCAGTTCCCGTTGCCGACTTCCATTCACCATTTACAAAGTTCTCTAAGATTATCTTCTCTTTGGGTAACTCAATATGATTCAACTTCAATTCCTCTCGTTTGGAGTTTAAGCAAAGAAAAATTGTCCTTGAGTGCAGGAACTAGGGCAATCCATTGCTCAGTGTGACACAGAAATAGAGCTCTGGTTAAGAACAAGGTGCTTCACTTTTATACAGCTCTTATCGTAAATATGGTGGTAGATAGACCATCTCGTCCAGGCTGGGAAAAAGTTTTTCTAAAATACTAATCTTATGGTAGCTAATGAATCAGTAAAAGCTTATGAAACTGAAAGACTTTGCTCTGGGCATGAAAGGCACAAAAAAGTCGAACATACTCGATAATAAACAGACAGATTTTAGGTAAAAAGACTACCTTTGAACCCTCTCAATATAGTTCTTTTGATAATAGTCATGGAAACTAAAATTGAAAAAATCATGTTTTCTAGAGCCTAGAGCAGCAAAAAGATTAGAGAAGACGAAAAACACTGCCACTGCAATAACTATTCTTTGAACCTTCATTGAATTCGCTGTGCTTTTAAACTTTTCATTCACAAAAAGGCTAATGGGTAGAATCGCTATTGGCCAGAGATACAAAAGATGCCAAAAAATAGGTTCCGTTGGAGAAATTGCAGATGCAATTAAAAGTGAGACAAAGCCAGCACAAATATAGTAATTCAAAAAATTACTTTTTTCCTCGAACTTCACTTTCCATATCTTAAGAATGGATTTGTTCGATTTAAAAAACTGCCAATTCACTCGTATCGACAAAATAATCCCAAGTAGTCCAAAAAAGTATTTTATACCCGTCCATGAGTACTCAATAGCAGATTTTAAAATCCCGGTACCAAGCCAGGAAAAATTGAACTCATGAAACATATGAGATTGAAATATCGTAGACCCAAACAAACACCAATACCAAACTGCTTTTATTAAAGGATAAACTTTTATCAACCCAAAAAATAGAAACCCATTAGAACCAGAATCTGCTCCCGGTCTCGGAAAAATATCAGGATTTTGTAGGCCAGCCAATATATAGGGAAGTAGACTCAAAAACCCTAGCACAATACCCGATAAACAGCCGTACCAATTTACCTTGAGAGATCTATAGCTCAACAAAATTAGGGTCAAGAAAACCAAAAGAACGAAAGAGGCATGCACCTGAAGCCCTAAAAATATACTCAGTCCATGAACAATACTAAAAAAGTAGGATTTGTTTTTTGAAAGATGATAGGCGGACCAAAGGTGCAAGGCGGAGGCAATATAAATATAGGCCGGATTCCACAGGAAAACTTCCCCTGCCCGCCATGGACTCAACCAAAAAATCATGACAAACACACTTACCCCAAAAGCAGTAAGATAGTTTTTTACTACATTTACTAAAAGAATTAAGGAGATCAAATGCAGCAAAGCAATTACTGAAAGAGCTGAGTAAGGTGAAGCATATATACTCATAGGCACACCGGTGATCAGACTTAAAAAAGCCCCTGGGGTATTTCCCTTCGCACCGCTGGTGGAAACATTGCCATAAGGGATTAAATTATTATTCTCTGAAAATTCATAGGCATTATTGAGAACCTGTGTAACATCACCATCGACCTTGTGACCCGTAGCATAAAGTGTGGTCAATAAGAGCCCTACTACAATTATCCAAACATCTATTTTACGAAGCCCCAAATAAGCTAACACAACCAACCCCTACATTCTCTTGAATAAGCCAGGTGATAGTGGCATATTGATCGGATAGAAACAACTACCTATATTTAAGAAGTGTTCATGTCTGATACAAGAAAAAAAATAATACTTGTCGTTCCTTGCTACAATGAAGAAGAGCGCTTAGATAAGGATCAGTTTCTAAATTCTTTGACTAAAAATGATGAACTTCAGTGGCTCTTCGTCAACGATGGCTCCTCAGATAACACTTCTGGAGTTATTAAAGACCTGGCTAAGAAAAAACCTGATAGAATGTACAACTTGGATTTAGATCAAAATATGGGCAAAGGCGAGGCGGTCCGACAAGGCCTTCTAAAAGCTCTAGATATGAATGCAGACATCACAGGCTACTTTGACGCAGATCTAGCCACACCCATTCCAGAAATGCTAAGACTGATTGATCTAACCAACACTACAGAAGCAAAAGTAATTCTCGGCTCTAGGGCCTACTTACTTGGCCACGACATCCAAAGAACTAAAATGCGTTTTTTCTTAGGCAGAGTTTTTGCTTTTGTTGCTGGAATATTACTAGGAATCCGCATTAATGACACTCAATGTGGAGCAAAGGTCTTGGTCAACCACGAAGGCCTACGCCATTCCCTAAAAAATATATTTATCTCAAGATGGCTCTTTGATATCGAGCTGATCCACAGAATCTATCATCATTCTGAAGCAAAACTGAGTTACTTCTATGAAGAGCCACTAAGAAAGTGGACGGACGTGGCAGGGTCTAAGATAAAGCCTAGCTTCTTTCTCTTTGCCATATTTGATCTTTTAAAAATTAAAGCATCTCTGAAAACACGCTAGTCAGTGATATAGATAAAATCCCCTCGTGGGCCATTCATAGTCCTAGGGTTTAGCATTTGCTCAATAGTCTTACCATAAAGATGCTGACGACTAATCTGGCTTAAGATTTTTATTTGCTCGTGCGCTTTACCTCTGGCAACTAACCGATCCTTTAATCCTCCCCCATAACTTGCGTGAAAATCTCCTACAATAACCACAAAAACTTCATTTTGTTTCTGATGCCTCAAGATCTGATAAGCCATAGTATCATCCCAAATACTTTGGGCCGTAAAATATTTCAATAGCTTTTCCTCAGGAACATGTCCTCCCATAGCCTCTCTAAAACGACCGAGATAAAGATCTGAACCCACATTAAAATTAGGAGGTAGAAGAGCTCTCTCCTTTTCATTTAAAGAATCCAGACCTGTTTTTGCCACCTTAGAAGTAAGTTCCCTAGGCGCATTAATTCCATAAGTTTTTCCCGTTGAAAAGAGATAGGGCTTAGCAATCAAATCCCTATAAAAGTGGTAATCTTTAAAGTTATCCCACTTCATTCTTTGGAGAAAATCTTCCTCAGTAAGCTCACCTTCAAAATACTGATCAACAATTTCTTGCTGTTGAAAATTTATAAACTCCATACCCACAGAAAGATTTGAATGTCTCTTTGCTAGCTGCTGTAAAATATAGTTCTGATTCCTATGATGAGGCTCCACCCCGTGAAACTCTCCTAAAATCAATACGTCCCCTGGAAGAACCGAATCAATCAGGTCGAATACACTTTTAGTCTCTAGGGATCTTCCATTGTAAATACCGTTTTCATAGGTATTAGCTAAGGATTGAAATGAGAAAAATAAATTTAAAATTAGAACTAGAATCAGACTTTTCATAGGATCTCCCGTTGTGCATTTATCGTATTATTTTGTTTTGGAGAAACCTAGGGGAATTTGGTTCACTATGCGTTATTTTGCTCAGGTGCCGCTGGGCTTTTTCTTTAAATTGGGGTTTCGCTCAGGCGCCGCTAGGCTATTCTTAATGCTCCCTAAATTCGGGATGGAGCTGAACGCCATATCCTCTACGGTCTATCATCCCTCATGCTCATACACTCAACTGCGCGTGAGGGATAATAGACCGTAGATGCTATGGCTTTTTCTTTTTTATTATAAGAGGAGGAATTTTCTAAGGTGATTGGGAAGGGGGTTAGGAAACCTATTGGGTAAATTGATGGCTAGTTAGGCCTTCTTTAGATTTATAACCGCAGACCATAAGTAAGTAAGTACGAATAAAAAAAGCGATTCTGGTGGGAATCGCTTTTTAAGACTATATTTTATTTTTTATTGGTCGGCTTTTATTGGGCTGATTGGCAGATTTGGGCGAATCCTTGGGGATCGTTTACTGCCATGTCGGCTAGAGTTTTGCGGTCTAGTTCGATGCCTGCTTTGCTTAAGCCACCCATTAGGCGAGAATAAGTGGTTCCGTTAAGACGAGCTGCTGCGTTGATACGGATGGTCCATAGTCTGCGGAATTCTCTTTTCTTAACTTTTCTATCTCTATAAGCAAAAACACCAGCTCTGTCGCTTCTCTCAGCGGCAATTTTGATTGTTCTGCTACCAGCACCGTAATAACCGGAAGCTAGTTCTAATACTTTTTTTCTTCTACGACGGGTTTTAAATCCACCTTTTGCACGTGCCATTCTCTACACTCCTCTTATACGTTCAAACAACGGGAAATACGTTTATAATCACAAGGCAACACATATTCAGTGTCGTTCAGGTGCAGTTTTCTCTTACGCTGTTTATGACCGAGTAAGTGACGACGATTCGCTTTCTTTCTCTTGATTCTTCCAGAGCTTAAAACCTTTAAACGTTTTTTAGCACCAGAATGTGTCTTCATCTTAGACATTCTATTTCCTTTCCATCGTGCGGCGATTCACTCACAACGAGTAAATTCTTTCAGGAGCCATCACAAGGCGATTGTGAGGGGCTAAACTAACTTATTTGATTAAAGGGGGCAAAGGTTTTTTTGAAATACAAAACTATGGCTTTTAGACAATGCTTCAAATAGATACACAGAAAAAACCAGTAGTTTTAGGCGTTTAGTAGATTACTAAAGTTTTTTATTCGGCATTAAACTTGCTCCTATAAAAGTTGCCTGGGGAGGTATAGATTGACTGGTATATATAAAATTAATTTAAAAGTATTTCTCTTCTGTATTTTTCTGAATACTCCGCTATTTGGGCTCTCCGAATTTGTGGATGATACTGTAATTTCGTTGAAGGTTCCTGGTTTTGAAAATGATTTTAAAATCGAAAGGACTCAAGTATTTGACGGAAATACTGGGCAAACAAAATTTGAATACAGAACACTTGATGGCTATTTTAATTTTAGCCAGTCCGCCCTAGATCTACTTTTAAATTCAAAATTTAACTCTAAGGACGAAAAATCACCTTATTCTTCTGTTCCCAAAGGTGTAGATCCCTTTTATTACGAATATTCCGGTGTAAGTAATTTCATTAATGGCGGAGCCGAAAGAAGTCTGGAGCAGGAAAGCTACGATCTATTTTCCCAAATATTATTTGAAGAATTAAAAAAGCATACTAAAGAAGTAAACATCAAAGATCTGAAAGCTCTCCTATCACAGATCAAAAATCCTGAATTAAAACAATTATCAATGGAAGTAATAATAAACAATCTCGATCCCGAATACGATTTGGGCGATTACGAAAATCTACTTAGAACGCTAAAGGCTCAAGGATTTAGCCAAAAAAATTACATCTCTACAAAACCAATTTGCTCTTTTCGTAGCTCCCTTACAGCAAGTTTACATGATTTAACATACACATGCATTGATGCCTTCGGAGAGTCTTCGAAATATCTATCAGATATAGATAGAAATAAAAAAAGAAGGGAAATCTATAGTAGTATTCTTGGCAGTTCTGAAATTGACGATTGCAGTTTGATTGTTGGAGAAAATATTTTTGATGATTCACCATTACTTAGAAGTAGTAGAATGAAAAAAATAGTTAAAGACGCGGAGTTTGTAGAAGGTTTAAGCTACAACGAAAGAGACTATGAAACAAAAAAACCTAATATGAAAAATCAAATTAGGATAAATTATAAAGTGAAAAATATAGAAGAATTTTATGGTGAAGTAGTTTCCGCCTTAACCACTGATCTTCGCTATACTGATATCAATTCTTCGATTGCTGCACAATTTTCTGAAGTCGAAGATACAAAGAACCAAGATCAAGAACAAAACTCAAAATTTGCTGAAAACTATAGGTCGTTTATATCGAAACTAGAGAAAGAAGCTAGACCAGACTTAGATGAAATCGAAAGGACGAAGATCAAATTAAAAGAATTAGAGGGGGAAATGGCAAAACTTTCTCCAACTATAGAATTCGTTAAGTCGCCCAATGCACTTGAAAAAGTTAAAACCTGTGTAAATAAAGCCTTAGACTATAATGAATCCCTTGCGCCAAAATCAAACACAGTTGTTGCAGATACAAAGCCCACCAATATAGATCCAAATTTTGAATCTTTCTACACTCAGGTTGATGCCCAGTGGTTAAAAATATCCTATCAAACCAAGCACTGTGGCTCTGAGAAGAGGGATCAAATTAAAAAGAACATCGGACCTATTTATAAAAAAATACTTTCTGACACAGACTATTTCGACAGTAAGCCTATGGAGCTTACCAGGGGACACTCCAGCTGGGATCTTTGCAAACAAGGAGAAAATTCCTTCTCGGATATAAAGATCTATGAAGTACAAGAACCAGGAAACGATACCACATACACTCTTCGAAAACTAAAAGCGAAACAGTAATGCATAACTACTCCAATGGAAATCATTATTTGTTGGAAAGATGAGGATTGAATATGAATTTGAAAATTAAAATATTTATTGTACTATTTATGACTCCCCACCTAGGTTTAGCTGAATACCTAGGTAGCAAAACAGATTGGATCAAATTAGAGATTCCGGGCTTCCAACATAAATTTTCTGTAAAGCAAGACACAGATGTTGAAAAGATTGATGGAAAACTAGTAGATACTACAACATCAATAAGAATTGGAGGGAATTCATATTCTGATATAAAACAACTACTAAAGACCAAAAATTTAAACACCGAACATGGTCGCGGCCGATTCCAAAATCTTGTCCAGGGACTAGATGCAAATTTACTAATAACTGGAGAATATGCCGACTATTTCGAAAATAATCTATTAACCGTAGACCGAGAAAGTCAAATTGCTTTTTCAAATCTTTTAATCGAAGAAGCGGAGCAACTCGCTGGTGATATGAAACTACAGGAGCTTATTTTTTTCTATACGAAATCAGGCATCCAAACACAAAACAAGTAGTAATGGATAATCTGATAGATAAATTTTATAGGTTTGATAGCCCAGAAAACTTCAATTCCCTACTTAATACGCTCCTGTCGGCCGGTTACTCAGCAGAAAAATCATTTATTAAAAAGCCAACTTGCGATTATTTTGAACCTGGAGAAATAAATATTTCCGAGCTAGTAAAAATATGTCAGACTAACAATTCAGATTTCAGACTAATCAAATCTAGAATTGAAAGTAATCATATCAAAACGGACCTCTACAATAAGTTAGTGGAAACTTCTGATAACCCTACTTGTAATGTATTGAAAAATACTGCCACTGTTCACCCTTTTGAAGAAAGCGTATTCTCTGAATCTCAAGTCAACACGAGTAGGCAACATATAAAACAGAAACGTGAAGCTCCCGTTTACGAAGCTGGACTAAAACTGGAAAAGATTAGCTACCCGCAAAGAAAAGCTGAGAGTATGTACTATCAAGATCTAGCAAAAAAATATAGATCGATATCCAAGATTGAAAAACAGAATTCTATAAAGAAAGCTCTGTCCACAGCCAGTAAAGATCTAGAAAAATTTATCAGCGATAATGAGAGACTAATTGTACATTATCAAGGAAATATCGAATATTACATGGGTAAAGAAGAAATAGACCAATCGAATATCGCATACTACCAAAAGAAAATTTTAGAATTACAAGATAGCATAATAACCGCAAAAAATGCTCTCAGATTCCCAAATAATGAAAAACATATTTTAAGCTGTGTTGATCAACACTTAGCTTTTTACACAGATAGAGCAAACAAAATAAAAAATGAAAAGAACTTAGGATCAATAGTCGTGGAAGATCCAAATTTTGAATCTTTCTATACTCAGGTCGAAGGTCAGACACTAAAAATATCTTACCAGACAAATCACTGCGGAACTGAGGAGAAGAATCGAATTGAGGAAAACATCGGACCTATCTACAAAAAAATACTTTCTGACTCAAATTATTTTGATAGTAAGCCTATGAGATTACATACTGGTGCATCCAGTTGGCAGCTTTGCAAGCGTGGTGAGCAAACTTCTACGGAGATCAAAATTTATGAAGTGCAGGAACCTGGAAACGATACCATCTACACGGTTAGAAAGATAAAAGCGAAGCAGTAGCATAGACGAGTCTACACACAAAAAAAGATCACCTAGATAGGTGATCTTTTTTTATTTTTTATTTTTTATTTTTTATTTTTTTATACTTAAGCTTCCGCTGAGGGAGATTCAGCTGCCGGAGCTTCTTCCACCTGAGCTTGAAGCTTATTAAAAGCATCAATCTTCTTTTTGTCAGGCGACATGATTAAAAACAACTGTTGCCCTTCCATTTTAGGTTCTAGCTCGATGGTGGCGATGTCTTCAATCAATTTAACCATGGACATTAACACGCCTCTTCCCACTTCTTTATGAGCCATCTCTCGGCCTCTAAAGCGCATATTTAAGCGGACTTTGTCTCCACCTAAAATAAACTTGCGAGCGTGCTTTACCTTTGTATCAATATCATGCTGATCCGTTCTTGGACGAATCTGTAATTCCTTTGTTGTAACAATCACCTGTTTCTTTTTAGATTCTTGAGCCTTCTTCTTTTGCTCATACAAGTATTTACCGTAATCTAAAATTTTACATGTAGGTGGCTTTGCATTAGGTGCTACTTCAACTAGGTCTAAACCTTCGTTTTCAGCAATCTCTAGTGCCGCTTTAGGAGTTAAAATCCCTAACATGGATCCATCGGATCCAATTACTCTGAGCTCTGTGGCACGTATGTTTTGATTCATTCTTGGCCCACGATCTTTTGGTTTATCGCGGTTATGTTTACCTCGTCGTTTTATTGCGTTCCTCCTGGTTTAGTTTCATTGGTAAAACTAAGTTCGAACTTCCTGCTTTTATTATCAGCAGTTAGCCTTTGAATCAAGTCTTCTAGTTTGATGCCATTAACTTGATCACCTGTTCTCAGTCTTACACTAAGCTCACCACTTTCCATTTCCTTGTCGCCAACGGTGAGCATATAAGGGACTCTTCTTAATTGAGCTTCCCTAATTTTAAATCCTAACTTCTCATTTCTACCATCAAAATCAGCTCTAATACCAGCAGCTTTTAACTGAGACACTAATTTCTCACAATACTCCGCTTGATTATCTGTGATATTCATAACAACTAACTGCTCTGGACATAGCCAAAATGGCAGTTTTCCCGCTGTATGCTCTAAATATACCCCAATAAAACGCTCTAAAGAGCCTAATATCGCTCTATGAAGCATAACTGGTCGATGGTCGTTGCCATCTTGCCCTGTAAATTTTAAATCAAAACGCTCTGGGTTATTAAAATCGGCCTGGAGGGTTCCCAGTTGCCAAGGTCTGCCAATAGCGTCCGTAAACACTATATCCAGCTTTGGCCCGTAGAAGGCACCGTCCCCTTCATTCAACCCGTAGTCTAAATTTAAATTCTTCAGCGCGTCTTCTAAGACCTTCTCTGATTGATCCCAAATCTCGTCGGAACCAACACGTTTTTCGGGGCGAGTGGCAAG
Organism: Bdellovibrionales bacterium; assembly: GCA_045110695.1. Lineage (GTDB taxonomy): Bacteria > Bdellovibrionota > Bdellovibrionia > Bdellovibrionales > UBA840 > JBGCGH01. The sequence continues at coordinate 16,989 of JBGCGH010000005.1, read as the reverse complement.
GTAGATTTTAAAATCTGGCATGCTCAAGGTTTTATATATCTCGCTCAGCATAGTGATAAATCTCTCAATTTCTTTTTGTAAGTCATCCATAGAACAAAATACATGTCCATCATCCTGGCAAAAAGTTCTTACCCTAGTAAGACCATGCATAACGCCACTTCGCTCGTATCTGTGGAGTCTTCCGAAATCAGCCATTCTAATGGGTAGATCCCTGTAACTATGCTTTTCTTGACCAAACAAAACACAATGGCCAGGGCAGTTCATAGGCTTAACAGAAAAAGACCTTCCATCTATTTCTGTGAAATACATATTTTCTTTGTAGTTATCGTAGTGACCACTCTGATGATAAAGGTCTACGTCATAAATTTGTGGAGTTATCACTTCTTGATAATCATATTTATCGTAAGCCTCTCTCATAAGATCAACGAGGAGATTATAAATTCTAGTGCCCTTTGCGGTGAAAAATGGTGAGCCTGGACTTAGCTGAGAGAAATGAAATAGTTTAAGCTCTTTTCCAAGCTTTCTATGATCTCTTTTTTTTGCTTCTTCTAAATTATGAAGGTATTGCTTGAGAGCTTTTTTGTCGTTAAATGCTGTGGCGTAAACTCTCTGGAGTTGAGCCTTTGTTTCGTCACCTCTCCAGTAGGATCCAGCTAAACTCAAAACTTTTAAGGATTTAATATCACCAGTATGCTGTAAATGAGGTCCTCTACAAAGATCTAACCATTCTCCTTGACGATAAACTGTTACTTCCTCGCCACCAAGATCATTAATTATTTCTACCTTGTAATCCTCCCCCATTTCCTTAAATAAGTTTATGGCATCTTGAGATTTCCAAGTTTCTTTCACAATGGGAGTTTTACGTTTAGTGATCTCTTTCATTTTTACTTCAATTTTTTCTAGATCTTCTGGAGTAAACGGAGTTTCCGTATCGAAGTCGTAGTAAAAACCATTATCAATTACTGGACCAATAGTTACTTTCACTTTTGGCCAAATTTCCTGTACCGCCTGAGCCATAACATGAGCGGCACTATGTCTGATAATTTCATTCGCTTCTTCTTGGCTTTTGGTAATTATTTTTAATTCAGCTCCATCTTCTAGCTCAGTCCTTAAATCAATGATTTCACCGCCAACAAAACCACCCACAGTATCTTGAGCCAATCGCTCACCTATACTGGCAGCCACATCTAATACGCTGGGCTTTCTATCAAACTCTTTTACACTACCATCTGGGAGGTGAATTTTAATCATTTATAAACCTGTCCTATTCAACATTTGAGACTTCTTAATCTAGTGGAATATGGAATCCCCGTCTATGAAATTTCAGCAAATTCTTGCCCTTTTGGCAGGCTTATTTAAACAAAGTAGGCTTCGAAGCTGTCTTGGACAATAAGTTTAGTCTTTGCCACATGAGATTCTTGTGTAGACACAAGTAAAATACGGATACGGTTTACTTCAATTAGACTCGCTATGCTGCTTGTGACTTTTTAGGTTTATTGATGGCTTGCAAAATCAATGATCGAATGGACTCAGGATTCCCAACGAACTTAGGGGCGCCCAACTTAGTTGCCTCCCCTGGCATACCCCAAACAACACTAGATTCTGCATCCTGACAAATTGTCATAGCTTCGTTGTTGTCTTTAAGGCCCAATAGCCCCTTGGCACCATCTTTTCCCATACCCGTTAGCAGTACTGCCATGAAGCTCTTATTGCTAATTTCCTGAGCGGTGGAAAAAAGAAAGTCTACACTTGGCCTGTGAGAACTCACTTTGGCAGAGTCCTGAAAATACGCATAAATTTTGGAGCCCTTTTTCTTTATACCAATATGCTCGTCTTTTACAGACATGTAAAGATAACCAGGTTTAAGCTCAGAATCCAAATGATCCGCTAATTTTAAATTACCAATATCAGCAAGTCGATCGGCAAAAGCACCAGCAAAATCAGCCGATATGTGCTGTACTACAACCACTGGCGGACAATCATCTGGCATAGATTTTAAGGTCCGAACTAAAGCTTCCGTACCTCCTGTGCTTGCGCCGAGCAAAATAATATCGGGTCTAAATAGCTCTAGGCTAGATTCATCTTTTTGAGCAGCAGTCACTCTATGCAATCTACTGGTTCCATCAGAATGTTCGGCAATCGCCTTGATTCTAGCTTGAATCAGCGCACCTTGGGTATTTAAATCCTTTTTCTCAATATAATCTTGGGCCCCATCACCCAATGCATTTAGTACTGCTTGGGCCTCTTTAGGGCTTGCATCACTTACTATTATTACTGGTGTTTCTAATCCTAAATTACGTTGCTCCATTAACCATTGATCCCCATCTTTTCCTGGCATATGAAGATCCAAAGTAATGATATCAACTTTATTGTTTTGCAAAAACTCTGATGCAGCAGCTGCCGAATCAGCCTCAAAAGTTGCAAACCCAACCCCTTTAATTGCCTTACAAATTATTTTTCTTACTGTGGCCGAATCATCAACTACTAGCACCTTTAGTTTAGAAATAGTTTTCTTTTTAAGATCTGTTTTCAGAGCGAAGGATCTGTCTAAGGCAGAATTAAGAATATAAGTAGAATTACCCATAGACTTAATATCATACTTTCTATAGTCGAGAGCTTCAGAGTGACCTACAGTTAGAATTCCAGTTGGCTTCAATGAACCTATTAATCCTTCCACTATTTTGTGGACCTCAGCGGGCGAAAAATAAATTAAAACATTTCGGCAAACAACTAAATCGTACTGTTCCGTTGTAGGTATTTTTTCTATTAATGACCTGACTCCAAGCCTGGTTCGCTTCCTTATTTCTTTATCAACAGTGATAAAGCCTTGAGTCCTTCCCTTACCCTTAAGAACTAGATAATGATAATCTTTTGGAATATCTTTCAAAGCCGAATCCAGGTAAACACACTTTTCTGCTCTCTTTATACTTACAGGATCAATATCTTTACCATGAATTTCATATTCGAATCCAGGATTTTTCCTTCTGAAGTCTTCTAAAACAAGCCCAAAAGAATAAACCTCCTCACCTGTTGAACTGGCTCCACATAGCATGACAAATTTTTCTTTTATATTTTTTTGATTTTCTAACCGAGAAGCAAAACTAGTATAATGCGGTTTTTCACGAAACCAGTTTGTCGTATGAATTGTTAGAGCACTCATTAAATGAGGCATTTCTTTTGGGGTTTTCTCTACTAGTGATAAATAAGCCTGAAGGCTTTTCACTTTGACTTTATGCATTCGCCTTAAAACATTTGTAACCAATATTTCATGTCTAAAATTTCCGACCTGACAGGTTCCAGTTAGCTCTTCGGCCAGCTTATACACCATCTCACGTTCTTCGGAACTGAGCTTTAGTTGTGCGATCATAATAATTAACCTACGTGCTCAAAGCTATCGTCATCTGCATCGATATTATCGATATCATTTTCTGCAACTATATCCTGAGATTCACTAAAATTACCTAGGCTAGCTTCATCCACCAGTTCTGTCGAATGCAAGGCTTTATTATTGGTCTGGAACTGATTTAAAACGCCCTCCACTTGGTTGTCACTTTTCCCAGATAGATCAACGCCTGTAGGAATCTTATCTCCAATCACAATAGTAGAGACTTCTCTCATTATATCTTCAAGCCTTATCGCTTCCCCTTGAACACTTTCAGAGTGCGAGCTTGCAAGATTTGCAAGATTGGAGTTTTGCTGTGTGGTTTGATCGATTTGTTTCATAGTAATTGAAACTTGGTTTACACCTTCCTCCTGCTCTCTTGTCGCATCCTGAATACTTGTAACGCTCGAGGCAATCATGTCAACGTCCTGAGCTATCTCATTAAAGGTTTACAAAGCTTTTCCAGACACCTCTTGGCCTTGCTCTACTCTACTGGCGGTGTTTTCTACTATTTGACCTACTTGATCTTCTGATTTTTGAAGTAATGCTGCAATTTCGTTCGCAGCATTTCCAGACATTTGAGCTAAATTACCTACCTCTTCGGCCACTACTGCAAAACCTCTACCATGTTGGCCTGCTCTCGCAGCCTCAATGGAAGCATTAAAACTAAGTAACTGAGTCTTAAAAACGATATCATTAATAACTTTTGTTTTATCCGTAATTTCAGAAATAATTTTTTTCATTTCATGAAGCTGCTCATTGGCTTCTTGAATGGAATGCATAGATTTAACCATTTCTTCCATAATTTCTGAACCCTCTTGAGTTCTTACATTTACCTCTTTGGCTAGATCCTCAGATTCCACAACATGCTTCGAAGTTTGATTAATCATAGACGTCATTTCAGTCATGGATGCTACCGTTTCTTGGACTGCAGCTGCCTGCTCAGACGCACCGGATGCCAACTCATCAGATACCTTAGAAAGTTTTTCTGAGGTTTCATGAGAGTTTTCAACTCTTTCTTTAAGTAATACAACCATCTTAACTAAGGACTGAGATATCCTATCCACAAAAAACCATACAAATATCATAGCAAGGAGCAAAATACCTGTAACCATCACATAGAAAATATTGATTGATGATGACAAATTTCCGAGTAGTTCATCTGTGTCCACAGTAATAATGATTCCCCAACCAAATGAGGCAACTACGTCGTTGACCATTGAGCTATAGCCCCCAACATATCCATCGTGGTTATATATACCGGCAGAACCCTCCGCAATTTTTTTCAGTTCTTTACCGAATAGGGGCTTAACACTTTGATTGAACTTTAATCTATCAAAGCCCGTCTTACCTTCTTTTAGCGAGGGCTGAAAATCAACAACTGAGTTTCCAACAGCATCTGTTAGAATTATCCTTGTCGAAGGAAAACCTTCGTCACGCATGGTATTGAAAAGATCAACAAAACTGTTTTCTACCCATTTAAAGTCAAGTCTCGTTGTCATAACTCCAACAACCTCTCCATTTAAATTAGTAACCGCAGTACTAAAATGGTTACCAAAGGAATTTTCACCATTTACTTTTGCGACTAAATCATCAAACCCAATGCTTCCAACATAACTACCTATTAGCAGTTTATCTTCGTCGTCGGTATATTCCTCCGCGAGCGCTCTATCAAACCATGCTTGACCTTTAAAATTCGCACCCTCTAGTATTTCACTTTTTATTTCATCACCATCTGGGTTGGTATTGTTTGCAGCCACAAAATTCCCTTCTTTGTCTGCAAAAACAATAAGTGAATATCCATCATTTCGTTCAACAAAACGATTAAGCACATAAGCCATATCCTTTTTATCAGAACCAAAAAATGTTCGGTTTTCTGCTATAGTCTGTACCTGATTGTATTTGAGCCTAAATTTTTTCCCAATGAGAGCCCCCATATTTAGAGCAGCATTTTTAAAGCCTGCGGCCTTAGTTGCTTTTTGAGTTTCACTTAAGTTATGGACTTGGAAAACACTAACTGCGGCAAGGACTAAAAGAACCAACTCTGTTAGAATCAGAACTTTTCCTCGTAGTGATAGTTTTTTAAAAAGATTCATTGCTTTGCTCTCTTTTTTTAAATTTATTAGGCAGATGCACTTAGTTTGGTTGTTCGTAATTGCGATAACTCTTCATTCCCCAAGGTTTTATTCAAATCCACTAAGGAGACTAACTTGTCTTCAAGTTTGGCTATTCCAACTAAAAACTCCACTGGAACCATACTTCCTACATTCGGGTTTTTATCGATAATATCTTCCGTTATGGCAAGTACAGAATCTACCTGATCTACTAGGGCCCCAACAGCACCAGCATCCGTATCAAATACAATCAATGCAGCACCTTCATCTTCAGCAGACTGAGAGAACCGAATCCTAAGATCAATCACTCCCACTATTTCACCACGTATATTTATAAGACCTTTAAAATAAGGGACAGTGTTTGGCATTTTCTTACATGCTTGTGGTTCAACGACTTCTCTAACACCCAAAAGAGGGGTTCCGTACAACTCCTCCCCTACCCTAAAAAGTAGATATCTAGCGTCTGTTCCAGCTACGCTGCTTAGCTCACTCATTGCAATGCCCCTTTTCTCTTTGTTCTTTTCAAATAGGATTTTGTCATTTGATTCATATTTATTATCATACCGGGTTCGCCATTACCCAATATAGTGCCACCGCTATATCCTGGTAGCTCAGCTAATTGTTCACTCAAAGGCCGCACAACGATTTGTTGTTGTCCTAAAATATCATCCACAGTAAATGCAATTTGATGAGATCCATCTTTCACCACTAAAGCTGGCTGTCCATCACCTTGATCGTTAGAACTACTTTCAGTGAAAAATTCTTCGTTTACGGCAGGAAGATATTCAAGTAAGCTCTCCACAGGTACAATGATTTCCCGTAGATTAATCATATGTCCTTTTTCACCAGAATTTTCTAAAACGTATTCCTGGAGATCAATAATCTCAACCAATTCCTTCATCGCCACTGCATAGTTGGATCTACCAATTTTAACTACAAGAGCATCAATAATACTCAGGTTCGTTGGTAAAGTGATTCTAAAACTAGTTCCCTTACCCATATCTGAGCTTATCTCAATTACTCCACCCAGCTCATCAACAGCTTGTTTAACCACATCCATACCCACACCTCGGCCGGAAATATCTGTCACTACTTCTTTTGTCGAAAACCCTGGTAACAATACCAGTTGGAGTATCTCTGATTTACTTAGCTCTAGATCTTCTGATATGAGACCTTTGTTGACAGCTTTTTTATATATATCCTTAGGGTCTATACCCTTTCCATCATCCTCAACAGTTATAACAACACCACTAGCGTCTTGATGGGCTCCAATGGTGATACTCGCCCCACCCTTTTCTCCACGGTCTTGATTTAATTCCACTCCATGGTCCACAGCATTTCTGATAACGTGAATTAATGGATCTGTTACTCTTTCGATAACTGTTTTATCCAGTGATACTTCCGTTCCCTCTAGAATAAAACTGATGGTTTTCTCCTGAGTCTTTGCCACATCCCGCCCTACTCTCTCCAATCTTTGAAAAAGACCTGCTACTGGCTGCATTCTTAAAGACAGAGTTAAACTCTGTAAATCTTTGGTAATTTTATTACTTAAGTATATGGCATTGCTGCTTATATCACTTCCTAATTCACCCAGTTGCTTGGAGTGACTTACGATGGATTGATGTATACTAAGCTCTCCGATGAGCTGCATAAGCTCATCAAGTTTATTTGCAGAGACTCTAATCGTTTTATCTGGTCTGGAGGCCGCTTCTTTTTTCTTTATCGGCTTCTTTTTCTCCTTTACTTCTATTGGCACTGTCTTAGTCGCAGATTCGCTTACGTCTTTTTTATTCTCTGGTGAGTTGGTGTTAACTGTAACGGCTTCCTGCACTTTACAGATATCCACAGGTACAGATTCTATAGAGCTACTATTTAAAGCTATGTCCTCTTTAACTTCCGTTTTTGAGTTTGTGGCTACGTCAATTTCTGAACTCTCAGATCCTAGTGGACCGGACTGTAGGCTCCCGATACTAAGAAGAATCTTAGCTTTTAATTCTTTTGTGTTTGGTAAAAAGGTGGAGTCGGATCTGAGTTCCTCGATCCAGTTACTTAATAAGCTTTGAGAATCAAGTAATACACCAACAACTTCAGAACTAACCAATGTCGGATTATTTTTTATAATGTTAATCAAATCCTCAGCGATATGAACAAATGCACCTAGATCCATTAGGCCAACACTTCGACTTGCCCCTTTTACATTGTGCGCTACCCTAAATAGAGCATCGAGATTTTGAGCACTGGGGTCTTTTTCAAGAAGAAGACACTTTTGTTCCCATTCCTCCATCGCCTCGGAAGCTTCATCAAAGAGAAGTTCTAAAATTTCCTGATCAATTGCATCAGCCATATAATCTCCAAAAAAACCGTCATTAGTAATTCGGCATGGATAGCTGAAAAATCCACAACTCTATGGTCTAGGAATCGCCATTAAGAGCTTACTGAAGTACCTATTAAGAAAGGTTAATATTACCGTCTTGATTCAATACAAAACAAGACCAAGAGAACGTGTTCAATAATTAGAGCTTTAAGGTTTAACACCAAAACCCAACAAGGAAATCTCTTTTTGCCGAATCTTCATACTTTTTAACTAAAGTGAAAACAGACGTAAAAAAAGAGCGGTGCCGAGACCGCTCTATGAAATATTTCAATTTTTTAATCCTCTTAACCTATTGATGATGATGGGTACTTTCGGCCTGTCTAGGATCGCCAATTGGTACGATATTGTTCTTAGATAAAAACCTATGAACTGTCATCAAAAAGAAACCAAGGAAACCTAGGAAAATTCCAATTTCATAGCCGTTGAATATCGGAGCTTCTGGAAAAAGAGAACTGTGGTTTGTATGTAGGTTTGGATATACCAACCAATAAAAATCTACATATTGGAAAATCAAAATCCAAATAGAAACCATTGTTAGCCAAGCATGATTCTTCTTTGCCCATACAGGAGCTAAAAGTAAAAAAGGAATTACGAACTTACAAACAATTAAACTTAAACTGATCCATTCCCAACCACCATGCATTCTGTGGATGTAGAAAATTGTCTCCTCAGGGAGGTTAGCGTACCAAATCAATAGATACTGAGAAAAAGCTATGTAAGCATAAAATACTGTAAATCCAAAAAGAAACTTACCCATATCGTGCATATGATGGTCATTCACAAGCCCCTTGTACTCACCTCGCTTCATAAACATGATCATAAAAAGAATCATCATGGCTAGACCACTTTGAAACAAACCACTAAAGGCGTAAACACCAAATATTGTTGAGAACCAATGGGCATCGATGCTCATTAATAAATCCACGCTAAATAATGAATAAGTAAGACCGAAAACTAACATTCCTATCACACTTAGTTTCACGTTTTTATGAGTAAGATTTACGTCCTTAGTTTCATCTTGTTTTAGAGAGTTCCCCACAATTTTCCAAGCAAAACCAATCCATAAAATAATAAAGAAAAAACTTCTGAAAGTGAAAAATCCTTCATTTAAATAGGCCACTTTCTTTTTTATCAGCTTATCAGTTGCCGCAATATCTGGATCCATCCAAGGATAAAGAAAGTCAGCACCGATCATTAGAAGCATTAAAAACAATAATGTATACGGTAAAAAGGCCGTAAAAGCTTCTGGGATTCTCCGTATATTTACACTCCACCCTGCTTTGGTAATATGATTTATCATTATAAAAAATAGCCCAAATAAAGATAAACTCGTAAAGTAAAAGAAACTCACTAGGTACGAGTGCCAAATTCTTGTTGGGTTCTCAATGATACCCGCAACAAAAGTTAAAACACCGATCAGGCAAGATACCCAAATCAACACTTGCGTGCGTTTGGACGCTATATATTTTGGTACGTTTAATTCGTTTGTCATCCCACTCACCTTCTATTTCTCAGACGTCTTTTGTAATTCACGGATGTAGTTTACAATCTTCCAGCGATCTTCTGGAAGAATCTGACTTCCATAAGCGCCCATAAGACCTCTACCCTTGGTTATCAGATGGTAAATTTCCCCATCCTTCCAAGCCTTCATTTTTTCACTAACTAGAGATGGTGGCTTCAACATCATTTTTGGAGCTACTGTTCCATCGCCTAAGCCTGTATTGCCGTGGCATACACCACAGTATATTACATAGCGATCTTTACCCCTTTCAAGAAACTCTACTCTTCCAGCTAAAGGGTTTTTCAGCTTAGCAGCCTCAGCTTGATTAGCGGGCCTGTAGCGAGGGTAATTCCTAGCCACGGTTCCTTCAGGTGGTAATCTCATAGTTTTTCCGTTGATAGCATCTGGATCGTGATCCTGCGCTTTTATCGCTGGAGAAACCATCATGTTTTGAACTAGCTCCACATTTGGTTTTGTTTTGTCCTGGCAGCCAACTAAGGAGACCAATAAACCTAATAAAAATATTTTCATTTAAAACTCCGCCACTCTTCTAATGTCTGTTGCGCCAATACTCTGGAGATGCGTTTCCGCTCTTTCAGGACTATATCCCTCTTCCGTCTCTGGAATAAATAGAGCAAATTTATGGCATGTAATATCTGGATCAATAATAGGTGGGTCCACCTTCGGTAATCCATTGATCAAAAACATAGTTGCAACACTTGCTAGTGCTCCAAACAATATTGTTAACTCAAAAAGAACTGGAATAAATGCTGGGAGAGAAAACATTGGCTTACCACCCACATTAATTGGGTAATCTACCGCTGAAGTCCACCACGTAAACCATAGGCCTAAGCTAAAGCCAGTAAGACCTGCGAAGAAGGTTACCCAAGGAATCCAACTTCTTTTCAAACCCATTGCTTGGTCCATTCCATGAATAGGAAAGGGAGTGAGTGTATCAAAATCCCTAAAACCGGCAGAGTAAGTCTCTTTGGCTGCTTTTAAAATCGCTCGGTCATCCGGTAAAAAACCAACTACACCTGAAACATATTTAGCCATTAGTGGTGTCCTCCATCTTCTTTTCCAACATCTAAACAAGGCTTAACCTCTGACATAGAAACCATTGGAAAAGTTCTTAAGAAAAGCAGGAACAATACAAAGAACATTCCAAAACTACCTATGATTACTCCAAAATCTGCAAACTTAAAGCTAAAATCTGCCCAGTTCGCTGGTAAGAAATCAGCATGCAATGAAGTAACTGTAATTACAAATCTCTCAAACCACATTCCAATATTCACAAATATAGAAACTATAAACATCACAACTAAGTTTCTTCTCATGGACTTAAACCAAAAGATCTGAGGGAAAATTACGTTACAACTAACCATAATCCAATAAGACCAAGACATTGTTCCAAAGGCTCTGTTTATAAAGGCAAACTTCTCAAGCTCAACACCTGAGTACCAAGCTATGAAAAATTCTGCCCCATAGGCATAACCCACCATCATACCGGTGGTTAATATGATTTTATTCATCACCTCAAGGTGGTCGATGGTGATATAATCTTTGATTTGTGGAAACCCGATTCTCACCAATGTCATTAAGGTAACAACCATTGCAAAACCTGAGAAAATAGCTCCGGCAACAAAATATGGTGGAAAAATCGTAGTATGCCAACCTGGTAAGTTTGCAACGGCGAAGTCAAAAGATACAATGGTATGAACGGATAGAACTAGAGGAGTACTTAAACCAGCCAATAGAAGATAAACCATCTCATAGTGGCTCCAGTTTCTATTAGTTCCTCTCCAACCTAATGACAAGGCACCATAAATTTGCTTACGCCATTTGTTTTTTGCTCTATCTCTAATAGTAGCGAAATCCGGAACTAAACCAACATACCAAAACACGATAGAAACTGTCGCGTACGTAGATACAGCAAATACATCCCAAAGAAGCGGAGACCTGAAGTTAACCCATAATGGACCTCTTTGGTTAGGATATGGGAATAACCAAAATGCTAACCAAGGACGCCCCGTATGCATTAACGGGAAAATACCAGCCGTCATTACCGCAAAAACAGTCATTGCCTCTGCCGCTCGAGCAATACCGGTTCGCCACTTCTGTCTAAATAGAAATAAAATTGCAGAGATTAAAGTTCCTGCATGACCGATACCGATCCAAAAAACGAAGGTGACAATGTCAACACCCCAACCGATAGGATGGTTTACACCCATCACTCCCATTCCTGTGTAGGCGATATAAAATAATACCCCTACATAAAAAAGAAGAGTGGTTTTAGCCAATCCAAACATTGCAAGCCAAGGTTTCCCTGGAAGGGTTTCCAAAGGCTGGCAGATGTCTTCCGTCACATCTTTAAAGCTCTTGTCTCCAGTTACTAAAACATTACGTTTCAACATTAGTGCCCTTCCCCATGATGATCTTTTTCTCTCTCAGCATTTCTAATCTTAGTCTGATATCTGACCGCAGGAACCGCATTGTACTCTTCTAGTACTGAATAGGTTCTAGCCTCAGCAAATTTTTGGCTAACTCGGGAATTTGGATCATTCATATCACCAAATACGATAGCACCAGTTGGGCAACCCTGCTCACAAGCAGTTTTAATTTGTCCATCCGTTACTTTCACCCCTTTGTCTTTTGCTACATTCTTTTCTTCATAGATTCTATGAACACAGAATGTACACTTCTCCATAACACCTCTACTTCTAACTGTAACACTTGGGTTGTAAGCTTCTCGAGGAGTATCTAAATCACGCTCACCTTTTGTGTAAGCGAACCAGTTAAATCTACGAACCTTATACGGACAGTTATTAGAACAATATCTTGTTCCAACACATCTATTATAAGTCATTTCATTAATCCCTTCAGGACTATGTGTAGTTGCAAGTACTGGGCATACCGTTTCGCAAGGAGCATTGTCACAATGCTGACAAAGCATCGGTATGAAATGTGAGTCTGGGTTATTTGAATCTCCACTGTAGTATCTATCGATACGAATCCAGTGCATCTCTCTACCCTCTAACACATATTTTTTACCAACGACAGGAACGTTGTTCTCTGCTTGGCAAGCCACCATACAACTAGAACAACCAGTACAGGAATTTAAGTCAATGCTCATTCCCCACTTGTGTCCCTTGTACTCCATCTTTGGCCATATTGAGAAAATTTTATGTTTGTGAATACCGGCATCAGGCTTTTTAAGGTAATCATCAAGTGTTGCTTCCACAACTATCTGACGACCCAACATAGAGTTGTTACCTTGAACGTTGGCAAGATCATATTTCTCAGAGGTTTTTGTAATACTAGCAGTGATACCCGCTCTAATTAATCGGCCATCTTCATAAGACTGAAGGTTTTGAACGTTAAAACCAACACCTACACAAACCTTACCACCCATCTCACGGCCGTAGCCTAGAGCTAATCCAAAGACATCATCATGCTGCCCTACTTGAACGTAGGCTGGGAGCTTCATTTTAATTCCATTAACATCAAGGTCGACCATGTCGCCTTCTTTTATAGACATTTTCTTAGCTGTCTCTACAGAAACAGTTAGGTAGTTATCCCAAGTAACCTTTGTTACTGGATCGGGAAACTCTTGTAACCAAGGTTGGTTAGCATATTTTCCATAACCAACTCCTGATTTTGCATACAATACCAATTCCATTCCATCCGTAGATACACTCTCTACCGTGGACAGAGCTTTGCTATTGAAAGTCCTCACCAGACTGGTTCTATTTGCTGCTTTTGCGTCAGAGCTATGTAAACCGGTTTGAAGTAACTCAAACCACTTATCCTCAAAAGCCTGACCAGCAGTTCTTAATATAGACTTAGACCAATAAGCCTTAACGAAATCATGATATGTCTCAGAGGCCTGAAGTCGTGCACTACCCATTTCAAGAGCGTAGGCCCAGTTTAATAAGCTTTGCTCCATGGAACGAGAGTTATGAAGTGGGCGAATCGTCGGCTGTTGAATAGCAAACTGACCTTTTAGATACTCAGCATCTCCCCACGATTCTAAAGAGTGATTATCCGGAAGAATCATGTCACACAACTCAGCCGTTTCATCATGGTAGTGACCGTAGTAAATGGCTAGGCCGCCGGCTTTCCTGAAATCCTCTAGGGCCTTTTTAAATTCTACAGAGGATGGTAAATCGAATGCCAAATTAACTTGATTGATCATCGCAATCTGGTGTTTCCCAGATTTTAACTCAGAGATAAATGCATCAAGGTCGGAGGCGTTTGCCGATTTACCAACAAAAGGACTTCTTTCGTAATCCACTGTCTTTCCATCAGCTTCTAATGCTGAATTCAGTAGATTCACTGCGACCTGAAGCCCAGTAGCGTTTTTGTGGCCACTATCAGCAACCACAAGAACCTGGCCTTTATTAGCCCACATATCAGTTGCAATTTGCTCAAATAGAGCTGCATCTATACCAAGTTTTGTAGCAACCCCGGAATAAGAATCAAGTGCTGATTTAACTCCAGAATTACTGCTGTATCTCGACTTGCCCATTTTTACGATAATCTCGTAAGCAAGTCCCATAGCTACATCAACATAACTTTCTGTTTTTACTCTAATTCTATCGTCTACATTCATTCCGGTAAGACTAAGTAGACTTTCAAACTGAACCGCCCTGCTCATATCCTTACCTGGCTTACGATGCTTCATGAAATCAGAAGAATATTGATCCGCATTTGCATCGGTACCAAGGTAATCCGCACCAATTCCAACTACGTACTTAGCACGATCAAAACGATATCTCGGCTCCACTCCTTTGCCGTAACTAGTTTCTTGAGCATCGTAAATGGCGGAGTTTGAGGCAGGGTCCCAGCTATAATAGTCTCCTTTAAAAGCGCTGAAAAAATCACTCAATAATGCTTTTTTAGAGGGTGAACTAAGGTTTCCAGTTAGAAGAATGGTAGATCCTTTTTCTAGAGCTGGAATCATTTCATCATCAATTTTTTCCCAAGATTTTTCATCCCAAACTCTAGAATGGAAATCCTTACCAGTGATTCTTCTCTTAGGAGCCTCTAGCCGGTCCGGATCATAAAGACTCACTACATGGGCCTGTGCTACGGCGCTTAATCCAGCGGTTCCTTTATTTGGCTCAAGCTTAAGAGGTCTTCCCTCTCTAGTTCTAACTACAGTGTTGTAAAAACTCATTCCGTCACTCAGTGAGGACGCGTAGTAGTTAGATACACCAAGGATCATATCTTCAGGTCTGTTGGCGTAAGGTACAATTTTTTGTACCGGACGTCTCACACAAGCGGTTGCACTCATGGCAATACTTGCACCCATTAATTTTAAAAATTCACGTCTAGCAAAACCATCTTGCCCATCTTCTGATTTCAATGGCGAGCTTTGAAACTCTTGCTCTGCCATCTCATTGAAGCGGTCTTGATTTTCTAGCTGCTCTAAGCTTTTCCAATATTTTTTATTCGGCTCTATTTTAGGTCTTTCCGTTTTCATCATTCTTCCTAGTAGTGACAAGTGGAACAAGTTACAGGAGCGTTGTTCTCTGGTTTACGGTGACAATTAATACACCAGCCCATGGACAGGTCAGAGTATTGATAGACTTCTACCATCTCTTCAATTGGCCCGTGACAAGTCTGACAGGAAACACCCTTACGAACGTGACGCTTATGATTAAAGTGAACAAAGTCAGGTAACATGTGTATTTTTACCCATTCAATGCTCTCACCACTGTCATGAGCCTCCCTGATTCTTTGAATGTGAGGGCTGTCAGTTTTAATTTGGTTATGACAGTTCAAGCATACATTCAGACTTGGAACAGAGGAGTGTTTGGAAAATTCCACATTGGAGTGACAGTACTGACATTGAATCTGGTACTTACCCGCATGTAAAGAATGATCATAAGGAATTGGTTGTTTAGGCTGGTAGCCGTTATTGTAACCCACAGGAGGGGTCATTAACCAAGCGAATCCACCGAGTGCCATAATCATGACGAGTCCGATGACTATTTTAATACCCTTTTGTTGCATAATACCTACTTCTACAAAAGTCTTTAAATTGATTTACAAATTTTCTATATCCTACATAAATACAGTAATTTAGACCGAGTTCAACGATCTTTTTGATAATCAATTGAGAAATAAGTTGGCAGTAGACAATGAGCCCAATGCTTCAGCAAAGATCAGTAGCCTATTTTTAAGCTACCCTATAACTAATCCATGATGTGTTTTAAAAAATGTGCAGAAATGGCCTGAATGCACTCAAAATTACAGAAATAAAAAACCGAAAGCTATTTTTGTAAGCTTTCGGTTCAGTTGAAATTAATTATCATTTCAGTGTTGCGTTGCCGCATGAATTTGGACTTAGTAGTTCAGTCTGCAAGCTGCAGCTCCGATATCTCGGACCTCCCTAACAGACTGCTTTACCTTTATCGTTAGTCTACCTAGATCGTCTTTGACGAAACTCAATCCTTCCGTCACACCTAAAACAAATCTTGATTGCAAATATCGAGGAAGTAATTCGACAACATCACGTAAAGATAAATTATTATGAACCATAAGGGACTTAATAGTTAAGGCCAAAGAAGAAGTCATCAAAGCTCCTTTAAAAACCACACTGGCTTGTAAATTTTCTAGCTTGAAACTTTCCACTCCTAGATCAATAGCCAAATAAGTGGTTAAAATTGCTCCCAACCAAAAAGTAGTTTGAGCCTGTATAAATTTATTTGGATGAGTATATACAGGAGGCATGGTTCTAGAATAATCAATCATTAGCTCCGCCATAAATCTTTGACCATCGACAGATAAGCCATCATAAACCATTAGAAGTTTTTCTCTAGCCATCTCCCCGGTAACTTTTCTATTTACCAAGCCTAAATGGAATTGTGAACCAAGGACGACAGCCGATGGCAGACGACTTAAACCTTTAAAAAACATGTATATTCTTTTTGGATCTCTGGAGTAGAGCTTTAACATTTCATCAAACTCAAATCTTAAATCCTGCATATGACTAAATTTACGCGCGTTCTCCATTCGAATTAAATTATCACGGAAAACTCTTGCGTCTTTTTCTATACGTAGATCCTCTTTATGGTTACCCTCTGCAACGAAGGCCCATGGGGTCCTAAACTTCCAACCCCAAACATAAAAATAGGCCCAACTCTTCAAAGCTCCAATAACGGACAAGTCCGTGAGCATCGTTCGAAAGAATACACTGAAGAAAAGGATGGGCTGAATACCTAAAATTTGTTTTTCAAAATTCTGTTTATACCACACATCACCCAGAGACTTAGATTCATAAGCCCCCATAAACCATTTTCCTAATCCTAAGAAGAATGGTTCCGATAATTTTTCCACCTGCAAACTGTATCGCTCTTTTGCTTCGTAATTTCTTTCTACAGTTTGAGGTTGGCCCATAAAAATTAAAGCTAATTGAGACGCGACTATAACAAAGTGCATCTGAACATTTCCAAGAACATCCGTCATATAAGCTGGGTTCGTATAACCCTTCAGTGGGTCGTTGTTTGCGATTAACGCTGCCTTGTCATCAGGATTGGCTCTAGCTCCAAAAAGATGAGGGTAGGTCGCAAGACTCAGATGATCGGGTAAGAAGGCGTACATCTCCTGTCGA
>JBGCGH010000004.1:0-16109 GCA_045110695.1 Bdellovibrionales bacterium | reverse complement strand
TAGATTTTAGATTTTAGATTTTAGATTTTAGATTTTAGATTTTAGATTTTAGATTTTAGATTTTAGATTTTAGATTTTAGATTTTAGATTTTAGATTTTAGATTTTAGATTTTTTCAAACTGAACCAGCCTAGTCATTATTTTTTTTCGTCTTTTTTTTCTTTTGTAGAATTATCGGTTTTAGGTTTTATTTTTTTCTCAATCTGCTTCCCTACAGAATCCCCGACGCTACGAATTCCCTTGTCGGCGGCTTTTACCCCAGCCTCCACACCTTTACTCAATCCCTCTGCACCAGCTTCTACCAATGAGCCAGTTGCCTTAGCTCCTGACTTTATAATCTTTCCTGTAGTTTCCACTGTTCCAACACCGACATCTCTTATCTTCCCTGCAAAAAAGTTTAGCCAACGCGCTACTTTTAACTCCACACTGATAAACATTTGAAAAAAGCTTCCTATCTCTTCACCATACCCAAGACGCCCTTCTACTCTAATATCAGCTCGCTCGTGTAAATAGGTAGTCACCCCATATCCCACACCTATCACTGGAAACTGCTTGGTGGTATTGTCTTTTATTCTATGCATGACTCCAGTAAATATCCTAGCTACTGGTGACCTTGGTGAAGGAAAGTTTACGAACTGCCATCGATAACTCAACAGTGCATAATAGTTGGACTCTCCTGATCTTCCGGAAGCACCCAATAAAACATCAAAGTACTGCTGACAAGATTGAGACTCTGTCAGTATACAAGTACCTATATTGTATCCGTAGTTACCACCCAACCAATACAAGCCTTCGTCTATCCACATATTTCCCAACTCTATTCCATAATCCCATTTGTGTGGGATATATGGATGAGTATTTGAATGAGGGTAATAGGTGTAGCCTGAGAAAAGTATTTGATCTTCCAATTCCTCTAATCGCTCTAAACTTAAATTTCCGGCTTCTAGATCTTGTCTTAATTTATCTTGGAGCTTTTGTCTTTCTAGCTCTTGCTTCGTTTTATTTGGATTCTTATAATCGATGAGTTTTTGATTGTTTTGAGCAAAACCTATAGCAGAAACCAGTAATAAAAAAACAGTGTACTTCAAGACCAAGGTCTAGCTCCTTCAACTCTAAATGATGTTCTTATTGAATCAAGATTTGTAGTACTTTGCAAAGCTCAATACTAGTTTTTAGACAAAAGAATAAAAGCATAAATAAGTTTTCAGAATTTAAATCAATTCTTAGTCTCGCTAGATGAACTAAATAAGGCTTTTGAAACCTCAGACTTTTGAGCTTTAAACAGCTTTTTAAGAGTGAAAACGAAAAAACCCCGAGAAGGTAACTTCTCGGGGCCCTGCTCAACCACCAAACTTAGTTGCAAATCATTATGAAATCAAAGCTGCGTTTACTCAAAGTTGCTAATCAAAGTAGACATCAAAAGCTGATGGCGGCCTTAGTTGAAATTATATAAGAATTAGTAGTAGGTTGTGAAGTATTTCCTGCAAATGCTTCTCCGGCAAAAAGGTAACCAAACTCTGCTCTTAATTCCGTTTGAGGATTGTGGAAGTAACTCATTCCAAAATCGATTTCTAAACCTAGATCTTTTGAAACTGAAGAATCTAAAACTCCATCATGCAAAGTTGCATATATCAAGCTGGTATCAAAGGTCCATTTATCAGAGGTCTGATAAACTAGTTTTGGCGCTAAATAAATAGCGTTAGAAATATACTCAGTATCTACTCCACCAGTTGTAGACCCACCAATACTTTCCGTTTTTAGAAAATCAGTAGTTCCCAATCTGTGATTAAAAAGCAATAGAGCAACGTCATAGTTTCTATCAAACTGAAAGCCTTCGTATTTATCTGTTGTATTGATATCATCACCTGAGGCATATCCAAACCTTCCTTCAAACTTTAAATTAGGAGAAAGCTTGTAACCGGCTTCTATCGCTAAGCCTGTACCTGACATAGATATTTCCTGCGCGCCAACAAAAATCCCTGTATCTCCATCTTGTTGAGCGAACTCCAAAGCTAAATCCCAATCTCCGTAGGCCCTGGAAAAATACAACAGCTTGTTCTCCATACTGTAAGAACCACTAATGCTTGAACCAGTAGTTCCTGTAAAATCAGTTGCAACGGAATCATCTGAGTTAATAACTTCCCATAAAATAGAGATTTTTAATTTCGTCTCAGGATATTCATAATCATACTGTAAGGAGGTAATTGTCGTATCATCTCTTTCATTGGTTAAGCCTTCGTTAATCTTACCGTAAGAAGGGGTGATAGTGTGATTACCGGCAAGCATTTGTAGAGATACAACATCATGAGTATCTAACCAGTGATCAAAACTTCCTTTACCAGCACTGTAAACCGTTCCTAATCCAAATTGTTTTGGTAGGCGACCACCAGCGATGGAACCGTACTCGGTATGCCAGTTTAAATAGAGTAGAGTATTTGCAATAGTTTCTAAACCCATCGTCTGAGCAATTTGATCACTCGTTTGTGAGTTGATATTTGTAGAAGTCTCGGCACTCGCTGTGTTTCCAAGGAACTGCCCCACCTGATTCGTGAAACCGCCGTAGTCAGCACTGTTTGCAATATCAAATCTAAAATTGATTTCCAAATCGTCAGTTGCGATGATGGAAGGGTTCAAAATCAAATGATGAAGAAAATAATTTTTCTCATTTTTATCTAGATCATAGTTTCTGACATCAGTTCCCTCCAGTCGGTATTTACCCGTCCAATCGATATCGATGGCGGCACCGGAAAGAGAAAACAGAAGAACTGCGAAGAAGGACGTAAGTACATAATTTTGCATAGGAATTCCTTATCAAATTGAGCCCTATGAAAGCCCGATTCTCGACCTTGGTCAAGCTCTGGCGCTTTGTGAAGCCAGAGCCAGTGCTTAACTATTAATCAAGAACACCAACGATATCATTCTCACTAATAATCATTAGCTCTTTACCGTCAGCGTCTATGGTCATTGTTGCATAGGTTTTAAACAGAATATTATCTCCCTCTTTTACATCTAAAGGGCGAACCTTGCCTTTTTTATCCAAAAGCCCTTTACCAATCGCAATCACCCGGCCTTTATCTCTAACTACAGCCTCTGGATTAGTAATAATGATACCCCCACCAGTGACTTCCTCTACAGGATCTAGCTCGATCAGAACCTTGTCATACAACGGAGCTAGGAACTTTTGCCAATCTACTTTTTTTGTTTTTACAGAAGCACTTCTAGGAACATTTTTTTTAGCTACGGCCTTTTTAATAGGCTGTTTCTTAGATTTTACAGGCACAACCTTCTTTTTTGATGCTTTTTTGGCCACTTTTTTTGTGGCTTTATTTTTAACTGACTTTTTCTTTGAGACCTTCTTCTTAGGTGTTGTTTTTTTCTTAGCAGCTTTTTTCTTAGTAGCTTTCTTTTTCACAAGCTTCTTCTTCGCCACTTTCTTTTTTGCCACCCTCTTCTTGGCCGTCTTTTTCTTTGTAGCCTTCTTAGTAACTTTCTTTTTAGTTACTTTTTTCTTGGTCAGCTTTTTCTTTGCTACCTTCTTTTTTGTAAGCTTCTTTTTAGCTACTTTTTTCTTTGCAACTTTCTTCTTAGCGACCTTCTTCTTAGAAATTTTCTTTTTGGTCACTTTTACTGCTTTCTTTTTAGACTTTTTCTTCGCCATTTTTTCCTCCACGGATTCAAAGTCATTTTTCGTTTTTTTGCTACAAAGTCAACTAAAGCTCCCAGTTCAAAAAATGATCTGCATTGTGTTAACTGAAGTAGAATCCCATTTAAATTCTCAATTCGATTTTCAAAACATTTTATTCAAAAGGAATAAACACGATTAAAGATATGCAAGCACATGCTTTTTGACTATATTCACCCCATGGGAAATTCTAGCATGCAAAGTAAACTTCGAATCATCAGTATAATTTTCGCAGCCATTGTCCTGCTTGGCACAATGATCCTAGGAAGTTGGGGACTCCACCTCAATCAAATCATTAGTCAATCTTTAGAAAAACGTAGTTTAACTCCTATCAGAGAATATTTCGCTCAGGGAGAACAAATATTTGTTTTACAAAACCTAAACGACGAAGCCTTTATAAAACTTTTGCGGTCCTATAAGTTAGGAAAAGTTCGTTTCGGTAAACTACGAGACGACGAGTACCAGAGATTCTATGGTGATCAATGTCTGCTGAGAACGGAGTTAGATAAAACCCCCGAAAATTTAGTCTCTTGTGTAGAGTTTAAGTTGAAAAGTGAGGAAAGTGAGCTCTTCTACTTTGTAGGCTTCGATTCAGAGAAAGTAATTTTTATCGAGGATAAATCTACTCAGCTTCCCGTGACGCTCCTGGAACTCCCGCCTCAACTATTTGCTCAGTACCATGGGCAGAAACCTATTTTAAGAAGACCCATGCAACTTTCTGAAACTCCAGCAGTTTGTATAAATTCTGTTGTCGCCATCGAAGACCCCAATTTCCTGGAGCATCAGGGCTTCAGTATAAAGTCTATACTCAGGGCACTAATCAAAAACATTCAACTCGGTCGTAAAGCCCAAGGTGGTAGTACAATTACTCAACAACTAGTAAAAAACTACTTTCTTACTCATGAAAAAACTTACTCGAGAAAAATCAAAGAACTCATAATGTCAGTTATAGTCGAATATAGAATGACTAAGGATGAAATCTTAGAAGCCTATATGAACGAAATATATATGGCGCAAAATGGGGTATTTGAAGTACGAGGTTTTGGAGCCGCATCAGAGCATTACTTTGGAAAAGAAATTTCAGAACTAGCTTTTCCAGAGTGTGCACTTTTAGCCGCTATCCTTAACTCCCCGGGACGCTTTGATCCATTTACTAAGCCAGAAAACGCATTAAACCGTCGAAACCGAGTAATTGAAAAATTGGGCGAGATGGGGATTATTGATGCCAAACAACTTAAATCATCTTTAGAATTTCCATTACCTAATAAAAACAAGAAAGTTGCATTGCAACCAGCACCCTACTTTATAGATGCCGTCAAAAACCAAATGTCTGCCCTAGAAATGCCTGAGAACGAAAGTTTAAAAATCTATACTACTTTAAATCTTCGTTCCCAAAAAGCTGCCAGGGCTAGTATTCAAAATGGTATAACTGGATTAGAGAAGTGGTATAAAAGTTTAAAAGACATAAAAGCCACAGGTAAAAACCTACAAGCAGCAATAATTACTGCTGATCCCACAAATGGTTATATTACCTCTCTCATTGGAGGAAGATCCTACATCACCTCTCCCTATAACCGTGCCTTATTTGCAAAACGACAAGTCGGATCCATAATGAAGCCTTTTGTGTACCTAAGTGCACTAGAGAACATTGATGATGAAACGGGCCTTTACTATAACCCCAGAACACAGTTAGTGGATCAAGAGATAACCTATGAATACGATGATCAAAAATGGACACCTCAAAATTACGATAAAGAATATCGTGGAAAGGTTCCTTTATTTTATGCCTTAAAAAGCTCATTGAACGCAGCAACCGCAAATCTGGCTCTTAAAAATGATCTGAACAATGTGATAGATATTGCTAACCGTCTGGGTATAAAGTCAAAAATAGAAGCTTTACCTAGTTTAAGTTTAGGAGCCTATGAGCTGAGTTTAAAAGAGGTTTTACAGGCCTATGCCAGCTTGGCAAGGCTTGGAGAAAAAGTAGAACTAAGTGTAATTGCAAAGGTAAAAAACCAAAAAGGAGATTTATTGTTTGAACACAAAATTTCTCGACAACAAGTAGTGGCCAAAGAAACCACTTCTATTTTAGTGGGTATGTTGAAACAAACGGTTAAAAATGGAACTGGTAGAGTAGTTAGTAAAATGGGTTTTAATCATCCGGCGGCAGGTAAAACTGGAACCACTTCTAACTACAAAGATGCTTGGTTCGGTGGTTTCACCCCCCTTCACGTGGCAGTGGTTTGGGTGGGTTATGATGATAATACTCCCCACGGTTTGAGCGGAGCAAGTGGAGCTGCACCCATTTGGACAAACTACATGAAGAGTTTTGCTGGGCTTTACCCTAAGATTGATTTTGCCTGGTCTGAAGCGACAGAAATCCAAAGACTATCACCCATCGAACAAAAAGACCTAAATGTTCCAGATCCCATTGAAGAGCTTGAAGACATCGAGCTAATTTTTAGAAAGTAGAGTTTTCTGAGATTATATTGCCTTGAGAAACTACCGAAGTTAAGATTGTTTCTGATGTATCGACTACGCGAGGTTGAACCGATGGGAAGTAAAATCAGAAGCTCTTTTTTAAATAAAATACTATTCTTGTCCTTAGCACTAATCTTAAGCTCATGTGCTAGAACAAAAATCAAAGAACGCTCCGCCGCTCTAAAGATCCATTCAAGCAAAATCAGCTTCAATGACGAGGGTGAATTTAAAAACCTAATCTCTTCTATTGAAAAATCACATAAAATTCTTAAAAGGCAAAAAAATAGAACCATGGTTTTTGGTCCACATAAAATCAAAGCCACTGACTACGCAGAGGCTCTGGAACTACTTCTTAAAACAACCAATATGGACGAATTCAAATCCCATATCGATAGTCATTTTTCGGTAATGGCAGTATATGGTTCAAAATCCTATGCAGACATACTACTAACGGCTTACTACGAACCAGTTCTAAAGGGCTATACCTATAAAAAGGGAAATTACTACCAACCTATATACAAGGTTCCCAGTAGTCTAATTGAGGTTGATATACAAGCCTTCGCTAGTGAGAACATTGGTAACTTCACGACTTCCAGAGATAGAATTGCCGGAAGAATTGTAAATGTGGATGGTAAAAAAAGAATGGTTCCTTTTTTCAGTCGCGAGGAAATCGATTCCAAAAAGACTTTACCAAATAGATACATAATGGCTTATGTCGATCCGGTGGAAGCATTTTTTCTTCATATCCAAGGAAGCGGTACAATCCAACTACAGAACAAAAAAGAGATAAGAGTGGGTTATGCGGCCCAAAACGGCCACCGCTACTACCCGATTGGTAAAGAGCTTCTTGATGTAATACCTATTGAGGATATGAGCTTGCAAAAAATAGAAGAGCATCTCAGAAATATTCCAAAATCTGAAAAGTATAAAATACTAAACACCAATCCAAGTTATATATTTTTTAGAAAACTAGATAACGAACCAGAAACTAGTAGTGGTGCAACAGTAACGGCTATGCGCACTCTAGCGGTAGATAGATCACTTTTCCCTCTAGGGGCATTAACCTATATGGAATACGAAGCTCCAGATTTTTCAGAAAACACCGAAGACGATACAATTGAGTTTAAACCCACTAGTGGTTTTCTAATGGCTCAAGACACGGGTGGAGCAATTAAAGGCCCGGCAAGAGCAGACCTATTTTGGGGCAAGGGAGAAACAGCCAAGAGATCAGCCGGCGTAATGAAAAACCGCGCCAAGCTGTACTTTTTAGCACCAAAAAACTTCATTGAGACCGATGTAAATTAAACTTTTATTTGATTCAAACAGCACGCTCTTTTACTAGTGGGGCAAATAGTAATTTAAGGCAAGGCAGTTCAGTCGGAGTGGAGATTTAATCTTCACTTTTTTTAGATACTGAAGATAGCAATCTATTGTTTCATAGTTTCATAGTTTCATAGTTTCATAGTTTCACAAGCTTAGTGCTGGAAGTGAACTCCACCAACTTATACTTTCGGAATGTTCAGTACCTTTAAAACCAACAGACTCATAGATTCGCGCGGCATGGTAGTTTTCATCCGCCTCCATCACCAAAGTGTCTATTCCGCTTTTAGACAGATATTGGTTTCCAGCATGAAAAACTAAGCTTGCACATATTCCTTTTTTTCTAAATCTTGGGTTTGTACCTACACTTTGAAACCGAGCTAGATTATCAACAGTAAAAATACCAAGATCAGCAGAAAGCTCATCGCCCAAGAAGGCTCCAAACCACTCCCCTTCCCCGTTATTAACTAACTCTCTATAGACATCGAATTGAGTTCTTTTAAATGGCTCATAATTTTCATCCAAATAAATAGGGTCTGCACAGGCCAGTTGGTTTTGAATGACCGCCTCCCAATCTTCCTCTTTTTGTATCGACCGAATAGTTATATCACTATTAAAGTGAGTGGGAAAAGTAATCTCCTTAGCCATCAATCCCACTGCTGAATAGTATTTAAAGCCGAATTCTTCCATAGCTCTCTTGCTACTAGATGATATGGGCTCGTAGGAGGCCCAGACAAAGTTATAGTGCTGTAAGCCCTTTTTAAATTCTTCATCAAAACATTCTATCCATTGCTTTAGGCTCTCAAGCTCTGGAGGTTTTTTAAGATAGAGATAGTTTCCCCAATGGAAGCCCGGGTTAGTGGGAGTTTTAATTACAGAATAATTATCTTTATCAACAATTTGCGATGAGGACTTTAGGAATATTTGATCGGTTTTTCTTACAAGTGATTTCATAAACTAAGTATAGCAAACCTGAGTTTAATCTAAATCTAAACTATTAATATATTGATTAACTGAAAAGCTTGCTAGAAAAAGACCAAGCAGCACACGATTACTCCATCGTATATGAATCTAGATCAATGGCAAAAACTGACAATTTTCGTCACTTTGCCCTGTAACAACTATGTAAATTCTTCCAGCCCTTCCCAAAATCAGCTATTTACGTGGTGTCATAAGGTCACTAGCAAAGCTTTATGCTATATTCGACTTGTTACGAGGAAACAGGAAAATGAGCGAAAGTAGTAAACGATCTAAAATTATGACATCCCTTTTAAGGCTAAGCTTTGCCCTGGGGATCACAATTGCTTTAAACCAATTCCCTCTCCATTATTTAGAATTTCTTGGATTTGATGCTCTGGCCAGAGTGAATGCAGATTCTAAAACCAGTGACAACATTACTATGGTAAGCATTGGAAGAAAAACTCTTGAAAAAATTGGTAGAGCACCAAATTTGAGAGAACACACAGAGTTTTTAGAAATCATCGCCGAAAACGAACCGAAGGCTGTTTTTTACTTATTAGATACAGAAACATTCAGAGGTAGTCCTGAAGATTTAAAAATGGCAGCTCTTGCTATTAAGAAAATTCCAAACTTTATTATCAATGTAAATGATCTTCCTTCTCCGGGAAGCGAACACAAGTTTCATTTACCAGGTCCACTTAGTTTTGTACAAATGGAGCCAGGGATACTATCTAAAGATAGAAAGAATTTTGCATTAGATGATGTATCTCGACGATTGATTATGAGCTATGACAATGTACTCTTTGCCCAAACAAAACTAGCTCAACTAGTTACGGGACCTAAAGATGTTGATAAGTATCAGGGTGCTTTTGAGTTCAAAGGTAGTCATCAAACATTAGTTAATATTCATCGCGCTGGAAGTTTTAATCGACTTAGCTTTATCGATACCCTGACCGATGATTTCTCAAAGAAAGATTTTAAAGATAAAATAGTTATTGTAGGAAACGACTTAGATGCTGAGGCGGACTACTTTCTACAAACGGCACTATCTAGAGATGTAGTAGCTATGTCTAAGTTAGAGTATAATGCGAACATCATAGAAACTTTAATTGTGGACTCAGGGATCAGACAAATACCGGCTGGGCTCAAGTTCGCATTAACCTTTTTAATTGCAGCCCTGACTACTTTTGTGACCTTTAGGATGAGGCCAGGAAGAGGTATCATAGTAATACTGGGAACCAGTGCGGGTCTATTTTTTGCCAGCCTTGCCTTATATAATGTGCAGCTTTGGATTCCACTAGCTCATCCTTTTATAGCGATTTTCATTTGCTACTACCTTTTAATTCCTTATCGTTTGATTCAAGAAAATAAAAAGTCCTGGGAGTTTCAACAAAAGAACGAACTATTAACACAGGTGGAAGAGCTCAAAAACAACTTTATTTCCATGATGTCTCACGACCTTAAGACTCCACTGGCTAGAATTCAAGGTATGGCTGAGATGGCCTTGGTTGAAAAAGAGAGATTAAATACAGACCAACAAGAGGCATTAGGCTCCATTAGCACTAGTGCTGAGGAATTGAGTTTATTTGTAAGCTCTGTTTTGAACTTTGGTAGGATTGAAGCCAAAGGCGTAAATCTTAATTTAGAAAGTAAAGATATCAATAAGATTATAGATGAAGTGGTTAAACGTTATAAATACTTGGCTCGCAAAAAGAACATTGAGTTAGTTGTAGAACTTGAACCTCTCTTCTCTACTCCAATGGATGTAGATTTGATGAGGCAAGTAGTTCAAAATTTAATTGAAAATGCAATCAAGTACTCCCCTGAAAACACCAAGGTTCTAATTAGTACAGAGGAAATAGACGGAATGGTACAACTACAAGTTAGCGACCAGGGCCGGGGAATCAGTGAAGATGAACTAGATAAAGTGTTCATGAAGTTCTATCGCTCTAAAGATGCAAAAAGCTCTCCCATTAAGGGAACAGGATTAGGATTATATTTAACAAAGTATTTTGTAGATTTACACTCAGGCGAAATCCAAGTGGATAGTATGCCGGGTAAAGGTAGTACCTTTACGGTAAATTTACCTACAGATGTAGAGGTTTAGTAGGAGGACCCTATGATTAAAGTATTGGTAGTTGATGATGATGCAGGACTTAGACGGACAGTAAGTAGCGCTATTCGTACGGTAGGAAAATTTGATGTATATGAAGCTTTCGATGGCCAGAATGCCATGGAGCAGATCAAAGAAGCGGACTTCGATGTGGTTATTCTTGATGTAGATATGCCGAGACTTAACGGCCTACAAACTCTTAAACTAATAAAAGAACATGACCCAAGAATCATATGTCTGATTCTTACAGCTCACGCCAACATTGAAGATGCTGTTAATGCTGTAAAAGAAGGGGCTTACAATTATATTTCAAAGCCAGTTCACAATGAAGAGCTTTTGGAGATGATTGAATCTGCTCTTGAAGCACAGAGTTTAATTTCTTTTGCAGCCAACTCTGCCCCTATTGAGGCTGGTAGAAAGTTTATAGGTGGAAATCATCAGATGCAGAAGGTATTCCACCTTATCCATCGTCTATCAAAAGTAGACACTCCTGTACTTATCCGTGGTGCTTCAGGTACTGGTAAGGAATTAGTAGCCAGAGCAATCCATGCTAACTCGACTAGAAAAGGAGAAAAGTTTGTAGCAATTAACTGTTCAGCTATTCCTGAAAACCTTTTTGAAAGTGAATTATTTGGTCATGAGAAAGGTTCCTTCACCGGAGCAGACGCTAGAAAAATCGGTAAATTTCAATTTGCTGAAGGTGGTACTTTGTTTTTGGATGAGCTTGGTGACATGCCTGTTCTAATGCAAGTAAAACTTCTTAGAGTTTTACAGGAAAAAAAGTTTACTCCAGTTGGAGCCAATAGAGAAATTAAGTCTAATGTAAGAATTATTGCTGCTACCAATAGACCTCTAGAGAAGATGATCGAAGATGGTAGTTTTAGAGAGGATCTATTTTATCGACTAAATGTGATTCCGATCTTTCTCCCAGCACTTAACGAAAGAAAAGATGATATTGAGAGACTTACAGGAACCTTTATAGAAAAATATAATAAAGAGCATACTCGTAAAATAACTGGCTGTACCCCTGAAGCCTTAACAGCTTTAAAAAAATACGACTGGCCTGGAAATATTCGTGAGTTAGAGAATATCATAGAGCATGCGTTTGTAATGGAAGCCAACAACAGAATCTCTATTAGCTCCCTTCCAGAGAAGTTTCTAGAGAGTATTGGTATTGTACCTAAGCCAAACCTTTTTAATGATGCTGCCGAAGAGAAAAAAGAGGAAACCCTTACTAATTCTGAAGGCGCAATTATTTTACCAGATGAAAACTTAGATTTCTCAAAACACAAAGAAATGTTTGAAAAAGAATTTATCATGAAGGCATTGAAAATGTTTAATGGAAGAATCAACCAGACGGCTCTTCACGCAAATATTCCAAAAAAGACTCTATTAAGAAAAATAGAGAAGTACGAAATCAATCCTAAAGACTACTACCTATAATCAATGGGGCTGTATTAAGCCCCTATTTTTTGAGGAGATGCGATGAGGAATTTTTTAATTATCGGAACTATTTTGATAGTTTTTGGATTAACTAAAGAAACTTCCGCATCTCTAAATTCCCAAAAAAACTTCATTCCTGAAAATGATCATAGCTATAGCCTTCGTAGAATCCAAGACCTTATGGAGGAACACCATTATAATGGCGCCATTGTCCTTGATGATCAAGACAGTGAAAAGCTCCTAGAACTTTGGATTAAGAAAAATGATAGGCTGCAAATCTACCTTAATGAAACAGACATTCAATCTCTTTATCCTGTTAAATACAAACTAGACAATTATTTTATTGATAGAGATATCGATAAACTGTTTAAAATTTATAACTTCTTTATTTCAAAACAAAAAGAATTCCTAAACTACTGTAAAGAAAGAGCTCAAAAGCCTTTTAATTTAAATAAGGATGAGAATTTCAATTTCATCTACCAAAGAGCACAAACACCAAGAGACGATCAGGAATTATCTCATCGTAGAGATCGGTATTTAAAATCTATATATATCAATAGTATTCTTGCCGGAATGGAGAATAAGGACGCACTAAAAACTGTTGCTAATTCTTGCTCCCTTTTAAATCAATCGATAGCAAGAAAATCATCTACTGAAGTGTTTGAAGAAATAGTGAATTTGTACATTGGCTATATTGACTCACACTCCTACTACACTAGGCCCACCGGTGACCTTGCGGCTAAAAACAAAAGAAATGGTCAGAGTGTAGGAATCGGAATCGATCTGAAACTGAATGCCAATGGACATGTGGAGGTAACAAAGGTTTATAAAAACTCTCCTGCTTTTTATGCCAATACTATAAATGTTGGTGATATCATAATGGCAATTTCAAAAGTGGGAAACTCCAAATATATAAAATTAGAAAATCTACTTTTCTCCGAAATCGTCGATTTAATTAGTGGATCCAAAAAATCAAAAATTGGATTAAAAATAATCAAAGCCGGAGATTTTTCTCTTCCAGCAAAAAAAATAGTACTTACCAGAGACAGCTATGAGCTTACTGATTATCAAGTCAGTTTTAGCATATACGAAACTACGGATACGAAGTTGGGCGTTATTAAAATCCCTACCTTCGGATATTTTACGAGACTTGAAGTTTTACAAACCCTTAACTACCTTAAAAAACAAAATATAGATGTTCTAGCTCTCGATTTGCGGGGGAATGGCGGTGGTAGCCTAATGGCAGCTACTGGAATTGCCAGGCAATTTATAGATGATACTCGTTTTCTAATTACTAAAAACAACATGGGAAAAACTCAAGTTATCGAATCACAAAAAGATGCTAATAAGGTTTACGATGGTCCACTTATAGTATTAGTAGATCGTTACTCAGCCTCTGCTTCAGAAATTTTAGCTGGAGCTCTTCAGGACTATAAAAGAGCTATCATTTTTGGCGAACCTACTTACGGAAAAGGAACCGTTCAAACAGCAAAAGACATTCTTTCAAAAGGCTATGGAAAAACCAATCATGGTAAACTATATGTAACAACTAAAAAATATTTCCGGGTAACTGGTCAAACCACACAAAAAAGAGGTATCACACCAGACGTACTTATTCCCTCAGAGATTGATTTTAAAACTTGGGGCACAAGAGGCCAAAATAGTGTGCTTTCTATTGAATCTGTCAATGGAATCGATAGGTCAAAACAATATATTTCTAATTCAGAATTTGACAAAATCATTGGAAATCACCGTCAAAGAGTTGAAATGGATGAAAACTATCAAAGTGAGCTATTGGCCATTCCACATAGAAAAAGAAAAAGCGAAGTTACACTAAATTTAAATACTAGAATTACGGCCCAAGAGGAGATTTATGAACGTGATTTAGAAAACTACAATCGAGTTTTAAAGTCGCTTGGGCTAGAACAATTAGAAAGCACACAGCAATTCTTAAAAATGAAAGCCAACGACTCCAGACATAAGGCAATTATAGATTACGACCCATTTTTGAATGAATTAGTGGAACTCGCATCTGATATGAAATCGATTCTAGCTGGTTCGAAATAGACTAATAGTTGTCTTCATTTGAGGATAAGTAAATCAATGAAATATTACCTTTGTCCTCTACTTCCTCCAGAAGTACTATTTTTTTCAGCTGGAGAATTTAAAGGCTCAGGCGGTTTGGTCTGCAGGAAGATACAATTCATGATTAAATCATTTCTTGCTCTGTTCAATACTACCTTTGATGATGTAGTAGTGGAGAACCCATTGTTTTTTAGGATCCCTTCAGATTTGGCTAGCCATGATTTGGGTATGTCACGAGGGCCGAAGATCTGAGCACCATCAGCCACCCAGCTAGAGTCGCAGAGATCTTTTTTAAAAATATAACATTGATTCTCTTTTGCAATTTTTTGATCTAAATCCAAATTCGTTGTAGTGGCACAATACTGCATAGAAATGAGATCATTGTTCGAATCAAAATGTGGTTCTTTATATATAAAGGCAGTACGATCTAAAATCTCTCTAGTTTCACACCTGAACCCTTTGTTGGAATAAAGGATTTTAAAATCATATTCATCAGTCGTATCTTTTACGTTCCAAGAAGCCTGGTCACCATTAAATGCCGTAGGATCTTCTCTTTTAAAAAATGCACCGTTCACTTCTTCTATTTTTAACTTCAAAGAGTTTTCTGAGATGCCTCTAAACAATTTGTTCGGATAGCGTTTACCAAGTTTACTAGTCCTGTATTTTTCAGTACTTAGTTTTTTACCATCCCAAGATTGCAAGACAGTTTTAATTTCTGGGTTACAAAGGCTAATTAATTTTTCCCTTTTGATAGATTGCTCTAAGTCGGAGGCCTGAACAGGCGCAGACATACTTACTAGAAATGTTGTCAAAATCGAAACTAAGTATCTTGAATAACTCATAAAAAACTATCGGTACATTTGAGTATTTCTGAACACCCTAGTTGATTACAGCCCCTCAATTGAAGGTCCATTGACTCATTTTGAAACACACATTCAAACATATATACCTATCCACGAGCTTCCCACAAACTAATCCACAGCCTTATAAACATTGTAGGTTTTACCAAAAATGCCGCTCCCCAGAAAGCGCAAAGGCCAGTGATTAATGATTGCCTGGTCTGGTAAAAAACCGTTAACTAGCCGTCTATGTCAAAACCTCTGATTCCGCCACAGGCTTACAGTTCCTTAGATTTGCAAAAAGCATATCTGTGGCTACAAAACCAACCAGAGACAATAAAAGACCAGGCCCGCAGTCCAGAAAGTCTGTTCAAACTCTACCGCAAAGCACAACAGTTTGGCGCTAAATCCATCATGGATTCAGAAACAAAATCGACAACTGAATTCAGAAACGAACTTAAAAACTTAGCAGACCAAATGGGCGACCTAAATGACAGCTCTGGCAAACCAAACTTCACAAGCTCTGTAAAATACTCCGATGCCAACCAAGACCTTCCTCCTTGGGTAAAAAGAACCCTAACGGGAAAAGAGCATCTTTCAGAACTAAACTCCAAGGCCACCGAGATAACTGCAAAAGCTCACACAAAGCTCGAACATGACATCCCTGTATACTCCCCACCAAGAATGGCTGAATCCAAGTTCGATCCTAGCACCATCCCAGTAGCCAAACCCGAAGAGAACTACCAAAAGCAACAGACAACAGCTCCTCCTTCGCAAATGGAGCAGTCCTACAATCATGAGATACCTAATCCACAGCCAAGCTTTGCAACGGAACCAAATTATCAACTAAACATCCCTATAGAGCCACCACAACAGCCAAACTACCTAGTTCCACAATCCCAGCCGCAAGCGCAACAGAGACCAACCCAAGAGCCCCTGCTAGATGACAATCTCCAAGCCATGGTCCAAGAAATACGCCGCAAACTAAACCTAAGCTCCGACACAGAAGCCATCCGCATGATGCTCTCCATAGGCTACGAAAAAATCAAAAATATATTCTAGCTCAGACTTAGAAACTGTTATTTTCCCCTCCCCCTCAAAAACTCCCAAAAAGAGTCTTTTTTTCCTGTGGTTTCTTCGATCCACCTAGGTTTAAGGGCTTTTTTGGGCAGGAGCCCAAAACAGAG
>JBGCGH010000003.1:0-166240 GCA_045110695.1 Bdellovibrionales bacterium | reverse complement strand
GTTCTGGACTGCAATACTGGGTTTGGTACAGCAACTCATATTACCGGTGCCTTTGGCTTTACTGCTGCATCTATTGTTTTAAAAACGATTGCGGAAAACAGTCTAAAATCTAACTAATCTATATAACTTCCAAAAAAGAGCTTTGCTCCATAGGAAACTTTATCCTCAAGCTCCGAGTCATGGAGATTTCCAGAGAGAAAATTTTCCTCCAACCACTTGGGATACAAATCCTTGGACTCCAATGGTTGTACATTTAAAAGTGAAAATAACCCATACTGAACTGCAACCAACGGAGCAGCCATAGACGTACCTTTTTTGTATCCGTATCTGGCGTTAGAACGTAAAGAGAACAATCCCTTAGATACCTGAGAACTATCGCAACCAGGAGCCGCTATTTTTATACTTTCAACTCCATAGTTTGATTGCTCACAAAGCTTACCGCTTTGAATATCTGTAGCCGCAACGCTGATTAGGCCTGGGTAATTTTTAGCATACATTGCTGGAAAAAATTCTTTACGATCTACATTAAATTTAAGGTTTCCAGCAGATACAACTACTAGAACGTTATGATTTAAAGCCTCAGCAATCGCGGCAGCAGTTGTCGTACTCGCTCCAGGAGAACCAGCACTAATATTTATAACATGAGCACCATTTTCAATCGCGTAGTATATGGCTTCATCGATATCAGAGGTTAAAGCCCCGCTATATTTTCCATAAACATTCAGTGCCATAACCTTAACCTTATTACCAAAGGCCGCTCTGATTCCAATCTTGTTCTCACTTACTGCCGCAACAAGACCCGCTACATGAGTACCATGATCATTATAACTCTGGTGCTCTGGAGACGAAACTCTAGAGGAGAAATTATAGCCATAGATATCATCCGTATAGCCATTGCCATCATCGTCAATCCCAGCTAGACCATTTTTTTCCCTTTCATTGATCCAAATATTACTTTTTAAATCTGGGTGATCAAGATCAATTCCAGTATCTATTACTGCTACTACGAGGTTTTCATTTAAGAGACTACCTACCTCAGCCATCGTTTCAGGATCACCAATTTCCTGGAGATAAACTTGTGACTTAAAGAAAGGGTCTGAACTTATGTAAGAACTAGGGTAGAAGGTTTGCTGATCTCCAATACCTAAAATGCAACTCGATGAATCGATAAGCCTTCTGAGCTCTGATATCTGCATTTTCCTATTTAGAGTAAATGGTATCGATCCTGGCAACCGGTAAGCTGGACGAGTTTTTAAATCTATATACTCACCCGTTTGTTGAGAGCTTTCTAGTTGAACCTGCTTACAATCCTCTGCTACTTGAGCAACAAGTACGGTTCCTTTTTTAATCCAGTCTTCTTTAGATAAATCGCTACTCAATAGGATTTTATCTTTATGAAATTCAAAGGGAGATAGATATCTATCAGAATTTAAGTAGTGTTGTTGCGTTGATGGGTTCCAATGTCTTGTAACAAACAACAATCCAAATAAAATCAAAGATCCTATTAATAATCTCATAGCCCCC
Organism: Bdellovibrionales bacterium; assembly: GCA_045110695.1. Taxonomy (GTDB): domain Bacteria; phylum Bdellovibrionota; class Bdellovibrionia; order Bdellovibrionales; family UBA840; genus JBGCGH01. Next base: position 164,716 of record JBGCGH010000003.1, on the reverse strand, counting down.
CCAGACACATATTAGTTATAGCAAATATTCTGCCACTGATTCAAATCATTTGAAATGAACTCCCTCGATCGTATGAGCTAGTGTGTCCCAAGTAGAGACAGCCTCTGTCCCACTGAAAACTCACTTGCTCTTCTTCTAAGCATTAACGCGTCGCTAATCCATAGCTGATAGGCTCGGTATCAGTATCTAATTGGCATTATTTTCGCTATAAAAACCAGTGAAAGCTATGAAGTTCAATAATTAAATCCTTGGGGGGATATATGAAAACTATATTCAGTATAATGTTAATGATCGGTTTTGTTGGTGTTGCTAATGCTAATTCAAATTTGCCTGGTGTGGTTGATGGCTTTTACCACACTGGCTACATTCCAAATGGCTTTGACTCTAATGACCACGTTCAACTTGTTGGAGAGGGTGTTTTTTCTAGCTCCTGCTACAGACCCGCAGGTTATGAAGTAAATGTGAATGATGCCGAAAGTAAAATTGAAATTACACCAAGAGCTTATGAGTACGATAGTGGCTTTTGCTTGATGATGGTAGTTAACTATTCTCAAACTATTGATGTCGGAGTTTTGAAAGCAAAATCCTACAAAGTAGTTCAAAAGCCATCTAACATCGATATGGGTCAATTGGACGTAAGAGTTGCAACTAACTCTCAACCAGATGATTTTTTATATGCACCGATTTCTCAAGCCTTTGCAGAGTCAAAATCCAAGTCTAATGTGAAAATTAAATTGGCTGGTGAGTTCACCAATAGCTGTCAAAGTTTTGCTGGTTTACCTCAAGTGGATGTTCAGTCTAATGTAATTGTGGTTCAACCCGTTACTGAGATGGATAGCAGTGAGCTTTGTGCCGATGGAGTTTTTCCTTTCGAAAAAGAAGTTGCAGTAGATAATGTTAAAGCGGGTAGATACCTAATTCATGTAAGATCTCAGAATGCAAATTCAGTAAACAGCTTTGTTGATGTAAAATAGCTCTAGAATTAAAGCTAAAACATAAAAAAGAGTCATGCTGTTGTATGACTCTTTTTTTAATTAATTTTTGCCGGTGGAAGGTTTTCTTCTTTGAAGGCTTTATTAAAATCTTGATCCCTAAACATTCTCTTCGCAAAGAATATTTTAATTCGTTGCATCCAGTTTCTATTCCCAAAGGGCATCCAATGGTTTTTCCACCGGTTTAGATAAAAATCAACCTGGAAAAAATGAGGGGCGAACTTCACCTTACCCCTTTTTAAAACAATTTTTAGTACTGCTGCACTCATGGCTGAACTAGCTGAATAAACACCTACATGTAAGGAAGGTAACCTACCTTTTGCCAAATCTACAGCGTCAGACTGTGCGACATAGGACCTATGCATAATTGTTGGAGAAAGCCCAACTAAGAAGTGAATAATTTGATCTAAACGTGAAAGATCTTGTCTTTTTAAATCAAAATAATCTCCAAAAGAAACTCCATTCGGATCGAAAGCCATTAACGATGTTCCCATTCCAAATGGACCCGCAGTCACAACATAAACACCATAACTTAGAGCTAAATCATAAACAGGCTGCCTGAGCTCGCTTGCATAGAGATCTAAACCATCTACAACTATATCTATATCCTGGAGGAACTCGGCCATATTAGTTAAATCTATTCCAGCTGGAAAACGCTGAACTTTAGCATTCGGGTTTATATTTTTAATCTCAGACTCAAGAATCTCTGTCTTATCTTGTCCCAGGCTTCTAATTCCCGACCCAAATTGTCGATTAAAGTTTTGCAGATCAAAGGTGTCTAGATCAGCAATTTTAAAGTTTTGGAAGCCAATTCTTACAAGCGCATGGATATGGCTACCACCCACTCCCCCACAACCAATTACTCCAATCCTTGAACTTCTCACCTCTTCCTGTTCCATCGGCGTAAGCCAACCTAAATTTCGACTAAATGCTTCGCTATAGTTGAACATTCGCAACTCCTATCATTGAATCTCAATGATAGAACTCTCAGACTCAACTAAGATTAAAATAGCTGTTTATGAAATTTTATTATCAGAAATAGATGCCAATAAGTTAAGATATAGCATTCTTGTTTTAGGATCTAAGTTATCCTGTTCAATAATTTGGGAAATTTTATGGTAACAGGAGTGAATCTCCCCTTTTATCTGAGCAAAGGCCTGGTCAGATACGGCGGCCATTCTAAACATTCCTTTTTTTGAAGAAGCTTCTTCGGACTCCGTTTTTCCAAAAATATTATCTATATTGCGCTTCAAACACATTCTGCCGACAGAGTCTGCCAGTAAACGCTGGTTTTTTTTAATTGTAGTTCTAAACACAGTAGTTTTCGGTACTGAGTCAGTTTCCTCGAGAAGCCCAATATCTAAAAGTAGTTCAATATCCCTTTCGAGCTTCTCTTCTGGGATTAGTAAAATACTAGAAAGAACTCGTTGGTAGTTAGACTTACCTGATTCTATTACTTGCTGAAGACCTACGCCCATACAGATCAAGGAAAGCTCTGGTCGTTCTGTCCAAAAACTATCTATACGCCCTGAAAGTTCACGACGATTCTGGAGACTGGCATCTCTATGTGACTCATCAAGTAAATCGATAAATACAACTAACCGGTCCGCGATAAAATCAACTATCTTCAGAAAAGTTTCGAGATCATATTCAGTAGTTCCCTTTTTATATCTCTCTAAAGTGAGTTCACTTATATTTAGATGAGAAGAAAGCTCAGAGTCTCTGTTTTGAAAAAACATTTCCATGATTTCAGTTATAACATGTCCAGAATCTAACGAATCTAAATCGATACAAAAAGTAAGCTCAAGAGAGTCTTTTAGAGAAAGACTCTGTTCCCCACAAATAGCAACAAACTCAGACCACCTACACTTTTTAGAACCGCTCTCCCATTTGTAGTATTGGTTAAAACTATAACCTAATGACGAACTGATTTCTTTCTGTGATTTATCACGACGTATATTTTCCAACAAACTTAGGCTCACAGATGAAACAATCACCTTGTAATTCTAACTCTGTATTGCCCTAGCTAGCCAGTAATTTGCTACTCTTAAACTTTTTCCATAATTTTCATAAACAATATCTGCAAAATGTATATACACCTGTCAGGATTCAAACCCTCAAGTGGCTCATAATCTATATGGATTGGAATACAATTTGCTCTCTATTAACCTATCTGGAGGTCTATGAATAAAAACATATATTTATTGATAGCAATTATTTCTACCTTTGCTGGCCTATGCCTCTACATAAAAAGAAAATATCTAAGGCGGCCTGAAGTATTTGATCCGGTAGCCGAATCCATGGGCTTAGATATCGCCAATAAGAAATAGCTAAGACGAATTTTTAGCATAAAAAAAGCCGCGGCACGCACGACTTAGATTCAGAAATTTAAAGTGGTAGGGCCTGCCGGGTTCGAACCGACGACATCCACCTTGTAAGGGTGGCGCTCTACCAACTGAGCTAAGGCCCTAAAATCATATAAAATGACTCAGAAAAGAAGTTTTAACCAATCTAGTTGGTTATGCCAAGTATTAATTGGCGTTTTTTAGATTTTCCAATCGTCCTACTTGCCTCAAAACTAAGCTTCTTGAGAGATAAAAACTCCCCCTTTTGATTTCTATCTGTGTACACCTTCAAAACCATAAGTTTTTGCTTTCTAATGGCCTCTATAGAGTTTTTAGGTGGGTAGAAGGATCTAATCTCAAAATTAAATTCTGACTTATTCATGTAAAAAGTAGAGACCAATCGATCTGAATTCATACGACCGAGGCTAGTTGCAATTTTACGCTCAGACTCTTTATCAATCATCGAAACCTGTACTAGGTGCTGCTTGCCTAATTTATGTAGATACTTAATCTCAATATATGGGTTTTTCTCACCAATCACATCCCAAATGCCATCAATATCTTTTAAAGGAAATGGGGCCGGTTTAATCGGTAAAGGCCAATCTCCGCCTTTGTTTCCAATTATACTATCTGCTATTGGATTTGATTCTAAATATGTATACGGGCCACTTTCTGCCATTGTTTTTGCACTTATCGCTATCGCGGCAATCAACACTAAAACTCGAAACATTCTATTCCCCCTGAAATGTTCTAACTTCTTTCCACTAAAATTTTTGCCGATTTATTTAAATAGTAACCATTCTTACCCCTAAAAATATAATGAGGCTTATCATAGTCTGGCTCTATTAATTTTCTCAAACGTTTGATTGTAACGTATACTTTGTTGTCATGGACACTGGGGTTGTACTCTTGCCCCCAAATTCGCTCAACAAGATCTTCCTTCGAATATACTTTTCCAGGATTACGAACAAACAAATTTAAAAGATCCAATAGTATAAATTGATTCTTAAACTCAACCTTACCTTTTTTCTTTTCCTTGATACTTTGACGATCTTCATTAATAACAAGATCGTAGTCTTCTTCAGTGTCTGCACCCATTCTAGATAATAAATTATCTAAAGCCTGGCTGGTCTTTTTAAAGTTTTCATGATCAATAGTCTTCTGAGCCAGTTGTGCATATACTTTTGCTAAATCTGCATCGCCAGAATCTAAGTAGGTCTCCGCAATATTATACAAGACATTGAAAAAATAGGGCTTCGTCTCTGGGGCTTTTAAATGCTCGTAGGCATTCCAAAGAACTTCAAGAGACTCATCATAACGCTTTAATTTTCTTAGGATAATGGCATTGATGATCTGGGTATTTAGTTTTAACTCAGGCAAGTTCAAAACTTCAAAAAATACTCTAAGATTATAAATCTCGCTCAAAGCATCTTCATATCTTCCAAGATGACTGTAGCAAAGACTAATTCCGCTTATTGCGTAAACCATATCCTCTTTTGAATCCTGCTTTAAGGCACAGGCCAAAGCTTTTTGAAAATAATCGAGTGCTAGTTCCACTTGGTATTTGTAGGCCGCACAAACTCCCAAGGTGTAGTAGGTTTTACTGCTTAACTCAGCACCTTCTTTTAAAACAAGATCTTGAATTTCTTCTTTTATCCGATTGATTTTTTCCATGTCCATTCGTTCAGCGTAAATACGCATCAACACATTTAGACACTTAACCATAGAATCCAGCTCAGATCGCTTGCGGTAGTATTCTACAGCCAAGCTTAGCTTCTCGATGGCGGGTTCAACTTTACCTACAGCTAGATATAGTTTGCCCAACTCTACAATTTCATTAACATCCATTGATTTGTTCAATTTCACCCACTAGCCAAATTCGAGGCTCCCCGTGTCGATGCAAAATCTTACAGTTTCTGTTCTCACGGTCAATGCATTTAGGTTACTTAACCCATGCGTTAGCCAAAACCCTCCACACATTAAAGGCTTTCCCCGGACATAAATCACTGAAATCTTTCGGAAATAAAGTTTGTGAATTTTTTCCATGGGATTTAAGAACCTGTAAGAATTTTACCTGGTAAAACCAACATTCTTATCCTGGAATAGCAAAAGACATATGTTTAAAGCTCTTGAGATCGTCGGGAGCAAGAATGAGTCCCTCTTACTCGCTAGTTTATAAATTAACGAATTCAATTAGCCGCAGGCTAAGCTAAAAAGCCAAACTAGCTTTTAGGCAATGCAGCAGGGAAAAAACTATATTTCTACTTCTGTAGGGTATTAAATGGTGCTCGTTAAAAGCCAGGAGATCAAATGCAAAACTTCGACGATATTCACTCTAAAATAATTAAACACCAAGACGACCTACAAGCCTGGCTCAATCAACGTCGAGAGACGAACGAGTTTCCCATCTATACAAGTGTCGACATAAGAGATTCGGGAAACAAAATAGCATCCGTGGACGCAAATATCTTTCCAGCAGGCTTCAATAACATTTGTGAAGTAGACAGAAACAACGGTCCAGAAGTAGCTAATTTTTATCTCTCCGGTTACTATGGAGAAAAAGCTCAGAAAATTGCCCTAGTCACAGAAGAGCATACGAAAAATGCCTACTATTGGGAAAATGTATTTGCATTAAAAAGCATTATTGAAGGCACAGGTAGAGAGCTGCGCTTGTGCTTTCCTCGTGAGATGGAAAGTATCGAGGTAGAATCTGTTCATGGAAATAAAATGAATGTGTATGGAAGTAAAGCAGATTCCAATGGTGATCTAATAGTAGGAGCCGACTTTAAAGCTGAATTAGTGATTTCAAATAATGATTTTAGTGACGACCTAGCCGAATGGGGCGACCGAATACAAACTCCAATCAACCCGCCTCGAGAGCTAGGGTGGCATTCAAGAAAAAAATCTACACATTTTGAGTTCTACAATCATTTTGCAAAAGAGTTTTCAGAAATCTTGGGCCTCTCCTCAAATCATTTCACTATTCAAACTGAACAGTTTCAGAACTTTGATATTAGTGATGAGGAAAGTAGAAAAAACTTAGCTAAAAAAGCAGATATCATGATTGAGGAAATTAAAAAACAGTACTCAGAAGCTGGTATAGATGACAGCCCAAGCCTATTTATAAAAAATGACTCTGGCACCTATGGCCTAGGGGTAACTCATGTTGAGTCTGGTGAGGATATTTTAAATTGGAATAACAAAGTAAGAAAAAAAATGAAGGCCACTAAAGGTGGTGGTAAAATAGAGAACCTAATCCTTCAGGAAGGAATTCCATCTAAAGTTTTAGATGAAGAGGGATCGTCCGCGGAACCTGTACTTTATACCTTTGGTTGCCAACTTCTAGGAGGCTTTTTAAGAACCCATGGAAAGAAAGGGCCAAGAGAGAGTTTGAACTCACCCGGGGCAGTTTACAAAAGACTTTGTGTCTCAGACCTTATGATAGATTCAAGTAATTCCCCCTTAGAAAATGTATATGGCTGGATCTCTAGAATTAGCTCTTTTGCAATAACTGAGGAAATCAAAAGATTAGAGTTGAAAATTAAATCTAGCTAGTTATCGAAAAAAAGGGATGTTCTTGTTTAGAAATTAAATCTAGAGAAACCAAGGAAGAAAATAGCAGAGGCTTTCGCGAGGAGTCTACAAATTTAATAATTCTCTAAGACTCAATAATTATTAGAACAATTTCCCTGTGTATCAGGGCCCTGTTTAGATATGGATTCAATAATATTAATCAACTTTTTTATTAAAGGCTCATCCGCAAATCTCATGTCTACGTCTTGGTTTCCGGTCACAGTAAAAACTTGGTTAATCCACCCAATTATAATCGAGTAGGAATAAACAATTTTTTCATTTGCTAGAATATGACCATTTAAAAATTGCAATAAATTGGTCTCCAATCTAATTCTCATTGTTGTATCTATTTGACCAAAGCCACCTAAATATACTTTTTTTATGGGACCAAGACTCGAAAAGGCTTCTAAAGATGTGACTCCCCAATGAATACTCTTACCATCAGCTCTAGTTTTGTTAGAGGCTATCTCCTCCATTTTTCTGAGCTCTAAATCCACTGATACACGTGACCCGTTAAAATTTAGTTCCAAAACAATTCTATCCTCAACGGCATAAGGCACAGCTGTTATAGATTTAGGTAGGATTTTTCTCAGCTTCCACTTGTTATCTTCAATGCTCCACAAGTTGTTCTCATGCTTTATTTGCATTATAAAAGGCTTACCACCGGGCTCACCGATACGGCTTAGCTCATGTGTTCTAAAAATATCTATTACAGCATCCTTGAGGGCAAGATCAGCCTGAAGAAAGGCCATCCTGTATTCAGCATCCATAAAATTAGTCATCCAAGTTTCATTTACATTTATTTTATTATAAGCTAGCTCAAGAAAAATCTGCTGCTGACGAAACTGTTCAAAATTTATCTCCACTTGGCTATTTTCGCCCTGATTAGTGTAAGTTAGCCTCCTGGAGATATCGTTTTCAAGACTTGGTTTGCCGGATTCATCAAAATTTTGGGCAAACACTGGAGAGGCAGCAAAGCTAATACTTACCCCCAAAAGTGTCTTAATTGAGAATTTCAGTTTTGAACTTTTCGTTAAACACACTATACGACTACCTTTTTAAAAAGAGAATGCTCACAAATATAAATAGAAAAAGATTTGAATTTATCAGGCCTAAAAAGCGTCAGGCCATAGTTAAAATCCAAATCTTATTCCCTATAATTCTAAATTCTAAAATTTACCAAACAGGGTCATATGCGAATTAGCGCCAAAAACCTTTGGTCTTAAAAGCCATCCTAATCTAATCTAAAAAGATAGTCTTTTTGATAGGCTATTCCGTAAGTAAGCTGTACAAAAATATCGGTCGAAAAACCAACCATTGTTTTTATAGCTTCGAGGCTTTTACCCACCAAAGAGGACCCGGAGTTTTTAATTATAGCGTCCGCAGGAGTCGTCATACTTAATACTCTTGTATTCATCCATTGGTGGTAGACGTAGCAGGCGCTAGGAGTGAAGACCTTCTCATCATAATCTTGGTTACCCTCGGGTCTTATACTAGAAACGATAGAACAAGAATCAGATTTTTCAAACCAAAAATCTGAGACTAGAGACAATTTACCCTTCCCAAACACGGAGTTAAACTCAAAATCAATCACACCTTGATAAGACAAGCGATCGTCGCTACTCACAACATTCGTTACATATACACGCTTAATTGAGTTAAGTATGTTGTGTTGAGGATTCATCTTCTGGTAAAATCTTATCATGTCATATGCCATCTGAGATTTACTTTTAGAACCCAGAGTTAACGCGAAATTCAATTTATGGCCATGTTGATTTGGATTTACTGGTGAAATCCCATAGGTATCTCCAATCCTGGCTATACCGATTTTAGGAGAAATTCTTTCCAAAACCTCTTCATGAGACTTAAAATAATAGTGCTCATTTTTCTCACGATCGTAAATATTGTTTTGTGGATAGTAGGTACTATCTCCATCGATATAATACTTACCGGGCTCGATATCTATAGAATGAGCTGCTCCACCAATTAAAAGTGCCGAGAGGGCTAATAATATATTCTTCATTAATTTCTCCTTTTTGATCAGTGAGATATTAACACAATATTTCTGAAAAAATGCTTGATACAACTAGCAGTGAAAAGTTATCCGCTCTGTAAATAAAATCGACAAGTATAAACTCAAGAGCTTTTCTTATTTAAATCATTGGAGATCATACTTTATAAGTATCAATTAGAAAGAGAAACGGAGCTCTGGTACTAAACTGAAAAGAGTATTTTAAAAACCTAACTCCAATTCGATTTGAAGTATTTGAAGACCTCAGGCTAATTCTACTATGATTGGGGTCTGAACGGCTATTCATCTAAATCGATCACTACCTTAAATTAACACATTATGACGACACCTGATAGGCTTGTAGTCATAAAGTATCTTTCGAGAGAACCTAAATCTTAAATATCGTCAAGATCTTAGACTTATTTGGTCTTCCAGATTTTAAGCTATGATTACCCTTGATTTTAAAAATCTCTGCGGGATTCTCAGGGTTTCGCATGTAGGTTACTTCCACTTTCCCTTTGGCATCATATAGTTTGATTATCATTACCGCATCTGGTTCTGCTGATCCAGCATTTATAACTTCCTGCTGTCTTGGGTACCTGGTTCTAAATTTATCAAACACCTTTCTCATAGTCCCAAGGGCAATATTGTGATTAGCTTGATAGACTCCTACATTGACTCTAGAAACTAGGCGCTCTTGATATTGAGCCTCTTTGTAGTCTCCTTTATTTTCATTCACTACAACCATAAAACCTCGAGCAAAACGCTTGCCCGTGGTTTCATTACCCGTGGAGTAAAGATAGGACTTTCCATAATAATCCCCTTGAGCATTTTGGTGATCATCAGCCATTTTTTCGATTTTACCATTTATTATATCGCGATTGAAACGAATAAAATCTTCCATCGCAACTCTACGTATTCTCTCCGGCGATCGAACATCTTTGTAAATGATCCGCTGCGAGGAGTTGTGAGTGTGCAGTTGAGTGAACATATCCAGCGCCTCTGAATCAGAAAACTCTCTGTTTCCCTTGAACCTTGTAAGTCCGCGCCAGACAAGATTCTTTTTGAACCAACGATCTACGTAGGTTTTCCAGTTTCCTGAGCCCGCCCATTGATGGCTGTACAACTGAATATAGTCTTCATCGACGAGTCGAATACTGATATGCTCCCAACCTCTCTTTGGATGATGACTGTAGACGTTTAATTTTTCTATAAGCGCTTGGTACTCTTCCACCATATTTTTCATATAGTTCAAAGGATCGGAATCTAGCTTTCTTAGATCTGTACGAGTACTAGTTTGAGCTCTCAAGAAAGCAACAAATTGTGTGGCAGGAATATCGACCCATTTTTCATAATTTTTTCTGGATTTCCTTGCCTTCAACATTACCCCTTCAGGAATAATTACTGAATAAAGATAAGGAGACTTAGTTGGGTCTAAATTACTCTCTAGTCTATGACTAATATCAGCCATTAGCTTTTGAGTAGATAGCACACCGGCTTTTACCTGCTTAATCCAATTTTCTCGGCTTGAGAGAATATCTTTCGATACATCAAACAACCTTGGAGGAGAGATGTTTTCTCGGATAAATAGGTAAGACATCATTACCCTTAGAGTTCTTCCATTTCCGTCTGCAAAAGGATGTATTGATATTAAGTCACGATAGAAATCCGCAACCAGCTCAATATAAGCCTCTCTTTGTTTGCCAGTCTTGATAGTTTTTAGTTCAGCTCTTTGCTCTAAGAACCACTGAAAACGTTCCTGTAGTAATGACTTTACTGTCTCTGATACCAGCTTCGCATCTGGAGTCTCGTTTTCACTTTTTAAGAAACTATCAATTTTTTCCAATAACCTAGGGTTTCTCTCACCGAGTGCGCGCACTAATTCAACAGGTAGCTTTTGGATATGGCTGTATTCAATGGCTCCAAAATGTCTTTTAGAACGTACTTCAATTTCCCTAAAAGTAAGATAGATGGAATCCTCAATTACTCTAATTTCCTCACGAGAAAGAGATGATTCCTTGGCGTTCGCGTAGCCAATTACCTCATACTCTCTTAGCTTTCCTAATTGATTGGGGCGAATTCCATCTATCCCCCCCTTCATTGATAAACTATGAAACCTCTTTAAAAGATCTAATTCTAGTTCCGACTTAGTGTTATGAGCCGATTTAAAAGCGCTAATAAATGCTTCGAAAGCCTTTTCTCTACCCTGATCATACCTCTTATAAATATCTAATTCAGAAAACTTTTTTCCAGTTACCAATGCTTTCACAATTTTATGAACATAGTGTTGGTAATCTACAAAGAACAAGGAATCGAAATTTTTAACAAAAACCTCTGAGTCCTTCTTAGAGTCTTGTGACTTCTCAATGAGTTTCTCCATCTTGAGGCGAGACTCTCTATAAGTCTGTTCTACAGGCGAGGAGTTTTTTTTGTCACCGCGATAATAAGCATCAAAACAGGCAAGACTTGCAAAGCTTGGTATAGAAAAAAGCAGCACTAAGAACGTAAGCGTAGATCTCCAAATCATTTCATCCCCCCAGATGATTTGTTTGGAATGTAAATATCACAAGCAAAACAGCATTTATATGGAGCTGATGATTTTGAATGTATTTCTTATGTATAAAATGAAATACTTACTTTAGTTTTTTCAAGCCAGGTCTACACATGCGTTAGGATCTATCTGGGGTATGACTAATCGCAGAAATTGGATTCTATCCGCTTATTTTTAAGAGCTTGGGGCTAACTATAATATTACTTTTACCGGGGAATTGATATCGATTCACATTTTGATTTGATAAGATTAGAAGAAGTGTTCAACTGATACTTAGTCTAAACATTATTATTCATTTTTCCTTGAATTAGTTCCAGCTCAATTTATGAGTGTAGGCAGACAGTTCCTCAGGGCCCAAACTTAGGGCCTTGTTTCCTTCTAAGCTTATTTTTTGTAAGACCCAAGTATCTGGCCACTCCATGAAGATGTTTTTAAAACTCACCTCTGAACCATCGGATGTAGGTTCCTTTGTATAGCTACTAGGTTGTCTAGCGGAAAAGCTTTTTACAGGTACTTTGACAAAAACTCTCCCTGAATCATTTACCTGACAACGACTTGATACCATCATTATTGGAGTATCACCACTGACGGCCATACCCTTTGCTGCAAACTCCAGATAGAGATCTGTGTATTCAGAACAAATGTTGGTAGAGCTAAGCTCAGAAGGGAGCTGAACAAAGTGTTCTCCATCTTTCTCTATGATCTCTATGGCAAAAAGTAATTCTTTCTGGCTCGTACTTAACTCCGAAGATTCAGCGACAGATCTAGAGCTACCTTTAAATTTAAAATGAGAAAACTGCATCACCGCCAAGCCCAGAAACAAAATAGCTCCAGTCATTAAATATAGATTTCGTCTGTATTGCTGCTTTTCAGAATTCATATTTACATCTCGGCTATATTGTTCAAAAGCATTTGAAATCAGACTTAATTCCCCCCTTTTGTCTGGGTCTGAAAAAAATTCCTCACCTCTTGCCTATTTTTTTTGAATTTTCTACTAGACCTTCGGTTTGCCTGCTTTATTTAGAAAGATGAGATAGTGTGGTGACTGCTGAATAAAGGGGGGTCGATATTTTGCTTTTTAAACTAATGATAACAGTAATTATTATTTTACCTAGCCTGGCTCTCGCTAAATTGGATACGATTGAAATCACAATTGACTCCTATTTAAGCCAAAACTCCGAAAGCTTTAAAAAAATTAAATCAGAAAAAGTTACCAGTAGAATTTCTCAAATCAAAAACTCATGCCTGAAAAAGGGTATGCGCTTTAAAGAATATCCGATGCAGGTTAGCTACAATACTGTGAGACAAACCACGTTTCTTAAAGTAAATCATGAATGCCTTCCTGACTTTGAATTCGAATAAAAAAAAGACCTGAATTTACCCAGGTCTTTTTATTAACAATACTTTAAACTAAAAATCTAAGCTTTTCGAATGTACTCTACCCAAGTTCTGACCATAGCGCCACAAGCTCCTTTATCTGGATGATAAGGATAGATCCCACCCATATCACTCATTTGGGAGGCTATATCGAAATGTGCATAAGGGACTTCGTTTTCAACAAATTGAGTTAAAAATGCTGCCGCCTGAGCTGAACCTGCTGCTCGCATAGGAACACCCATGTTTGAGAGATCGGCATAAGGGCTCGATTTCATTTGCTTCACATGTTGGTCCGTTACCGGCAACTGCCAAACATCTTCGCCAACTTCATCAGCGGACTTTTTAATCTTATCTATCAACTTTTGGTTAAAGCTAAAAATACCGGTATGTAAGTGCCCCAAAGCAACAATCACTGCACCCGTCAAAGTCGCCATAGTGAAAAGGCTTGCAGGCTTCTTCTCCGTTGCTAATGTAATCAGATCAGACATCACCAAACGACCCTCAGCATCTGTATTAATTACCTCAATCGTTTTACCGCTTCGAGAAGTTAAAATATCTCCTGGGTTTATTGCTTTACCATCTGGCATGTTCTCAACGGCACCAACATAGGCAATTACGTTCACCTTAAGACCTAATTTAGCGATTGCTAGCATGGTACCTATTGTGTTCGCGCCACCGCACATATCATACTTCATGGCTTCCATATTCATAGAAGGCTTGATTGAAATACCTCCTGTATCAAAGGTTAGCCCCTTACCAACTAAGGCAATAGGTGTCTTTGATTTAGCTGCTCCATTGTATTCCATAATAATTACTCTTGGGTCGTTCTCAGACCCTTGAGCAACGCCGATCAAGGCGCCCAATTTTTCTTTTTTAATTCTAGGTAAATCCCAAACTGTTACTTTTAACTTAGAGCCTTTAGCTGCCTTTTGAGTGTCTTTTGCCAATTGGGCAGGAGTCATATAGTTAGATGGTGCATCACTCACAGTTCTAGCAAAATTAACTCCACTAGCCATGGCCTCACCTTGCTTTACTCCAGTTTCCAATTGCTTTTTATCAGCAGCTTTTGATGCAACAAACTCTAGACTAACTTGATGTTGTGTGGCCTCACTCAAAAATTGAGTATACTTGTAGTTAGTAAGTTCTACAGACTCTGAAATCACATAAGCTTTTTCAGAAAGCTTATCTTTTAAGATTTTTAAACTGTCGAGATCTACTGATGCGGCTTTTTGCTTTTCTTTCCTTAAAGCTCTGTACGCAAATGCCGTTGCTCTTCTTAGTCTTTCTTGATCCAGGCCCTTTGATTTCCCTAAGCCAACTAATAACAAGTTATTCGCATCTTCAATGGAAACCTCTCTAAGGATTAAAGCCTCTCCCAGCTCTCCTTTGAATTCCTCAGCATCCACATATTTTTTAAGTAGCGCACTCACCGCTTTATCAGCACTGGAGCTTGTTACACTACCTTTTGAGTTTATACTTACAAAGCTAATCAAACATTGCTTTGCCTCTTTAGAAATTTTTGAAACCACTTTCGTTTGCATTCTTTCTCCATTGTTGATGCTTTTTTTCAGCTCATAAGCCTATACTCAATTTTGCTCGCGCTCCAGTTTAGTTTTGAAGCTTTCAGGACTAGACCAAAGTTATAGGGTTTTATTTCGAATCAAACCAGACTCGTCGCACGTCAGGATCTAGCACAGCTTTTAAACAAAGTTAAGCGAGATCGTATCACTTTGAGACGCCCGGCTGAAAACTTTATTAATTGGTCTTCAGATATGCTATGAAATACCGACAAGTTGGGCAGTTGCGAGAGATAGGATTGGCTTAATAACTAGTTATCTCGTATACTTGCGAGCCATAACAGGCAACCAAGAACCCAACATGAGTACACACCAGTAGAGAGGAAAAAACATGGCACTTATTCCAGTAGTTGTTGAACAAACCGCGCGCGGCGAACGATCTTACGATCTTTATTCCCGTCTGATGAAAGACAGAATTATCTTCATAGGATCCGCTATCAACGATGATGTAGCAAACGTCGTAAACGCACAGCTTCTTTTCCTTGAAATGGAAAATCCAGATAAAGATATTCACATTTATATTAATAGCCCAGGCGGGAGCGTAACTGCAGGACTCGGGATCTACGATATGATGCAATTTATTAAACCAGACGTGGCTACCTACTGTACTGGTATGGCTGCAAGTATGGGTTCGCTTTTGTTGATGGCGGGAACCAAAGATAAGAGATTTTGTCTACCACACTCCAGAATCATGATTCATCAGCCGCTTATTGCTGGTGGTGGTTTATCCGGACAGGTAACAGATATTGAAATACATGCCAAAGAGTTGATTGATACCAAAAAGAAGCTTACTGAGATCTATGTAAAGCACACAGGCAAAGCCTATGATTTCTTAGTAGACCAAATGGAAAGAGATAATTATATGGATCCAACTACTGCTAAAGATTTTGGACTCATTGACCACATTGTAGAATCGAGAAAGAACAGCAAGGAAGCATAAAGGATAATATTTATGAGTGATAAAAAGACCCTTACTTGTAGTTTTTGTGGAAAGTCACAAAAAGAAGTTAAGAAGCTAATCGCAGGACCTGGTGTATACATTTGTGATGAATGTATTGATCTTTGTAACGATATTATTATCGAGGAAAAAGATCGCGAGGATACAACCTCATCTGGAGCTTTTAAAGTTCCCAAGCCAATTGAAATAAAGCATGCATTGGATGAATATGTAATTGGCCAGGAAGATGCGAAGCGAGCTATGTCGGTTGCCGTTCACAACCACTACAAAAGAATTTTTGCAAAAGGTGTTAAAAAAGACGATATCGAGCTGCAAAAATCAAATATCTTGTTTGTAGGACCTACGGGGTCTGGAAAAACATATATGGCACAAACCATCGCTAGAACTCTTCAGGTTCCATTTGCAATGGCTGATGCAACTACTTTGACAGAGGCCGGTTATGTTGGTGAAGATGTTGAGAACGTAGTTCTTAACCTTTTACAAAGTGCTGACTACGATGTGGAAAAAGCCCAAAGAGGAATAATCTACATTGATGAGATAGATAAAATAACTCGTAAATCTGAGAACCCATCCATCACTCGAGATGTGAGTGGTGAAGGTGTTCAACAAGCTTTACTAAAAATTCTTGAAGGTACAGTTGCAAACCTTCCACCTAAAGGTGGAAGAAAGCACCCTCAGCAAGAGTTTATTCAAGTAGATACATCCAACATACTTTTTATCTGTGGCGGAGCTTTCTCAGGTCTAGAAAATATTATCGAAAACCGTGTGGCTTCAAAATCAATGGGTATTGCTGCCAAAATATTGTCATCAGAGGAGAAGCGTGAGGTAAAGACAAATACTTTCAAACAACTTGTGCCTGGTGATTTAGCAAAGTTTGGATTGATTCCGGAATTCATCGGACGTCTTCCCGTGATTGCAGTTCTAAACGAGCTCACAGAAGTGGCATTACTTGATATTTTAACAAAGCCCAAGAACGCTCTCGTAAAACAATACCAGAGATTGTTTGGTTTTGATGATGTAGAACTGACCTTCACCCAGGACGCACTGCAAGCCATTGCAAACCAAGCCATTGAGCGTAACACAGGTGCCCGTGGATTAAGAGGTGTCATAGAAACAGCCATGCTAGACATCATGTTTGAAATTCCTAGTAAAATGCACGTAAAGGAATGTATAATAGATGGAGATGTCATCACCGACAGCAAACCACCAAAACTGGTTTACCGCTCGGAAGATGAGATCAAAGAATTAGAAAAAGCGAAGGACTCAAAAGAAATCGCTTAAAACTTTTCCAAACTGAGGTCCTTCCAAAATTTTCGTATCAGGGAGGACCTATCATGAGTAAAACAAAATCTGAAAATAAGATCGTTGAGCGCCTACCTTTATTACCGCTAAGGGATCTAATCGTCTTTCCACATATGATGATGCCACTCTTCGTTGGTCGCGATAAATCTATCGCAGCTCTTGAAGATGCTATGAGCAATCGTACAGAGATTGTTCTTGTCGCCCAGAGAGACGCTAAAACCAATAACCCTGAGCCAGATGATATCTATGATGTTGGTACACTAGGAAATATCATCCAACTACTTCGCCTTCCAGATGGAACGGTCAAAGTCTTAATTGAGGGTAAGTCCAGAGTAAAAATTAAAAAGTTTCACGATAATGAAGCTTTCTTTGCTGTAGAAGCTGAAATTCTAGACGAGACAGCTAAAAATCCTACTGAAACAAATGCAATGCTTCGATCTGTTAAGTCCACTTTTGAAAGTTATGTAAAACTGAACAAAAGAATTCCGCCTGAAATTTTAATGAGAGTTTCTTCCATTGAGGAAGCAGGTGAGCTTGCCGATATTATCGTAGCTCAACTAAATTTAAAACTAGAAGACAAACAGGGACTTTTAGAGATTTATGATCCAGGGCTTAGATTAGAAGAACTTCTAAACTTAATGACATCTGAAATCGAAATCTTAGAAGTAGAAAAAAGAATCCGTACCCGTGTTAAGAAACAAATGGAAAAGTCCCAGAAGGAATACTATCTAAACGAACAAATGCAGGCGATTCAAAAAGAGCTCGGAGATAAAGATGACTTCCAAGCTGAAGTTGCCGAGTTAGAAGAAAAGCTTGCAGACAAGCGCATGAGTAAAGAGGCTGAAGAGAAAGTTAAAAAAGAGCTTAAAAAGCTTAAGATGATGTCTCCTATGTCAGCTGAAGCCACAGTAGTTCGTAACTACATTGATTGGATGATTAGTCTTCCTTGGTTTGACTACAGTGAGGTAAACAAAGATGTTGATCACGCGGAAGACATCCTTGACGAAGATCACTGGGGCTTAGAAAAAGTTAAAGAAAGAATCTTAGAGCATTTGGCGGTAAACGCTATCGCTAAAGACATGAAGCAGCCGATTTTAGTTTTAGCAGGCCCTCCAGGTGTTGGTAAAACTTCACTTGCTAGGAGTATTGCTAGATCGATGGATCGTAGCTTTGTAAGAATCTCCCTGGGTGGAGTAAGAGATGAAGCTGAGATTCGTGGACATAGAAAAACATATGTAGGTGCAATGCCTGGGAAAATCCTTCAAGCTATGAAAAAAGCGGATAAGGGTAACCCTTTATTTCTACTAGATGAGATCGATAAAATGAGCTCTGACTTTAGAGGCGATCCATCTGCAGCTCTACTTGAGGTGTTAGATCCAGAGCAAAACAAAAACTTTTCTGATCATTATCTTGAAGTTGAGTATGATCTAAGTAAGTCGATGTTTGTCTGTACAGCCAACTCTTTACATACAATTCCTCGCCCACTGCTAGATCGTATGGAGATTATTTCTCTTGATGGTTATACAGAGACGGAAAAAATAGCTATCGCTAAAAACTACTTGGTTCCAAAGAAAATTGCAGAACACGGTTTGGACGAATACAAAGTTTCCATTAACGATGCTTCCTTAAAAGCTATCGTTAGGCATTATACTAAAGAAGCTGGCGTACGTAACCTTGAAAGAACTGTAGCTACGGTTTGTAGAAAAGCAGCAAGGTACATTTTGAAGCTTGAGTCTAAGTCTAAGAAGAAATCTAAGAGCAAAAGAGTGGAAACTAAAATTACTCTTAAGAAAACTGGTAAAGGCTACATAATTACTCCAAAAGTGATCGAAGAGTTGTTGGGGCCTCAAAAATTCAAGCAAGGAAAGCTAGAGACATCCAATGCAATTGGAATGACAAATGGAATGGCATGGACTCAGGTGGGTGGAGATCTACTACCAGTAGAGGTTTCTGTAGTTCCAGGAAAAGGGAAATTCATCATCACTGGTCAACTCGGTGATGTGATGAAAGAATCTTGTACAGCAGCACTTAGCTATGTGAGAAGTCGTGGCCCTCTATTTGATATAGATTCAGAAACTTTCCATAACATTGATGTTCACATTCATGCACCTGAGGGAGCGATTCCAAAGGATGGTCCTAGTGCTGGTATAACAATCACCACTAGTATTGTCAGTGCTATCACTAAAATCCCAGTGAAAAGAAATGTCTCTATGACAGGTGAAGTTTCTCTGAGAGGAAGAGTTTTAGCCATCGGTGGATTGAAAGAAAAGATCCTTGCAGCTCATAGAGCTGGAATTAAAACGGTAATTTGCCCAAAAGAGAACGAACAAGATTTGATCGATATTCCTAAGGAAATCATGAAAGATCTTAAAGTTATCTTAGTTACGCATGTGGATCAAGTTTTAGCAAATGCACTGGATATTAAGAAGCCGGAAGATCTATTTAAAAATAAGTCTAACCGACATTTTGGTGTTAAAGCCCAGTACAAAGGCCAAGAACTTTATCACTAAATCTATTCTTAAATGAGTTTCATAGCCCTCCATTTTTTGGAGGGCTTTTTTGTTTCAAAACTAGTAGCTTCTCACTCCCTTACCCATATAGATTAAAGTAAAAAATTTAGCGATTAGAGCATTTGCTAAGCCTCACCCTGCCCTAACTTAAAGCAACTTGAATTTTACTCTAGTAATTGCTAAGGTCCCCCATGTCTTGGGGAAAACTGGTTCAAATATTAATATTTTTATTTAGCAGCAGTTCTTTTGCGTTAACCAATGCTGAGGTGAGAGCACTTGATTTACCTAAAGAGCTTCTAGAAATAGAAAACAAAGACATTGAGAGCTTTAAACTATATGACGGTCTTGAAATGCAAAGCCTTGTATTAGGACCAAAAGAAGGGCCAAGCGCAATATTAATAACTGGCTACGGTTCCAACCAACTTTACTACCTTCAAACAGCGATAGAGCTCAGTAAAAATGGTTATAGAACCTATTTGTTCAATCCGCGCGGGCTTGGAAACAATATATTTAAATCTCAAAATCATCGTGGCAATACGGAGTTCTCTATAATTAGAATTATTGAAGACTTTCATCAGATAGCAGAAATAATTTTTACCAGAAACTCTAAACCTGTGCTGGTAATGGGGCACTCTCTTGGTGGTATAATAGTTAGATTTTTGGAACTAGGAATCGGCTTACACAATAATAAGATTTATTATTCTAAAGAGCGCTCACAATTATTTAGGAGTAGGGTTGCCGTAAAAGTTGTTGCCTCTAGCCCGGGTATAATTGTTTCTCCAGAAAAAGTAAAAATGGATTGGGAAACTAGAAATTTTCTAACAAGCCTTCCTTACCTACTTGATTTGAATCATCTTTTTGAACCATTTACCAAGTACCTACTAAAATTACCCTTCTCAAAAGAAACCTTACTTTTATCCCTTCGAGGTGCAAGTTATGCCTCCCCAAGTGTAAAAGGGATACTCGATCCCAGCTTGATTAATAAAAAAGAAGCCTGGAACTTTATTAAATATGGCTCGGCAGAGGAGATTCCTGCGGAGCTAAAGGATGACTTAATAAAGATGGCTGAAAACCCAGGCCGAGTAATTAGATACAAAAACTCCCAACTGGATATTATTGATATCTATGAAAGTCAGAAAAACAACAGAGTACCTCTTATACTGACTTATGGTGAAGATGACTATTTGGTGGATAAATCGATAATACAGCAAGAGATCCAGTTTCTAGAAAAAGAAGGTTCAGAGGTTAAACTCCTCGAACTAGAAGGCTCACACATGAACACTGTAATTGGATTTAATAACATCAGGCGAATAGTTTCTGAGACTCTTAAGCTTAGCTCAAAATAAATCTACAGCTTGGAATCAAGTAACTTCTGCTTCTCAATAGCAGTAACCATCCAAGCACCACCACAAATGTAAGCGGGTAGAAGGAAGAAATTTAATCCTGGCAATAAAAAGCTTAAACCGATCATTAGACCGAATCCAAAATAAGAGGGGTAATTGCTCCTAAAAAATCCGAGACGTTTTCTAAGCCCATAATCTTTCAACTCTAATCCATAATCGCTACAATCAAATGCCAAGAAACTAAAACTAATAGCAGCTAGTGGAATACTTAAAAATGGAATGAATGAAAACAAGACTATCGCTATGCTAAAACACAAAAATATCAGTGCCTTTGCCAAACCCACTAGAACCATATGACCTGTAAAGCTTATCCATTCCTTAGTTGAACCAATTTGCTTAAACTTTTCTCCCTCTAGTTGGAATAATTTCTCAGATAACATTCCATTGAAAGGGATCGCAATAATATTGGCGATTAGCATCACAAACGCAAGTAAGGCTGCCGCGTAAACAATACCGGCCAGTACTACAACCAACCAAATTAGAAATCCCCCGACTCCCCCGTCTGTAGCGGGAAGAATAGAAGTCATTAGCTCAGGAATCATCGACCAACCTAGGCTCAAACTAACTACAAGAGTAACAAGGGCTATGACAACAGGTATTGCTGCTAAAAGCTTTAAAGGGCGGTGCTTTGATAGCAATCTAAAACCCTCAAAGGGAGCGCGAATACCTAGGAAAAAGAGACTCACTGAATTCATAGGTTTGGGTCCTCCAAAGGCATAGACAATTCTTTTTCATATTTCTTCATCAGCTCTTTCGGTCTTACTCGAGTGGATTTGATCCGCAAGCCAAGTTCTTTCTTGGCTTGATCGGTTAGTCCCTGCCCCACATCTCTAGCCAAAAGATAGGTATCGAGCTCTTGATTCATACCATAAACTGCTGCTCTAAGATCCTTCAATAAATCAGAGTCTAATATTTCCACGGGCAAATCTTGAAGATTTAATTTAACCAATCCCGCCCGAAAAAGATTGAGGTTTTTTCGGACCCTAATCTGGCGCTTTGCTGCTTCAACCTGGTTCCGCCAGTTATAAAGCTGCATAAAGCCTTTTACCTCAGAATCCAGTAACTCTCTATACTCGCTTAGCAAATAGTCACTGGCTTTCTCAGCAAAAGGACTTGCCCCCAACTCAATCGCTCTTAAGAAATAAATCTGCGAATATTCTATACTCTTTAATCGCGAATCAAAATCTCGTTGATCATTGGAAAACAATGCTCGATTCCCAATCTCAAACAACATACGTCCAACCAATTTTTTTTGAGTCTCTGGGAGTTTCTTGTTGGGAATATATCTACTTAAATACTTATTCGCCCTTTCAAAATAGCGATTAGCGACCTGAATATTTCCCTCTCTAGAATAGGCAGCCGAGAGCCTTGCCGGTATTTCCAATTCATAAATATCGCTCTTCAGTAAACGAGGCTTACTATCTAAACTTAATAAGTCGGCAATCAGTTTTTGATCTTCGCCTAATTTTTCATGACATACACCGATGTAGTAAAGAGAGATTAATCTTCCTTTTTTATTTTTAGCCCATAATTTTTCTGAATTTCTAAATTCTTTTAGAGCTCGTTCTACCTCGTCCAAAGCAAGAAAACTCTTGCCCCGCAGAAGATGTACCTCATTATTATAAATAGAGGTTTGATGCTGATTAAAAAACTTTTTCGTCTTTTTAACTACATCCTCATGTTTCCCTTCTCTATACAAATTTAAAAGTTTCCGGACTTGCCCTCGTTGCTCTTTTGTAATTTTCTGACTAAGGCTAAGCTCTGGCTTTTTATTGTCATCTTCTTTTTTAAAAAAAGAGCAAGATAGCAATGCGCTTAAAATACAAATCTTTATCAAAATTTTAAACATAAACATTCCTCTAAAGCATCTTGCTTAGTTCAAGAATTCCATCTTCACTAGATTGAACCTTTAAATCCTCTTGTACGAATTTTATCTCTAAAGATTCTGAGCTAAATTCGCCTATCAAATCATTTAACAATTCATTCTCTTTTTTGTAATATTCATTGAATTGCTCGTAGATCCCCATGAACTCTTGACTAGGAGGATCCATAGATACAAAGGCCCTATTTACAACAACACCGATAAAATTATATTTTTTCTTTTTCAAGCTTCTAAAAAAGTCCCGAGCTTGGGAGATCTTTCTAGAATCAAAGCTCGTTACTAAAACAAAACCAACTTCTTTTGAGTGAAGTAGTTTATCGACTTTCCGCATATCTTCTACTAAAGCTGGGCCTACAAAACGCATAGATCCAAAGAAATTATAGATAGCATCTACAAATTCTTTGCCTGTAAGCCGATCAAGAACACCGAAAGCCTTGCGAGTCCCTGACTGAAGTACTTTTTTAAGGAAAGAGGACTCCCCATCGGCCTCAGAAACAAACCACCGTAAAATAGATTCATCGAAGAGTTTATATAATTTTTTTGGAGCCTCAAGAAAATCTAAAGCATGCTGGGAAGGAGGTGTATCCACAACGATAAGATCATATTGTTTAGATTGATATTCCATTAAAAATTTTTCAAGTGAAGTGAATTCCTGAGATCCCTGAAGTCCCTCACTGAGTCTACGATAGAGTAAATTCTTTTTTAGCTCAGAGGCAGCATCCAGACTTGGACTGACCTTATCAACAAACTCATCAAAGGTCTTCTTAGCATCTATTTGACAGGCGTAAAACTCTCCGCCATTTTCAAACTCTTTCACCTTAAAAACCTGTTCACAACCCTGCTCAATACCAAGAGCAGATTTAAGTCTCTGCGCAGGATCAATCGTAATGACCAGTACTTTTTTGCCTTTCTGAGCAATTTTTAAACCCATGGCAGCGGATAAACTAGTTTTACCAACCCCTCCAGTCCCTGCGCACAAAATCACTTTATAGTTTGATAGTAAATTAGTTATTTTTTATCTCCCAATACTTCCCAATTTCAGACATCACACCGATGGAGCTATTTGTATTTAAAATCAATGGAGACTTAAGTATTTCTAGTTTATTTGCCTGTATTTCTTTTTCTACAAACTTTTGTTCATCAATTTTATTGTATAAGAAGCGTTCGAAACCATTACTTAGCTCCGGTAGCTCAGACATATTGTAATCTAAATACTTATTAATTATTACTTTTGGTGATATTCCAAACTCCGCATTCATATCCTCTGCTAATTCCAAAGTCTCTTCCAAGGGAACTCTTTCAGGAATGGTGACAATATAAAACTGAGTTAGGTCTTCACTTTCAAGAGTTTCACAAATCGTTTTCGACTGTTGGTGCATCTGACCAATCTTTATCGCCGACTTCATTTCAAAAGGCGCCCGAAGCATGGCCATACTATGTCCTGTAGAAAACGAATCTAATACAATTTCATCTACACCTATAGCTGGTCCAATCTGCCTATGCTTTGAGGTTAGCTTTCCTAAAAGTGCGAGCTCTAATAGTCCTGGTGCAATCTCTAAGAGCTTTGCCATAACCGGGTTATCGAAAAAAACCTTGGTTACACCCTTTAATTTAATTAAATGCTCAACATACTCTGACAAACACCCCAAACCAGACCACTTACTTATGAAAAGATTTTCAGAAACTTTCTGTTCCATCATATTAGGATTTACGGAGAAACTCTCGCCCAAATAGGCATCGTCACCAATCTCAACCATTAAGGCCTTCTTTTCTTCAGCCAGACGCATCGCAAGTGCACCAGCCACGGTGGACTTCCCCACACCACCTTTTCCGGTGACAAAGTGAATGGATTTATGCTGAAAATAGGATTTCTCCAAAGCTGTATCTCCTGAGATGCTAAATACCTGAAATTGCTAGCTAATCATCAATTTGAAGCTTAACGCCTCATCAATGGTTTTACCAGTAATAAATATAGGACTCTCCTAACTATCCAATATATTCTAGTTATTATAAAATATAGTATTTTCAGAGACTTAGGTAGCCTAAGCAATTCCCGAAGTGTGGATTAAAACCTTGCCTTTGCCACAAATCTCTCCTAATCTTTCGCAGATTTTGAATAATAAAATAGCAATTAATCCCATTGATCCCAAAAATTCAGGAGTACCAATGAAAATCAATGTTGAAGAGCTTTCTAAGTTAGAAAGAAAAGTGTCCGTAGACATCCCTGTCGAAAAAGTGAATGAAACCTATAACCAAATCTACAGAAGTATTCAAAAGCAGTACAGTCAGCCTGGATTCCGAAAAGGAAAAGTTCCTGTTGCCGTAATTCGAAAGAAATTTGGTAATGATGTAGAAAAGGATGCCTTAGAATATCTAATCGGCCCAGCCTACGCACAGGCGGTTCAAGACAATAACCTGCAACCTGTAATGAACCCTAACTTTCAACACGAATCTGTATCTGAAGGTCAGCCATTTAGTTTTACCGCCACTTTTGAAATAAAACCTGAAGTTGAACTAAAAGCCGTAGAAGGGCTTGAGTTACTAAAAGAAAAATTTGAAATTACCGATGATCGTGTTTCTGAAGTAATAGAAAATCTTCGTAAGGGCCAAGCTGAAGAAGTTGTAGTAGAAGAAGATCGAGCTGCTGCTAATGGCGATACAGCAATGATCGACTTTGAAGGCTTCATAGATGGTGAAGCGCTTCCTGGTGGAAAGGGTGAAAACCATCCCCTAGAGCTTGGAGCTGACCAATTCATCCCAGGCTTCGAAGAAGGTGTGGTTGGAATGACCAAGGGATCTGAAAAAGAAATTAAACTAACATTCCCAGAAGACTACCATGCTACTGACATCGCTGGAAAAGATGTAGTTTTCAAAGTGAAGTTAAATGAACTCAAAACTAAAAACCTTCCAGAAGTGAATGATGAATTTGCTGCCAAGGTGGGAGAGCATGAGAATGTAGACGCTCTTAAAGAATCTATTAAAGAAAGTGTTGGTAAACACGAGGAAAATAGAATCAAAGATGAGTTAAGACAAAGAGTTCTTCAAAAGCTTGTTGAAGGCAACCCAGTTGAAGTTCCCGCCTCATTGAAGGTAGAACAAACGAAAATGTTAATTGAAGACGCCAAAAACAGAATGACTCAACAAGGTGTTGCACCTGCTGATGTGGAAAAGCACTTAGCTCAAGATGCGGATGCCTTCGGTGGCCAAAGTGAGTTTATCATCAAATCTAGTTACTTGATCTCAGAAATCGCTTCGAAGAATGATATCAAAGTAACTCCTGATGCTTTTAACAAATTTGTTATGGAGCGTGCTACTGAAATCGGGATTCCACCGGAGCAGTTGATGTCCTACTATAACAATCAAGAGGCTCGCTCGAGAATAGATTTTCAGATTCTAGAAGAGATGGTAACTGATTTTGTAATCTCAAAGGCAACAGTTACTGAAGTTAATAAAGACCAGATAACTAAGTAAACTAAATTAAAATGAATAAAAAAAGGCGTGTAGAAATACACGCCTTTTTTATTATTTGTACTAGCTTTAACGGCTTATACGATTAAAAACCTTCCAAGCCTTTAGATAATTGTAGGCCTGAAGCGCCTGGAAGTCTTTACTAAGAATTTTATCTCTTTTACTCAGGTCTTTTTCTTTTTTAGAGCGAATGTGTTTGTACCAAGACAAGCCACCCACTTCCAATCTACCCTTCTTCTTTTTAGAATTTTTCAAATGACCTTTAATGTCGGATTCTCTACGAATATTTTTTGTCACAATAGCTTTTTCAAAAGCCTCAGGATTCACATTTTCCACACTCACGTCTGGATCAATTCCAGATGCCTGAATCGATCTACCGCTAGGAGTGAAATAACGTGCAACAGTTAATTTTAAACCAGAACCATCTCCGAGCTTAATCACTGACTGAACACTACCTTTTCCAAAACTACGTTGCCCGAGAATCAGGGCACGCTTGTTATCCTGTAAAGCTCCTGCCAATATCTCACTCGCTGATGCTGAGTACTCGTTCATAAGAACAATGATGGGAAAATTAGGATAAGTATCTTCCTTAGTAGCGTATTGCACTTCTTTATCTTTTTCGTTTCGACCAATGGTGCTAACAATTACACCTTCTTCTAAAAATAAGTTCGACATCTTAATCGCCTGAGTAAGCAAACCACCAGGATTATTTCTAAGATCTAAAATTACACCTTTTGTATCGGGATATTTTTTTAGGTGCCGATCCATTACTCTTTTTAAATCGCTTCCAGTTTTTTCAATAAAACTCGTTATTCTTACATATGCATAACCATCTTCAAGGTCAGTATACTTCACACTTCGGATTTTGATTTTACCTCTGATAATAGTAAAAACTTTTGGTTTTTCGAAACCATCTCTAAAGATTCCTAAATCAATCTTTTCGCCAATCTTTCCTTTGATGAGTCTTGCAGCGTCGGCTAGAGTCATGCCCTTTGTACTCTCCCCATCGATGGAGACAACTCTATCCCCAGCCTCTATTCCCGCTTTCCAAGCCGGTGTATCTTCAATAGGAGATATGATAGTTAGGACTTCGTTTTGAACAGAAATCTCAATTCCCAAACCACCAAACTCACCACTAGTTTCGTTTTCAAAATCTGAAAACATTTCTTTTGGCATATAGTTGGTGTGAGGATCTAGCTCTCCCAACATTCCTTTAATTGCTCCGCGGATCAACTTCTCTACGTTTGTATCTTCAACGTAGTATTGTTGGATGAGATTCAGAACTTTGGAAAAGTTTTGTAGCTTGTCATACCGGTCTTCCGCAACAGCAAGAACAGTTTTGGATGTCATCGCCCCAAGTAAGATTCCTGCCACTGCAATAATACTTAAAAGACTAAATACTAGTAGGCCTCGTGCTGATTTTTTCATATTTTACCTTTCCAAAGAACCTTGGTTTTTTCCAGTGTTCGCTAATTTTAATTCTTTTCTCTGTAACCATTCCAGTGGATTTACCGCTTCTGCAAAATGCCTTATCCCAAAGCCTAAACTTCCACCCCTAAGCATGCTTACTCTTCCAATTTTTTGCCCCTGTTCCACTGAGTCTCCCTCAGAAACCATACTGCCCGCTAAGTTACTGTAAACACTGTAGAAATTGTCTCCATGATCCACAATTAGAGTTAGTCCATAAGATTCTAATCTTCCAGTATATGCAATCTCTCCAGGAAATATTATTTCTACGTACTCATCTTGGGCGGAAATTCCAATATCATCATGAGTAAGAATAGCCTTCGAGGCGGGGTCCCTATAGTTTCCAAATAAGCGTGTGATTGGGCCACTTACGGGCCAAGGCATATTACCCTTAAGCTCAAAAAACTTAAGTTGATTCATCTTATTAGTTCTGGCAATTTTCAACAGCTTCTTAAAAGCCTGTCTTTGGTCTTTCGAAACTTTAGTAAGTAAGTTTTTATGAAAAGTTTTTATCTTGGTTAATTGCTTTCTCTTTTTAGCCATTTTCGATTTCATGTTATTTAACTTGGCCAATATTTGAGATAGGGAATCTTTTTTTGAATCGAAATCATCCACACTGTCTTTTAGATCTTTAACCCGAGCAACTTGCAGGTCCAATATTTTTTTAAGAAAAAACATTCGCTTATCAAGCTCATTAAAACTTGAAGCGGAGAAAATCATATCCCCCAGAGCTGACTTATGCCATTTTCCGATGGTTAAAAGAACTTCTCTAATTTCTTTACGTTTAGCATCAATTTCTTCGGCACGAATATCAAGATTTGATTCATAAGAGGAGGACCTTCTTTTCGCTTTAGCAATCCTTTCTGCTAAATCTCTTTCCTCACTCTTTAGTTTGTCTAATACTCGCACAGACTTATAAATTTGGGATTTGAGATCTTTACGCTTTTGATCTGCTTTCTTATAGTTTTTTCTTAGCTCACCAAATTTATTATCTTCTGTCTCATCAACAGCGGCAATACTTGATAGGCAAAATAGTAGTATTAGCATTAGACTAAGCTTCATCTTGATCCAATGCAGCCCAGCCACTATTTACAGACTTCACACAAATATAGGAGCCGATCGCACCTATAAGCGTTCCAAAAATAACTAAAAATAACACTTCCGTTATATTGAAGAAATGTATCTGATCCCGAATTCCAATCAAACTAATGGCACGGTGGAATTTACTTGTGACCAAAGCAAACAAAAAGTAGGAAACACCAATGGCCATTGTACTGGCAAGAAACCCACTAAAAGCACCATTAATCACAAAAGGAATTCTAATCCAACTACTTGTGGCGCCAATTAACTCTAAAATTTCAATTTCTTGCTTTCTCTTGTATATAAGAGCTCTAATTGCATTTCCTACGATTAAAAAGCTGGCGAGCGATAGAACCGCCGCTATTAAGAACACACTACTTTGAAGTCCTCTTGAAAAACCAGCAAAGGATTCAAACCAAAACTGCCCATAGTTTACCTGTTCTACCCCATCAAATTCTTCGATTTGAGTTTTAATTCGATCCAGATAGCCAACGCTAAAATTGTTGCCGGTAACCTTATCCAGTAAAATTTCAAAGCTGGAGGGAAAAGGGTTCTCACCCTTAAGAATATCTTCATCAGGGAGTATGTTGCTAAAGCGATCAAAAAACCCAGCCTTAGCCTCTATCTTATCAACATATTTAAAATTTGAAACTTCACTCATCCCTGCCAGTCGTTTTTTCAACCTTTGTGATTCTTTTGTGGAAATATCATCAGCAAGATAAACACTCATTTCTACTTTATTACCCCAACGAGCTAAACCTTCGGTAATGTTCATCGATACAAGACTCAGTACCATAACAGTTGTAAAACATAGGGCCATAACAAGAATAGTTGTTAATTGTAGTTTTGAGTTTCTTTTATAGTTTTCAATACTTTCAGATATCAGACGCATTTTCTTCAACCTTTAATTTCCCTTGCTCAAGGCTTACAAGTTTTCGACTTGCCGGGATAAGTTCATGATCATGAGTTGCAATAACAACCGTAGTTCCTTGTGCATTTACAGATCTAAATAAATCCATAATTTCTCTAGATAGCTCGGGATCTAAATTTCCAGTAGGCTCATCTGCGATTAATAGCCCTGGCTTATGAACGAGAGATCTAGCGATTGCAACTCTTTGCTGCTCACCACCGGAAAGCGTATGAGGCGTATGTTCAGATCTAAAGTTTAGACCCACTTGCTCTAGAGCTTCATCGACGGCTCTTTTTATATAGCTCGGTCTCTCACCCATTACCTTCAAAGGTAAGGATACATTTTCAAACACTGTTCTATCCATAACAAGGCGGAAATCTTGAAAGACTACTCCAATTTTTCTTCGAAAACTAGAGACGTCTACTGATGTAATTTTAGTTAAATCAAAACCTGCGACTTCCAACTCACCATTGGTGGGCTTATCAAATGCAGATAATAATTTAAATAAGCTCGTTTTTCCCGCACCACTTGGCCCAGTTAGAAAAACAAATTCTCCCTTTCCAATCTCCAAATTTACATCTCTTAGAGCGTGTACAGAACCTTGATAAGTTTTATAAATGTGACTTAGCTTTACCATTCTTTTATTGTAGATTGTTCTAGTTCAATTGACCAGTTTCGAGAAGGTCTAGAATTTTAGAGTGCTGTTCTTTCATCGCGGCTTGAATTGCTTCAGCAAGTACCTCTGGCCTTAACTCTAGTGCTTTACGGTAGCAACGTTTCACGGAGCGAACCACTGCACCGGATACATATACCCTGGTTACAACAAATGGGTTAGTGAGTCCCCAGTCTTCAGTCTGGATATGGTAGGCAGTTCCACCCACAGATAAATCGTCATTGAAGCCTTTTTGCAAAACCATTTCCCTTTTTAATAAAAACCTAATCCCTGCATACTAGCAATAGGTAGAGTATGTATCAATTTAAGACTCCAAGATGTTCAATAAATGACTAGTCTTTTGTCCAAGACAATGGAGGCGCCATTTTTTCCTATTGTTTTCAAGCCATCTATTCAGCTCCTGAAGAGGATAACCGATCAATACTCAATGCAATTCCAGAGCAAAAAAACCCTTTTTTCTTTAATTCTTTTGATGGCGCTAAACATTGCCTGTGCCTCCGATTTGGGAAGCCCGGATTCAAATCTAGCCGCAGAGGACGAGTTTGGATGTCCACAATCCCCTTCTGCACCTGAGATTTCTGAGAGAACTTTTTGCTCAAATGTTATTTCACCGACTGATCCAGTAAGCATTTCAGGTGTTGCAGAGTTTCAGAGACGAGAGATTTCCAGCCTGGGGCTCTGTAAGGGACTATGTGGAGTAGATTCTTCCAACTTCCCCATTCCATTAGCGGAAGTTGTGGTCAAAGATTCGTCTGGGAACATTGTTCAATGTGGATTAACAGATGCTTCAGGTAACTTTAGCATAAATGTAGAGAGATCTAGCACCAGCCATACTATTGAAGTGTATTCCCGCGCCGATAATTCTACCTACAAAGCATCTGTCCTAAAAAATCACGATACCATGGAAGCATATAGTATAAGTTCCAGCTTTACACCTAGCAGTACTGTCTCGGGTATTTCTATGGTCGGAGACTACACAAACACCTTAGAGGGTGGTGCATTTAATATCCTATACAATATTTATCGAGCTAATTTAAAGCTAAGCAGTTCCACTGCAAGTTGTGGGTTCTCGGGTTGCTCGGATTATGATGCCTCTGCAAAAGTTCAAGCTTTTTGGGCACCAGGCTGTAGCCCGGCAAAATATTTTTCTGGTGTAGGTGATGTTAGTTTTTACATCGGTGGAACCAATAGGCTTTATATCCTTGGCGGATCGAATGGAAATGTCAGTAATAGTGATACAGATCACTTTGATGATTCCATAGTTCTTCACGAGTATGGCCACTTTATTGAAGACAACTACACTAAGTCCGAGTCTCCAGGTGGGGCCCATGATGGTGATAGCGTAATTGATCCAAGACTTGCTTTCAGTGAATCCTTTGCCACCTTCTTCGGAATGCTAGTTCAAGAAGACCAAAGATACATCGACACCTACGGTGATATCACAGGCAGTACAGGCTTCTTCTTTTACTATGATGCAGAAAATAACGAAGACCTATCCGGAGACCCACTAGATCCATCGGATGGGTGCTACGCTCTAAGTTCACCTCCAGCTGGATGCTACACCGTTGACGATGGAGAAGGAATTTTTAGAGAATTCAATCTTGTTAGAGTTTTTTGGGACATGCACGATGATGCTACTGAGACGGCAAACGAAGTCGTATTTAATGACACGGTGGATTCAGCCGACTTTAGGGAATACTGGGCGGTGCTAACTGGAACAAATGGAATTAAAAATTCAAATAATACATTTTTAAATGCAGAACTATTTTTTGATCTATACGGCTCCCTTGCTGGAGCAACGGATATTTCAAGTGTTCTTTCAAATGAAAAGATGGTTTCTCCAGGAACAGCTTCTCCAAATATTAATTTAGCCTACGCTACCCCTTTATCAACCTCAGGCACTTGTACATATTCGATAGTTCCTAAAAAAGGAAACTTACACGATATCAAAAAATCTCTAACTTTTTCAGATGGCAGTGCGGTTTATAGTTATTGGGATCTTACTAATCAACATGCATCTAATGATTTCTATGAAATTGAAATATCGAGTTCCGGTTCTTACAAATTCGACCTCGATCCCCAAAGTGGCACTGGAGATTTAGATATGTACCTTTACATAAACGAATATGTTTTTGCCACAGGAAACAGTGTTCTTGCTGAGGGAATAGAGGCTGGGAGCTCAACTCCTGAGTCTTTTACCGTAAGCTTAACTCCCGGTAAATACCTTCTAAATGTACATTCCTATACAGGTAGATTCGACCTGGGCGAAACTGAGTCTTATAATTCAAATACCTATAAATTAGAATTAAACGATACGGAACTATGTCCGTAGATGAGGAAAAAATGAAACCGGCAAAAGTCAGTAGATTGAGCGACAATCAAAAAAGAAACTTAAAAACTCTTGGGAAATTCATGATTTTTCCTATGATTATTTTTGCTGTAAAATTAAATGAAAAAATCAACGATACTACTGCTTTACAACCAACTAAGAAGTTTCAATCCAAAAAATCCCATTCACACCACAGGAAAATGACCCAAAAACCAAATGCGAACTTCAATATATTCTTTACTGAAGCAAATAAAAATGAGTTTGAAGACCGGATCGAGCTTGAGCTCTCAGCTAGTGTAATGGACAAAACTGCAAAGCAACACGTGAGATTCAAATGGGTTATTGATGACTCTATTGATATCCTACAAGGCTCAGAAATGGGCTATCTTACCGAGGAAGAAAATGGTCTATTCACTACATCAATTACCATCTCTTATCCCAAGGGAACTCCCTACTCTCTCATACTAGAAACCTATAAAAAACAAGATGGGCTAAAAATTGGCGCAACCAGGAGTCACGTACTTAACCAAGCAAAAAGAAAAACGGCAGGCAAGTTCAACTCCAAAGCCCAAGAAATGATTCAAGCTGGTCAAAAAATATTCTATTAGTTTACAGTGTTTTTCGAATACAGCTTCGGGGATCAGGATTTTTTTATTAATTGCAAAAAACTCCAGCTTATCTATTTTTTTACAAAAAACTAGATACCAAGCCCTTTACCTACCAATAACTTCTCATATATTAATTAGTTCCCATGCATATAAAAAATAACAGGTGACTTAATCAAGAGAAAAAATAGTTGAGGCTACTGCGGGAATACATCTTAAGGCCCATTGTTGGCCGTAGCTTTCACAATTCATTTCGAACATCACTAGAATTTCTTCAAATAAAGTACTTTTTGTACAATTTCAGATATTTAACGATATAAAGTCTCTGTATTAAGGAGACTTTAAATGTACTCTAACGCATTTTCTCGACCAGACCTAAGACCCACTAGCCTGCTTTTAACAGGCATTTTACCGTACTATTATATAGTGAGAACAAAGATTTTAAGCCTTACTATTCTATCTCTTATCATTGGTGGATTGATCCACTTTCGTACTAGCTCTGTTTCCAGTTCACGAGACATCGCAAGCATTCAACAAATATCTCAACATCTGAATCAAAATATAAAAGCTCAGCCCAAAATCGCCATCACCTCCCTAGAGAAAACCCTAAATACCCGCCCCACCAGTATTCAAGGAATGAAAATCCAATGGAAAAATGGCTCTATTCATAAGATTTCGATAGATAGTAATAAGGATGGAAAGGTAGACGCGGTATCAAACTACAAAAACGGTAAAAAAGTAAAGCAAAAGAAGGACTCCAACTTCGATGGAAAAGTGGATCAGGTGTTTGCTCAAATTGGTTTAAATACCGACTATAAATGGGATGAAGACTTTAATGGCAGCTTGGAGAGTAGACTAAGAACTCAACTAGTGGACTCAAAGCAAGTAAAGGTGACAAGAAGTAATAAGGACACTGGATCTAAGTATTCTTACCTATCGGCTTATTCAATCAACTCAAACTCTGCAACCGAGGGTATATTTGCTGATGAATGTAAATCCTGCCAGGAGAACTTTCCTAAGCCCATTCTTAAAACTATTAAGGGTTCGAGCGTTTCCGAAGAATATGAATATTGTGTGGAGATCTTTACGGAAACCGAAACATATTCCAAGGAAGAAATTGAGGAGTTATGTGAAGGTGCCGAGGCCACAGAAGATCAAATTCACGAGGATTACCCTTCCTATCGAACTCATTTTCAGGCTGTAGATGGACACTTACTTAAGTATCAAATCATAGGAAACATTTGGGTATCTAACACTTGTGATGGTGAAACCAATAAAGATGAAATTCTTAAAAGCTTAGCCAATGCTATAGACCGTGGAGAAGTACCTGGTTCAAAAGTTAAAAAACTTGAGGCCTTTAAGAAGTCGTTACCTTCGAAAAACAATGCTGAACGGATAAATATCGGCCTAAGGAAAAACCTTGAGGAACTCTCCAACAGTTGTGTCCCGAAGTGGATTGAAGAGGCCGATCGAGATAGCAATTCTTCTGATCCTGAAGTTAGAAGAAGAGCTAAAATTGCGTCCCAAAATATCCGTAGTGAAGTTGCTGGGCCTCTATATGCCCTACTATCCGATAAGGACAACCCTATTAAAGTGCATTGTGCTAAAATAGATTGGGCAAGTGGTATTGCCGCTCCTAGCGATCATTTCAGTGATGATGCCAATAGTAGAAGATTGTTTGACGATTATATGATGGAAGTCGTCCCCGGAAATAAAAAAGACATACAAAATAGCGTTGTCTTTGATCCAACAAAATTGAGCTCAGATAGTGGAACCTTTAAACATGAAATTATTCACTTATTTGAAGGAGCGCATGTGCCGCCTAACACAGAAAAGGCAGTAGGTTGCAGCGAACTTTGTAGCAAAAACATTTCAGCCGCAAAAAACCTATGTTTCTCTTCTCAGGTAACAGATCCGAATTACTCTTCTGACTATGACCCTACCCCATTCAGCCTGGTTTTATCAGAGTTGGAACTCAAAAATAGTACCGATCCAAATATTGCTGCTCATTACAACCTTTATCACATGATTGATCAAAACCTTAAAATTTACCGTGAAACTGGAAGTCTACCAATTGATTCAGTAGATATGCAGTATCGAGAAAAGGTGATAGAAGGAATAGATCGCCTAATGGACACGACTAGCAATATAATTACAGGTCCACAGGAAAAGGCTTTAAAGAAGATCAAGAAGATACTTACACAGGGTTCAAGCTATGTGGACGAAATCAGTATCGAAGATTGTATCGAAGCTTTAGATAGTCTACATGGAAATCATTCTCACTAAGCTATACTATCTCAAACTATCTATAGTTCGACTTGATCCCCTACATGTGTACAAACTACCCTCGAATGAATAGAACTTCCCAAACGCAGGGTCAGAGATAAGTTTTTTTGATTGTCTTTCTTTTTGAACATCTTTCTCATTCATAAATATTTTTAAGTCTTTATATAGATCATTGAATTGATTACCGACCAATATCATAGAGTTTAAATCGTTGGACTTTAAGTTTTGATAGGAAGTTTCTGCCACCTTTTTTGTTTTGGGATCTATATTGGATACAGCTCTGAACAATCTGCTCCGCGAGCTCTTTCCGACAATCTTATTATAGGTAAGTTTAAACTTCGCCTGATCTATAGATAGACTTTTGATCAAGTCTACTACGCCTGTTTCACAAGCTCGAATATTAGCAAATTGCCTAGCGAAAATACTGTCTCCAGAGCAGTTTTCTTTTGGTGAATTTTTTCTTGAACTAACCAGAAGTTTTGATAGATCACCTCTGTACTCTGATTGTAACTTAGCAAAGCTTTCAAAGCGCCTAGACTCTTCTAGTAGGCTAGACTTTGAATTATTTATCACGTAGCTATTCAACTTGAAAAAAGCCTTTTTACACTGCTCTATCCCCGTCTCAAATCTACATTTATCATAAGACTCTGTAAGCATACATTTTTCTGCCTGCTCGTAGCCCCAGGTAGTGGTCTTGTCTGTTTCAATACTGTCACCAAAGACCACTTTACAAGTCTTCAGCACACGCTCTTCCCTCTCTCTGGAACACTTATCAAACTTATCTCTATATTTTCCACAGAACTCTCTTTCGGGCATATCAATTTTTACTTGCTCAAAAATCATATTACAGCTGTCAGGCTCGATAGACTTCTTAGAGATTTCTTTTTCTCCTAATGTCCCCCCGATGCCAACTCTTGGTGTTTCCACCTGACTCATAGCAATCGTAGACTCAAATGTTGGTACGGTACTTGGAAGATCAATCTTAAACTTAGGAACCGCAATTTCAGGGACTGAAACTATCTCTGGTATTGGTTCAGGATTTACCTTGGTAGGGATAGACTTTGTTGTTACTGATTCTGTATCAGGACTCGATTCTTTTTTGCTACCAGTTCTTAAAACTCTAGATTTCGTTGTTTTGGATCGATTACTAGTATTGCTAGCTTGTACTGATACCGAGCCTGGTACTTTTATGTTTCTAACCCTACAACTAGGGCTATCTGGGTTTGTAGCACAACTATTAGTTGATCCTTTCACAGATACACTTGCTGGAGATCTTGTGGAACTGGTATCAGAGCTATCTGAAACTACTTTTCTTCTATCCGAGGCAAAGCCAGAATATTTCATATGAGCACCAGGACTACTTTTAGCCACTTGAATACTTCCCGCACTTACAGAGCCAGAAATATTAGTATCTAGCGTACTTGCAGGTTCCCTAGTCTTCTTTGGCGCTCCACCGAATCCCCCATACTTACTATTAACGAAGTTAGAAAAGCTCTCCTCGGTACCACCTTTTTTAGTCTGACTGGTCTTTGAATTTCCAGATATTGCTCCACTAGCCTGTCCTCCACCACTTCCACCACCCAAAGACCCTCCTCCGGATGCTGAGCCAGAAACAGAGGCAACATTTCTAGTAAGAGCTTTACCATACTTCTTTGCCTCATCATCTGGATAGAGCGTGAAGCTATAGAGCTTATTCCCAAACTCTTTATCGGTTAAGTGGTAAGGCTCCTCTGTCATTAGATTCTTAATGTAGGTTTTATAGAAGCTTCTAGGTCTTTCAGTACTGTGAGTATCTTTAAAATCTTCAAAACTAAGTACTGGGATAATGAAATTAGACTTTTTAAGTCTTTTAAACACTTCTTTTGAAGCACTTTTAGTGGGCTGAGTAAAAAGTTTGATCTCTCCAAGGTAAAAGCCTTTAGAGAAGCGCTTTTTTAATTTCCCCTTCCGGTGGACTACAATCTCTTCCATATAATCAATAAGGACACTATGGCGTTTTAGCTCCTCGGTCATTTTAACGTTTTTTCGTTTAGAGCTTTCATGCATAAACCCAGTTCTTCTCGAACAGTGCTGACGAGTGGTTTTTCTAAAGTTTTCGTTATATTGCTTAATTTTGATTTTTTCGTTCAGGGAACCGCAAAGGAATCGGTCCCCGCAAGGGATGCACTTGGTTTTTGAGGTATATTGAAAATAGGCGTTTGAGCTTAAACTCAAAAGTAAAAATACTATGAAGATAAACATGTTTTTCAAAGCCAACAAACAACCCTCAGAGATAAACAAAAATTACTCTATGTAGTCGGTATAGCTAGACTTTGGCTTTAGATAAAAGTGTCTTAGATTGATAATAAATACATTTTACTTATAAATTCGAGGAATCTAGAGGTAAGAGGAAGCAAACGTTCTACTAGTAGACGTTCACCCTAATCGTTGGGCTATAGTTTTCTCTTAAAATGGTTTCAATAGCATGAAGAGTTCCCATTGTAGCTGATGGACATGAACCACAGGCTCCCTCATAACGAATGGTTAGAATCTCATTTTCTAAACCTAGTAACTCTAAGTCTCCACCATCCATCTGTAAGCCTGGTCGGATCGTCTGATCTAAGATATCATCTATTTTATTCAACTCAGGGTCCCTATCTTTTGGTTTTTCTTTTGTCTCTGGAGCTTCTTTAAAGTCTGGGTTATGAATAGGTAGTCTGGTTTCAACGATTGCTTTAACAAGCCACTCTACATTTTCCCAGTCCCCTTTTCCATCCTGAGTGACCGTGATTACATTGTCATAAAAATGCAATGAAACCACGTGGGCAACACCAAAAAGATCATGAGCTAGCAAATTGTTAAAACACTCCTCTTGCGAATGATAGGTGATTTTACCTTCCGTTTTAACAGGTTTATTTATCACAAATTTCTTTGCGTTAGGGTTAGGTGTTTGTTGAGTTAAAATTTGTACATCCATAATTTACCTACAGTAAGAATTCTTTCGCTTTTTTAATTGCTTCGATCAATCTATCCACATCATTTTCATTATTATAAAAAGAAAAACTAGCTCTTGTTGTGCCTGGTACACCAAAAAACTTCATTAAGGGTTGAGTACAGTGATGTCCAGTTCTTACAGCTACACCATATTGATCCATAATAGTACCTAAATCAGAGGGGTGTACTCCCTTAAAGCCAAAGGATATAATAGCCGCTTTTTCTGAGGCCTCCCCAAAAAACTGGAGTCCTTCAATCTCTTTCATCTTGCTAACCGCATACTGAAGAAGATCTTGTTCTCTATCTGATATATTTTTAAGACCAATATTTTTAACATAGTCTATACCAGCAGCCATTCCCAGCACGCCGCCAATATGAGGAGTACCAGCCTCAAACTTAAAGGGTAAAACATTCCAGGTGCTCTTCTCAAAGGTCACTTCTGAAATCATATCTCCACCACCTAAAACCGGTGGCATTTTCTCTAATAAGTCTTCTTTACCATACAAAACCCCAATGCCAGTAGGACCGACGAGCTTGTGAGCAGAAAAAGAAAAGAAATCACAATCCAAGGCCTGAACATCTAGCTCCGAGTGAGCCACCGCTTGCGCACCATCTATGGAAACTACAGCACCAACACTATGCCCAATTTCTATAATCTTTTCGACGGGGTTTCTAGTGCCAATGGAGTTACTTATATAATTAACAGAAATGAGTTTTGTGTTTTTATTTACCAGCTTTTTGAAATCTTCCCAAATAATCTCCCCAAGGGAATTAATTGGTGCGACTTTTAGTACACAGCCTTTTTTCTCACACAAAATTTGCCAAGGTACAATATTAGAATGATGCTCCATTTGGCTAATTAAAATTTCATCCCCTTCTTTTAAGAAGGTCTCGCCATAACTCATGGCTATGAGGTTCAAGGAGGCTGTTGTACCAGAAGTAAAAATCACTTCTCTATCGGATTTAGCGTTTATAAACTCAACAACCGTAGATCTCGCTTTTTCATATGCATCCGTTGCCTCCACACTTAATGTATGGACTCCTCTATGTACATTAGAGGCCTCATCAGCATAATGTCTTTCTATCACATCAACCACTGGCTGCGGTTTTAGGTTAGTGGCAGCATTATCAAGATAGGCAATGGGCTTACCATTGATTTCTCGCTTTAAGGTAGGGAACTCATCCCTTATTTTTTGCCAATCTGTCATTCAATCAACCTTGACTGTTTTGAATTTTCTCAAAAACTCAGCCTGAACATCATCATGAACAGATTTAATCTCAATAAATGAAATCACATCCTCCGCGTAACCCAAGGCTAACATTTGAAGAGCTTGGTCTCTTGGGATAGCGCGTGCTTGAAGATAAAACAGCTCGTCTTCATCAAAACTTCCCATAGTAGCACCATGAGCACAGGTTACATCATCATTATAAATCTCTAATTGAGGCCTACTAACAATCTCAGCAAAATTAGTAAGTAAAATACTCTTGTTCAATTGCTCTGAATCTGTACCAACACTACCTTCCCCAACATATACTAATCCATCAAACACAACCCTAGAGGTATCATCTAGAATTCCTTTAAATAATTGAGTGCTGTGGGTATGGGGAACATTATGATTTACCACAATATGATGGTTTATGAACTGATGCTCACTACTTAGGTAAAAACCCTTCAAGTGAGATTCCGCCTTCTCTCCATCTAAATTAATAATTAAATTTGACCTGTATAATTCAAAGCCTGTGTCTAATTGGAAATATTCAAAGACAGAAGACTCTGCTTGATTGACCTCAGCCTCATCCATACTTTGACTTCTAACTTCACCACCGTTGTTTTTATAAAACTGTAGCTTCGATTTTGCAGCTAAATTGAAGTCGCTTACCAAACCAGAGAAAGACTCATCGGTAACTGCCATGGACTTATAATATACACAAGCTGTAGCGTTTTTTTCCATTTCAATGACTAGCTTCACAATACTTCTAGAGTCACTGGAGGCATAATTAAGAATCTGTAATGGCTTAGCTTCTTTGCCCTCTGTTACCTGAAGAGAAATTTGTGTATCACTCAATAGTTCAGAGGACTGAGACCAAAAGTCCCCCCTATCTTCCCTAAGGGAAACCTCATCATTGATAGTCCAAACGGAAGAATCAAAATTACTTATTTCTGAATTCAATTTTCCATTTTCAATAACGATACTATCAATACCATTCACTAAATTTGCCTGGATGAAATCCTTAGCGCTATTAAAACTGCCCTCGTCGTTTAAAGGAATCTTAATTTTAGAAACTGGCACATACTTCCAGGCTTCCATTTTGCGATGGGGCAAATCAAGATTCATGAAAGATGTGCCCAGTTCATCCTGAGAATATGTACTTTTAAAATATTCGTTGAGTTCTTTAAAGTTCATGTCTGTGTCCTAGTTTACGATCCAGTCGTAGCCCTTTGCTTCCAACTCTTTTGCTAAACTTCCATCACCTGTCTTCACAATTTTACCTTCCGACAAAACATGAACATAGTCCGGCTTAATATAATCTAGAAGTCGTTGATAGTGCGTTATTAAAATTATTGCGTTATCTGCTCTTTTAAGCTTATTTACACCTTCAGAAATAATTCTTAATGCGTCAATATCAAGACCAGAATCTGTCTCATCTAAAATAGCTAACTGCGGGTTCAGAACCGCCATTTGTAAAATTTCATTTCTCTTTTTTTCTCCACCACTAAAACCTTGGTTTACGGGGCGATCAATAAAACGCTGATCCATTTCAACCAGTTTCATTTTGTCTGCTAGGAAAGGCTTGAAATCTTCTTCAGACATTTCATCCACACCTTGGGCCTTACAAATACTATTAAAAGAGCTTCTTAAAAATTCAAAATTACTAACTCCTGGTAGTTCTACAGGGTACTGAAAAGCCATAAAGATTCCTCTTTGCGCTCTTTCATAAGCCTCCAGCTCCAACAGATCCTCTTTCTTAAAGTTGACCTCATATTCCACTTCGCCTTCAGTCACCTCATAAGCATGATGTCCTGCCAAGACTTTGGAAAGAGTACTTTTCCCAGAACCATTGGGTCCCATAATAGCGTGAACTTCACCTGGCTTTACTTCAAGGGTAATTCCATTAAGAATTTGAGCCTCTTCTACTTTTGCTTTTAAATTGTTTATACGTAACATTTTATATAACTCCTTAGCCCACGCTATTTTCTAATTTCAATTCAATCAACTTTACCGCTTCCACTGAGAACTCCAAAGGAAGCTGTTTAAAAACCTCTTTGCAAAAACCATTAACGATCATGGATATACTTGCTTCAGGATCAAGCCCCCTACTTTGTAGGTAGAACAATTGATCCTCACTAATCCTGGAAGTACTTGCTTCATGCTCCACAACTGCCGATTTGTTTTTTACTTCAAGATAGGGAAACGTATTTGCAGCGCTCTTATCTCCAACAAGCATGGAATCACACTGACTGTAATTCCTCGCTCCATCGGCAGATGGCAAAACTTTTACCAGTCCGCGATAAGCATTTTTTGATCCACCAGCAGAAATTCCTTTGGATATAATTGTGCTCTTAGTATTCTTACCAACGTGAATCATTTTGGTTCCGGTATCTGCCTGCATTCTGTCTTTCGTCAATGCCACTGAATAAAAAGCGCCTTCAGAGTTGTCTCCCTGGAGAATGCAGCTTGGATATTTCCAGGTAATCGCAGATCCCGATTCTACCTGAGTCCAAGAAATCTTTGAGTTTTTACCTAAACACTTTCCTCTTTTCGTAACGAAGTTATAAATTCCGCCGTCTCCATTTTCATCTCCGGCATACCAATTCTGAACTGTGGAGTAATTAATTTCAGCATCATCTAGTGCTATCAGTTCTACCACCGCAGCATGGAGCTGGTTTTCATCTCGCTGAGGTGCCGTACAACCCTCAAGGTAATTTACAAAACTACCTTCGTCGGCAACTAGCAGTGTTCTTTCAAACTGCCCCGTATCTTGAGCGTTGATTCTAAAATAAGTAGATAGGTCGATAGGACACTTAACCCCTTTAGGAATATAGCAAAACGAACCATCTGTAAAAACGGCTGCATTTAAAG
The DNA here is from genome assembly GCA_045110695.1 of Bdellovibrionales bacterium. Taxonomy (GTDB): domain Bacteria; phylum Bdellovibrionota; class Bdellovibrionia; order Bdellovibrionales; family UBA840; genus JBGCGH01. The sequence goes on along the minus strand of JBGCGH010000003.1, from coordinate 122,362 downwards.
CCGCGAAGAAATTATCTTTATATGGAACTACTGAACCTAAATATTTTTTAACTAGTTCAGGGTCCTTCTTTATAGCCTCTCCTATGGAACAAAACATGACTCCCACTTCATCCAGTACCTCTAGGTTTGTAGTACCCAAAGAAACGGAGTCAAAAACAGCATCCACGGCAATCCCTGAGATACGTTTTTGCTCGGATAAGGGAATGCCTAACTTTTCAAAAGTCGCCAGTAATTCCGGATCGAGTTCATCCAAGGATTTTGGCTTATCCTCATCGCTAATGCTTTTTGGTGCAGAGTAGTACCTTATATTTTGGTATTTTATTTTCTCATAGCTTACATCAGCCCACTCAGGCTCTTCTAAAGTAAGCCAATGACGGAAAGCTTCTAGTCTGTAATCCAAAAGCCATTCTGGCTCTTCTTTTTTAGCCGAAATGAATCGGATGATATCTTCGTTTAATCCAAGAGGGGCCTGGTCTGCCTCAATATCAGTTACGAATCCGTATTTATATTCCTGATTTACTAATTCTTCTGTTTGACTCACAAAAGTTCTCCTAATTTAAATCTACCGCTTGCAAACGGCTAAGTTTTTCGATTTCTATTTTTTTATCTGAGTTGGAACGAATGAGATCACCAACACTGAGTTCGTCTAAAAAATTAAGTAACAATGTATTTAAATTTGAGAGCGGCGAAACCATATTACAAGTTTCAACTAAATCACATTTTTTTGCAGATGCATCTACAGCTAAACACTTTACAATGGATTGAGGACCTTCAATGATTTCCATGAGCTCCTTAAAGCTCAATTGATCTAAATCCTTAGACAACTTGTATCCACCGTGAGCACCTTGTTCTGAAACCAACCAATTGCCTGAGGCTAATCTTTGGAGAACCCGGCTAGTTGCATCGAAAGGAGTTTGATAGGTTTCCGTGACCTCTTTTGCAGACATCAGATAACCCTGTTCACGTTCTTGTAAATGTTTTAACGCGATCAATGCATATTCCGTTTTTTTGTTCACTTTAAGCATAACTTCCTCTAAAAAGACGCTATCAAAGTTTGATTTATTTGCTGGTTGTCGAGATGAAAGCTATATGAGAATAGAAAGAGGGTCAATAAATAGGTCTTTTTTTTACTTATTTATACCTGGACCAGACACTTTTATCCAGTAAATGCCTATTAAAAGCTCACTTTTTAGCCTCTAAGGCCTATTATTTCGAGTTCACCACTTTTGGGAGTAAGCCAATGAAGTTTATAGGAGCCGTAGTTTTAATCTTGGGCCTATGTTTTGTAGGAATGAAAGCTGCCTGGTTTTATGGCCTTACAAAACCTCATATCCCCCCAAAGCTTAGCTTTTTTGATGGACAAAAATCAATAAGCTTACGGTCGAAACCCCACTCTTTAACCAATTACTCTGGAAATATATCTGAGTTTATCAAATCCTGTACAGATCAATGCTACTTCTACTTCCAGCTTTATATTACGACAGATGATTTTTTTCTCCTCCTTGAGTCAGGACAACAAAAACTGGCGCATCTTCAGGGAGAAAAGTATAAAGCGAAAAACCAAATACTTTTAGAGAACCCAAAAGTAATTGGCTTAACTCAAGCACTTGAATTAAACCCAGAAGCTAAATTCATCTTTGAGATAAACTCAAATACTCGGGACATTCACCTAAAGTTGATCGAGAAAACCAAGAAGCATTATAAAAATATTGTATTCCATTCACAGTTTGGAAATATAGTCAGAGCTATTCGGAGTGAAAAACCTCATTGGAATACCAGCCTAAGTGATGATGAATTAACCACCGGTATGATGTTAACCAATATCGGTCTTGAGACGCTTGCAAGTATACCAACAGATATATTGATACTAGACCCCGTAAACAAAAGTTATCAAAATAACCCCAAGTATGTAGCAGAAGCCCAAAGGCGCTCTAAATACGTTATTCTTTTCTCAACGCCCGAGGACACTGAAAAGCATAAGAAAAACAATGTTTCCACAATAGTTGTTTTGCCATAATAAAAAACTGATCCTAAGACTCTTGCCCAGATAAAGATCCAGCGGTAGACTGCCTTCATGTTTATACAGAATCTACAAGCAGCAGAAACGTCCGCAAAACTAACAGTCAACACAGGAGCATGGCACGCCATCTCCACCGCATCTCCGGTTGTTCAGTTTACTTTATTGACTCTAGTGTTCTTATCCATTGCAAGTTGGGCGATATTTTTTAAAAAAAGAGCCGAGCTTAAAAAAACAACAGAGGCAAACTCTGAATTTTCAAAGTTTTTCTGGGGCTCAAAATCATTGGATAATGTATTTTCAGAGATCAGCGCCTATGAAAACTCCTCCATTGCGAAAGTCTTTAAAAAGGCTTACGAGGAACTCCAATATTTAGCAGAAGAATCTAAGGGAGACTCGCCAAATAATCTTAGAGGAATTGAGAATATTGAAAGAATAATTAGAACAAGTTCCGATGAAGAAATCGCAAAGCTCGAAAAAGGACTCACCCTGCTTGCAACCACTGGTAGTACAGGCCCCTTTATTGGGTTATTTGGAACAGTTTGGGGAATAATGGGTGCCTTTCAAAAAATTGGTATCATGGGTTCAGCCAGTTTAGCAGTAGTTGCTCCAGGGATCGCAGAAGCACTTATAGCAACCGGGGTTGGACTTGCAGCGGCTATTCCCGCAGTTATAGCCTATAACCACTTTATTTCTCAAATTCACAAACAAGAAATCGTACTACAAAGCTTCTCTACTGACCTACTCAATGTAATGAAGAGAAACTGGTTTAACTCTTAGGAGCAAGTATGGGAATGTCAGCAGGTGGCGGCGGAAAATCTAAGTCACGCGTTAGTATGAGTGAAATTAATGTTACGCCCCTAGTAGATGTAATGTTGGTACTATTGATCATCTTTATGGTCACCGCACCAATGATGAAACAGGGAATTGAAATTGATCTACCTAAAACAAGCAGTTCTGGGGTTTCAACTCCTGAAGACCCTTTTATTTTGAGTATCAACAAAAAAGGACAAGTTTTTATAGAAAAAAAGAGAATCCCCAGCGAGAAACTTAGATCCATACTTACGGATATTTTTAGTAACCGTAGGAACAAAGAAATTTTTATCCAAGCAGATAGAAAAGTAGAGTATGGCATTGTAGCAAATGTAATGTCAGAAGTTCGAGGATCAGGTTTAAAAAAGATTGCACTGATCACAGAGGCAAAAAACTAAATGCAGCTAAATGAGGACAAAAGTAATATAGACTTTAAGTCCATTGGGATCTCACTAGGTCTCCATGTATTGATAGTTTTGTCTTTCAGCCTAAAGGCATTTTTCTTCCCCACGGAAAATATTGAGCTAGATGGAGCCATTCGTGTGGATGTCGTTGGATTGCCAGATAAAATTTTAGAAAATAAAGTTTTGGCACCCAAAAAACCTAGTCCCGCTAAATCGAAATCAAAGCCAAAGCCAAAGCCTAAAAAAGACAAAGCTGTAAACTTAAACAAAAAAAATAAAACTAAAGACATCTTGGATAAATTTAAAAGAAGAAGTCGCTTAGATGCTTTAAGAGATGAAGTTGCTCAAGAAGAAGTGCCCGAAACCAAGGGTGCACAAGTCACTTCTGGCAATCAGCTAAAAGGCCCCGTGAGGGCAATGTTTGATGACTATTTAGGTAGACTAGATGGACATGTGAAAAACCAGTGGACTGTTCCTGCATGGATTGCTGGAAAGAACTATAGAGCTAGAGCTAGTGTTAAAATAGATGAGCAGGGCTTCTTAATAAGCGTTCAAATTGTACTTTCGTCCGGGAACCCAACCTACGACAAACTAGTTCTCGATACTGTCCGTCGAGCCTCCCCTTTTCCCAAGCCAACCGATCGATTCTCGGGTATATTAGAGAACGAAGGATTTTTATTAGGATTCCCTGATTAACCAAAAACTAACTTTCAGGAGTTAAGCATGATAAAATATTTAATTCTTTTTCTCATCTGCGCAGTTTCAAGCCAAAGCATTGCAAACGACAAAATATTTATAAAATTAGGACAAGGTAAAGTTGCAAAGAGTCCGATGGCCGTACCTCCTTTACAGTTTTTTGGAAACCCTAATATTCAAAAGGATTACTCAAGAATTGGTTCAGAAATGTACCGAACACTTCTTAATAACCTTGATGTTTCCTACCTCTTTAGATTTATTAGCCAAAGCTCCTACCTAGAAGATCCAATGAAAACTTCCCTAAGGCCAAAGCCTTTTGACAGAAATGGTTTTGATTTCTCTAATTGGAAAAAAATTGGAACAGAATTCATGATTCGAGGTGGATTTAAATTTATTGGTAATGACGTTGAGCTAGAAACCTATCTCTATCACGTAACAACCGGTGAAACCCTTTTGTCTAAAAAGTACCGGGGCCCAAAAAGTGGCGGAAGAGCTATTGCACATAAGCTATCTAATGATATTATTTATCGCCTCACAGGTAAAAAAGGAATTTTTAACACAAGAGTCGTTGTATCGAGTGATAGAGATAGCGGTTGTAGAAAAGGGCAAACAAAGTGTAACCGGATCAAAGAAATTTATCTGATGGATTGGGACGGAAGGAATATGCAAAGAATAACAAAGCATAAATCCATCAGTATTTCCCCTGCAATTTCTCCTGACGGAAAGACAGTGGCTTATACTTCTTTTGCCTACCATCCTAAAATGAAAATGAGAAACCCTGATCTGTTTTCCTACGAGGTAGATACAGGTAAGCGCTATCTCCTCAGCTATGAAAAAGGTGTAAACTCTGGTGCTGCCTTCTCTCCAGATGGAAAACATATATTTTTAACGATGTCTAAAAAAGGAAATTCTGATATTTACAGAATGAATAAAGATGGCACCAAAAAAATTCAATTAACTAGAGGTCCATTTGGAGCCTTAAATGTAGAGCCAGCTATATCTAACGATGGTAAAAAAATAGCCTTCTCCAGTGACAGACACGGTAGCCCAAAAATATACACTATGGATATTAACGGAAAAAATGTTAAATCTGTAACTCCAAGAGCCGGTCGATATAATTCCACGCCAAGCTGGTCTCCTGACGGTAAACATATCGTTTTTGCAGGAGAGGACAAAGGTGCATTCGATATATTCTTAGTTACTGCTGATGGTCTAAAAATCGAAAGACTTACCTCTGCCAAGAAGGCAAACGGCAAAAGAGCAAACAACGAAGATCCAAGTTTCAGTCCTGACGGTAGGCATATTGTTTTTGTGAGCGATAGAACTGGAAGCCGACAAGTCTATATTATTGGCGTCGATGGACAAAACGAAAGAAGAATCACCGTTGATCACCATAACTACTTCAAACCAAAGTGGTCTAAATACCTAGACTAATGTGGAAAGAGAAACTCAAAAATCAATTTGGTGAATCTAATATTCTAAAGTTTAAAGCCCTCTCCCCAGCAGTGGAGAGATACTGGAATATCCTGGGGAAAAGTCCCAAAAACCCAATGGAAGAAATCAAAATAGAAAAGAGCTATCATTGGCTGAGTCTCAGCCTAGCTTCTTTTTTGGGCCAAGAGCTAAATCAGCCAACCGAAGCTTGGTCTAAATTTGCCATAAGATGTGTATCTTCCATATGGGAAAAGTTAAAACCAGATGAATCAGATATAGCTATTTTTGCCTTGGGTAAACTCGGCTCATTGGAGCTAAACCTCAGCTCCGACATCGATATGTTTTATGTTGGTGAAGACAATCATGAAAATAAAAAAGCTATTATTGAAATGCAGAAGCTACTCACTGAGCTGGATGAATTTGGTTGGCTCTTTAGAGTAGATACAGATATCAGGCCTGGGGGAAAGTTTTCTAGTCTCATACAATCCATACAGATGGTAGAGAATCATTATTACAATCACGGAGAGACTTGGGAGCGATTGGCCCTTTTACGTTTACTACCAATAGTACAGAGCCGTTATACCAATGATATTATGAGTATGCGCAATAAATATTGCTTTCGTAAATACACAGACTATTCTGTATTTGATGACTTCAGAGTCTTACGAGGTAAGATACGCAAGCAATCACGCCAATTTAGTTCCGATACAAAACTGAACTTAAAACTTATGCCTGGTGGAATCAGAGACATTGAGCTCCTCACCCATTCCCTTACAGTTTTACATGGAGGAAAATTAGAGCAACTTCACAGAGTCTCCACTTCTGAGCAACTTGATCAGCTTAGCCAAAGGAGTATCCTTGATTCAGTAACAGCTCATCAATTAGAAAATAAATATTGGGAATTAAGAAGAATCGAAAACCTAGTGCAAGCGGAAAATGATTTACAGATTCACTCCATCAACACCAAAGAAGGCTCTCTATTCGATTTAGAAGAAATTATACCTAAAAAACTAGAGCAAGAATCTGCGAGCATTGCATCAATAATTGATGACATTATTGAGCCCCATAAAATTTCTCACGACATACCCATTATGGAAGAAGAGCAAATCAACTACCTACACAATCTAGGCTTCTCGAAACAATCTATAGTATCGGAGTGGTCCAAATTAATAGGTTCAACATTTAAAGTAAAAAGCTCAGCACTTTTGGAAGAAGAAAGACTTGAATGTATAGACAAACTACTTCAGTTTATTTCAAAACATAGTTCCAATAAAGATTTGGCCTTAAGTTATGTGGCCGACTTTTTCCATAACATCAGGGCAAAAACTAGCTTCCTCAGAATTCTATTAAAACACCCCAGCTTATTGGAAGATTTAGCTAAGGTCTTTGGAAGCTCGCCTAAGTTATCTCAAAGAATTATTCATCGTCCGGAATTGTTGGATAATTTGATACTGAGATCGCAAATTCTGCCGCCAGATGATGAAGAAGAATTTTATGATTATCTTGCAGACCATAAATATATTTCTGAACTCATCTACTCAATGGAATTTTTGCGAAGCCAAGATATTGATAAATATAGGAAGCAACTATCAAGCTCCGCTGATAATATATGTAAATTATTAATTGAAAGACTATCAAATAATGAGATTGAAATAGAAATACTGAGGCTTGGTAAATGGGGCGGTGAGGAACTGGGATATTCCTCAGACTTAGATTTTATTTTTCTTGTCGAAAATGAAAAACAAATTCCCCTAGCAGGTCCTGTTGTTAGAAAGTTTTTAAATATTCTACAAAGCCCTTTTCGTGCTGGGAATATCTATGACATCGATTTACGCCTCAGACCAAGTGGCAAGGCGGGACCCATTGTAGTTGCTGAACCTAAGCTCATTGAGTATTTGAGCAATGAGGCACAGGCTTGGGAACTTCAGGCTTACCAAAAAGCGAGCTATCTTTCAGAAAAATCAACCCTTAGGATAAGAACTGCTATTAGAGAAAGACAACTATCTAGCTCTGATAAAAAAGATTTAAATGATATTAAGCTGAAGCTGTTAAAGAGGTCGTCCAACAGATACATCGATCTTAAATATGAACACGGCGGTATTGTAGATATAGAATTTAGTGCTCAAATCAGGCTTCTTCAATCGACGGTAGTTTCGAATAAAAATCTGTCATCAAATATTGATTTTCTGAAAATCCTGTCCTCAGAAAACAGTGTTTGGCTTGAACTTCTTTCCATTTATAAAAACTTATTAGAAATTCACCAGAACATAGCGCTTACCAGTAGCAAACAATCCCACCATTACTATCCAGATCAAGAGCAGTCTTTAGTAGTAGTCGACGATAGCTTCACCTACTCAAGTATAAAAAAGTTACTCCTACGCTCTCAGGAACTAATTTTAATAACTAATCAGCCTTAGCCAATGGATCCAAGCTAAGTCAAAACACGAGCCTGAATTAGAGCTCAGTGCCCTATTAAAAAAAACTGCTCATAAAAACATCTCTGACGCGTTTGTATTCTGCAAAGCTTCCAAGCCATTGATTGCCAAATGAGTAAATTTTACCTAATCTCCGATCATCAAGGGAGCATTTGTGAGCATTAGAAGTTTTAAATATTTATTCCTAATCTACTTTGGCGCTTTTTTACTCTATAGCTATAATTTAAAGTCACAAATTAGGAGCTCGAAAGCTAGTCCGGAAAAGGCTAGCATTGGATCTATTCAAGAATTAAAAAATCAGATCCGAAGTGAATACAAAAAATATAAAGCAATGTACGCAACTGTGGTCACAAATTTTGGTGAGTTTAAAATTAAACTGGCCCACATTAATGCACCCATTACTGTAAAGAATTTCGTGGATTTAGCGGAAGGAAAGAGAGCTTGGATCGACCGCTCTAAGGCAAGGCCTGAGGCTGTCACTAGGAAATACTACGATGGGCTCACCTTCCACCGTATTTCTCCCAATTTTGTGATTCAAGGAGGAGACCCAAAAGGGGACGGAACAGGAGGACCTGGTTATTATATCCCCGATGAACACCATCAATTATTAAAGCATGATAAAAAAGGCGTCGTTTCTATGGCAAATGCCGGCCCAGGAACTACCGGGGGGCAGTTTTTCATACTCCTAAGAGGTAGCCGAGAAGGAGATCAATTGGATGGTTTTTTTAACGTCTTTGGTCAGATCACTGATGGCATGGACACCGTCGATAAAATCGCAAAAATACCTACCCTACCCAACGAGAGACCAAGGCAAAAAATATCAATAAAATCTATTACTATTCAAAGAATACCTAGATAGAAAAGCTGAAAAGCCTTTATTTTTGATCTGAGGTTACGATTTTGGTCACCACTCACTACGCTGTGAATTGGAACCCAACCACCGCCAAGTTACTGAAATCATTGAGTTTACACCTAGATATAGGTCGAATCATTTTAAGCACGTAAATATTGTCAGGCCTGACCAAACCAACTCTATTTTGATAGAATATACCTAAACCACTGAAAACACTTTACTTTATGCCAACAAGTACGGGACAACGAGTGGCACCCATCTTGTATTAACTATAGGCACGAGGAAGGTGTTTATGAGAAACTTTTTATACTACACATTTTGTTTACCCGCTTTAGTTACAAGCATGACTCTGAACTTCAGTTTGGCTTATGCTCAGGATAGAGGTCCAGCTCAAAGTAAGGAAAAACAAACTTCTGAAGCCCCTTCAAATTCTGCCATCCAAAATATTTGGAATACCCTCGTAAGTAGAGAAGATTCAAGAGCCTTAAACCAAGATGCTGCCGCCAGGGAAATGACCGTTTCGGCGATGCTCGACAACGCTGCCAAGCAAGCTGTTCAGGTGGCTCAGCAAGGTTTTCCTAGACTTCAACAGCCAACTCAAGAACAAATCGATAAAGACCTTTTAGAAATAGAAAACAAATTAGAGGAAAACAAAGCTAAAGAAAAGACCTCTTTCCAATACAAGCGTAAGAGATTTCAAAGAGAAGGAAATGTTGCTATTTGGAGAGCAAAGAAAAAAGCTAAACAAGCAAGAAAAGCCATTCCAAATGCGGTTAAAAAATCCCATGCCTTTCAAACTATTGCATCTAATCTATCGAGAAAGCAACAAGCTAACAGCTCTGCAAATCTTGAGGCAAGATTTGTTCACCCATTTCATAAGAAGATTGCGAGGGTTACGGGCCAGAATCCAAATAACATATTAAGTAGAGGCGGAGTTGAATACGCTAACCCAAAAACTGGTCAAAGAGTGCTATTTGAATTAGTTGATCCAAAGGTTTGGTTTAATTTTGACCACCCTTTTCAAAAAGATGTAGCTGATCTAGTTGAGAAAAGGCTTATCGAAGCTAAAATTTTAGATTTAGATAAAAATACAAAAATTGAATCCAGCCAGTTAGAAAAGGTCGTTAGACAGGTTACAGATATTTACCTTCAATCTATTAGAGACACTAATAAAGTATGGTCGCAAAAATATGGAATGATTAAAATACCTAACTTTGAAGTAGAAGTTATGGATCGCTTTAAAAAAGTGGCGCCTCAATTAGTAAGACAGGCTATTAAATCAGCTCAGTTTGGTGGTAAAATTGTGGCTAAAACTGCGATACTAAGTGTTAAGGGTATTCGAGTTTTCGTAATGGAAACTATGTTTTTCTCCACAGCTAACGTTCTAGCCACACAGATTGCGAGAATGTATGACTCCACCTACAATCCACTTTTTTGGAGAAGGATTGTAGATAACTTTATGGACCCTAAAGCCCATGCTGGATTTGCCGCATTTATTGCTGCCAATAGAGCGTATGGTAGTCTTGAGCGAGTAGTACCAACTAAAATGAAACCATTCTTTGCCAATCAATTAAATAAAATGATTGGTGGTATGGCTATGGGTGGAGCGGCCAGTCACTTAGTTGGAGAACTCTTAGGACACCCGGCATTTGATGCCTATTGGAATGCTAAAACGGACCCTTTAAATTCTGATCCTGATGTAAAAGATATTAACGACAAGATCATGCAAGATGCCCAAACTGTTTTAATGTTCAAATTTATGGGCGGAGATTTTTGGCAGAATCAATTTGGACCGTTGTCCTCTTTACTTTTAGCCTCTGGTATCGCCGCTGTTCCTAATATGGCAATTCAAGGTGCTCGATCTATGGGTCTGACGACTCTAATGAAAGCAGGTGCACATGATATGTTTAGACCAATGGCTTCTCTATCAAAATCTGTACAGGCCAATATTATCTCTAAAACTCCGGTTCTAAGTAAAGTAATCTCTGGTTTTGGAATGGTCACCAATGCGATATCCAAAGTGACTTACATTATTCCAGTGGGCTGGCCTTTTAAAGTTTACCACTTCACTATGTTCTTAGCTTTTGATCCCTTGGCAAGATGGATTATGCACCCTGTTCAGGCTTGGATCGAAACCGATGATGCCCGACAGTCTATTGTTGAGGTTTTTAACGATCAGAAAACCATTCAATCTCGCTTAGATAGAGTTGTTCATTTCGATACAAATGCAATGACTCCAGTAGGTTTTGACCAAAATTTTTCATTAAATGGCATGAGCAAGAGAAAAAGAGTTGAGACTGGAATGAACCTTGGCATGATTGAGGATACTTTCAAAATTTATACTCAGTATTATCTCGGTAAAGCAGATCATAGAAGAAACGTGATCGAGAACGCGGAAATTAAATATAATGATTGGCAGCTATACATAGACAAATTTTCTGAGGACGTAGATTTAGCAAAAGGATTATACAGCAGTATCTGGTCAAGTCTTGCAAGTCGTGTGGAATCTAAAATGGAAGATATATACGAAACTGTAGAAACGGACGATGAGGCCCTTCAAAGAATTAAAAAAACTCGCCACTCGGTCAGAGAGGTTCAATTTGATCTTTCTATTCCGGTATATATGGAGTTAGACAAAGTATCTAAGGAGTTTTTTAGAAGCCAGTTAGCAGACTATGCTGTAGAAAACCCATTGATAGATTCTTTACATGTAACAAAGTGGATCATTGATCTTATCGATCAAAATAGTGAGACGGATCATACCGTTGGCTACAAAGAGCCTATCGAGATAATTGATGGTACGCCAAGTGATACTCATGTTGTTATTGGGGAACACTCTGCCCTTACTCGTTCTATCCGAGGAATGTTATTTGGACCAAGTCCTGCTGAGGAAAGAGTATTTCAATTAAGCTGGGGTAATTTTCCAAAATTCATGCATCCTAGAATAATTAGAAAACTTCCCTATGACTTTGGAAAGACCAAGGGTTCCTTATCTGCTAAACAACCTGTACAGTTCAAGAAAATCGCCAGAGAAGTGAGTAAGAACAACTTCGGTGCCGGCGGGTCTGTTAACTACTACGACTTCTTGTCCGCTAAGTATTTAGACTCTGACGACGGCAAGTATAAGAATTTCATTGAAATAATCAACGATAGAATTATCCCTGAGCTTGACCCTGTAAACAACTATCTAGGCGAAGACTTCGCTATGGATATGGATACTTGGTATGATTACTTCATCATGTGTCAGCCGGAAGGATCACTAAACAATGTGATTGCAAAAGCTTCAGCACGTGAAACAAAGCAAACTGCATCAACAATTGATGCAAACTCTGCTAGCACGGACATAGAATCCTTAATCCAGAGTGAAAACAAAGGTAAGTATAATTCTCTAGGTGGACTATACCACTGGGATTGTTCTGATAAATCTGTGGTGGGTGGTTTTGCGAAATTTAAACTATTATATAACAAGTTCATTCTTGAAGACCTTGCACCAGCTTTCTTAACTGAAATGCATCAAGATGAAGTCTGGGCTTCTCAGTTGATGAACTATCTTTGGTTCTCTAACGTAAATGACCCTTTTAATAAAGTGGTTAGAGAGTCTGATGATGAAACACAGTACCGCCAAAATCTTTTTGATATTGTTGCTACTAAGAATCCAAGCCTTCTAAACGTTGGTCATAAAAACCCTATCTACTCTGTTTTTGAAGATATTGCGGTTATGGTTGATTATTTTAAAACTTTAGCACCTCGAGCACTTCCTGAAGAAAACCAAAATGCCTATGTGCAAAAGCTAAATGATATCCGCAAAGAGCTGACAATGTTAGCGATAGAATTACTTACATCTAAGTCCCACTCCGGAACCGCTATGGCCAACCAAGCCATTACAGATACACTTCTAGCTCTTGAGCAGGAGTATAATGCTGTAGTCTGTTTCGCTGAAGACATCGGTGATAGTATCTTGGTAAATGACGTACAAACTCAGCTCGGAGAAACAATAGATTTCATGCTTGATAAAGATACTGAGACCGGTATTTGGCATGCCTATCCAAACACTTCAACATCAGTTTGTCATAAGGATCAAATCGTACAGGCTAGAGACTATTTTAATGAGCCTTCACATGAGGATAAGGTGAGCCTTCCATTGCCTGGAGAAGAATTCAATCTTTCTGTTCAGGACGCCATGAAATCAAAAAACCCTATCATCACAGGCTATGCTCAAAAGCTTTATAGTGGCCTTGATAAGATTGGTAATTTCACACCGGACAGAATTAAAGAAACTACAAGCCTAGATATCCTTTCTCCGAAGGAAACTTGGAACGAAGCTGCTACTTATCAGACTTTCTTAGGAATCTTAGATGCTACTCATATTCTGCCAGCTAAAATGTATGATGGTTTTGAGCTAGAAATCAGTTTACCAAAATTCAAAGGTCTCAAGGAAGCTCCCGGAACTCGCCTTGCTAAAGGTCTTCAGAGTGTGAAACGAGTTCTAGAGTACTCTAGGTTCATCGACTTTGATTCTCTTTTTAAATCTTTTGAAGTAGAGCTTTCTGAGGAAGACTTTAGAGTGTTAAGCTTTGACGAGCAAGCGCTCCTGATCGCCCAATTATTATATAGCTATAGATCTGCATTAGATCAGTCCGGTCAATTAGCGCCTGGATCTGAGTTCTTCTTTAAACTACCAATGAATGTGGTTAACTCCAAAACTGGAAAGCCTGTGAGTAGATCAGAAGCTTATAGCGCAATATCTCTTGGGAGCTCACTCATTAGCACCCCGGGCGATGCCTCCGAAATCCACCTAAACCAACCTAGCCAAACTAGTGTTACAAATGCTCTGAGTATTGGTTCTATTACAAATGATTATATGACGGGTAGAAGTCTTAACAAATACAACTACCCTGTAGAAATCGATTATGCTGACGGCGTTGTAGATCAAACTTTAAGTCTCCAAATTGCTTTAAGAGCCCTTGATAACAATATTGATGAGGCGATCAAGAAATTTCAAAAACTAACTGAAGAAGAGAAAACAGCTCTTTTTGAAAAAGAATTAGCTGAAACGCAATTGGTAGTTCACACCATCCAACCGAAGGTTACAGAAAAAATCTCATTAAGAACGGCCATCGCAAGTACTTTGATCGCTCAGTTGAACGACTTGATGTCTACCGAAGTAAATCAAATTGCAAGTAAGCTTACACAAATTGCAGAGGTAAGTATGAGCACGGTTCAACAAATTACTTGGCCAATTTGTGAAATCCAAGCCAAAGATTTAGTAAAGAGAGTGGCTGATAGCTTGAAAGAAAAACAGGAGAGCTTTCTAGAAAAAGAAAAGTCCCTATTTACAGGTCAAGTTCCTACTGATGACGATCTTTTATCTGCTATCGGAGAAATTTATTACGACTCAGACGAAGCTTATGCAACTGCTGCTAAAGAAAAGGTAAGAGGTTTTGAACTAGACACAATTTGTGATGATAACATGGACCATTTTATCGATGGAGTTAGGCCTTCTGAAATTCCTATAGCCTCTGTTGATACTGTAAGAGATCAAGCACATAAAAACATGCAAGACTCAGTAGGTATAGTTGAATCAGATGATTTCGATATACTATCTCTATCGGACTGGGAAATGGCTTTTAAAAAATACAAGAACTACTTTAAAAGATCCGACTTTGACGATGTAGAAGTTGAGGAGTATGAGTTTGTACACGATTCCGCAGAAGAGCCCCCTGGAATGATGAGTCGTTTGAGTGAAGCCTTTGGTAATATGTGGGACGTAGTATTTTCAAGCGAAGAAGAAGGTGAGTACGAAGAGTACTACGAAGACGAAAATGGCAATGAAGTAACGGCAGAAGGTGAGCCTATAGCGCCAGAATTACAAGAAGAGGATAGTAGCGCCGAACTTCAAAGCCCAGAAGAGGACAAGGCCTCTTAGTATTAAAATAAGCTCTGCTTATAGACCCTAAAAACGTAGCTAATTTGCGGTATTAGAGTGAAAAAGTAGATTGAGTTTTTTACTTCCCAAGTTGGAGGAATTGAACTGAAAAAACGACAATAGTACCTAGTTTTTGCTTACTTAGTGTCAAAAACTGTCTAAAGAAACGAGGTTCTTGTCATTTTTTCAGCCAGCTAGAAAGACCTGTTGTTTTAAAAAGCATCCTAGTAAAATCAGAGGGTGTTTAGAGTATAAAGTTAAAGTGGCACCCTATTAGCATTAGTTTTAGGGTGAAACAAAAAAGTTTAAACCAATTAATTTTTGGAGGATAAAAGAATGAGAAAGTTGTTAATCGGATTATGTGTATTAGGAATGGCTTCACCAGTAATGGCAAAAGGTGGAAAAGGCGGAAAGACTACTGCAACAACAGCAAAGTCAGGAGCTAAAGCAGCCACTGCAAGAAACGAAGTCCGAGTAGAAAGAGGTTCTAAAGTTGTATCTCTAGAATCAAAAAGAAAACTTCAAGAATTAATGAATTTAGAAGGCAAAAGCCTTTTAACAAAACTAGGTATGAATCCCACTACTGGCCGATTTGATAAACAATCGAAATCCTTAATCAAGAATGTGGCTAGAGAAATGGGAATTAGATTTACGTCAAAACGAAGCCAAGAAAGAGTTGGAAATGGAGAGCTTATTATTCAAGAACGTAGCTTCATGGGGCTTTTGAAAGAACCTGCTACTGCGAACATGACTGCTTCACTTCTTCTAGGCGCACAGCATGGAAACGCCATCGCTAAGCCCCTACTTTTGGAATTAGTTGTATCTAGAGTTGTTAACAGAAACCGAACTCAGATTAATGCCGAAAACACAGCTGATTTTTTGAAAACAGGTCACGTAGCCAACCTAGCAAACGAAGGACTAACTCTTTTCACAATTTTGAACGGATCAAAAGGAAAAAACAACAAGTGGGAAGCATCTCAGGTTGAAAACTTAGTTCAAAGCGTAAATCTGGTATATAGTAATTTTCAGAAGGCTTTCATAGGTACTCAGGCAGAAAAATTCAAGAATGCGATCTTAGATGCTGAAGTAACAATGAACGGTTTAAGAAATAGAGCTGAAGCAAGGACTAGAGTTGAGGACAAAGCTAAGTGTAAGAAAGCTGCTTAATTTTAGAAAATAAAGAATTAAAATTGATAGTTGAAAAAAGCCCCGAGTATCCTCCGGGGCTTTTTTTATAGAGAATTTATAGCATCAGTGATTTCGTTAAATTTAAAATTCGACTCGATTCCCCGACTACTTATCACTTTTTGTGAATTTAAAACCACTTGTGACATTTCTCCCAGCTGAAGCTTTAAGATAAGCTTAGGAACATTTGGTAGCATTGGGCGATTCATTTTTTTAGCAAGGGCCCTATGAAACTCTTTGTTTTTCACTGGCTGAGAACTACAGGCATTTACAATTCCAGTAAACTCCTCTTCTTTTATCCCCTTTAGCATTAAACCCACTAAATCTAATACATGAATCCAACTCATCCACTGTTCTCCAGAACCTAGAGGGCTTGTAAGGCCAAGTTTGAATAGTGGTCTAACCTTTTCAACAACTCCCCCATCGCCTATCACAACAGAAATCCTAGTGACTAAGGTTTTTGTCGACTTATCCAGGGAGTTAAGTTGGTCTTCCCACTTCTTACAAAGGTCTGCTAAAAAACCGGAGCCATAGTTGCTCGACTCATCAAAGCTCTCGGTATCAGAAGTGGGATATATACCAATGGCAGAGGCTTGGATCCACTTTTGTGGAACAACATTAGCTAGCTTAAAGCTCTCTATAAGCTGCTGACTACTAAGTACTCTAGAGTCCGTTAAACGCTTTTTTTGCGCTTGAGTCCACCGACCAGCGGCCACAGACTCACCCATTAAGTGTATAACATGAGTAGTCCCCTGTAATTCACTACTGGGGATTTGGCTTTTAGCGTCCCAGGAGATCCAATTCACATTCCATGCGCTAAACTTTGATTTTGCTTTTTCAGCACTCCTAGTTGTAATGGAAACTTCATATCCCTCTTTAAGTAACTCAGGAATTAAATGGGAACCAACAAAACCGGTTCCGCCCGTTACTAATATCTTCATATATCCTCCCGATATTAAAATATCGCTGTAGTCTCGATGATTCAGTATTATTAGTAGTAAGAAAGCTATCTTAATATGATTTTTCTACTACTAACATGGTTTAAGATATTATAAACTACACCAGATATGAAGAAAAAGATCCATATATTTTGGTTTCGTCGCGATCTGCGACTCGATGATAACATCGGGCTTTACAAGTCCTTGAATAATCCGGAAGATGGCTCTGCCACTCTCCCCATTTTCATTTTTGATCCCGCAATCACTGAGCGCTTGGGTGAAAATGATTTACGCCTGGCAATGCTTCATCATCAGATTGAGAAGCTAAACCAAAAGCTAAGCGCAGAAGGAAAGCAGGAAATTCTTCCCTTTTATGGGGCTCCGATTGATCAATTTAAACAGCTGGCGAGCGAGTTTGATCTAACAAAAATTTATTTTAATAAAGGTTTCTCACCCTTCGGTAGAAAGCGTGATCAAGAAATTAGAGATTGGGCCAAATCTAAATCCATAGGAATAAAAGAATTTACGGATCATATTGTTTTTCATCCCGGTGAAATTTTAAATGGGCAGGGAAAAGACTATCAGGTCTTCACACCATTTAAAAAACAGTGGTTAAAGCAATTCTCAAAAGAGATGGTAAAGGAGTACGGCTCCGAAAAATCTAATTTAAGTAGTTTCCCGGGTAGCTTTAAAAAAGCTGACCCACTAGAGAAAAGTTTTTTAGAGATGGAAGACCCACTAAAGCCTATTGCCATTGGTGATCAAACCATTCAGAATTACCAAGAACAACGGGATTTCCCATGGATTAAAGATGGGGTGTCTAACCTATCTCCTCTTTTGAGATTTGGTTTTTATAGTAACAGAAGGGCACATAGGTTAGCCCTAGGACAATCGAGTGTGTTTCAATCGGAGTTGATCTGGAGAGAATTCTTTATGCATCACCTCTATTTTCATCCCCATGTTTGTAATAAAGAATTCCAGAAAATTTATATCGGAATTCCCTGGTTAGAGGATCATGAAGGCTTTGAAAAGTGGAAAAAAGGACAAACTGGCTTTGCCATCATAGATGCAGGGATGCGAGAACTTGCAGCCACGGGTTATATGCACAACCGAGTTAGGATGGTAGTGGCAAACTTCTTAACTAAACAACTCCTAATTGATTGGCGCTGGGGCGAACGCTACTTTGCAGAAAAGCTCTTAGATTATGAGCTTTCCTCTAATGTTTGTAATTGGCAATGGGCCGCTGGAACAGGAGTGGATGCCGCACCTTATTTCAGAATTTTTAATCCAGATACCCAACTAGTAAAGTTCGATAAGCAGCAGGAATATACTAGGAAATGGGTTCCTGAATATGGAACTTTTAACTATCCTGAACCAATGATTGACTTAAAAGTAGGCAGGAATCGTGCTATGGAGTTCTTTAAAGAGTGGCGTGAAAAAAATAAAGATGCGACGGTTTAAGAGTTTATAAATACAGAAACTTGCCTTATGATCATTTAACATCAATGGAGAAATTATGAACGAATGTCCAAAAGAGTTAAATGACTTTGCCGAGGAAATCGGTGGTTTTATTCAATATTGGGGCTTTAAAAAAGTCCACGGTCAAATTTGGACACATATATTTTTAAGTGAAATCCCACTAGATGCAAGAGCACTTATGGATCGGTTGAAGATCTCTAAAGCCCTCGTCTCTATTACGCTAAAAGATCTAGTCGAATATGACGTAGTCCGTGAAGCAGGAAAGGGTCCCAACTCTACTCTGGTTTACGAGGCGAATACAAATGTCGTTCAAGTGATACTCGGTGTTTTGAGAATGCGTGAAATGAAGATGCTTGCCCAAATTGAAATGGCTTATGGACTGCTAGACAATCTAAATCCTGAGGAGCTAGCTAACTCTAAAATTAGCAGTAAAAGATTGAAGATGATGATTGATTTGATTCGTAAAGCCAAGTCACAGCTTCAGACCATCCTTAAACTGGGTACGATTGATTTAAAGGTTTGGAAAAAGATCTCTTCTGGAGAGAGCAAGTCTGAGTGAATCCTAGTAGCTCCTATCCGAAACTCTAGTTAAGTTATAGATTATAGATTATAGATTATAGATTATAGATTATAGATTATAGATTATAGATTATAGATTATAGATTATAGATCTATTAATATCCAAGATCCTCGGTAACAACCAAAATTTCTATTCTTTGATTTACAGGGTCTTTACTGTTGGCAGTAACAGGCCGAGTATTTCCATAGGCTACGGAAATAATATTTTCTTTGGGAATTTTGTGATACTGAATCAAGTAACGTAACACCTTAGTCGCTTGTGTTGCAGATAGCTCCCAATTACTGGGAAATGATCCGAGCTCACCTTTAGTCAAATGAGAATGGCCTTCAACTATTATTCTTCGATTGGTTTGGCTCAAAACAGAACCGATCTTCTTTAAAGTAGGTATTGATTCCGTTCTAATACGGCTACTACTTGTATTAAAATAGTTTCCCGCAGCCATACTTAACCTAACACCTGAACTTTCAGCTCTTAAGCTCTGAAGTGCTTCGTTGCGCTCAGCTCCCGTCATCTGCCCTTCAAGTATGGTATCAATCGCCTGACCTATTTCCCTGGGACCTGCCTTTGTATTATTTAATATACTCATTGCAGATCCTGCCTGACTGCCACCTGCACCACTAGACCCACTTCCTCCATGGACGTTCACTTGTGCCATCAATATTTTAAATTGCTTCCGAACATTCTTTTCAAAGTCTTTCATTTTTTTTACATCTTGCTGACCTGTAGCATACAAAACAACAAAGAAAGCAAACATCAATGTTATGAAATCGGCATAAGAAACTAGCCAACGCTCCTTGTTGTGTTCTTCGTGATTTCTTATTCTTCGATCTGAATCACGCCGCATCTATTCTCCAACAAGGTAGGCGTTTAATTTTTCTTGTAGCAGGCTCGGTCCAACACCATCATAAATGGCAAGTGCTGCTGACAAAACCATCTCCTGAGTTCCAGCCTCGTATTGAATTTTAGATTTTATTTTATTAGCAATAGGTAGAAATAGTAAATTGGCTGAGGCCACCCCATAAATTGTAGCTACAAAGGCGATTGCGATTCCGGCGCCAAGGGAACTAGTGTCCGTCAGATTTGCCATAATATGAATTAAACCTAATACGGCTCCCAAAATTCCGATGGTTGGAGCATAGCTTCCAGCATCCATAAATACTTTTGAGCCGGCCATTTTATGGTCTTCTTCTATATAAATTTGCTCTTTTAAAATAGACTTCATATGTTTTGGCTCTACACCATCAACGATGAATCTAAATACGGTTTGCATATAGGCCGTCGGCATTTTTTTAATCTGTTCCTCAATTCCAAGTACGCCTTCTTTTTTGGCTACACTAGCAAGGCGAACAAGTTCATTTACTAATCTCACTCTTTTAGGAGTATTTGATTCTGAAAACGCCGAACCCATCATGTTTTTAGCCATTCTTAAATCTCTACCCGTAGAGTTTAAAAATACCGCACCTAAAGTTCCACAAAAGACGATTAAAAATGCCGTAGCTTGAATCAAAGCACTAAAGTGACCGCCCTCTAGAGAGTTTCCTAAAATTATTCCGCCAAATCCAATAATGAGGCCTAACCAACTGGCTTTATCCATACAGACTCCTCCAGTTTCTATTTTAATGCTCTGAAGTCAGCTTGGGTACGACGCAGAAAAAGGCTAAGACTCTTCACTACCTAGGGCTTGTGGATGAAGGGAAAATCTTTCCCCTTTTTTAAGATCATATTTATTCTCATATTGAATGTTAATCGCACTTAGAATTTTATTTAGAGTATCAATGTTTAATATATCACTTGGATCTAAATCACTTAGTTTTTTATCTTTAAAATTTAAATAGCATACATCCATGCTGGGCTCGTCCACTGTGGGATTTGAATTCTCTAGCCAAAATTTTATGGGTGCACCATGTGATCTACAAATGATGGGGCGAGATTCATAAATACTACACTCTCCATTGGCTTTTAAAAGACTACATCTAGTATCATTGAACGGATTTTCATCCGATAACACCTCTATTTCATCGAGCTGGCTTTTGCTTAGCGAATTTTTTATATATTCTCTCTCGATCCGGCTAACACTTAATTTTGGAACGCAACAGGAGTGGCAACCACTTCTACATTGAAAATCATTTGGATATTTCTCACTTACTGTTCTAAAGTGCTCATCTACTTTTTGGAGTAGTTGCTTGTAGTTAACAAAGTCTGAATCAATCATTGAGAAGACCGTTCTCCTTGATCCACTTCACACTATTTGCGATAGCTTTTCTGGCTTTCTTCGGCTGGAAACCCAGCTCCACCCTAGCGCGTTTGTTATCAAACCAATGGTACATACTTGCAACCAATGCATTTTCATACTTGATGGGAGCCTTCAGACCAAAACGATCCACAAGATCTCCGATTCTACCAATCATTTTGATAACAGGAGGGTGCAGCGGAATCTTAGGAGCTTCTACTCCAGCCTCTTCCGCAATCATAATAAATAGATCTCTTATCATTAAATTTTCGCCACTTAAAATATAGCGCCTTCCCGGTTTACCTTTTTCAAGAGCTAGAAAGATACCCTGAATTACATCCTCAACCGCAACCACATTTACTCCGCCCACTGGGTAGAGAGGAAACTTAGCTTTAGCGACTTTTAATTGAGTCTTCCTACTGCCTTTTTTGGCATCTCCAGCACCATAAATGGTAGAGGGATTGACAATATATGCCGGCAAAGAATCATTTACGACCGCAGCCATAACAATTTCTTCCGCTTGTCTTTTTGTATAAAAATATCCTAAATTTAGATGATTCAAATTGAAGTCGCTCTCTTCCGTCATTACTCCGGCTGAGAAGCTGGCACCAATCGCTACCACAGAACTTAGATGCAGAAGTTTGGCGGTTTTATTTTTTAGGCAAGCATCTACAACATTCTGAGTGCCTCCCACATTGACTTTCTCCATTAGATTTCGCTTTTCAGGCTCATAAGCAATAACACCCGCTAGGTGGAAGACTATATCCATCCCCATTACCGCTTCAAATACAGAACCCCTATCAGTTACATCGCCAATATAGTGCTCTAATTTTAAATCTTCAATATCACTTAGATCAGAGTTTTGTCTCCGTAAAATTCTAACTTCATAACCACGGTGGATTAATTCTTTACAAAGCCAACCACCCAAAAACCCAGTGGCTCCTGTTACAAGTGCTTTCATAGGACTCCCTAGTGCCCTCGTTCCAGAAGGCGATGCATTTTATAGCGAAATTTAGTATAGGAAAAATTTAGAAATATAAAACTTAATAATAAAAACAAAGTTACTCTGGCGATGATATCCGTTCCAAACTGAAATCGATTATCTCTCAGCCAGTCGATCGCACTTGTTATAGGGAAAAGATAAACAAGAGTTTGTAGCAACTCAGGTAACCTTTCCACCGGAAAGAAAACACCTGAAAACAAAAACAAAGGGATACTTATTAAGTTAACAAGCTGGTTCAGCTTACGCCTAGAATCAATCAACATACCAATTAGAAGGCCAAGGGAAGAAAAGAAAATAGAAATCCATAGGCAGCACATCAAAATCTGTAAAAACTCGGTTACAGGAACGAGCTCCATACTGGTTCCTATTAATAATAAAATAGATACCGCTAACATGGACTTAAATACCGACCAGAGAAACTCTCCTACCAATAAATCAGAGTTACTTGTTGGACAGGTTGCTAGGATTAGATACTGACGGTTTGATATATATTTATCAAATAGTCCAAGTGCGGATTCATTTAAAGACGTGCTCATAGCAGTTGCGCAGAGAATTCCATAAAACAGAAATAATGGATAGTCCAAGCCAGAAACTTCGCCAATCCATTTTTGTAAACCAAAACCAAAACATAAGAAAAAAAGAAGTGGTTGGATGATTACTTCAAAACTATTTGAAAACCAGTGTTTTAAAAATCGATAGAAGTTTTTTTCGAAACTAGCACTCATTTGCCCGGTGATAGGTGCGAAACGAAAATTAGTCAGAATTCCTTTTCCTCGTGCCATATTATTTTCTACCTTTTAAGATAACTCCATTTTTTGAACCACATCTCTGAGCTGTGCTTTTCTAATACTAAGACCATCGCTGGAGATGAAATTTAGAAGCTGTCGACTATCTTGTCCCTGCTTCAAATAAACTATTACTTTGTTACCAGAGACTCTATATTCAAATTGATTTTCAATTTTTCTAATTGTGTATTCAATTTCGTCTTCTCGAAGTAGGAACTCTATTACCTCTTCTCCAATTTGTTCATCAATTAGATCCGCCGGACTTCCTACAGTTTTAATTTTTCCGTCGGCAAGAATTGCAACTCTGTCTGCCAAATCTCTAACGTCAGTAACGTTGTCAGATGAAACGACTATACTCAAGCCGTCTTTTTTTAGGTCAGACAAAATATCGAATAGAAAGTTTCTCTCTAAAAGATCTAATCCGTTGAAAATGGAATCTAAAATTAAAACCTTTGGGTCGTGAATAAGGGCTCTACACAAAGAAAGGCAACGTAACTCAAAAGGTGATAGCTCCCCAATACTCCGATCAGAATATTGGGAAATTTCAAATAATCTCATTTTCTTTTTGATGCTATCTCTGGCGTCTTTTGCAGAAATATTGTGGAACTTTGAATAGAGTAATAGGTTTTCAAAAACACTAAACTCCTCCTCAAAAAGATCTATATCAAATACCGAGCCAATTAAGGATTTAGAGTTTCCCAACTCTTCTCGAGTATTGGATCCGGCGATAAAGATATCGCCCCTATCCACAGGTATTACCAACGACAGAATTCTAAGTAGACTGGTTTTACCAGCGCCCAGTGCTCCAAGAATGGCAAGGCATTCTCCTTGCTTGAGATCAAGATCTACGCCGGAAAGAACGTCTTTTTCGGCGTAGCTTTTAACTAGTTTTCTGGCTTCCACCAAAACTTGGTTCACTACTTCTTCTTTCGTTTATGAGGAACAAGCTCCCTACACCTAATTCTAATGGTTTTTGGAGTCACTTCAATCAATTCCTCATCAGAAATCCATTCCATAGCGTCCTCTAGGCTCATAGTCTTGATGGGAGCTAGCTTTACCGTATCATCAGTTCCACTTGCACGAACGTTGGTTAGCTTTTTCTCTCTAACAGCGTTCACAACTAGGTCATTTTCTTTTGCGTGCTCTCCAACTACCATCCCTTCATAGACTTCAGTCTGGGGCATTACAAACAAACGGCCACGAGGTTCTAAGTTCACCAGAGCATAAGTAGTAGCAGCACCTTTTCGGTCAGAAACCAAAGCGCCATTATGACGTTGTCGAATATCACCCAGATAAGCTTCCCAACCAGCAAATTCAGTACTCATTAAGCCAGTACCTCTTGTATCTGTTAAAAACTCACTTCGATATCCGATCAAACCTCTAGATGGAATTAGAAAAACCACTCGTGCGCGACCAAGTCCTTTATTGGACATTTCCTGCATAACACCTTTTCTTTTTCCTAGTTTTTCGGTAACAACACCAACATAATCTTCAGCTACATCAACAGTAACTCGCTCCATTGGCTCTGACTTAACACCATCGATATCTTTAATAATCACTTGAGGCTTAGATACTAGAAGCTCAAAGCCCTCTCGTCTCATTTGCTCAATCAAAACTCCCAATTGAAGCTCCCCTCGACCAAGAACATTAAAGGCATCTGTTTTACCCGTTTCCTCTACCCGAATAGCAACGTTAAATCGTAGTTCTCTATCAAGGCGCTCTTTAATGTTTCTGGATGTAACTTTCTCACCCTCCAGACCGGCAAACGGAGAATCATTAACACTAAAAACCATAGATACAGTGGGCTCTTCAACTTCTATTCGCTCAAGAGCTACGGGTTCATTAATATCTGCAATAGTATCTCCGATATTCATTTCCTCAAACCCGGCGATAACTGCAATATCACCAGCCAGGATTTCCTCGGCAGGAACCTGCTTCATTCCATCAAAAGTAAACAAGGCAGATACTTTAAATTTCTTTTGAGAGTTTTCTTGCATGAGAGCCACTTCTTGGCCCATTTTAATACTTCCACTTTGAACCCTACCGATGGCTAGACGACCAACATAATCGTTATAATCTAGATTTGTGATTCTAAGCTGGAGTGGTTTGTCACTACTTACTCTTGGAGCTGGCAATTTCTCAAGAACCCAATCAAAAAGAAGCTTTAAATCGTCAGCTTTATCATTAGGATCAAGAACAGCATAGCCGTCTTTTCCAACGGCATAAATAGTGTCAAAATCAGCTTGTGAATCTGAGGCTTCGAGGTCGATGAATAGGTCAAATATCTCGTCCATTACCTCATCAATTCGACGGTCAGGTCTGTCGATTTTATTGATACAAACTATCACTTTGATGTCCTGCTCCAGAGCCTTAGACAAAACAAATCGAGTTTGTGGAAGCGGCCCTTCAGATGCATCTACCAAAACAATAGCCCCATCTACCATATTTAAAATTCGCTCTACTTCTCCACCGAAATCACTGTGACCAGGAGTATCGACTATATTTACTTTTACGTCGTTGTAGATGAAAGAAGCATTTTTAGCAGAAATGGTAATTCCTCTCTCTTTTTCCAAGTCCATAGAGTCCATCATTCGGTCCTCTACCTCTTGGTTTGATCTAAAAAGACCACTCTGCTTCAACATATGATCAATAAGAGTTGTTTTACCGTGATCCACGTGCGCGATAATCGCAATATTGCGTAATTCCATTCAATGATTCTCCATAAAAGACTAAGATTTTGAGATAGGCCAGATACTAACACCCCACCAACAAACCGGTCCACCCCAATCTCCCCCACCCCCCATCTTTTCCCACTTTTTTTCACTTCCCCCCCCTCAAACCAATTAAAGTAAGCAAGTTAGCCTTTCGTTTTTCTTCAAATCAAAAGCTTTGTCTTCGCGCGCAGTTCCGCACAAGCCACAGGCGCGGAGGACTGTCTGAGCACGAAGACAAAGCTTTTGATTTGAAGAAAAACGAAAGGCTAATAAGCAAACGAAGAAAACCCCCTTCTACCCATGCCCTCCCATAAGAAACCCATCCCCAGCAGTATCCTCCTGCGCAATCCCTTGCACATTCTGAGAAAATTCCTGAATCAAAGCCATAGCATCATCCGCCGTTTCCGACTGAAAAAGCCCTTTACGAAAACTAGCGGACCCGGGATAACCGGCACTAAACCAACTAGCAAATTTGCGAATTTGAATCTTTATAATCCTCTCATCACAATACTCATCGAGATAAAACTTCAGGCGCCTAAACGATTTCATAAAATCTCTATCTGAGGGGTTAAAGCTTAATCCCTTGTGTAGAGCCAGGGATTCTAAAAATATATATGGATTTTTCAAAGCCCCTCGGCCAATCATAACACCATCGACATCTGTTTCTTTTAGACGACGATTTGCCGTATGTGCATCGAGTACATCACCATTTCCTAAAATTGGAATTTTAGAATTAGCCTTCACCTCTCCAATATAATCCCAATCGGCGAAACCTTTGTAAGCTTGATTTCTATCCCGACCATGAATAGCAACCCACTCAATACCTTCATCGTAAGCTACTTGGCATACATCAATGGCATTTCTAGTCTCAAAAGACCATCCCGTCCTGATTTTAATAGTTAGAGGGATATCAATGGATGACTTCACGGTTCTCAAAATATCTCTCAACTGTACTAGGTCTTTTAAAACCGCACTCCCTGCGCCCTTCTTAACAACTTTTTTCACAGGACAACCAAAATTGAGATCTACAAAATCGGCTCCTTTATCTTGAACAAATTTCGCTCCTTCTGCGATAATCTCTGGTGTTTCACCAAACAATTGAATACCTACCGGAGACTCCATTTCACTAAATCTCATCAATTTAAAAGTTTGCTCAGAACCATATTTAATACCAGAAGCTGATACCAGCTCACTTACCATCACAGAGGAGCCCATCTCCTTCATAAAGGATCGAAAAGCAATTTCCGTAATTCCAGCCATGGGAGCTAAAACAAACGGGTTCTCTTTTAGATGGTCTGACAGATTCATAGATAAGTATTTAGCAAAGATAGTTGATATTTCCTAGCCGAAGTCCACAGCTATAGAATATTTTTCCTGGACTTAGGTAGTTCTGGTTTGATGTAAGCTATTAATATCACTAATTTAATCCAATTCCTTTAGAATATAAGGATGCGATTTTTGATTGTATTACTTTTCCTATCCCCAAACCTGTCTTATTCGGCGGTGGATTCTCAGTGTGGAGATGGGATCAATATGGAAAGAGTGGATGCACTCGTGAAAAAAGCAGAACTTACTCTAGAAACAGTACAATGCTCAAACTCCTTAGATCCAAAAGACTGTGCTCACCTTCTACCTGCACTTGGGATAGTTGGGGTAGCCGTTGGAAAAGCCAGAGCAAGCCTTAAAGTTCATGCGGAAAACGCGAGGACCATGAGCGCTGGAGATATGGAATTAAAGAAGAAGCTCGTTGAGGAATTAAAAAAAGAAAATCAACTCATTGAAAGAAGGCAAAAAACAGCACTTCGGCAAAAGGAAAATCTAAAGTGGATTCTTAAAAACCTAGAGGGTCTACGAAATATTCATCTAAGAAAAAACCCTGAGGCCTATGCAAAATTACCAAAGTCCACCAGGGATGCGGTTGAAAAGGTTGCTCGAAGGCTTGCCTCACCAAACAGTGGTAAGTATCGACAAGCCGCAAGTTTCTTCCGATTCGGAAAGTTAAATTTTGAAGCCGGAATGGTGGATATTATTGAGGAAACTTCCAGTAAATCTAACGAAATTAAAAGCAGAAAAAAAAGATCAAGAACAAGACTTAGGGATACATATTACGATAGAAGGCAAGTAAGAAGTGCAAATGCCATTTCAGCAACAAAAAAAGAACTAACAAAATATCTAGATCAGCTGAGAAATATGATCAAACACGAGAAGCCCATCGGAAGCACTGCTCGAATCAATCGGCTTGCGGACCAATGGTTATACCAGAAAAAAACTGGCCGATTCAAATTACACTTATTCTTTCAAGAAAACGAAGTTAGAGCGAATATTGCTTTGAAAATGGATAAAACAGAGAAAGCTTTCCGTAAAGGTATTCGAAGGGCTGGAGAAAAAGTAATATTTCCGATTTTATCAACATCGGGTTCTGCCCTATTTAAGATTTTAGAAAGTAGAGCGTTTTTAGGTATAACAATGGCAGCCGTCAGCTTCAAAACAGCCTGCTCTGAAGTCACCGAACAATATTTTAGCCACAATAGTAGCTGTAAACCGAACGCAGACTCCTTGGAGCCCCTACTGAAATTTTCTAAATTAGATTACGAAGACCAGGCAGACCTATTGTGTGATTCGAGAGTCAGGGACTATATCAATTTAACCTTTGATCGCTATGCCAGTGCACCCGAAATAAAAAATTTGAAATGTGAGCCTAAAAAATCAACCAACCTAAGAGAAATTTCTTTTGAGATAAAATTCAACTCTAAATCTCCCTTAGAGTATTATCAACTCCAAGTAGATGAAAACTCTAATAAAGCACGCCGTCTAGAGCAACCCAATAGTAAAAAAATAGAATTCACAAATAATGGTAGAATCAACAAAGTATGTATTTATCCTAAAAACAATTCTGGCCTTAAACCAATTCTCGATAGAAATCACTGCAAACCTGTATCTAGCTCCGATCAAGCGAACAATTATTTAGCTGGAGAAAATTTATTAAAGCAGCAAAAAATAAATCTAGTTACCGCAGAACTATCAGCATGTTGTAAGGAAAGTGATTGGGAAACTGCATGCTCAAGGAATTTTACTGTGAAACCAAAAGGTTCACATGAATCTAAAAACCAGCCCCAACTTCAGTAGTATCTAATTTGCCATTCGGATAAGCTCTCTAACTATCTTACCTAATGGTTGACCACGCAGACTGCTCTGTTGAATCATTTTTCTCTTAAACTCATCATCATTTAAATGTCTTGATACGGATCCATTTTCTATTATTTTATCTAAATAGTAGTCGCCATAGGCCATCGCTTTTGAATCTCTATGTGGTGTCCAAAGAAAATCTGGATGTATATTTTGATACCACTCACCACCAACAATATTGAAGTCCCCATCCAATTCTAGATCATAGAAGTAATCAACTCTTACTATGTTTTCCTCAGAAGGTAGATCTATCATTAGCTGATTTGGTTGATTCTCTGATACGTAGGCTAGCTCCATATTAATTCCGACTATATATTTTGCCTTTGGTGATCGATAAGCTTTGTATGGATCATCATTGAAGTCATCAATTTTTATAACAGCGGAATCCAATTTATTTTTTGAATCTAGTTGGTGATAATAAGTTTTATCTATTGGATTAAAGTAAGTATAGGAATAAGAGTAAACAGGTTGGTTCCAGACTTGGTAATCAAAGTTAGCATCTAGAATAAAACTTCTTTTTGCCAAGCCTATTTGATTCACAACTACTTTGTGCCAAGTACCTGGGTTTGTATCTACACAATCTGGATCAATCACTCTACCATTCTCATCCATATCTGGAGTTTCACTATTACATCGTCCCCCCAAAAATTTAACAGGGTTCCTAGTGTTGGCCCATAAGAGCGAGCTCAATGCCTTTATATCTGCGGGATAAAAACGAATATCATGGCCTAAGCTCCCCTCAACATCCACCGCCTTTTTGGGTGCATCCAGCATATAAGCTGCGGCTGCCCATCCATGACAAATTCCCATCCAGGATTCTACTTCTCCTTTTTGGTTCCAATAGTGACTTCCATCCTCCCACATT
Source organism: Bdellovibrionales bacterium (assembly GCA_045110695.1). GTDB lineage: Bacteria > Bdellovibrionota > Bdellovibrionia > Bdellovibrionales > UBA840 > JBGCGH01. The sequence goes on along the minus strand of JBGCGH010000003.1, from coordinate 92,819 downwards.
TTATAGTTCAAGCTACCCTGAATTTTATAGTTCTCATCATCCACAGCTAGGGAGTAAGTTTTAGTATCTCCAATTAGTAGATCATATTTTTCTGCGGGAGAGAGGAAATCTAAATTTCCTTTTTCTATTACATTGGAGGTTGGCAGATAGTTGGATATATAATCTAGTCCTGATTTCCAATTGTTTAGATCACTCATAAAATCTAGGTCTGAGTATCTGGCCCCTAAGGTTCCCGCTCTGATCGCCCAATAGTCATCTGACCAAGGTAATTCTGCGAGCTTTGCCTGCTGTAATCCCTGTTTTTGAATTTCGAATATATTTACCAACATAGATTCGGCCGGAATATCTACCAGATTTTCAGCTTTGTCATTCCCCCCCCATTCTGATTTCAATTTTAAAGGAGGTTTCAAAAAACCACACTGCGGACAGATAAAATCACTTCGGAATTGGTTTTTTTGGACCACATATTCTTTTGATTCTAAATCGCTCCATTGAAATGGACTTAACACCTCTGCTCTGGAAACCGGTTTTGTCTGGCCTCTTAGAACCCTCCATTTTGTCGGAATTCTATCACGGGTTGATGCTCGATTTTTTTTATAGGAATCAAAGAATCTTTTAGATCTAGTTTCTTGCTGAACAGCAAAAAGATTGCACGAAAATAGAACAATTAATATCCAACGCATACTTCCCCCAAATAACCACTGATAATTCTCAGTTTTTAATATAGCAATCTTGGGACCAGACTACGGTCTCTTTAGTTGGATTTGAAACTTGCAGGATGACAATATCTCCCAATTGTCACCCTGCAACGGGGTATTATTATCTCATTTTAATCAAAATAACTTTTGAATCTGAATATCAAAACTACCTGTCAGTATTCCTTTCTGATTCTCAGTGAATTGAACCACCAAGGCATCTCTTTCGGCTTCGGATAGATTCTCATCTTGAAGTAGATAATCACTTTGATTTAGCGATTGAACAAAATCATCATCCTTAATATCACCTTTAAAGTACATTTGAGTTATTAGCTGCTTGTAACCTGGGGCAGAAATCAAAAAGTGAACATGAGGCGGGCGATACCATTTTGCATTCAGATTGGCGGGGTAAAAGCCAGGAACTATCGAACGAAAATTATAACTCCCATCCGAAGCCGAGATATCTTTTCCCCAATACTGGAAGCTACTATCATGCTTTCTCTCCATAACACTCCCTGTAACCGGATGAACAAATCTTTTGTTATCATTGTCTCCCCTATGGTTGTACCAACCTGTATGAGAGGCTTGCCAAATAACTACGGAGGCTGATTCCACTGGTTCACAATTTTGATCTATTATTTTTCCTGATAGTTCAAACAACTGTCCATCCGCAGTGCCTGTTCTTCCTCGAATAAAGCTTAGGTCATTATCGTTTGCAGCGGATATTGGACCACCATCTGATTCTCGAATTGGGTCTACGGGAGTACCCTCATTTGGAAAAAATGGGCCTAAAGGCTGCTCTGCCGTCCCAAGGCCACAAATGCTTGCAGTGACGCTACTTGCTGCCACAGTACCAGCCAGACTTATACCCGTTTTAAAAAATGCTCTTCTACTTATAGACTTCATATATCCCCCTATTGAATTTGCTGAATTCGTTTCAGCAAATACAAGCATAGACGCTTTACTTACATAGTTAAAATTGATAGAAACTATAAATACCATAGGGGATAACTATGAATCCTAATTTCTCAGATCTTAAATACTTTATTGATGTATCAAAAACAGGGAACATTTCCAGGTCAGCTGAACGGCTTGGAATATCGCAACCTAGTTTGAGTTTAGCATTAAAAAGACTAGAGCAAGCTACAGGAGTAGCTCTTCTTAGCAAGGGAAGGTCAGGTTCTCAGCTAACAAAAGCTGGGCAGAAATTTTTAGTTCGATCAAAAAATCTGACAGAAGAATGGAGTCTTCTCACAAGTGATTTGCAAAATAATTCTACTGATATTCAGGGAAAATACAGTATTGGCTGCCATGCAAGTGTTGCTCAGTACTGTCTTTCTCACTTTCTACCCCAACTTACAATTAAATATCCAAAACTAGAAATGGAACTACAGCACGGACTATCTAGGAAAATAACGGAGAAAGTTATTTCAGGGACGATTGACTTTGGAATTGTAGTAAATCCCGTCAGGCACCTCGACCTTGTAATACAGAAGTTATACAAAGATGAAGTGAAATTTTGGACTGCCAAAAAACCTTCGAAAAACCAGAACAGAGATCATGGTCAGTTAACTTTAGTGTGTGATCCTGAGTTGGTACAATCGCAAAAGCTTTTGCAGGAGCTTAAAAAGAAAAACCTTATTTTTGATAGAGTGATCACAAGTAGTAGTTTGGAGGTAATAAGCCAATTATGCTCAGAAGGAACTGGGATTGGAATCATACCGCAAACGATTGCCAAACAATCAAAGAAACTCAAGGTTTTTGATGAGAACCTACCAGTATATAAGGACCAGATTTCTCTAATTCATAGAGCCGATAGAAACCTCAATCCATCTAGTAGAATCATAATTGAGTCCATGAAAAAGGCCCTTAAATAGTTTTATTATTCAAAACCTTAGCTTTTACCAGGGTAGGGGCTCTCCATCCCAATTGTAAAACTGACCCGTAGATTTTTCCAAACGAGCCTTTTCAATGGTCTGAATAATATTTTTTGCTGAGCCATCGCTAGAATGTACTTGGTATTTTTTTCGAGCATTTTCAATAAAGTTCTTCGTAAGTTTTGTCTCGGTGGTTCCTGGGTGAATTGCAACGCAAGTAGATTCAGGGTTAAGCCTTGAGCACTCTATAGCGATATTTTTTATCGCCATATTCATGGCCGACTTTCCCATTCGGTAACTGTACCACCCCCCTAAATCGTTATCAGAAATACTCCCTACTTTGGCTGAGAGACTTGCTACTCTAAGCTCTGGGCTCTTTCTGATTTTCTTTTTTAGGGCACCCACTATTTTTACAATGGGTAAGGAGTTAACGGCAATTATCTTCGAGGCATCCGTGATGTTCAAGTCTCCTAGTTTTCGCTCCGGACCGTAATTACCCATTTCTAAAAGCCCAATGGTGTTAAGCACATAACGAATTGGTTTGTCCATTTGAGAGCTAAGATCTTTTAGCTTTTCATAGTCATCATCATTTAAAGCATCTAGAGCAATCAGACTTATGCTACTAGGTGAATCCATTAAAAAACTATTTAGCAATTCAAGACTAGAGTCCTTTCTATGGGTCACAATAAACTGATCCCCAGGAAACATTTTAGACAATTGTTGAAGTAGGGAAAAACCTATCCCATCGTTTCCTGCGGTGATTACATTTAAACAACTCAATTTATCGTCTCCTTTTTTTGCATTCCAAAGCCAAGGTTAAGTAAAACGTTTCCCATATGCCCAGCATAAAAAAGAGCTAGTTGGGATAGACTCTGATCCAGCTCGGCTTCTACAGGTAGCCCTTGAATACTATGTTGTTGGGTGGCCATCCAACGTCCCACAAAGAACTTACAAATTTCATCAATCCAATTAGTGAACCTTAGAAGAAATAATACTGGTGAAACCAAAAACTGGTATCCGATAAAAACATCGTAGTTATAATGCTTAGATACTACAAAGTGTTCAAAGTCATAGTCGGCCTGACTCAGAAGACCTTTTTCCAAAAGTAGCCCACAAATAGTATGAGAATCATCCACTAGGCCATCGGGGCTCGGATAGGAAATCCGCTTAAATAATATCGAAAAGAGAGCAATAGGCACGATAGCTAAAACCCAAACCACAAACAAAATAAAAAAAATGGCTGAACTCAGTTTCTTTGCATAACTCATTGCAATCCAGCCTTTTTATGGGAGAAGGTCCATTCCATAAGTTTGGGGAAAAAGAAATATAACCAAATCCCCACCTGAGTAAAAAAAGAAGAGTTGATCTCTCTTTTTTCCCCTTTATCTATGGACCGCCAAACGTGATTGGACCATTTCTCTCCCGAGATTACTGGAAAAAAACTAAACTTCATTTTCCTGTTGTACTCAGTTTCCACTTTATAAAAAAGTTCTGTAGCCACACCTGGTGTAATCAACTGCACCACTCTTGCTTTACCATAAAGCTCCATTCTTAATGAATTGGTGTAAGATACGAGTGCTGCTTTTGAAGAATTGTAAGCTGCAGTAAAAGGTAAGGGAAGCTTACTTAATACACTGGCATTATTAATAATCAGTGGTTTTGGTGAACTTAGTATCAAAGGCAATAAGCTTTTAATAATTTGGATTGGCGTATGATAATTTAACTCGAACAATTGCTTTTCTTTTTCAAAACTAATTTCACTGTAAGAGCCTGCCTCTAACATTCCGGCATTATTAAAAATCACATCTAAGCTACTAACTTCTTTTTGAAATTTATCAAGAAACGCCCCCACATCTTTGGGTTGAGAAAGATCACAGATCCAATAACGTACTCCGGCAGCTCCAAGACTCATCAGCTCATTTTCAAAATTATCATCCTCACTGCGATTTAATAAATGAATATAATAAGAACGCCTAGCTGCATCTCTAGCAAACTCCCTACCCATTCCGCGAGTGGTTCCTGTTATTAACAAAGCTTTAGACAAGTACGGATCCTTTGAATGGTTTATATTTTCTTAAACTATATCACGCTCAGGCTAGAGATTAAAGCTTAAGGGATAAAAAAGAGCTGATTTTAAACTTAAACATATAAACCGAATAAGATTCAATTATTTCAATAACTTAAGGATTGGTAAGTTCTGAGCCATCACCAATGCATCAGAGAGGGACTTTTCATTACTAAATTTTGTGGCCCAATGACTAAGATTTTGTTCACTACTTAATGAACTAAAGTTTTTGGACAGATCTATATCTATTGTTTCCACGTAGAATCGATCTGCATCTCTACAAACCAAGACTGCGTCGTTTATTGTATTAAAAATCATACAACTAGTTTGAAGTTGAATTTTACTGTCCTCGGTTAATATGGATAAATCGGAGAGACCCAGATCCTGGCTAAAACTAGATCTTTGGGACTGATATTTTAAATAATCAACAATAAGAGCACGTTCTTCTTTTGGATCAAAGGCACTTAAGCCAATATGATCAAAAAAATCTGTAACTAGATCTCCGAGGTATTCTGATTCACTGCCATGTCGATCTGAAAAGTCTTTTCCGATGACTTGCCAGAGATCATTTCCTATAATTTTCCTAAAGCCTGAAAACGCTTCCGAAAGTTGGGAGTGTGTCCTTGAACCAAACCCATACCTGAGAACACTCCATCTTTTTAAAATCTCTTCTTCCGTGTTGCCGTCTAAAAAATGAGGATCAATATCTTTAGAGAAAAAACTCTCCATAACTTGATCCATTAGAAGCCTTTCTTTATCCATTAGAAAGTCCTCCCACCAAATTAGAGAGCTCGATTTCCAGCTCACCTAGGTCTTCAGGAATATGGCTATCGCGTTCCAAAAAAGCAGGTTGGAAACCAAAATAATCCACAGATTTAGCAAATATCTCACTTACCTCCGGTACTACTTTGGCTCCATGGGTATCAAATAGAAAGCCTTCTACCATCTCAAAACCACCTAGATGATAACCGCCAACACAATTCCTGGGAAGACCACTTAAATACGCATCCCAATCCAGATTTAGATTTCTAGAGCTTACGTAAATATTATTTACATCTAATAAAAACTTAACCCCATGCTTATCGTGAAGCTTAGCCATAAACTCCACCTCGTCCATCTCATCTAATTTATAAGAAAAATAACGAGATATATTTTCTAACAAAAAATCTTGCCCTATCATTTGACGAACTTGATCTACCCGCCTACCGATATGATCTACCATGCTTAATGTCATGGGAACCGGTAGAAGCTCAAAACTACTCTTTTGATTTTGCCTTGTGAAACAAAGGTGATCAGAAACCAGGTCTACAGAAAATTCCCTAATAAATCGTTTCAAGTTTTCAAAGTATTTTTTATCTAAAGGATCAGTACTACCGATGTTTGCTGCTGTACCATGGGAGTGAATAAAAGAAATACCACTTAATTCTTTTAAAAAATTCCGCCTTTCACCATGATCAAACAAAAAGTTTTCCGTCAGAATCTCGATGGAGTTAAAGGCATTCTCTCCATCTCTAAAACGAGAAAAATGGGGTTCCCTCACAGCAACCCCAAATATTCTTTCCAAATTTATGTCTGAACTCATTAAGCTTTATTAGCCTTAAAATACTTTTTTGTAGCATCTTTATGCTGAGAAGCAGAATCACATTCTGCCCTGGTAGTAGACTTCCACCCCAGATCAGCTGTTGGGTTCTGACCAGCACAACTCCAGGTGTCACCTGTAGCCGGGTTTCTACCACCACACTCGCCTTCTTCTTTTCCAACGATTCCGTAACATTTACCTTTAGCGTCTGAGGCGCCTTTCATTGCATCCTTAGATCCATGGTTATGAGCCATAGCTTGTGTTGAAGCTAGAATTAGTGCTGTAGATAAAAGATTTTGTACTTTCATGTTATGATCCCCTTTTTATTTTTTCGCTACTTTTTGGTTTGCTTGTATATTTATAATTAGTTTTACATCCTCGCCAACCATAACTCCACCAGATTCTAGGGCTTGATTCCATTTTAAACCAAACTCTTTCCTATTCACTGTAGTGGTCGCATCCACGGCCATTTTTGGCGTTCCCCATGGACCGGTTACCTTGCCTTTATAATTTAACTCGACGTCTACCACTTTCTTTCTACCACGAATACTCAACTCACCCTTTACAGTAGCCTTAGAGCCCTTTTTTACCTTAATGTTTTTTGCAGTAAAGCTAAGTTTAGGGTGATTTTCTACATCAAAAAAGTCTGCTGAGCGAAGATGCTTATCCCTCTTGGCATTGTTAGTATTAATAGTACTAACCAAAGCCTCCCCAGTAATCTCAACAATATTATCATTCTTATCTAGCTTAATCATGCCAGAATAATCATCAAACCTACCCCTAACCGTACTGATTATCAAATGAGAGACCTCAAAGTTAAGATTGGAGTGGCTCTTATCCACCGTATAAGTCTGAGATGCCCAAACCTGGCTTGATAGTAACAAACCGCTGACTGCTAATATTAAACTCGTGATTTTCATTCTCTTCTCCCTTTTCAAGACCCCAATGAGTGCCTCAAAAACCAAATTCATTACATAGAAATTTAAATATAGAAAATTGTAAGCCGGCAAACACGAATTGCAAAGACAATGCATAAGCATTGTAATAAAATTGACAGTCTAGACGAAAGTTAAAAAACTTTTTTTGAGGTCATACAATTTTAAACACTACCTTCCTAGATATAAATCCCTTGGGCATAAGCCTAACCTTACTTGCTATGCATTTCGTTATCAATGCTTCGTCTTCTGCTAGACTAGTGACTAAGATACTACTTTTTTGTATACCATTAGAGTTTATGAAGTCTAAACCCGTCATTGAAATATCATGAAGATCTTGATCAATAAGAAGAATCGACTTAGCCAATACTTCTTTTTTTGTTAATATCGCTTCTAATTCCTCAAAGCTATAGCACCCAATCACTTGGATACCCTCGGGAGCTTGCTCAATCCAAGTCATATGGACTGATTTATCATCGTCTAAAACAAAAATACGTTTAACCGAAGAATCTATTTCAATTTGATCAATTAAACAATCTGGCGGTTTTATTAAAGGTAGAGTAATTTTGAATTCAGTTAGGCCCACTTTACTCTGGAAGCTTATTTCACCCCCAAAAGATCTTATGGTAGTCTTTGCGTGTGCTAGCCCAAGACCGTTTCCTTTACTTTTCTGAGAAGTAAAGTTTCCATCAAAAACCTGGTTTGCTATATCAGGATCTATCCCCTGACCGCTATCTCTCACCATAATTACAGCTTTATTTTGTGAATTCTTTGCTAAACTGACCTCAACCTTCCCCTCTCCTCTAATCGCCTGAACAGAGTTATTAATCAGATTAGAAATAACTCTACTAAATTCAACCGTATCTAAGCTACAATATAAAAGCTCTGTTATATCACCAATAAGACTTATCGATACACCTTTGTCTTTTAAAAATGACATTCGCGATTCACTAATCTGGCGATCAACCAAAGAATGAAGGTCTACTTTTTTGAGATTTAGAGGGAGTTTTGTAATTATATTTTCACCTCTAAGTATTTTTCTCCGAGTATTAAGTAAGCCATTGGAAATGTCTTTGATTTTCCTTACTGAATGGTTGAGTATTTCTGCCTCATCTTTATCGAAAGCAATATTCCTTTTGGAAATATATTCTAACGCCGCCAAAGGCGAACATATATCATGTGCTACCTGACTAGCTACGTCGGATAAAACCTTATTCTTCTCACTTTCAACATTTCTCTTCTCCGCCAACTCAATCGCCGATATCATCTTATTGAAACTACTTCCAATCTCTATAAACTCTTTGTCTTGTAAGCTAAGTTCATCCACCCTTTGCAGCCTATTCGTGCTAGTTACAACCTGAAAATGGGTGTTAATTTTATTTATAGAGCGAACAATTCTTTTTGAGAGAAGATATGACACAATCAGAGCAAACAAAAGTGCAACAATAACGGCGACTAAAGTATTATTCTTAATTATTTGGAGAGTGGAGAAAAGTGAGTCTAGTTTCACTGTAGTTTCTAGGAAGTAATAATAGCCCCCACTCTTATCTGAAACCCCTTTGCCCACGCACTCACAACAAAAAGAAATATCTACAGGAAGGATTGATGTTATAACCATGGATGTGCTGTTAACCTTCAACCCCTTCTTCAGTCCATCTTTCATCCGACCATGATTCAATTCTCCGGCCTTATCAATGGAGCCTAGCTCGAATCCGCTCGGAGAGAAAAATCCAATTCCTTCGATATTTTTATCTTGTTCAAACACATCATGAAAAGTTTCCCCTATATAATCCATGTGATAACCGACCTCTAAAATTAAAGTGCTGTTGTGGTTTGGTATCATGGTAAACTTATATGGACCGGTATAAGGGAAGCTGGGTAAAATAGGGGTTTGCTGCACTTTTTCAGTACCATCCAACAGCCCCCGGTAGCCATCACAGAAGTCATAAATATTCATTACCCTCTCTGATGGAGGAAGATCCGTATTCCTTATGAAGCGACCCGTCTTATTAGCGACATAAAAGTGCGATACATTTAATTCTGTGGCTAATTCTTTAAGCTGTGAATCTGAAGGAAGTCCTTTTTGTTTCTCAATTTCCCACAAAACCTTTACAGCGTTCAATGAGATCTTATCGATCCCTTGCTCCATTTCTCGAAATGTTGAGACTAAAACTCGATTTAAATTTAGATATTTTTCTTCAAAGCTTTTTGTGTAGGACTTTTCTACACTCCGATAATTTAGTATACCAACAGTTGTAACAAAAATGACAACAATCGAATATGTTGCAATAAAAATTTTGTTCTGAAATCTCATATTGTTTTATCTACACTTGATAAGATTGGGTCTTTTCTTATAGTAATTAAACTATCACTAATTTTCATTTCAATTACTCCATTTCTTTCGAAATTTTGTATGTACTTTAAGCCTTCATTTTTAAGTGATACATATTCATTTCCCAAGACAAATCTATTAATATGATCTACTGAATTCTTATTCGCAGTAAACCGGAGGTACCCATTTAAATGTTCAACCGAGTAGAAATAGCCCCCTCTGTCCAGGATGCTGATCAAATCCGAAATATCATGAAATTTCTTATCAATTTTACTTTTTTCAAAAATACGACTACTCATTCGCACTAGATCGTTCTGGCTGTTACCCATGATTAGTACAATACTACCACCATCTGTTAAGCGAGAATAAAGTGACTCGATTGTTTTTGACAGGCTCGAAACATAGTAGGCGACATGATTTACTAGGATAAGATCATACCTCACCTCACTATCGATTTTATCTAAGTGAGAATATCGACCAATATTTTTTGCTGGAAAGTTCGCCAACAGCTTCTCAGATCTATTCATCGGAATTTTTGCGGGCTCCACCAAATCTACAAAAAGCCTGTTTCCAACAAAATCCTTCCCAGAAAATAATTTACTTATTACTTTTCCATCGCCACTTCCAAAATCCAAAACGCGGCTTTTGGTGTTTTTTTTAAAAATCTCCACCGCTTTTGTCCTCATTGCTAATATACCCAACCTAGATTCATTTGAATGCTTGAGGAAGAAAGTATAAGCTTCATCAATAGGATTAAAATCTTTACTGGTTGAATAATTTTTCTGACATTCTTTTTGATTGGTAGATTGGTGGCCGGCAAAGCCATCAATCCCAGAGGCTGCTATGAATAGGAAAATTAGTAACGATCGCATCTTGACAGTATATCGGAGACCAATCACCCAGAAGGGTTCAAAATACAGAATTAAATATACTGAATTTAATATTGTAAAAAGGTTAAGAGAAATCCAATTTTTAAGGAAAAATTCGGGGAAAAATAATTAAAAATCACTCTAAAGTTCTAACTGCCCGAGATTAGCATGTATTACACTTCCGTTAAATACAGGGTTTCTGGAGCAAAAAAAGACTACTTTTGCAATTTCAGCTGGGCTGATCAGCCGGCCAAAACTTACCAACTTCTCAAGATCTTGAGTTGCTATCTTTTTGGAAAGCAACTGCCCTTCCAACATATCTGTTTTCGTGAACCCTGGACAAACACATGTTGTGTGAATACCTTCGCCAAAAAGATCCTGAGCTGTAGCCTTCATCATTCCAACAACCGCATGCTTAACTGTCGTATAAGAAAATGTATCTCGGACCGACTTTTCAGAAAGGGTAGAGCCCACATAAGTTATCGACGAGTTTTTACACATAAAAGGGACAAGGATTTTATTTAGTTTGGCTGGGGAAACTACGTTCAACTTTAACATTTGGATAAGATCCAATTCATTAACAGAGGTAACACTATCCTCAATAACCGCTGATGCATTATGTATGAGATGCATCTCTCCCAAACTAGATATAACCTTACTAATTTTTTTTGATAGCTCGTCTAACTCCCAATCGTTCGAAAGATCGCATGATATATTCACAATATTTGGTAACGGGCTTATGTTTCTAGATATATTTATAACAGTAAATCCTTCAGATAGAAACTTTTTTGCTATCTCTAAGCCAATACCTCTACTTGCACCAGTGACTATCGTGAACCGCTCCATTAGTCCCTTACAACTTCATGTAACCCAAAATCTCTGGGCGCTTGAGGCAAATCACTATAGGATTTCAAAACAAAAACTTTTTCAATTGGATCGGTCGAATGGTAAGTCACTGCGGAGCAAGACAAATCCCAATCTAATAACTACAAATCCATCTCTATAGTTATATTTGGAGCTGTAACTAGTTCGGCACCAAAAAACTTTAATGTCTCACCCTCTTTAATGCAGCCCATATCTGTGGTCCACCACGAAATTCGATTTAAATATTCGAAGGGGTTTTTATTAAACGAAGTAGTTTCCTCCATCAATTGCGCACTTGAGAAATTCGAATCTAATACTTTTTCGCAATACTGTTCATGCTCCGCAGACTGTTTTATTTCTGAGCCCACTGTACCCATTGCTACAAGAAAATTGCTATAATATTCATTGTATAACATCGGCAGATGGCCGAAGACGTCATGAAAAAAATCTGGATATGCGAAATCTTCAATAGCATCTTCACTTCTGAAGCTTGAGTTTAACGGTAGAACTTTCTTAGCCAAACACTGAAAAAACTTTTTATGGGAAACCACCTCATCAAATATCTGCACCACCCAACCTGTTGAAGCCAAATTCTTGTTAAGGTCACTTATTACAGGGACAAAGCTAGAATCAAGTCCCAAACGGGCCATACCACTTAGAAACTCAGAGGAGAAAAATGAGCTGTTCTTTTGATAATAATTAGAATAACAACTTGTCCAAATTTTGGTTTTAAGTTCTAGTTCCATAAGTCTTTTAAATCCCCTAGATAGAAATACTCTAAGCCGTTTAAATATATCACCAACCAAGGTACATCAAAACACATCAAACAAATAATTCTTTTGGGCCTATTAGACCAAATTCTAAATTTTATATTGGAATTAAACTGAATACATTTATCAAAGCCATACCCTTATCACCAGGTACTATAACAAGACTTCTTACTGATACTTTTCCTTGTACGATTATAAATGAAGGTGCAGCTTTTGTAAGAATAGTGAACCATTAGCTTATAGTGATCATCATTCTCTTCTCTGTGCTTGAAATAATTTGGAGTATTATATAGTTGAAGATCTAAAAACTCCTCTTTTTCACAAAACTCTGCCGAATCTTTGTATCGATAGATTTCTTTAGAAATGAACTCCAAGGCTTCCATTTTTAAATAGTCGTCAGAAAAGTGATCACACTGATAGCCTTGGACTGTACCGCTAATAAGAAATACGAAACTCATTATATACTTCAAAATTTCCCCCTTAATTTTTGATACCAAACTAGGGATAAAACCACACCCAGACAATGGTTTTCAACCGTTCTCATTAAGTTTACGGTTAAACCTATTCAGGCTAGTAACTGCCGAGTTTAAATAGGATAGTTTATTGCCGAACCTAATAGAATTTTGATCGAGAACTCTATTGATTGGATGGCTACAAAATCTCAGTTAAAAAAAGAATGAACGAAAAAGACTTACCTTCACGAAACTTAAACCAAACTATTATAGAAAACTAAACATGTGGTAATCCTAAAGTCGGGCTAGCTGCAATAAAATCATTAGTCTTTTAAGCCTTCAATCACATTATCTTGAATAGCTCGGGAATCCACGAGAACATAAATCATCTAACTATTCAGCCTCGAACTTTCTATTTGCCTACTTACTAGTGAGGCCGGTAATTTAGAACCCAAATGAGCTCAATATTAGTAATATAACTTTTCCTTTTGAGAAAAGAGTAACTTAAAAAACAAAGAGCTAAAAAATTGCAAAAGAACATAGAACTTGAATCACATTTTACATTTGAAGAACTATTTTTTCCCACACCAATCGTAAGGGACAGATCATTTATGGCAATGATATCTTCGTTCGAGTTAGTGACTTTACATTTGAAGAATTAAAAGGAAAGCCTCATAGCATTATACGCCATCCAGATATGCCAAAAGCGGTATTTAAAACCATGTGGGATACCATACTGGAAAATAGATCTATAGTTGCTTATGTAAAAAATAAATCTAAAACAGGTAAATTCTATTGGGTTCTTGCTCTCGTTGTACCCTTTCAGGAAGGATTTCTATCCATTAGAATAAAACCATCCTCCAATATTTTTAAGAAAATTCCTGAGCTCTATGAAGAACTCTTAGAAATAGAAAAATCAGACTCAATGGAAGCCTCCGTCGAAGTTTTGAGAGCAGCAATTACTGATCTAGGTTTTGATAATTACGAAGAATTTATGGTCGCAGCCTTTGCAAAAGAAATGAAATCGTGGAACCAAAACCTAAGCTCATCAACCGAAACCACCTTTCTTGAAATATCAGACCTATTAGAGCAAAGCTACCTAGATAGCATGGAACTGGTTAAAGCCAGTGAACGACTACAAAAGGAATTTGGTGCCCTGAAGGTACTTTGTATGAACATGTTGATTCATAGTCAAAGACTAGGAGATGTAGGATCAGCGATGGCCGTTACCTTCAAAACCTTTGGCGAATGGGGTGATGATATTAAAAAAATATTGGAATCATTTCATGAAAGCCAATTATTATTTATGCAGGCGTGTAACCAATCCCGATTGGCGCTCGGCACTGCTTTCATGCAAGACGAGATGGTTACATTTTTTAAAAAATCAGATAGTGCCTCTCAAGAATACATACAAAATTTGAGCGAACTATCTTCAGAAAACAAAAAGTTTGCAGAAAATAAGATATCTGAACTAAGTAAGACATTTGAAAAACTAGTTCAAGCCATAAAAAAATTAAATGAAAGCCTAATGGTGTTTAAATTTATTAAACTAAATAGTAAAATCGAAGCCTCCCACCTCCCCGGCGGTATGGTACAAATGGAAACTACTTTAGAAGGAACAACTAGCTTCATCACGGCCCTTGAGACCAATGGTCAAAAAATAAAATCCCAGTCCGATGATATAAAGAAAATCATAGAAAAAATTAAAACCATCAGTTTTTAAATCGAACAAACACAGCTAAGCAAGTTTGAAAACATATCTTCAAAGGAAGGAGTCCCCACTCCGACCGAACAAATATTTATGCGGCTAAAGCCGCACCCGCCATTTTCGGACTCTTTTAGAGCATTCAGATTACCAAAATCACAGGCCTTTGAGTTTGTTTTTTTGTTTCTGGGGTTTAAAAAGGTTCAAGAGTTCGTGTGACAATTCACCAAGACAAATTCAGTTATACTCAAAAAATTTATTCAGCTCAATTTTGAGTTCCCTAGCCCATAAAGGCTGGATAGTTGCGTCTTTTTATACAATACTTGCAAAGTAGATTACGTAAGTGTTACGGCCATAATAAAAACTCGAAATGTATATAATCCTATTGAATAGCAAATGAAAATGATAGGTAGTTTAGTACACTGACTAAGATCCAAAATGGTGCGAAGATGATTCCGACATTACGACCACTGCGTGAAACTTTAGGATGATAGCCTAGTAAAAAAGAAATCCCTGCATGATTTGCGTTAACCAAAGTAAATAAGACCGACATCACACCAAATATAAAATGCAAAGCATGACGATCAGCCAGATCTAGATTAAGGCCATAGAAAACACCTGCAGCAAGAGAAATAAACGCAAGCGCACCTTGCCTCTGCTCAAAGAGCAGCAAAAAAATATAATCAGCAGCTGCTTTACTTTTATTTTCAGGAGCTGCGGAAAGTGCTGCATCTAGCATAGTAATTTGTTCATCGTTTGTAAGAAACTTTTTAGAATTAGGTAAACCTGGCGTAAAGATTTGTAAGACAATGTTAACGATGAACCGCGACCACATCGGACAAACCACTTCAATAGTATGAACTATAGCTGGTGCGAGGCAAAGTAACATTGCTGTTGTAGAAATTTGTAAATCAGTCATTTTATACATCCTTTTTAATTTTTTTTAATTGTCTTTAAATTGATACTCCACCTAGAACAGTTTCTAGCTGCATTTCCTCAAGTACCCGATCTTGAATTGGTTGTTTTGCAGCGTTCATTTCATCGACTCCCCAAGTAATACCGACAACAGATCGTGTAGGACGTTTTCCAACAGGCATATCAGCAAGTTCAAGATAAGTATCTACTACCAGTTTCGGATTTGGTGCGTCTCCACTTTTAAGAAATTCAGCAAAGTGTTCACCCATAGCTGTTGGAGCCTTCGCCAATTCTCCATAACTCTCCAAAACACTATCAAGTAAAGGTCTTTGGCCAGATGCTAAAAGTCCTGTCCCAAAGGGACCAGGTTCAACAATGGCCACATCCACCCCAAAGGGGGAAACTTCATACCGCAAAGCTTGAGAATAAGCTTCTAAAGCGTGTTTTGAAGCACTGTAAGTTCCAAAAAAAGGAGGTGATATTTGTCCAACAAGTGAAGAAGTATTAATAATTAATCCTGACTTCGCAATTCTCATTGATGGTAAAACAGCTTGTACGGTGCGGATTGCACCATAGTAATTTGTTTCCATTTGTTCTCGAGCTTGCTCAACACTAAAAGCCTCAGTAATACCAAGGTACATAATGCCTGCATTATTAATAAGAATATCCACAGGTCCAGCTTTTAAAATTTCCTTAAATGCTTTTTCAACAGATAGATCATTGGTAACATCCATATCAACGATAGAGATTTGTGGGGAATAAGCTTCTAAATTAGATTTTTTAGTAGCATTTCTATCAGCAACATCTCGCATCGTTCCTAGAACACTATAACCTCTATCTGCAAAAGCTTTTACTGATACTTCACCAAAACCACTACTAGCACCAGTTATAACGACAGTTTTTCTTATATTTTCCATGAGTAAATCTCCTAATTGTACATTATGTTACTGCATGGTATAATATAATTAATATTCGAGCAAGTATTAAGTTACTAGGCGGTATAATAATAAATGAAAACAACAAAAAAACGTGGAAGACCAAAGACTTTTGATCGAGAAAAGGTCACAAATCAAGCAATGAACTCCTTCTGGAAAGAAGGTCCTTCTGCTTCATTAAACTCAATTTGCGAGCTTGCTGGAATTGCAAAGCCTTCGCTTTACCGGGAGTTCGGCAATGAGGATGGACTCTCTCTAGCTGCTCTTGAGATATATTTTCAATTGAGCTTTTCACAGCTTGAGACTATTTTATTCGGCTCGGAAAATTTTAAAGTCAAACTCGAAACAATTTCAAATTTTTTGAGTAGAGATTCTTGTAACGAAAATGGATGTTTGTTTATCAAGATGCGTGCAGATAGTTCTCAATTGGGACCAAAGACGAAAGCAAAAGTTAAAGAAATAGATCGTAAAATACTTCAACTCTACACTCGTTTTTTTAAGCTCAGTCGAAAAAATGGTCAGTGGAAGAGTCAACTTACTGATAAAGAGGCTGCTAGTTTTCTAAGTTCACAATTCGAACTTGTATTAACACAAAGGGCTCGTGGTGTTGCATCGTCAGATGTAGAAAAAGTTTTACAAATCTCTTTATCTATAATCATAAACTCAAAAAGTATCTAAGTTTTTGTAATTAAAAATTATAAACTGCCACCCTTAATTGCAGATAGGTGAACTGATTATAATTCTAGGAGATCAATTCTAATAGTCCGGCCTCTCTAAGCTATTCCAACAAATTCCCCTTCCTGAGCCAGCAATAATAGTGTCCGCAACCAAGGGTATCACTTTAAGATAAACCCAACACTACAAACAAAAAAATCCCAACACGAAGTTGAGATTTCTAATGGTGGCCAGACGAGGACCGCCGCGGCAAAGGTTGCCAGTGGCAAGCTTTGAAGCTGCGGGTAACTATTTGAGAAGAAGGAGTCCCCACTCCGACCGAACAAATAGTTCTGCGGCAGAACCGCACCCGATTCCCTCTTAATTGGCAGACAAACACCACACTTCGAACAAAAAAAAATCCCAACACGAAGTTGAGATCTTTAATGGTGGCCAGAGAGGGAATCGAACCCCCGACACGAGGATTTTCAGTCCTCTGCTCTACCGACTGAGCTATCTGGCCGTCTGCGATAAATCACATGAAAGACTGGTGTAACAAAGCCCATTTCACCAGTCAAAAACTAAAAAAAAGCTGGAAATAAAACCCCTCTTTAGCTTAAATTTTACGCACTAAACAGCGCTAAATGCTGTATCAAGATCCTTAATAAGATCATCAATGGATTCAATACCAACACTCAAACGAACAAAATTATCGTGTATTCCTAGTGCCTTACGCTGATCCGCAGGAATACTAGCGTGAGTCATTATCGCTGGGTGCTCAATCAGAGATTCCACACCACCTAAACTCTCGGCCAAAGCAAAAACTTTCACATTTTCTAAGAACTTTCGGGCCTCATCCATTCCGCCTTTAACAAAAAAGGAAATCATTCCGCCAAAACCTCGCATTTGTTTTTTAGCAAGCTCATGCTGAGGGTGACTAGATAGTCCTGGATAAATTACCTTTTCAACTTTTGGGTGATTCTCTAAGTAGTCAGCAATCCGTCGACCATTTTCTTCATGAGCCTTCATTCGAACAGCAAGAGTCTTCAAACTCCTCATGCATAGGAAAGAATCGAAAGTAGCCTGAATCCCACCCATAGAATTTGTTAAAAACTGGATTTTTTCAGCGATATCGTCTCTATCAGTAGTTAATACTCCACCAACCACATCAGAGTGACCATTAATAAATTTTGTAGAAGAGTGACAAACTATATCAGCACCCAAATCAATCGGGTTCTGTAAATAAGGACTCATAAAAGTATTATCCACCACAGTTATAATTTCTTTTCCACTCACCTTACTGGTTACTGATTTAATATCGATCAGCTGTAGCATTGGGTTTGTAGGGGTTTCAATCCAGACCATTTTTGTATTAGGTTTTATTGTTTTCTCTAACAACTCAAGGTTTGTTAAGTCGATAAAATCCATCTCAATGCCGTTATGTCTAAGAATCTTATCAAAAAGACGAAAGGTTCCACCATAAAGATCATCACCTAAAATAATGTGATCACCTGATCTCATCATATGTGCAATAGTAGTTGTAGCCGCACATCCTGAGGCAAAAGCAAACCCATGTTTAGCGTTTTCCAAACTAGCAACACAATCTTCATAAGCTTTTCTAGTTGGATTACTGGTTCTAGAATATTCGTATCCCTTATGAACACCAGGTGAGCTTTGCACATAGGTACTAGATAGATAAACAGGAGTCATAATAGCTCCCGTAGTTGGATCAGGCTCTTGTCCTGCGTGAATAGCTCTTGTTTCGAATCCAAATTCTTTATGGTTCCAGCTCATCAAATACTCCTAATTGCTACTTAAGAAATCTATTAAATCTATTTTCGTTACTACACATAAGTTTTTACTATCATCGTAAACCAAAGCCACATAACCATCTTGGAATAAGTCCGCAAGTTTTTGTAGCGGCTCTTCTTTATCTATAAAAATAATGTTTTCTTTTACGAAGTTAATAATGGCATCCGTTGGCTTGATCTCTCCTGAGGCCAAAGGAAATAAAAGATCCGTCTCATCGACCAAGCCAACTACACTTTCCCCATCCAAAACAGGGATCTGTGAAATTCTGTGCTCTTTAAAAGTCTCAATGGCTTTCATAACTGTGGCATCGGAACCAACACTAATAAGATCTTTTCCACCATGCCCGGCTCGAATCAAATCAGCCACCGTATTATTGCGCATAGGAGAATCAATAAATCCATACTCCTTCATCCAATCATCATTAAACTGCTTACTTAAATACCTGTTGCCGCTATCACAAAGAAAGGTCACAACATTTAATGATTTGTCTGTTACTTTTTCAGCCCATTGGATAGCACCAGCAACGTTGGTACCGGCGGATCCGCCAACATAAACACCCTCTTTTTTAAGAAGATCTCTAGCCATCATAAAGGAGTCTTTATCTTCTACGTAAACAGCATCATCTATTACATTAAAATGGATATTTCCTGGAACCATGTCCTCACCAATACCTTCTACTTGGTAGGGTGCAGGTGGTGTGACCACTTTTCCGTGGTGGAACATATCGTGTAAAATACTACCTGGAGGATCTACCAAAACTACTTTGAGATCTGGGTTCTTTTCTTTAAGATATTTCCCTACTCCAGAAATCGTTCCACCAGTTCCAGCACCACTAACCAGAACATCTACTTTTCCACCCATTTGCTCCCAAATCTCTGGGCCAGTGGTTTTATAATGCATATCTGGATTATCGGGGTTGAAAAACTGATTCGCATAAAAGGAATTCGGCGTTATTTCCACCAACTTTTTTGCAACACTATAATGAGACCTTGGATCATCCGGCTCAACACCAACTGGTGTTAAAATAACCTTTGCACCATAAGCCCTAAGTGTATCGACTTTTTCTTTACTCATTTTACTGGGCATAACAAAAATAGATTTATAGCCCTTAACGGCTGCTACAAAACCTAAACCAACCCCGGTGTTTCCGGAAGTAGCCTCAATAATTGTAGCTCCAGGCTTTAGCTCTCCACGTTTTTCAGCTTCATCTATAATCGCTAGTGCGATTCTATCTTTGATGGAGCCTGCGGGATTAATGAACTCCGCTTTACCATAGTAATTATGCTTACTACCGGATGGAACCACTCGGTTTAATTTCAACATGGGTGTATGTCCCACCATCTCTAAAATATTGTCGTAAATCTGACTCATTTGAACCTTCCTATTAATCAGGTGGAGTATGTGAAGAAAGCCCTAAACAGGCAAGATGATTCAACATTCACCTTTGTGCAGCAATTAACAGAGGCTGTTAGGATTAGAAAAAATAGAGCCAGGCCGCAACGACAACCAGATAAGAGCTAAATATATCGATCCTGCCCTTTTTGACAAAATTGATGACTAGCCTGAGTCCAATATACCCAAAAAAGAAAGAAGATATAAAGCCCATCACCAAATAGGTCTGGAATAAATCTCCCACAGCTACGTCTTTAAATTGGAGAATTGAGGCACCTAAGATAGCTGGGATCGCCAACAAAAAGCTAAATAATGCAGCAAAGTCGGCAGGTAAACCCAAGTATAGGCTTCCCGCAATTGTAGATCCACTTCTAGAAACTCCAGGAGCAATAGCACCAGACTGAGCAACACCTATAAATACTGCCTTCCACCAAGACATTCTATCTAATTGCAAAGTACCAACGCTTAAGTGCTTCAAGTCTGTACCTCTTGAAGGAGAAACGAACTTAGTGCAAAACAAGATAATGGCTGTACAAAACAAAGCTATGGCCACAGATTTGGGCTCATTAAACAGTGCCTCAAAATTATCCTTAAAACTCAAACCAATAATTGCGGTAGGCAAAGTAGCGATAATAACCCAAGCCGTGATCCTTGAACCGTTATTCCACCTCTTCACTCGAAAAGAATGTACTAGAAGCCTAATAATTTCAAAAATTTGTCGGCGGTAAACCACTAACACAGCCAATAAGGTTCCCAAATGGGCTACAATATCAAAACTCAGGTCATGGTTCTCAAAGCCCAATAGTTTTTGCCCAATGACTAAGTGACCAGAGCTAGAAACCGGCAAGAACTCAGTGAGCCCCTGAACTAAACCTAATAGAATTGCCTCAAAATTTGACAAAATAAACCCTCATATGAATTTATGTATTACGTCAAAATCAACAAGAGGTCACTCAGGAAATCAATTCTTTAAACTTGTGTTACTCAGAAACAAAACAGCAACCAAACAAAAGAACGAAAGCACCCTAGCAAGAGAAAATCGGTGTAAGGAAACCTCAGGCGACCCCACTGCCTCGGTGATCAATTCCCCTTCTGAGAATACCTTTTCGATTCTATCTTTTAGATCTGGAACTTGCCTGAGGTTTAGATTGAAAGATTCCAGGTGGTTTTCACTTCTCATCTGCTGCAAAGCGAAGAGGTCATTCTCAACAGATTTTTTACCAATCTTTTTTGAGTAGTAGATCGGTGTAATTAGATCCTCGTCTGGACAAAAATCTACTAAAAAAACCTTTGATTCTTTAGTTACCAGGATATTGGCCGGTTTCAAGTCTCCATGAAAAAGAGAGTTTTCACCTAATTTCTCAATAATTAAACGAACCTGATCAAAAATATAGGAAAGCTCCAAGGGGTCGAGAACGGAGTAGCGAATTAGTTTTTCTAAATCCGCCCCTTCAACAAAATCGTAAACAAGCGCTCTATTGAAAAAACCATATCTAAATATGGTATGAAACCTAGGGATTCCCCGTACCTCTAAAGCCCCCAGTTTTTTCCAAAAACGAATCAATTTAAAATCCAAATTCCTAGATTTTAGAACCTTTACACAGATCGGAAACTCAAAATACGGATCCACATCTGGCTCATAAGCCTTGTATACTGTCCCCTCAAGTCCGCTGCCGAGCCTGCGGTGTAGTAAATAGATTTTTCCACCATTTTTTAAGTAGTTCATACCTCCTATTAAAGCAAAGCCTGTGCCTTCTGGTACTCAAGTATTTTACTACGCTTTCTAACTTGATCACAACAAGTCCCCCCTCTAGATACACAAGCTAGGTTTATCTCTTTTAGACTATCGAGATCGAGTTCAGAGCTGGTGAGGAGAGATTCACAATAGGGGGTTACCCTATCTTGGATCTCCCTTAAAGAACTACCTTTGGGAAAATTCTCAATATCACTCAATTGAAAGCAGCTTATGGGTAGTAATTGAGAATTCATTTCTATTTCACAGGACTCAAACAACTCTTTAAAGTTCTTTAGATTAGGGATACTCGAGAGTGTTTTAGTAACTCCACTAAACACATCTCCAACGGACAACATTAAAATACTAAAAATTAAGATATACTTCATATACTACTCCTATATTTGATGTACTAAAAAAAGTAAGATGGGACCAACCACCACCATTAAAAAACTGGGAAACAAAAAGAAAAGAACTGGTACTGCTAGTTTGTAAACAAGCTTCCTTAGATCTTCTTCCATCTCTAGCTGGGTTGCCTGATAGGCTTCCTCGATCCAAGCCTCCAAAGATTCACCGATCATAATCCCTTGGATACTTTGGTAGATTAAAAAATATAAACCTTCCTCAAGCCCATGAAGACGACTAACGAATTCTCTAGCACTTGAATGATCCTGCTTTCTAATTAAAAATAAAAACTGAATTAACTCCGTGCTACAGATTTTCTGATCCAACAAGTCCTTCATACAATCTAAAGTCGAGATATTCGAAAAAAATGCCGCCTCTAGTTTTTCTGCTATTTGAATATTAATAATCATATTTTTCACGAAAACCCCTCGCTATAAACAATAACCAAACAATGCCGATGCCAAAAATTGTCACCGAAAAAACCAACACATTACCAATCACCTTCCATTCAAAAATACTTTTTGCGACACAAAACATAAATAAATAGGTCGAAATCAAAACAATTAGTTGGATTCTTGAGTTGTAAGTAACGATTTGTAGTTTTTTAACCAAACTTTTCTTCAACTTCTTTCGTTTTTGAAAATTTGCGATGAGTTTTTCTGACTTATGTGATTGAAAAAGACATAGTTTTATCAATTCGATCACCTCTTTTTCCAAATTGGTTCGGTAAGAAAAGCCTATGTTTTGTTGCGCAAACAACACATTTTCGAAAAAAAGTTTTTTATACTGTGACTTTTTTGCTTCGCTTTCCTGCTTTTTCTGTTGAATGAAGTCATAAACACTTCTTCCTGATAACAAATGAATTCTCAAACCCTCTACATTACTGAAAATAAAGTCATCCAACTTTTTACGATGATGAAGGAGTAACAAAAAGAGTGCCAAAACGAAAAATGCATTACTTGAAAGTAATATAAAAAGGCTGAGCACCCATTTGCTTTGAAATGAGAGTGATAAAATCACTGTAAGTATAAAGTAAAAGTGAAAATAAAAAATAGGTCTCGAATTAAAGATCTCGAAATGTTTTTGTCCGAGTATTGTTTTAAAAATCCAAAATACGAATATCATCGCGAGTACTAAAAATAAGAACATAAAAACCTCCCACCAATAGTTACTTGCAAAAAAAGTTCTTAAGTTAAATCTTTCTATTGACGATATAAGTCATGGGTGTAAACTTTAACCAAGGGTGCAACTAAGAAAACAACTAGTATAACCAACAGGTTTAACTCATCCCGGGAGAAAAACATGGCTAAAAAGAAAGCTACAAAAAAGAAAGTTGCTAAAAAAGCAGCTAAGAAAAAAGTTGTAAAGAAGAAAGCTACTAAGAAAAAAGTAGCGAAGAAAAAAGCTACTAAGAAAAAAGTAGCAAAGAAAAAAGCTACTAAGAAAAAAGTAGCAAAGAAAAAAGCTACTAAGAAAAAGGTAGCAAAGAAAAAAGCTACTAAGAAAAAAGTAGCAAAGAAGAAAGCAACTAAAAAAGCTGCTAAGAAAAAAGTAGTTCGTAAAAAGAAGTAAGAAACCCGTTATTTTATTAAGCACCTAGGCCCCAGGATATCCTGGGGCTTTTTTTGTTTTTCCATCTTATAAATGCTTTCTTTGTAGGTTTAGAATAACTTTAGAGAAGCCAAGAAACGTCACAAAACCATAAAAACTATCCAAATATTTGATAAAGATATCTGAAATTTATTAGCGTAGGTCTTTGAAAAGCTAGCTCAACCTAGATCTTAAAAAGTAGGTAGTTGGCTAACCACCTGAAGATAGAGATTAAATTTTTCGCAGCGAATACATTATTTTTTTTACTAAAGATTGAAGTTGAAGCACGCAGTGTTTTTAACTAAAAATTAGTGGTCTGGATTTCTCCTCTGAAAACTATTTGGCTGTCTGGAAGCTATGGATTTTTAATACAGATAAGAATTATTAGGCCCTATAGGCTAACAGATCTTTTGCAATTCATATTGCATTTGCTTTTGAATGGGTTAAATCATAAATAGATTTATTGGAATCGAACTTAAGGCAAAGAGAAGCAAAGCAATTTAGAATTAGTATATTTTAGTTTCTGGTTTCTAAACCTTATTAGCCGAAACTCGATTTGAATCCCCAAAACATAACGCGACTAGTTGAAGTTGAGAGAATTCAATCTATTCAAACGACATATTTTTAAATTTTCTAACTTCATCAAATAACAAAAAAGCTCTTGAACCACTGTATTAAGATATGGCCAGCATCTACTGTGGAATTACCGCTTCATATAAACCCCTATTCATTTAAACCCATAGCCCAGGACCTTTAAAGATCTTGAAACCTGATTGGCTCGGCAATAAGCTTGGTTTTGTTAAAAAAATGGAGAAACCAATGCTGAAAACTATAAGCCTAATTCTACTAAGTACAATATTTGCTGGCTGTGGCCCAATTTTTGACGGTAAAGCTAAAATTGGAGGCGGCCCTGAGCCAACAGCTGTTACGCAAATTGATCCTTCCTGTTACGAGGCACAAAACTTTATGGGCGCTAGCAACCAATATCTAGTAGATGGAAACCATTTAACCCCAGTTGATGATTATCAAGTAGAGATTGACCTAAGAATCAGACTGATTATGAGTCTCAAGGCAGGCCAAGCAGCCTCAATTGCAATTTGCGACAAACAAGGTACTAGATATTGCGCAATTGCCAAAGCATCTTACACTATAGATTATTCTAACGAGTGGATAAAAGTGAATGGATATGATAGTAGCATTACTGATTTCGCCGATGGACAATGTGTAGCAAACATTGCTTCTGATTACGTCCATTTCATGACTCGAGACGGATTAAAGTTTCTAAACGACGGTATGTATAGAAAGTTTAGAGATCTTACTAGAATATCTGATTTATAGACTAAAAATAATAGTTCAGACCGAAAGATGCTGTAGGAGCCATTATGAAATCCTCGGCATCGAAAAGTAGCTGTACATCAGCATGAAAAGCGTAACCAATCCATGGTCCTTTTAAAGTCATATACTGTATACCAAGCTTGCCAGTTAATAGTAGCTCATCAATCGTTCCATTTGCTTTATCAGAATCACTCATTAGTTTTTCCACCAAAACTCCTGGGTTAGTTCTAGATATCGGCGCTCCGCTTCCATCATTAAACCACCTGGATATACCTAGACCAAAATAAGGAAGAAAGCTCTCCCCTGATAAGATTCTTTTGTATTGGAAGGAGAACGCACGGTATTCAGGTCCGCCACCGTAGCCTACTTGGATACTCCATTCTGGTTTCGGGTTTATTTCCAATTGAAGTCCACCAAAACCAAGCTCTCCCTGAGCTAAAACGCCGATACCCACTCTTCTGAGTGCACGCATCCCTAAACCAGTTGAAGAACGCTTTACTTGTGTCTCTACTTTTTGAGTCCGACCAGAACTAAGATCGATTCGTTGAGAAAAACCAACACAACTAAACCCTAAGATTGCAAATATAACTAAGTTACGCATAGGCCCCCTCTAGCTTAGAACATCTTAGCCTTGATACCTTCGTCTTGAAAGAATTTTTTAATGGCTTCTTTATCTAGATCATCGAGGCGCCAAAGAAGCCTATGTAACAGTTTATAAGTTTCTTCAGCATCCTTGCCCTTAAGTTTACCACTAACATGAGCAAGATCTCCGGTTAAGGTCTCAAGGTTATTCAGTAGCTTGGCAAAATCAGCCCCTTTACTCATTTTTTCTAACATAGCTAAGGTTTTATTTAAATTAGAGGTAAGAGTGGTTACGCTTTTGATGATACTTACGACGTCCCCTTCATTGTTTTCGATAACTTCTAAAACCTTGCCCGCCAAGGAATAGGACTGGGAAATCAACTGATCTACTCTCGGAGGATCATGTCCCCTGTATTTCCCACCAGCGACTACTCCCTTGGAATCAATACTCCCAGGAGCGATTTCTACATAGCGCTCACCAATAACACCGGCAAGGTTAATAAAAAACCTAGAATCCTCTTTAACAGTTTTCCAAGCTTTTTCCGAAACACTAATAGTTAGCTGAAGGTTCACTTCTTCGCCCTTTAAATCTTTTGAGCCTGGAATGAAATTGATATCGGTAACTTTACCGACCTTAATTCCCATTACACGTACTGGAGAACCAACCTCAATACCACCGGCAAAATTGTACTGGATGTGAATCTGCTTTGCGCTACTGAAAGGATTTATGACACCTAAATAATAACTGAAGGCGACAATTGCCCCCAACGTAACCACAAATAATAACCCAACCTTAGTTTCATTCTTCATTGTCTACCTCAATAAAAGTGAGAGAAAATCCATGTTAATACAAAATCTAAACCAATGATAGCCACGGATATAGCGACCACAGCATTTGTAGTTGCCAAGCCCACTCCTTCAGCACCTGGTTTACATCTAAAACCAAAATAGCACGAGATCAAAGGAATAACAGCGCCAAAACAAGCCGCCTTAATCATGGAAAAATACATATCCTGCATACTTATAAAAGACCGACTAGCAGCCAAATAGGCACCGGCGGTAAAATCCAACTTTAATGTACTCACACCCATGGCAACCAATAGACAAAGCACATTTCCAATACTTACTAATAATACCGAACCAATCACACTTGCAATTAGCCTTGGAGAGACCAAAAACTTAATGGAATCTATACCAAGCATTTCTAACGCATCTAACTGCTCGGTTACCTTCATACTACCAACTTCTGCAGCCCAACCAGCCCCAACCTTAGCGCCCAAAAGTAAACAACCTACTACCACTACTAGCTCTCTAATAATTAATATAGATGCAAAACCAGGTACCATGGAATAATTTTGAACCACTAAATTCATATGATAAGCCGCCTCTACAATTACAACTCCACTGGCAAAGCTTATGCATAAAAACACTATTGGTGCCGACTCATTAGCTACAAAGTTGATCTGGGAAAAAACATTTTTTAGTCTATATGGCCGTTGGAAAATCCCCACAGCACCCCAGAAGCTCATACTGAAAAATGCACTTAATGTATTTGTACTTAAGATAAGGCCCCTTCCAATAGCAGAAATCATCCCTTCACCAAATTAACAACCGCATCACTAAATACGCTTGTCACCCAATCCATTATTACCAAAGCCACCATAGTTTGAACGGCAGTGCTAACCACCGCTCGCCCCACACCTTTTGATCCCCCAGAGGCGGTATAACCCTTATAAGTACATATAGATGCGAGAACAAATGCGAAGACAAAACACTTTAACAAACTATTTGCTAGGGATTGAAAGTTTACAATAGTAGGAATATGTCTAAGATACTCCTCCGGATTTACCCCAGAGAATATTGCACCCATAAACATCCCACCAAATATAGACATAAATAAACCTATAGATAACAGGAAAAAACTAGCCAATACGATACCAAAAAATCTAGGTAAAATAATTTCTTGTAGTGGGTCTGCACCCAAACACCTAATTGCATCAATCTGCTCAGTTACTCTCATCGTCCCAAGTTCAGCACTTGTGAAGGCACCAATTTTTCCGCTCAACATAAACGCGATCAAAAGTGGTCCTATCTCTCTGATGGTTGCACTGGTAGATAGTCCACCTAGATATCCTAAAGCATCAAATTGTTTAACTTGTAAGGTAAATTGTAACGTTAGAATACCACCTACAAAAAAACCAGCCATAGCTGTTGTAGAAAAACTCTGAGCATATACCTTCCAAACCTGCTCGAAGATATCAGCTCTTCTAACTCCTTTTGTTCGAAAGGTAGAGAAAAGTTTTTTCACAAAAAGTACAGTGCCACCAATGTCTTGGACTACCGAAAGAGCTTTAGCCATTTGCCAACACCTCTTCTAAAAACTCCTGCACTAAGGGCACCTTACTATTTTTAAGTTCTTCAGGGCTGCCATTTTCCACAACATAACCCTTGTCCAAAACAATGATACGATCAGCAATATCAAGTGCACATCCCATATCATGGCTCACAACAAGAGAGGTGGTATTTAATTTTCTCGACAAAGTTTGAATGAGGTCATTTACAGTCTTAGTAGTAACTGGGTCTAAGCCCGTGGTTGGTTCATCAAATAGTAGAATCTCTGGCTCCACTGCTAAAGTTCTAGCTAAAGACACACGTTTTTGCATTCCGTAAGAGATCTCTAGTGGAAGTTTTTGTAAGATTGAAGCTTCAAGATTTACTAATCCAAGACACTTTCTGACTCGTTCCTCAATGGCAGACTCTTCCATGTCATAATGTCTTCGAAGACCAAAAGCTATATTCTCGTAGATACTTAAAGAATCAAAGAGAGCTGGATGCTGGAATACCATTCCACATTTTTTTCTAATAGGTAGATACTCATCCTCGCTCAAGCCATTCACTTTCTGATTATCAATATATATTTCACCCTCTTCAGGGCTGAGTAGTCCTACCAAGGTTTTTAGACTTACGGATTTTCCCGTTCCGGAGGTGCCGAGAATAAATAGAATTTCTGATTTTTTTACTTCGAAGGATATTCCTTTTAGGATCGTGCGATCACCGAAGCGTTTTACTACGTTTTGGAATTCTATCATTGGCGTAGTTTATAGTTTTTTTGGGGTGGGGTCTAGACTTGTCTTTTTCTTTTTAAGAATAGATTCGTTAATTCTAATCAGTCTTATCCGTGCTCGAACAGTCCTCCGCGCCTTTGGCTTGTGCGGAACTGCGCGCGGATAAAACTGATTAGAATTAGCGAATCTATTCTTAAAAAGGTGGCAGGTATTTGCTTGCGTAGTAAGGGAGGGGGGCGTTCGCTTAGATGGGGGTTAGGGGGCCTTGGGGGTTGGCGGTTAGGAATTGGTGGACTGTGGGGTCTTTTGAGGTTTTTGCTTCTTGGATGGTTTTGAAGTGGGTGATTTTTCCTTGGTGGATCATAAGGAGTTCGTCGGCGAGTTGGTAGGCGCGGTTCATGTCGTTGGTGATGAAAACGATGGTGGAGTTTTGCTCGGTCTTTAGGCGCTCTATGAGTTTAATTATTTTTTTTGAAGTAATTGGGTCTAAACCTGCGGTGGGGTCATCATATAGTATTATTTTTGGCTCAAGGGCAAGGGCCCGAGCGATTCCGAGTCGCTTTTGCATTCCGCCGGAGATTTCGTCTGGAAATAGGTTTTTAGCGTGGGGAATATCTACCGCATCTAGAAAGAAATCGATTCTTTTTTGGATGTCTTCCTCATTCAACGAAGACCTTTCTCTTAAAGGGAAAGCGATGTTTTCACCACACTCTAAGGAATCAAATAAAGCATTTTTTTGAAAGAGCATACCCATTTCACTTAGAACTTTGGCTTTTTGTTTTTTATCTAAAGCATGAAGATCCTTAGAGTTTATTAAAACTGAGCCCTCGTCTGGCGGGATCAAGCCGGCGATGGTTTTTAAAAGTACTGTTTTGCCCTGGCCAGAGGGACCAACAATGGCTAGAGCTCTACCCGCCTGTAGTTTTAGGTCGATATTGTTCAGAATTTTTTGACCATCGAAGGCCTTACAAACAGACTTTAATTCAATCATTAAAACACAATAGATCGGCCAGATTCAAATCGCAAAAGAAAAGCGGCTATTTAATATCTGGCATAATTTTTAGGCCTCAACTTTGCTAATTTTTATATGGCCAAGGAAGCTAAACTTATACGCTAAGCCCTTATCAGCCCATTTAATTTTTGATTTGAAATTGATCTAAAACCTGACCGCCAAAACCTATTGCTTGAACATCTAACTTTTCTACAGACATATCCACCATCCAGAAATGATTCTCACTTTGAGAGTGCTCCAGGTACCATTCATTATTCAACTCTCTCGTACTCTTGCCCATAGCCCCATCACCTAGATAAATAATTCCATCTTCTAGATTAACTTGCTTATCTTTTAAAGGATAAGTCCGCTTTAACACATGGTCATGATGCTCAAAGGAAATATCGACCCCACCTGACTCCATTATATTCATCCAAGCATCTCTTCCGATCCTTGCCTGTCCATCAAAGCTTCGATGGGCCGGGAAAAATGGAATATGATAAAATGTAAACTGATGCCAGTTTTTTTCTTTATTTAAATTTTCAGCCAGCCATTCTTTTTGTGAGCCATAGGTGGCGATATGACCGGTGTCTAATATTATAAAGTTCTGACCTGCGATGTTTCTTCTAAAAAAAGTATTTTGGTCTTGCGCAAAGAGTCCATAGAAAAATGGTGCTCGCGCTCTTCTACCATTAAAGAAATTTACATAATTCGTTTCATGGTTACCTATAGCAACAATAAAAGGCTTTAAATAACCCTTATGATTACTGGCCTTTGTCCATTTCTCCAACCAATCTACCCAGTTTTTATATTTAGTTACATCTCCATCCGCGTAGGCAATGTCTCCACCAAAAACGGCGAAGTCAAAGTCATAGGTCTTTGAAAGTTCTGCTAGGCGACCAAACTTTTCCCCATGCCCGGTATCACCACCCACAATGAAGCGTAAGGGTCTGTCTAATTTTTTTGGTAAAGTTTTAAATTTGTATACGGGGCCTTGATAGTCCACCGAAGAGAGTTGGAATTCGTAAGAAGTATTCGCCTTCAGATCGGCTAAAGGTATATGAAGGTAATGCGCACCTTTGAGATATTTATTGGTATTTGATTTTTCTGTTTTGTCATAAATTACTATTTGGCTTTTAGTTTCTTTAACCAATAAATTCCAATTCGGGAATTCCTTGGTAGTGGCGACATTGATTTGGATAGTAGAAGATGTATCCTCCGCATTCCAATTTAGGTAAACATAATGGAAGTCTCCCTCCACTGTTGCCTCTTTACAGGCAGTAAAAACTAAAACTAAACTGATCAAAAATATGCGCATCATCCCCTCCCTTGGGAAATCCTTGTAATCAATCCATCAGAAACAAAGTCTGCCAAAATTCTATTCGGTTAAGCCGAGGCTAGCAGCATTTATTTAAAAATTTTCGCAAAGTGCCTAAGCCAAGCATTTGGTGCTCGTTTTTATAGCTAAAGCATTTTTCTACTCTTGGTAGCCAATCAACACGGGATGTTTTATAAAGATCGCTTAAATGTTTGTAGGCAAAGGTCCGGTTCCATGGACTGCGCTTTGGACTACGGTTCTGAAATCGGGAACAATGTATAAGGTAATATTTTATAAATTTAGAATTAAAAACTGGAGGCAAATCAGTGAATATTCATGAGTTTCAAGGAAAAGAGGTACTACGTGGTTTTGGTGTACCAACTCTAGAGGGAAGAATGGTTCTCTCAGAGGCAGAGGCAGAAAAAGCAGCAAATGATTTAGGTGGAAGTGTTTGGGTTGTAAAAGCTCAAATTCATGCCGGTGGTCGCGGTAAAGGTGGCGGTGTTAAAATTGCTAAATCTGTGGACGAAGTAAAAGAACACTTCAACGCCATTATGGGAATGCAATTGGTCACTCACCAAACAGGCCCTGAAGGTAAAAAAGTAGAAAAAGTTTTTGTAGAACAAGGCTGTGATATTAAAAAAGAGTATTACGTCGCCGTTCTATTAGATAGAGCATCTAGCCGCGTTAGTATCATGGCTTCCACTGAAGGCGGGATGGATATTGAGGAAGTGGCTGAGAACACTCCTGAAAAAATATTTACGATCACTATCGATCCGGCCATTGGCTTACAGGGTTTTCAGTGTAGAGACCTAGCTTTCCGTCTTGGACTTACAGGTAAGCTGGTAGGCAAAGCAGGTAAAGTATTTATGGGACTATACAATGCCTTTGTTGAAAAGGATGCTTCACTTGTAGAAATCAATCCTTTGGTTGAAACCGGTGACGGAGACATCTTGGTTTTAGACACGAAAATGTCTTTTGATGGTAACTCTCTTTATAGACATAAGGATGTTATGTCTTATAGAGATCTTGCTGAAGAAGACCCACAAGAGATCGAAGCATCAAAGTACGACCTTGCCTACATTAAACTAGACGGCGAAATTGGATGCCTCGTAAATGGTGCAGGGCTTGCCATGGCAACAATGGATATCATTAAACTTACTGGAGCGGAGCCGGCTAACTTCTTAGATGTTGGTGGTGGTGCTGATAAAGAAAAAGTTACCGCAGCCTTTAAAATCATTTTGGCAGATCCTAATGTAAAAGGGATTCTAGTGAACATCTTTGGTGGAATCATGAAGTGTGACATCATTGCAGAAGGTGTTATTGCTGCTTCCAAGGAAGTGGGTTTAAGTGTTCCTCTAGTAGTTAGACTTGAGGGAACAAATGTGGATTTAGGTAAAAAAATATTATCTGAAAGTGGGTTAAATATAACTCCAGCTGATGACTTAACAGATGCTGCTAAAAAAATCGTATCAGCGGTGAAGGGATAGAGAACTATGGCAATTATGGTTAACAAAGACACAAAAGTGATTTGCCAGGGTTTTACTGGCGCTCAAGGTACTTTCCATTCTGAGCAAGCAATGGCTTATGGAACAAAAATGGTTGGTGGCGTTACACCCAATAAAGGTGGAACGGATCATCTTGGCCTACCCGTTTTTAATACGGTGGGAGAGGCAAAAGAAAAAACGGGATGTAATGCAACA
Organism: Bdellovibrionales bacterium; assembly: GCA_045110695.1. Taxonomy (GTDB): domain Bacteria; phylum Bdellovibrionota; class Bdellovibrionia; order Bdellovibrionales; family UBA840; genus JBGCGH01. The sequence goes on along the minus strand of JBGCGH010000003.1, from coordinate 60,247 downwards.
GCGATTTACGTACCTCCTCCATTTGCAGCGGATGCAATCATGGAAGCAGTAGATGCCGAGCTTGATTTAGTTATCTGTATTACCGAGGGAATCCCGGTAAACGATATGGTTAAAGTTAAAAGGTTCATGCAAGGCAAGAAGACTCGCCTTGTAGGTCCAAACTGCCCTGGAGTGATTACTCCTGGACAATGTAAAATTGGAATCATGCCAGGACATATTCACAAGCCAGGTAGAATTGGAATTCTTTCTAGGTCTGGTACATTAACCTATGAAGCGGTTTTCCAATCCGGACAACAGGGCTTTGGCCAATCCACATGTGTTGGTATTGGTGGAGATCCTGTGAATGGAACCAACTTTATCGATGTGTTAGAAATGTTTAATGCGGATAATGATACAGATGCTGTAATCATGATTGGTGAGATCGGTGGATCAGCAGAAGAGGAAGCCGCGGAATATATCAAGAGTGAATTCAAAAAGCCTGTAGTTAGCTTTATTGCTGGTGCAACAGCTCCTGCTGGAAAGCAGATGGGACATGCTGGTGCGATTATCTCTGGCGGAAAAGGAACAGCTGAGGCAAAGTATGAGGCTCTTGCAAGTGCAGGTTGTCATATTTCTAGAAGCCCTGCTGAGCTTGGTATTACTCTAAAAAATGCAATTTCTTAATTTCTAAATAAAAAGTGCCCCGATATCTCGGGGCACTGAACGTTTCAAAAAAAACAGAATCTATAAATTATTCCGCTGCTACAACAGGACTCTCAACTTTTGGAGAAAGACTGGATGTTAATTCCTCAATCTGTTGGTCAAGAGTAGATGTCTTTCCGTTAAGGCCCACAAGCAAGTTATTAATTTCAGCTTGTTCCCTAGTTAGATCTGCGTTTGCTACCTCTAAACTGGAGATTGCTTTGGATAATCCCTTGAAAGTACTTGAATCTGGTTGATCAGAAATTCTGTCTAAGCCGGATTGCTTTAAGCCGATGTCTTGGCCATTGATATTCAATTGGCTAGTAATCGTGTTAAGCCTCAAATTCAACTCTTCAATGTCCGATGCAACTTTGGATTTATCAGTATTAAGCTCGGCAATTCGTGTTTCTGTAGCTTTAAATTTAGCGTCCATTTCGGCTTGAGCCAAAGCTTCTTGCTCAGCTAAGTCTTTTTCCTGAGCAGCAATTACGGCAGCTTTTTCTGCCTCAACATCAACCGCCGTTTCCGCTGGGGTCTCAACCTTTGTCTCAACTTCAGAATCAGGCGTAGTATTTACTTCAGTAGTTGCAGCCACTTCCGGACTAACTTCTTCAACAACTTCTTCCGCTAGATCTGTTTTTAATTTCTCTAGAAGATCAGCGGCTTTTTTATTATTAGCTTCAATGATTTTCTCCATCATCTTAGCCTCAACAGTTGCCAACTGAGTGACTGTATCTTCCTTAGCTAGTTCCTCTGTTAGTAAGTCTTCAGAAATCTCAGTGTCTTCACTCAAGTTTTGTCTTAGTAGATTAGCTAGGTTTTTAGACTCGTCTACTTCTACTTCAACTCTCACGCCTGTGTTCATTGATTCTAGAATGGCTGCCTTCAGCTCTTCTACTTTTTCTGCTGGAGCATCAACCAATGACTCTTCAATCGCAGCGTTGATTGCATCTACATTCTCTTGCTTGGTTAAAATAGATTTGATGCTATCTAGGGTTAGCTCATTAAGTAACTCTGTACTTTCCGCTACTTCCACTTCAAGATCGGCCTGCTCGGCAGTTCTTGGGCTTGTTTTCATTTTTGCTACGATATCTTTATTAGTGTCCTGGATATACATGAACTTATCTTTTGTTAGTGCATTCTGAATCAGTACTCTCTGATCATTACTAAGCTCGATCAATATAGAGTCTGTATCACCGAGAGCTGTTCTTAACTCAGCAACTTCCTCAGAATCTCCTGCAAGATTTACTCTAATGGCCTGAACATCATCAGCAAATATTCTTATAGAGTTTGCTTTGATGTCTTTACCTTTTTTAGCAATTTCAGCTCTACCTTTTTGAGAGGCAATAGGCTTATCCACCTTGTTTTTACCAACAGTAACTTCTAAGGCATCATTTCCCTCTAAAAGCTTACCTAAAGACTCTTGAAAAGTAGGATACATAGAAACTACATCCATATCTTCTTCGCCCTGTAAAACTAACTCTACCTCGATCTCAGCATTGCCATTTAAAAAACACTTTGCAACTACTGCTCTCTCATAATTACTCACTCTTTCTGCCAATGAGTTGATGGTGACTAATCTAAAGTCTTCTTTATTTAGCTCTTTTTCATATTGAGTATTATTCACTTTAAAAGCATTGGATTGAAGTACATCTTTTGGATTTAATTGAGATGCAACCATCGAGTTTAATTCTGAGTCTAACATCAGCGTATTGTTAGCTACTAGATCCGTACTTGAGCTACAGTCCAAACTAAGCTCAGCATCGCCCATTATTTTTGAATCCATCAAATGTTTAAGTATAATTTGATTTGCGATGGCTCCAGAATCTTTTGCTCCTAATATCTTCTCTAGGGCTACTGTGGATTCGATCATTAGTTTTTTTTCCACTTGATCCTGGTTCATTACTTCTGTTTCTTTTTTAACTTGATCCGCTACAGGAGATGCGAAATTCTTTTTCCCGCACGCGACTCCAAATAATAGTGATGTACATGCCACTCCGGCGATCCATTTGAAATTCTTCATAGATATTCCTCCATATTGGTTATGAAACGTTCTTGGTTCGTTCAGAGCTATAAGGAGCAAGCCATATACCAAAAACCAGGTGAAACAAGAGACTCAAACCTCATCAGATTAGATTTGAGCGTTTCAAAATAAGATTTTCATCCTCAGCGACAATCTACGGCATACAGAAATGACAGTTTAGGGCAGGTTTTTTACCTTTTTTTAAAGAAATTGTAGCCTCTAACTCAGTTAGCCTAATAGCTCCCAGGTTTCAGATGGACTGATCATCATTCCATATATCTTTATTAATTATATAAACTTTTTCATCTCTTCAAACCACTGGATATTTACTCACCTGGACGGTAAAAAAGAATCTAATTCAAAGGAGAATTTTAATGCTGTATTTAAGTAAAGTCATGAATCTTAGTCTATTGCTTATTTTAGTTTCTGCCTGTGGAACAATGACTAAGCCAAAAGGACAATCGAAACTATCAAACCTAATCGGTAGTACGCCAAATATTGAACTAAAAAAGATAAAAGCAGATCTTAAAAGAAGCTCTTATGATAAATATATTGGAAGGGACCAAAGTATGAGAAGTGGCGCTACTCGCTTTGAGCTGACTCCTTATACAGAACCTCTCATACGAGTTGAAGTGACTGAGGATATAGCTGAGAAATCCTTTAAGGAAAACTGGCCCGAATCTAAGAAAAAAATTGAAACGGAAAAAATTTTAAAAACCTATCTAAACGACAAAGTAGTTAATAAGCAGTGTTTCTTACTGTCTTTGCGTTCCTCAGATGTTAGGGCAACCAAAATGGCACATTGGCATGGAACTCTTAATCAAAACGGAAGCAAGGATAAACTTAAATTTTCTAAAGGCACAGGTATAGTGCAAACCCGTACATCAACGAGAGTTACACCCCTCTACGGAAATACATACACCAGCAGAACTAGTAAATCCCATACTTATTACTACGCAGCCGAGGCCTGTTCTTCTAAATCCATTCAATTAGATAAAGCCTTCTCTGTAACTATCGAGCCTCGTTACGTTACTCGAAACATTCCGGTTACCCTGGAATGGCAGAGCCCTGTGAATAAAACGGAAAAACCAGGCCCGTATTAATTTTTGAGTAAACGGATCTATTGATTTAAATTTTATAAACCAGGATCGAATGCCGTGCGTTAAGCCTAGTGAGAGGAGACTCCCCGGGTTACAACCATCGGCAACTGATATCTAAAACTAGGAGACGAAATGGCAGTAGAAACTACTTTCGCTATCATTAAGCCAAACGCAATGAAGAAGAACGTAATTGGACAAATCACTGATAAGTGGGAATCCAATGATTTAACTATCGCTGGGATTAAAAAAATTCACATGAGCGATGAGCTAGCTAAAGAATTCTATGCTGAGCACAAAGAAAGACCTTTCTTTGGTGAGTTAGTGGAGTTCATGACTTCCGCTCCCGTTGTAGTGCTAGCCCTACAAGGCGAAGGCGCTGTACTTAAAAACCGTCAAATTATGGGTGCTACTAATCCTGCGGAAGCAGAAGAAGGTACCATCAGAAAGTTGTTTGGTGACTCTATGGGAGAGAATGCCGTACACGGTTCTGATTCTACGGAATCTGCTGAGCGTGAGCTTGGTTTATTTTTTGAAAAATCTGAAATTTTCTAAATCGATTTAGAATTTTCAAAAGAAACGGGGCTTTTAAGGCCCCTTTTTTTTTACTAATAAGAGAGATTTTTTTGAACGAATTAAAATTGGAAAAAACTAAGACCTACGAGTTTCAGATAGAGAAGCTCAGCTTTGGAGGAATGGGAATAGCCCATCACCAGGGAATGGTATTTTTCATTGATCAAACCGCTCCAGGAGATCTAGTTCTAGCTAAAGTTACTAAGTTAAAAAAGCGCTATGGTATCGCTGATCTAATGGAAATTCTTAAGCCTGGTTTAGAGAGAAGAACTCCTCCCTGTAAAATTGCTAATTTATGTGGAGGGTGTAACTGGCAACATCTCAGTTACAAAGAGCAGATAAGCCAAAAAGAGCTGATACTCAGTGAAATTTTAAATAAATCTAAGATTAATTTTCCAGAGAACACAAAGGTAATTTCAAGCCCAGAATTTTATTACCGGAACAGAATTCAGGTAAGAAACTACAACCAAAAATTTGGTTTTTTAAAAAAGGGAACTCACCAGATTGCTGACACAAAAGAGTGCCTGATAGCTGAAGAAGGCCTTTTTGAAAACGTACTTTCACAAAAAGATTTACCCGAGAACCGTCTTAATAAATTAGAGGTTTATAAGCTCGATGGAGACTTCAAAGTCTCAGTAAATAAGGGACACGCTGAAGAATCAGGTTTTTCCCAAGTAAATGATGTTCAAAATACAAAAATGATTTCATGGGTCCAAGAAAATATCGAGGGGCTCCAATATGAGCGTTTTATCGATTTGTATTGTGGGAATGGAAATTTTGTTCGCCAACTTCGGCTCCCTGAGATTAAGGATAAAATCGGAGTGGAGCAAAATCCTTCCGCCATTCAAAAAGCGAAGTCCTTAGATCTAAAAAATGAGATTCATTGGAGGCAGGGGGATGTAATCGATCACATTAGAGATCTAGGAGATTTTTCTGAGGACCTAGTTCTCATAGATCCACCCAGAATCGGGGCCGCTAAAGACTTTTTAAGTTTACTTATTGAGCAAAAAATTAGCAAACTCGTTTATATCTCCTGTGACCCAAACACTTTTGTTAGGGATTTGGAGTTTATTGAAAGTCTTGGTGTTGAGATTTCTGTTCTCAGCCTAAGCGGCTTAGATATGTTTCCCCAGACTCATCACATCGAAGTAGTCTCTGTTTTAGAAATTAAACGACGCACAATATAGGTCTTTGGCAAAGATTTCTCCTAGCCAAGTAAGTTGTACCGAAGCCATTGAAATGATAGAATTTTTTCATGACTAAGCTCCTACTGCTTTTAGCTTTAACAATTACCTTTAGCGCTTGTGGTACTAAAAAAAAGCAAGATGTTAAGCTAAACAAACATAGAGCTTTTTTGCACGCTCAAATGGGTGACGCCCACCTTGCCAATAGAAAATATCCCGAGGCTTTAAAAGAGTATTTGAATGCAAACCGATTAGACCCACAAGACGAGAAAATTTTAAACAGCCTAGCCATAGCCTACTACCGCCGAGGAAGGCCGGATAAGGCCAAAAGTATTCTTAAAAACCTACTCAAAAAACATAAGAATTATACCGAGGCAAAAATAAATCTGGGTAGAATTCTAGTGGAAACTGGAGAGTATGATAAATCTATTGAGATATTCAAAACCGCTGCTGATGACCTAACCTACCCTCATCCAGAAAAATACCATACAAACTACGGCTTAGCCTATTTCCAGCTGAATCAGTTTGAAGATGCCAACAAACAGTTTGCCCTAGCCATTCAAAGTAATAGAAATTACTGCCCAGCTCTCTCTTCGTATGCAAGGTCTCAGTACTTTCTCAAAAATCATACAACTGCTGAACCAATGTTTGAAAAAGCCCAAGCGAAATGCTGGAAGTCGGCCGAGAGAGATGAAATACTATACTATTCTGGATTAAATTTTATCCAGCTAGGTAAAAATCAAAAAGCCAAAGAGCGTTTAAAATTTTTAGTAAGAAAAAGTAAAGACAAGAAAACTATCGAAAAATCTAAAAAAGCATTAAGCCTACTTGATTTGAATTGAGGAAAGTATGAAGCAAACCGGAGAGCTTCTCAAAAAGCATAGAGAAGAATATGGTGTCAGTATAGAGGAAGTGGCTCTTGCCACCAAAATCAAATCCTCCACCATAAGAGCTATTGAAGCTGGAGATACCTCTCAGCTTCCATCAAAAACCTTTGTTAGAGGTTTTGTACAATCCTATGCGAGATATCTCCGAGCAGATACAAAAGAGATTCTCGACTGTTTTCACAGAGAAATGGGCAGCACAACCAATGTAGAGAAATCTAGTTCCGGTGAGGTTGAGGAACCAAAAGCAAAGCAAAATGCGGTAAACTTCGCTAATTCAAAACGGCATCCTCTTTTTAAAGTATTTATGTCATTAGGTGGAATAGTTCTCTTAATTCTAATCTACCTTATTAGCATTACCATAGATAAGTATCAGACGGAAAAAATGCTAGTGGAGCCAACTCGTAAAGAGGTAGAAAAAATTGTCCCGATAGTTCCTGAGGAATCTAGCAATCCAAGTAAGCCTCTAGAAGAGAGCGATTTAGTAGCAAGTTCAGAAGAGAACGCAGCTCCAGAGCCCTTGAAACCTTTAGTTGAGGAGCCTGCGCCTGAACCCGTAGTCGAACCACCTAAAAAGCCAGAACCTACAAAGCCACCGGAAGAGCTACCAAAAAAAGAAGAAGCAAAACCTCAAGAGACGACGGAGCAGGAACTAGAAAAGCCAGCTCCTACACCTGAACCCGAGCCAAAGCCTGAGCCGATTAAAGTTGAGCCTAAGGTAGAAATAAACGAACTAGAAAAGAAACCTATATTGAACACTAAAATTCCTCAGGAAGTTATTATTGAGGCATTAGATCAGGTGTCTATAGAATTTAAATCAGATAAAAGCTCGTGGATAAAAATAGATTTGAAGCCTGAACAAATTCACACCATCAAAGCCAGAGAACTAATCCAACTTAGGACTCAAGATGGTGGGGCTATAAATGTAATACACAACGGTAGAGATCGTGGAGTGCCTGGGAACTTAGGTGAAGGTATCGAACTCAAGTATCCAAAGAACTAAATTATGGATAAAGCAAAAAAGATTCTCTGGATCTGCTTAGGTATAAAATTAGTTTTGGCCGTGTTTTTGCCATTCTTTTTTGACGAAAACTATTACTGGTTTTGGTCTCACAATCTTAGATTGAGCTATTTTGATCACCCACCGATGGTTGGTGTTTTATTTTGGTTTGGAAGAATATTTGAGGACTTAGGAGGCGCCGCTCGCTGGCCAGGAGTTGTTCTCTCTCAAGCTACTATTTGTATTTGGTTGCTTGTTCTACAAAAATTTACAGACAAGAAAGAACATCTAGTTCACTTTGCACTCTTAATGTCTTTTTGGCCTATTTTTGGTTTTGGTGCTGTGGTTATAACTCCAGACACTCCCGTGTTTTTCTTTTGGGCCTTAAGTAGCTTATGGCTATTGAAGTCCCTAGATCAACCTAGCGCGATAAATTATTCCCTTTTCGGCTTGTTTCTAGGACTAGGAGGCGCTTCAAAATACCATATGGTTTTAGCTCTATTGGCGTTTTTAATTTATATTTGCTGGGGAAAAAAATGGAAGAGCATCGAGTGGAAGTACCTACCCCTAGCTGTAATTGCAGCCCTGTTGGCAATCTCTCCGGTACTTATCTGGAACTACCAAAACAATTGGGACAGCTTCCTGTTTCAACTCAATCATGGCCTAGGAGCTAAAAGCTGGAAACCAATATGGACTATTGATTATGTTTGGACTCAGATTGTCTTTGTTTTTCCAGCAGTCATCTATATTGCATTTAGAAATTTTAATAAAAAATACCTATTTCTTTTTGTACTAGCAGCATTCCCGATGCTTTTCTTTTTACTTACGAGCTTCAAGGGAAGAGTCGAAGGGAATTGGCCAATGGTTGCTTATCCTGCCATTGGGATGTTAGCGGTACTTCAAAGCACAGATTTTAAAAAATGGTTTAAATACGCTGTTACTTTCTGGGTTTTGATTTTTGTGGTGGTCTATTCCAATGCTTTTTACTATTGGCTTCCAGTGGAACAAACTAAAACAAAATTCAGAGAGTTCAATGAGTATGAAGACCTCCTCGTAGTAGCAAGAAGCTATACGCCCGCCTACGCCGACTCCTACCAAATGGCCTCCTATCTTTCTTATAAACTTAAGACCGATATCTTGAAGCTTAAGTCCTACAACAGGAAAGATTTTTATGACTATTTACCGGAATCTAAACCCAGTGAGGAAAGATTTTACTTTCTAGTTGAAACCCAAGTACATAAACTTCCAGATTACATGAAAAATTATAAGATTACTTTAAAAGTTCCTATAAATGCCAGGTACCAGGTGATAGAGTTTACGAGAGATGATTCGAAGACTAACTAGTTCTATTGTACTTTTGTTTATTCTATTTATGAGCTACGGCTTGTTGATCAGCAATTATAGTATTCAAATAACGCCAGCTGAGATCTCTACCGTGCCCGCCTCAACTAATCCTTACTACACCTACAGAGGTATTACTCATGTAGAAAGTCAGTATGGTAGAGGTAGTGGTAGTATTGAGAAAATTTCTTTAGCAGCTCAATCTGAAGGAATCGATTTCGTTTTTATTACGGATCTAAATCAATATGAAGAACCAAGCTATATCGAAAGAAAAATAAATGATGTCTACATGATCCGTGGAGGAAAGTACTCCTACGTGGACTCACACCTTCTTGTTTTTGGTGGTCTCAAGGATCATAAGTTCAAAAGTCCTGGTCAAAGCCAGATCTTAATGTCTGATTTACTGACACAAAAAAATCGTGGTCCAGATACAATGAGTATACATATATCTCATCCTACTCGCCCTCGCTATGAGTGGACAGGTAGATACCCGATCGGATTAAATGGCTTAGAAATTTTTAACCTTAAAGAGTTCTGGGACCGAAAATTTAGGGAAGAGAGAGGACACTTTCTCTGGTCCCTGCTCCTCTACCCATTCAATGAAAATTTATTCTATGCAAACATTGTTGAACCACCCCACAAAGAGCTCGCTCTTTGGAACAAACTCATGACCAAGCAAAATGTAATAGGACTTTTTGGTCACCATGCTACGGCAAAAGCCGTTGTCTTACCTTCGGATAGTGGCTACTGGGAGTTTCCTAAGTACGAAACTTTTTTTAGAACTGGTGCAAATAATATTGTCTTACGTTCAGAACTAACTGGGAATTTTGAGCGCGATAAAGCTAAAATCCTAACGGCATTAAAAAATGGAAACTCATTTCTTTCTCTAGATTTAATTGGTAATGCATCTTCCTTTTTTGTTGAAGTAAAACAAAAAGAGAAAAGCTTTTTGATTGGTGAAGAAATCGATCTTAAAAATCGCCCCACAAAGATTCACTATCGTTTACCAGAGATAACAAGTGACTTTGAAGTACAGCTTTTAAAAGATGGGGAACTCTATATGTCCTCTAATCAGCTTGAAAATAACTTTGATATCAATATGGCTGGAAACTACAGGATTCAGGTATTGGTTAAGCTAGATATGCCGTTTCCAGCTAAAGCCAAATCTCTGTATTGGATTATCACAAATCACTTTTACGTAAAATAAAACCTAGGCGCTTACTGGGCTCAATACTTTTGTAGCCTTGGCTAGAATTCGGATCACGATAAAGAAACCAAAGGTCACATAAAACAGCTGTAGTACTATGGGATCGATGGCAAAAGTTCCCGCCTGGATACTTGCACTAAAAGCACCATAGAAACTCATCACATAGAATGCCGCACAAAAACCTAAATACTCTCTTCGAACCATATCTCGCCAGTTAAAAGAGTTTCTGGACGGAGTGTAGCCACCCAATTTAGGTAAAATCGCTGGAGTGTTTGCAGACCAAAGATCATACTCCTGTCCAAATTTCTTTCTAAGAAACTGCTCCTCAGCAAACATAATTCTTTCGTAGTAAATGATATAAGCTAATGTACTTACAAATGCGAATTCCCAAGAGCCACAAAACAACAGGGCCCCTAACCATTGAAAATAATTTCCAAGGTAGAGTGGATGTCGAACCAAGCTGTAAATTCCTGTTTTATTAATACTGTCTGCAACCTGCCCGTCACTGGTGTTTCTTCCAGAAGTATTCTTATCTGCAAAACCCACCGCAAAAGATCGGATAAACTGCCCTAGGAAAACAAAAGAGCTACAAAACAAAATATAAGCCCAAGAGAAAGATTCTGGGATCGTTTTAAAATCAGTAAAATATAAAAACCCAAAACCAGCTAAGACAAAAATTGCGGGAATCCAAGATCGATTTACAAACAAAATATTTCCCTGCTTTTCCCACTCATGTACTAATGCCAAAGTTACTCTCCTAATTTATTTATCGCAGCCTTTTTGGGCAGACGTTTAGTTCTTATTTGCCCTGTAATTTAATCCTCAGGGAGCCTAAAAGCAAGCCCATCAACACAGTTGATTTGGCAGGCAAGGCGCTCCGTCTCGGAAAAAGACCGGTCGTCAGCCATTTCTTGCTCAATTTCATTGCGTTTTTCTAAGACGTTTAAGTCAGACAAGACTGTAAGCCTGCAAGTCCCGCAAGTTCCCATGCCTTCGCAACTATTGGAAATCTCGATGTTTTTTTTCAACAAAGCTGCAAGTAAGCTAACTGTTCCTTCATATTCAACAGCTTGCTTCTCACCGGAAGTACTCACTAAAAAAACAGTTCCACCAATTTTATTGTTTTCGAGCATTGAGTTAAATTACCTGATTTATAGCTTTTGCTTGAATCACAAGCTACTCACGTATTATTACTTTCCTATGAGATATATCGCATTTGACCTAGAGACAACAGGCTTTTTACCAGGCGTCGAACAAATCACAGAAATTGGCGCTGTTAAATTTGAAAATGGAAAACCTATTGGCCGTTTTGCAACCCTGGTAAACCCTCAAAAATCTATTCCAGCTGAAGTTATAAAAATCACTGGAATCACAGACGACATGGTTAAAGATATGCCACTGATAGAGGAACTACTACCATCTTTTGCTGAGTTTTGCGGGGATGATATGATCATAGCTCACAACGCTGCATTTGATGTTCAGTTCTTAACAGCTGATATTAAAAAATATGAGTCCGTGGCACCAAGAGGAATCGTGTTAGATACGCTTGCTATGGCGAAAAAAATTATGCCAGGTCTTGCCAACTACAAACTGGGAACACTCGTTCAGCTTTTTGAAATCAGCTCCACAGATTTCCACAGAGCCGAGGAAGATGCATCTTACTGTGGACAATTATTTTGGAAACTTGTTGGGAAAATTGCCGACAACAATCAAATTCCAGCCATTGAGAACCTTATCCAGCTATCTGGTGGTAAGACTTTAGAGTTTCCCCAAATAGAAAGACAACCAAAACAACTAGGATTGGGCGGACTGCTTTAGTAAAAACCTACTTACTACTTCCATTAGTAATGGGAAAACGTCTCCCTGTTCCATATGCATGTGGACTTACCCTAAGTATTGGTGGCGCTTGCCACCTTTTGAATTCACTTTGATTTAATTTTTGTAAAACAAACTTATCCGTTGGACTTGTAGCGGGACGACACTCAACAACAACTTTCTGAACAGATTTATCCAGATCCTTATAGTCAGGTAATGAATCCTGATCCATTTGGTCTGGGCGTAACTCAGCACTTGGAGGACGGGTGATAATTCGTTGAGGTATAAGTTCAAACTCTCTATTATAATGCTCGCATAGTGAGAACACCTCCGTTTTCAAGAGATCTCCAATAGGGGCCAACCCACCATTCATGTCTCCGTATAAAGTGGAGTAACCTACGGTAAATTCACTTTTGTTTCCTGTTGCCAACAACATCGAAGAATATCGATTGGAGTAGGCCATAAGCATAGTTCCTCTAATTCTAGCTTGAAGATTTTCATTCATTAAATCAAAATCAGACGACCCAAAACAGTTTTCAAATTCTGTTAGACTTTTTTGGTAAGTACTCTCAATGGGTAAGCTAAAAAATTTGCAGCCTAAATTTTTAGATAATTGTTTAGCTAACTCATAACTCTCATCTGCATTAAACTTTGTAGGAAGTGCCACACAAGTTACTTTGCCAGGTCCTAGTGCATCTACCGCCAGGCATGCTACCAAGGCCGAATCCACACCCCCACTGAGGCCCAAGTGAACCTTCTGCATTTTATTTTTGTGAACAAAATCTCTGATTCCGGCAACTAAGGCCTCACGGTAGAATTCGTTTTTCTTTTCCTTACTTTTAATCCGACTAGTTAGAAATGGACGAATACCTCCAGATTGGGAGTCTAAGTCAAAAACATTTAAGTCCTCATCAAAATACACACTCTCAGCAAGTATTTCTCCATTTGGGTTTACTGCAATAGAGCCGCCATCAAAAATAAGCTCATCTTGTCCACCAACTAAATTTACGTAAACCATTGGTGCTTTTAAGTATTTTGCAGTTTGTTGGACTACCGATAACCTTCTCTCGTCTTTTGACTTTGAAAAAGGTGAAGCAGACAAGTTGATAAGAAGATCAAACTTCTCTCCCCTTAAACTTTTAATAGGATTACTAGGGTAGTTGGAACCCACCCAAGCCTCGCCCCAGGCCCATATATCTTCGCAGATAGAAATATGAATCCGCTTTCCCTTATATTTTAGGATGTTAGATTTTAAATCCCCCGGACTAAAATGTCTGGTTTCATCAAAGACATCATAGTTTGGTAGCAACTCTTTTGAGAATATTTTTGCCCTCTTTCCTTTTTGAAGAAAAATAGCAGAGTTTTTAAAATCCTTTTTTTCTTTTTTTTTCGACCGAGTAATGCCACCTACTAAGATAGCGATTCCCTCAGGGAGTTTATTCTGAAGTTTCTCAATTTCTTTGAGCTGATCATCTATTAAGTGCTGCCGCTCTAATAAATCTGCCGGCCAATAGCCAAAAAGACTAAGCTCAGGAAAAACAACTAGATCGCAGTTTTTTTTCTTTGCTCTTATTGTATTGTCTAAGATTTTTGAGATGTTGGTTTTCACATCCCCAAGAACACAATTGATTTGGGCCATGGCTACTTTCATAGGTGGTTACCGCCTTTTGGTTTCCACCTAATCTAGCCATGAATTCTTAAATAGTCACCTAGATCTGCGGTGAAGGCAGATCTGAAGCGTCCGTTTGTGTAATATCTGGAATAAGTCCCAAGCGAGTTTTTTTAGCACCCACCGGTACTCGATCCGTATATCCGTCGGAGTACCTGTGCCAGTAAAGCACTTTGTCCTCTGGAAATTTCCAGCAATAATAACCATCACCCGAATCTAGGTCTACTAACCACATACCTTTAGGTTTCCCACCTAATTTTTGTACCTTAGCTTGCCAGTCCAAAATAACCGCATCAATTTCTTGTTCTAAAAGTTTTGCTTCATCGGAATCGGCTTTGACCTCTGTAATTGAATATAAACGATTGAGCATTTCATCCGTTAACCCCTTTGCATCGCGAGTAATTTTAGACAAAACACGAATCATGTCGTCTGCCTCGCTTTGATCAAATACCCTCTTCACGTTGAAAGGTATCACTTTTGCCATCTTCCCCCCTTAGGCAAAAATTCGAACTCACTCCCCCAAGCAAGCTTCGTAGAATCAAACTACAGATCTATTGTACTTTGAATCAACAAAATACTTTGTAAGTATTTGTTATTACTTGCGTTATGTAATTTGTAGTGAACTTCCGCTGACAGGACTGTGCAAAAACTTCTTCCCGGTCCTCAAACTAAACAAGATAGTTTTTGACGCAAGACTCTATTCCATAGACTTTGATATGGATTGAAGTTGGCCTCCAAGAAACAACAACATAGCAATTAAAATGGCCGCTATGACCAAGTATCTTAGATAGTCACCGAAACCTAAACTGGGCTTTGCTTCTTCTAGGGACGCCGCTTTTCTCTTCTTTTTTATTGGAACTTTTTGAGAACGCCCTCCCGCTCCATCCACTCCAGCACTGACATTGGACCCATTGATCTCTCTGGCCTCTGCCAATTCTTCATCATCTAAATTGGCCGCAACATACCTTCTTTGCAGGCGGCTGGAGTTGGCGTAACTAGCCTCGTAGATTTGGTTCGCGTTCGCTGTTCCGCCCCTACGTTTAGGTTTTTTGTTCTTATCTTTCTTTTCCTTATTTTGTGCCACTCGCTGGAATCTGCCTTTTCTCAGCCGATTGCTATCGGAGGATACGCTAGACTCCCGACTCGGAGACTGACGCCCTAAACTTCTTGTTTCCATCCCATTTCCTGAGCCTGTTCCTCTTGGGACTCTTGAGGAAGCCTCACCAGAAGAAGAGCCTGATCTTGCTGAGCTATTAGAAGAGCTGTCCCTTCCCCCTACTCCTCGTCCACCAGAACTCGATCCTCTGTTACTATTGTTTCCACCACTGAAGCCAGAGCCACCGCCTGAACCAGATCCAGGGATCGCTGGGCGACCACTTGCTAGACTAAAGGCTTGAAATTCTGCATTGCAAATACCATCTTGTTCATAGCCCAACGCGGGCAACTCGCCGGTCTCAAGTAGACAACGTAAATAATCTCCAAAATAGGCCTGAGAGAAGTTTCTGAATGCATCATGAAATTGATAAAGTCCGCCACCCAACAGGGTCACGACGATAAATAGCAAAAGGATGTATTCCACCGCTCCTTGACCGGATTGGTTACCGAGAATTTTTTTAGAATGTCTCGTTTTATTAGACACTTATGCTTTTCCTTGTTCATTTCGTCTCAAGCAAGTTACAATTTAACTATGCTTTTAAAGACCCTGCTTTGTATTTTAATTGGATCCTCTGCCTTAGACTTATCGGCAGAAAACAAAATCTCTAAAAAAAGCCCGACCAAAGCCGTAAAGAAAAAAACGGTGAAAAAACCATCTAAAAAGATCTCTAAAGAGACGAGGCTGAAGGCCAATATTAAAAAACTAAAAGCTTTAATTAAAAAAAATCCTCGAGCAAAAAAACTATCTATAAAACTTGGGGATTCTTATATGGCTTTAAAGGATTACGACACAGCCATCGAGGTTTACAGAAGTGTTTTAACTAACGACGATATGGAGAGCTACCTTAAGCTTGCAAAGGCTTACCGCCTCAAAAAATCCTTCTTAGACGAAATTAGAATCTTAAATATACTGATCCCTAAGTTTCCCAATTATCCAAAACTATATTATCTCCAGGGAAATGCATTTTTCGCGATCAAGAAGTACGAAGACGCCACTCTTAAATATAGGAAAGCCATCAGCGTTCAGCCTAAATACAAAGTGGCCTATTGGGGGCTATTCAATTCCTATCAAATAAAGAAAAACAATTACGAGTCCAGAATTGTTTTGTCTGACATGATAAAATATTTTGGCGAGGACAAAAAGGTCTACTCTGAGCTCTGTAGGCTTTGGACAATAGACGACTACTTTGAGAAGTCGCTCGACATATGCCAAAAGGCTGTTTCCATAGACCCCAAAAACCCATCTAATCATGTTTACCTCGGGCAAACTCATAAGCTTATGAAAAATAAAAATCAGGCAGAGAAAATTCTATTCAATGCCGCAAGAATGTTCCCTAAGAATACATTCTCCCAAGAGCAGGCTGGAATCACTATGGAAGAAAATGAAAACTACGAGCTTGCCTACAATTACTTTAAGCAATGTATAAAAATTGATAAAAACCAAAACAGATGTCTTATAGGGCATGCTAGAAGTACCTTTCAGTTGGGAAAGTATAAAGAATCACTAAGTTCTTATATCGCTACCTGTAAAAATGATCGAACCATCTTGCCAGAGTTTAAAAGACAAGGTGCTCTCCTTAGAATCAACCGAAATAAAGGCTGGCATGAGAAGTTTTCTCAGGGCGTTTTGAAGTGTTATTACTAAGCGATAACTTTTAAAGTCTGGATCCTAAAAACTTTTTAAAGAAGCCAGTTTACTAGCTAGATTCTTACGCTATGGGTCTACTATGGCTTCATTAATAGCACTCAGACCCTTCTCAACTAATATTCCCTGCTTTTTAATGGTAAAATCTATCGCCTCTTGGTAGATAAAATTATTCGATTCATTTTTAAAGGAGACTCCTATGAAACTTGGTAGCTTAAAGAACGAACGTGATGGAATTCTTGTCGTAGTAAGTAGAGACAACACACGATTTCAAAAAGTACCTGCTATTGCCAATACCATGCAAGCCGCTTTGGATGAATGGGAGACTTGCGAGCCAAAACTCAAAGAGATTTATAATAATTTAAATGCTGATTCTAGTTCTGGTGAAACTGTTATCTTGGAGAATTTCCACA
Organism: Bdellovibrionales bacterium; assembly: GCA_045110695.1. Taxonomy (GTDB): domain Bacteria; phylum Bdellovibrionota; class Bdellovibrionia; order Bdellovibrionales; family UBA840; genus JBGCGH01. The sequence continues at coordinate 43,560 of JBGCGH010000003.1, read as the reverse complement.
GCCCACTCCCTAGAGCATACGCCTGGATGGATGGATCGGCCTTTATTCAACATGTTAAATTGGTACGTAAAGCCCGTAATGCACCTTTACCAGAAACCTTAGAAACCGATCCATTGATGTATCAAGGCGGAAGCGATGATTTCTTAGCGCCCACCGAGGACATTCCACTAGTAGATGAAAAGCACGGCTTAGATTTTGAGGGTGAAGTTGCGGTAGTAACAGGAGATATTCCTCTGAATGCAAGTATCGAGGATTGTGCAAAAAACATTCGCCTACTGATGAGTGTAAATGACGTTTCTCTACGGGGTCTAATTCCTGCAGAGCTTGCTAAAGGTTTTGGTTTTCTTGCTTCTAAGCCTAGCTCGGCCTTTGGACCATTTGCCGTTACACCTGATGAATTGGGAGAGGCTTGGAAAGATGGTATCGTACATCTTAATTTAGATGTGGAATATAATGGTGAGTTTTTTGGTAAAGCAAATGGCAGGGAAATGTTTTTCAGTTTTCCTCGCCTACTCCAACATGCTTCTCAAACAAGACGTCTAAGGGCAGGAACTATTTTGGGAAGTGGAACTATTTCTAATGAAGACACAAGCGTTGGCTCCTCCTGTTTAGCAGAAAAAAGAATGCTAGAAAAGATCAACGAAGGTGAGTTTAAAACTCCGTTCATGAAAAGTGGAGATACCATTAAAATTGAGATGCTATCTGAAGATGGAAATAATTTATTTGGAACTATAGAGCAAAAAGTGGTTCAGCTTTAATGAAAAACATCCTCTACAGTTACTACCGTAGTAGTTGTTCCTATAGAATTAGAATTCAACTTGCCTATAAGGGTATCGAATTCACCTATAAGCCTATTCATCTGGTAAAAGAAGGTGGAGATCAGCATAAGAGCGAATTTTCTGAATTAAATCCCATGAAGCAGGTTCCCTACTGGCATGATGAGAATATTGGAATTTCTCAATCCATGGCCATAGCAGAATATTTAGAAGAAAAATACCCTGAAAAACCTATGCTACCTAAGTCTATTAATGAAAGAGCCAAAGTTAGAGAGCTTTGTGAAATAATCAACTCCGGTACTCAACCATTACAAAACCTGAGCGCCCTAAAAAGTCTAGTTAAAGATTTTGGCTTCAACGATCAACAGAAAAATGACTGGGTGAAAAAAGTGATTTCTCAAGGGCTGTCCGCTTTTGAACAAAAATTAGATTCTAAAGATTCAAACTATAGTGTTAACAGTTTTAGTTTGGCAGACGCCTTCTTGCTGCCACAAGTTTATAATGCTCAACGATTCAATGTGGACATGAGGGTTTTTCCTAAGATTATGGAAATTAACAACTTTTTAAGTGAACAATCCTTTGTTAAAAAAGCCCATCCCGATACGCAACCAGATACCCCTTAAGATAGCTTTCTCATATTGAGACAATCAACTCATTTAAAAAACCTTGGTAAGTTCAGGTACTTAGAGCTAAACCGTAAACTCAGTAGACAATTTTTGTCACTTTTTAGTCGCTGACTGAAAAGTGTATGATATTATAAAGGTATCAGGAGCCACGTTTCTTCTTACGCTCCTTATACCTTACTAAAGCCTAGGGCTTTTGTTATCTCAAGAAATACCACAAATTTTTACAACTAGACTCAAATCGAGATACTCACTAACCGATAAGAATCTGTAAGGATTTTCAAAGAACTATAAATTCTGGGGGGAATTATGAAAGTTAAGAAATTTTTAAAAAGACTAGTTAAAGAAGAATCAGGACAGGGCGCAACAGAGTATATTTTATTGCTGGTTGCAGTAGTTGCTGTTCTTGCCATTTTCAAGGACCGAATTTTAGCGGTGGTTGAAAATGATTTATTAGGACAATTGGAGTCTAACATCCAAGGAATCCTACAAAACTAGGTAACAAAAAGAGAGTCTAAATGACTACAGAATTAATAATTTTGTTAACATTTGCAGCTATGATTATGTCAGGGATCTTAGGAACCCTGCCTACTAGCTTTTTGGACTCAGCTCCCTATCTCAGTGCGAGAATGGAGAGACACATAAGCACCGGTGTTGGTTTCAACCAAGGCTCACAAGGTGAGATTTGGACAGATAGACCACCACAAGGTAGAGGGAACTACTAAGAACTATGGAAAGCTTTATCATTGGCCCTATTTTAGGTATTAGCTTTCTGGATGATTTACTCACCCGGAAAGTTCACAATGTGCTGATTCTTAGTTTTCTAACGGTAACGGCTCTGTTCTATGCCATGTTTCCTGAGCAAATCATTTGGCTCAATATTTTAAAAAGTACCGGCCTAGTTATCGCAACCATTACACCCTTGGTTTACTTTCGGATCATTGGTGCCGGTGATTGGAAATTGTTTTTGGTTTTAGGGCTAAGTCTGGCTCCAGACTTGATGTGGCAAGTGATTCTATACTCCTTTGTATGGAATTTAGCGGCTGGAATTTTGAAGTTAGTAGTGGCTTATCTGAGTTCAAAATCAAAGGAAGAAAGACATAATGGTTTAAAAGAAGCTCTCGCCTTTCCATTTACATTTGGAATATTAATGGCGTGGCTTACACAGACTGGGATACTTGGAGGTTTCTTTTGATAAGAAACCAGTCCGGTCAAACGGCTGTGGAATTTATATTAGTAACGGCAATTTTAGTGATCATTGCAGGGGTTGTTATCGATCAATTGAAAAGCCGAGGAATTATGGAGGAATTAGTAAATGGACCAAACACTCTCATCTCTGGAATGATTCAGAATGGGGTTTGGGCGGCACCGGATGTAGGGAAACAACATCATCCGAGCTATTTGAAGAGACATGTTTCTTTAGATCCAGAATATCCTTAGGGGAAGGAATGAATACATTAGCTAAGAAGCTTATAAAAGATGAATCAGGAAGTCTAACTGTAGACTTCGTGTTTGGCCTTATGATAGTCATGGCCTCTTTTGCTATATTCTTTGCTCTCACATTCACTCTATCAACGATAGAAGTGGCTCAATACATAGCTTTTTCAAGTTCCAGAACCTTCGCAGCGGCTCACCAAGATCCTGCCACCCAGGAAAGTCGTGCTCAAGCAAAATTTGATTCATTACTTTCAAGAGCACCATTTAAGGGTTTGTTCTCGAGAAACGGTTGGTTTCGTCTAGATTATCAGAAGAGTGGATCCATGTTGGACGAGTTTCCAGAAACATCTGGAGATTTTACTAACGCTCTATTTATAGGTAGTAAGCTAGAGTTTCGATCCTTAATAATGGAAATCGAGATGCCCGTTCTAGGAATTTCAGGAGATGGTCTACGCTCACCTATTTATTCTTTTCTTGGTAGAGAAGTTAGCTTTTCCGAATGTAAGAACTTTTTTAACAACCGATGGAATAACATTAAAAACATAGATTCTAGTTATAGCTCAGTTAGCTCTAACTCAGACAACCCTCCTGTTCAATTAGGGAATGGGTGTTGATTATGAAGAATATAAGAAACAACAAAGGATTTGCAAGTATAGAAGCTATGGTGATGTTATTTATCATGGCCATTTTGGTTTCATTTTCACTAGGAACCTTTGGTGTCACTCACACAGCAATACTAAATAATATAGCTGCAAGAACCTACGCTATGGAGACTATCGGTAACGCCGCTGATGTTTCTTACTTCTTGTTAAGTCACAGGAATACAGGCCAGGGTGCACCGAGTAATTACGAACAACTAGGATATAGAGTACACGGAATAATGTCAGATCACTCCAATATTGGGAGTGAGCCCAAACTAATTCCCACCGCAAGAAACATAGACATTAGAGCCAGGCAAAATGGTGGTTCTCGAGATACTGTGGAAAGACACAGAAGAGTAGCAAATATCGATCTAACAAAAAGAATACGAAGCCAGGACACAGTGAACGATGTCTGGGTTAAAACACTCTATGGAATCTGCCTCAATGCGCAGTGTGGAGGAATACAATGAACGGCAATCCAACAAGAACTTTATGGCTATCAATAGGGGCTGCGATGTTCTCTATTTTTCTCATGTACTCCTATTCTCAAGAAAAGAAAAAGGAATACGATGATAAGTTTGGAGCTATGAAACAAGTACTTATCGCCAAAGAAGACATTCTTGAGATGTCTGATATTGATGAATCTATGGTAGATTTAGTGGAGAGACCTGTAGATTTTGTAGAGCCAGGAGCCTTAACAAATCCAGAGGAAGCCATCGGTTTAATCGCTGCTGTTCCACTAAAGAAAGGGGAACAGGTTTTAGATACTAAGATTTTACGACCAGGAAAAAGAACGGGTTTATCTTTGCAAGTAGCACCAACAAAAAGAGCCATTACAATCCCCATCGATGAAGTAAGGGGTGTTGCTAGACTTATAAGACCAGGGGATAGAATAGATCTGATGGCAAGTCTAGAGGAAGGAACCGGTAGGGCCCGAAGAACTATAGTTAAAACCATTATGCAGGACGTTTCCGTTCTGGCTACTGGAGTGAAGGTAACCAATAACGTGCCAAGACTCCTTGAAGAGGATGGAGAGAGCTACCAAAACCTTAATGTCTATTCGGATTTTTCATCTATTACAGTAGAGCTGGATCCAAAGTCTGCTCAAGAGATCATTTATCTAATGGCTACTTCTCCAGGATCACTTTACCTGAGCCTTAGAAACCCGAATGACAGAACAAAATTAAATTTAGCAAAAACTACTCAGCAAAATATATTAGGGGTTGCCAACCTTAGAAAACCGCAATTTGAGCGACGACCAGCTTCAAAGCCACAGCCAGTGGCTCCAGCAGCTACCCCAAAACGAAAAAAGAAAAGAGCCTCCGGCGCTTTTCAGGATATTAACTAGGAGTAATTTGAATGTTTACGAAAAAAACTTTTAAACATTTACTGGTAGCTTTTGTTGCCCTTGCTGTTTTTGGCGAGGTCGCAGATGCATCTCGTAAAAAGAAAAGAAAAAGAGAATACATTCATCTGAGCGTGGGTCTTACTCACGATAAAGTCATTCCTGGTCTGCCTAGAAACCCACAGTACGAAGGGAACTGGCGAAAAATCATGAAGCTCTCCGTCGACGGTAAAACGAATACACTACGACTGAATCCAACAAAGGTAGGTAATGCCACTTTGATCATCAGAGACACTAGCGGCAGAAGACTATACGAATATTTTATTGTTAGTAAAAAGAGTAATCTTAATCACGTTGTAAGAGAGATCTCTTCACTATTAGGCGATGTAGAAGGTATTACAATAAAAGTAATCAATAATAAGGTCATAGTTGATGGACAAATCTTACTCCCAAGAGATATGAGTAGGATCTATAATGTATGTGCGGAGTACAAAGAAAACTGCTCTTCATTAGTAACTCTGTCTCCTCTAGCTCAGAAAAAATTAGCTAAGTACATTGAAAGAGATATTAACAATCCAGATATATCTGTACGAGCAGTAAACAATAAATTTATTCTGGAAGGACAAGCTAGAGACAAAGCGGAAAAAGATAGAGCTGAAATCATAGCTAAAACTTATGTTCCAGATGTTGTAGTAGACAAGGCTGAAGGTGCCGGTATTATTAAAAAGCATAAAGTTCAACAGATTGTTATCAACTTGATTTCCTTAAAGTCTGCGCCACCTCCAGAGCCTGGTAAAATAATCCAACTCGTGGTTCATTATGTAGAACTTAAAAAGAATTATAATAAAGGTTTTAGATTCCAGTGGACTCCAACTCTAGGTGATGGATCAGCAATGGCTTTTTCCTCTGGCGGTAACAGAGGTCCTAGTGGAGTTGTTGGACAAATAACGGGTACTATAAACAATCTACTGCCAAGACTAAATTGGGCCAAAGAGCACGGCTACGCTCGAGTTTTACAGAGCACGAGTATTATTGTGCAAGATGGTAACAATGGCCAGATCCAATCTATGACAAGGATCCCTTATACTACAGCCACGGCTGAAGGGAATATCACTACATCATTTGAGGAAGCGGGTTTAAAAACTAGTATAAAACCTAAAATAATGGGAAACAGATCGGATACTATTAATTTGAATATTAACTTCACGATAAAAAGCCTTCTGAATATGACGGCCGCAGGACCAGTTATTTCAAATAGTAATATTAATACTGTTATCATGGTTAGAAGTGGACAAAGTGCTGCCATCGGTGGTTTGGTGCAAAACTCAAACGCAACAGACTATAATAAACTTCCTCAGCAAAATGCTAACCCTTTGTTCTCCCTTTATGCATCTAAGTTCTTTAGACGAGATCAATCTCAGTTTGTTGTTTTTGTAACACCAGTGATTAAATCTAGTGCTAGTGAAGGTGCAGATAGGATTAAACGTAAAGTAAGGCTCTTAAATTAAAAAAGACGGAGTATCAGCTCCGTCTTTCTCTATTCTTATTTCTAATAAATTACTTTTTATTCTTTAAAGCCAACTGCAAAGCGAGTAAGACTGCCGCGCCCTTTTGAGATCGAGATAACTTGTCTCTCTTTAAAATAATATTAGAATAAAGACTTTCCCAGAAATCTCTTCTACTCTCTAACGTCGAATCTGAAGCCTCTTTTGATTTCATTTCATCATCTAATAGATTTGCTCGCATACACTTCTCTACAAGCCGCTTATATTCTTCCTCACTCATATCTTCAATGGATAACACGATTCTTTCTACCACCTCATAAACCATTATTGCATAATCAGATTTAGGCTCTTCCCCAGGAACAAAATCTCCCGATAAAATCGCCTCCTTAAGTCTCTGAATATTGAAATAGATTTGGTCAGGACTAAGTACTAGTTTATCCTCCGAAATTTCACCCTTTCCAACATTCTCCAAACCCTCTTCCCCCGCCACTGAGCCTACAGACAACATTAATGATATAAGCAATACTAAGTATCTATTCATAACTCTCATAGGACCTCCCTTTCTAGGAAACCTACTATGATTTTTATAAATTAGGGAAAATACCCCGGCCTATGAGAAACTAAGCAAACTAATGTAGTATTTCTAAAACGAGTTAAAAAATTACTTAGCTTTTATCAGCTTTAGTCTAGCATCACTCCAATTTTTTTTTATGAAAGGATGCATTTTTTTCAGAAAAAACAGCACTGGCTTAAAGTCCAATTAGATCTAAGAGACTAAGAAAATTCCCTAATAAAACCGATATCTTATTAAGGGAAAGGTGTTTATGTCGTTAAGTTCAAAATGTCATTTAATTGCTGTCACCGGTGGTAAAGGTGGAGTGGGGAAATCTGTATTTACCTCGAACTTTGCTATGACTATTTTGCTTGAGCTTAGGAAAAGAGTTCTAGTTATAGACTTAGATGCTAATTCTTGTGGAGACCAAAATGTGATTCTAGGGGTTCGTCCTCAAAAAACAGTGGGCGATTTATGTACCTACACTGGACAAATCAATCCCCAAACCATTCAAAACCTTGTTAACAAACATCCAAGCGGTATGCACTATCTCGCAGCCATTAAGTCACCGGATGAATTACTAAGTCCGCCGACAGATGTATTTGTAAAACAACTTTCCCAACTTAGTAATGCATATGACTATATTCTTGTCGATGTAGGTACAGATATCCAGGAAGCACAGGCAGCCATGCTTGATTTAGCAAGCGCTTGTTTTTTAGTTTGTACCCCTGAGGTATTGGCATTAAATCAAAGCAAAAGGCTATTGAGTGATCTTTTAGCGCAAACCATACCCGCCGAGCTTTTCTATATTGTAGCCAATAAAGTGAATAAAGCAGGAATCAACCCACAATTAATAAGCCAACAACTTAAACGCCCTCTCATGGGACAGATTCCTCAAGATGATATTACTACTGCTGCCGCTCTACAAAGATCAACACCTTTTGTAAACCCGCAAGGAAAGACTCCAGTTGCTAATGCTTATAAACTTCTTCTTAAAAATTTAATGGGATCTGGAGTGCTTCAGAAAATGAAAGCTTTCCAGAAACCAAAAAGAAAACCTGCTAAAAACAACAATGTTGCTACAGAAAATCTGAACTTTGAAGAGGATGATCCTAGAAATCTATTGAAACTAAAAATACATCATGGATTGATTGAGGAAATGGATCTAAAAAAAGGGATTACTGACACTAAAGGTGATCCCGCCAAAGAGGCTGCCCTAAGAAAGCAAACCCAACAAATTATTACTAAACTCATTGATAGCGAGGGAAGTGAGTTTTCTCGAGACGAGAGAGCTAAAATTATAAAGGAAGTCTTAGATGAAGCCTTGGCCTTGGGGCCACTTGAAGATCTTTTAGAAGATGAAGATGTATCTGAGATAATGGTCAATGGACCAAAGAAAATATTTATTGAGAAAAAGGGAAAGCTAAGCCTTTCAAAGACTACTTTTACAGGACATCTCCAATTAAAAAATGTAATCCAAAGGATAGTCACACCACTTGGTAGAAGAATTGATGAGAAGACTCCCTATGTAGATGCAAGGTTAGCCGATGGATCTCGGGTAAATGCCGTTATGGAACCAATCGCAATTGATGGTGCCTGTATAACTATTAGAAAATTTAAAAAAGAAAAAGTCACTGCGAAACACTATGTGCAGTGGGGAAGTATGACTGAAAGTATGATCGACTTCCTAAGAATATGCGTAGAAAATGGTTTAAATATTGTAATTTCTGGTGGTACCGGCTCCGGTAAAACCACTTTACTCAATACTTTAAGTAACTTCATTCCCTCCACAGAGAGAATTATTACTATCGAGGATGCTGCTGAACTCCAGTTAGGACAAGAGCATGTTGTTCGATTAGAAACGCGTCCTCCTAATATGGAAGGTACTGGCGCTATCTCCATCAGAGATTTAGTTATGAATGCACTAAGAATGAGGCCAGAGCGAATCGTAGTGGGAGAGTGTCGTGGTGGAGAGGCATTGGATATGCTTCAGGCCATGAATACTGGACATGATGGATCCATGACAACTACCCATGCAAATTCACCAAAAGAAGGCGTAGCTAGAATCGAGACTCTTTGTATGATGGCTGATGCTGGACTACCTGCAAAAGCCATTAGAGAACAAATTGCAGGGGCTGTAGATTTAATTATACAAGTAAATCGCCTTTCTGATGGAAGTCGTAAAATAACGAGTATTACAGAAGTTGTAGGAATGCAGGGAGAAACAATTACTCTCCAAGAAATATTTCGCTTCAAAGAAACTGGTTTCGATAAAAACAGAAGAATCATTGGCCAGTTTCAACCGATGGGGCTTATTCCAACTTTTATTGAAGAATTTGAAAGAAAAGGAATTAAGGTTCCAAGGACCTTATTTACTAGTAGCCCACAGCAAAAAACAGATCCCCAAGTAAAGCCTACAAAAAAAGTTTCTGGCGGTAACAGATGAATATCTTAGCCAATGAGCTTTTGATATCTGTGGGAGTGGGAATTGGAATTTTCACTTTTTCCTATCTTATGTCGGATAGGATCATTGGATGGCTATCGGCTAAAAGTTTAGGTTCAAGAGAATATGTCTTAAATAGATTTGAGACGATGTTTGTTGAAAACTCTAAACAAAAAGTCACATACACCATGTTAGTAATGAGTTTTGGCTTGGGAGGTCTTTTCTTTTTCCTACTTTGGCCCAATGTCATTTTAGGGGCTCTGGTGGGTGCCGCCATGACCTATGCTGGCTGGCAACTTCCAAAAATTGCCGTAGACTCTTTGTACGAAAGGCGCTGCGCTAAGTTTATTAGCCAATTGGTCGTTGGGCTTACTCTAATGAGTAACGGATTGAGATCTGGATTAAGTATTAATCAATCTATTGATCGTGCTTGTCAAAACGTAGGCGGCCCCTTCAGACAAGAATTTGAATTTGTACTTTCTCAAATGAAAATTGGTTTATCATTAGAAGAAGCTCTAAATGGACTTTATGAGAGAATACCAAAGCAAGATGTTCAAATGTTTGTAATGAGCGTTAATATCCTAAACCAAACAGGTGGCGATATGGCCTCCACTTTTCAAACTATCACAGACACTATTAGAGAAAGACAAAAAATATATCAAAAAATTGAGGCTATGACGGCACAAGGTAAAACCCAGGGTCTTATTATGACCATGGTACCTTTTTTCCTTCTTGGAATGTTTGCCCTAATGGACCCAGCATATATTAAACCCTTATTTAACTCGACTTTGGGAATAATTTTCCTAATCATGATGGTAGCTTTACAGCTTACTGGTGGCTACTTCATGAAGAAAGTTGTTACAATAGAAGTATAGAGGAGTACACACTATGCGCTTATTGCTACTAGTCTTAAGTCTGACCGTTAGCCTGGAAGTCTTTGCTGTTGTCGACATGAAAAACGCCAACTTCACCGACAATTGGGTGGATTACAAACAAAAATCCAAAGGCTTCAATCTTGATTTAGAACGAACTTATAATTCAAGAACCCTCCACAATGGGATACTAGGTTTTGGCTGGTGTACGAGCTTGGAAACAAAACTACAAACTTACGCAACGGGGAATATTAAAGTACAAGTTTGTGGAGCTGGGCAGGAAACCTTCTTTTATCCAAAGGGGTTTAAAAAAGCCGATCTAAATAAAATCGTTCAGACAATATTCAAAGCACACAAAAAAGCTGGGAATGGTCTAAATAAAAAACAAGAAAAACAATTTCTTGCTGATCTTCAGGCCGATCCAAAAATGCGGGCAAATCTGGCCGAACAATACAGACTCAACTTTAAAATCAAAAAAGGACAAGTACTTGTCGCAGACACCAGAGGTTTGGACTCCCTGAAGTTTGACGGAAAACAATATATCAGAACAAGAGCTGACAACATAAAAGAATTTTATGATATTAAAGGAAGGCTAGTTAGACTTTTAGATACTAATAAAAATACACTCACCTACTCCTATAGAGGGAACAAACTAGTTCAGATTAAAGATAGAAGCGGACTACAGATAAATTTTAAATACGGTTCCAATGACAAAATCTCTCAAATTACTGGCCCCAAGGGTTTGAAAGTTACCTACCGCTATAAAGGTTCTGACCTGGTGTTTGTTGAAAACGCTTGGGGTAACAAATACTCCTACACCTATGATGACCTTCATAATCTTACCAAGATCACTTATCCTGATAAAACTACTAGAGAAGTTAAATATGACAAAAATAAAGACTGGGTTATAGGGTTTAAAGATAGAAAAAATTGTACGGAAGATTATAAGTACGATTTTAATAAAAAGGATCCTAAAAACCACTATTGGACTACCCTAGTGAAAAAATGTGGAAAAAAAGTAACCAACAGAAGTAGATTTGAATTTTGGTTCAAGACAAGAAAGCCTAGCGGCAAATATCTCGCTCGTGTAAAGACAGTCGTGAATTCAAAAGTAACAGATATATCTTATCATCCAAAATTCAATAGGCCCATTAAAGAGCTTAGAAATGGTGTAGAAACTAAAATAAGCTATTACAAAAATGGACTCATAAAAACAAGAAAAGTGGGTAACAAAACGAGTACCTTTAAATATGAGAATAGGTTTAAAAAAGTATCACAGGTTAAGTCCGGTAAAACTCTTACTCGATTCAAATACGATGACAGGGGAAATCTTAGCTTTGCATCAAATAATAGAGGTCAAAAAGTAAGCTTAAGATATGATAGAACTGGTAGAATCGTTAAACTCATTGATCAAGCAAAAAAGGTAGTAGATATCAAGTACGATGATACTATTGGGAGACCAAGCAGAGTAGAACGACCAGGACTTGGGGTTTTAAAAATAAAGTATAAATCTAATGGAGATATTCAAAAAGTAGATAGTAGTTCAGGACCAGCCGTTGCTGTTCAGGTAGCTAGTACTTTCAATAGCCTTTTAGAAATTGTACGCCCAGCTGGGGTTGAACTTGGTATATAGAAAGTCATTGAGCACATTCTTGGTACTTAGTTTTAGTCTACTTCTAATGGGTCAGACAGATATAAATATGGCTGACCCAAATCTTACCACCAACTCTATCTCTAAAACTGTAACTGAGGCCTCTGTTTGTTTGTCTGAGGATTGTTCCGATATTCTATTGCAAGATACTTCTGATGTAGAGCAGAATGCAGTTACTAGTGGACTTGAATTGATGGATGATACTATGGCTGAGCGTGATGAGGACCAGGAACGGTAGCGCCCATGCGCCGTTGGACTTTTTCTTTTTAGGTCGACCACTCCTTTTATTCTGCAATCTGTTTCCATTTATAATTCTCTAAAAGAACTATCAATCATTTCCTCAGAAAAGATTAAAATTTGAATCCTGCGGATCCATTTCAATAGGATCCAAGGGTGTAATCTAACAAACATCTTGTTGTAATTGATTCTACAATTGCTAATCGAAGTAAGAAGAAATTTTAACTCTCTATGAAACTGATTTATTTTTTAGAATAAATTATAGATAAAAATATTAATATTGATTTTGAGAGTATCGGCTTGTAGTCACAAAATAACGTAAAAAAGGAGAATAAATGAAATTACTTAATTTAAGGAAGCAGTTTCTAGTGGGGCTAGCTACATTACTTACCTTGTCGATGTTGTCGCTTGGAGCAATGGCTCAATCCGATGACGAAATTGAAGACAGAGATAGCTGGTGGGACAGGATAGAACAAGCTTTGGAAGATTACCAATCCAGGGTAATAGCGGAAGACTATTTTAGCAGACACCACGACAATTTAGTGGATCTTCTTGAGGCCTTTAGAAGTATATACTACACGGATCAGACTGCAGAGTTTCAACGAAGGTTCCAGGAGTTGGCCGGAGCCGAATTTGGAATCTATATTATAGATAATGAGTTTGGAGTATTCATCCCAGCGCCAGAGGTAAACGCAGAACATCCACGGAGTAATGCAGGTCCAAATAGGTTTATTTTAACCTCCGGCATTGAGGGAAACTTTTTACTAACAGACCAAGGAATGCATTTCGAAAGAAACAGTAAGGGTAAAAATGCTGCAAGAAGATTCTGCTCCGGTTTACCTCCCGTACACCAAAGTGGATGTCGTAGGCAAATTCCTCCCGATCTTCCAGTGGAAGACGATGATCCACCTTTCCAAGATGAAGAATTTCAATAGGGGTTTAGACTACAATTAAAACGCCAAAACTCCAGTATTTATGTACTGGAGTTTTTTTATATTGAAATGCTAAAAAGAAGTTCTCTTTCTATTTTTTCGATCTCTTTAGAGCTGTTAGCTAATTAGAAGATTTGATAATCATTACATAAAAGAATTATTATTAGGACACCACCAAACCACTATCCTATCTTATCTAAATGATCAAGCTACCCTTCTGGCCTAAGGCATTGCCAGGCATCTTTTTGTTTTTTACTATTTGTTCAACAGGCCTTAGTTATGAACAAAGAAAAACAACTGTCGATACGGAAACCCGTAGCGATACCCTGAACTCCAATGAACTAAAATGGATCAAAAAAACCTATATGGGTCTTGACCCCAATGTCCTAGGCGCCTTTGATAAAATTTCAATTTTAAAACTTACTAAGCCAGGTGCCTTGGAGTTGGTTGTCTCCGCTTACCCAAACCACCAAGATAGGATTTTTAAGGTGCTAGCTGAACAGTTTATTTCTCTGTTCGAATTAACTAATGGGAGTCCTCAAAAAACTCTAGAGAGATTAAGTAGCGCAGAAAAACTATTTAGCAGTTACCCTTCTAGTTCGTTCTATCTAGCAAATGCAATTTGCGACAAACTTGGGCTCAAAACCTCTAAAAATGAGGCTTCGAAAAAAGATATGAAACCAAACGAAGAGCTGGATGCCAAAGTCTATGTGGGCCTTCAACGGCTCCGTTCCCGTTATGTGAAAGAACTATATGTTAGATTTAATCTCTACGGCCAATCCTGCGATTCAGAGGGCCTACTACTATCAGAAATTGAGAAGCTTGAGTATGAGTCTAAAAATGTCTGTTTCATTCGAGGAACCGATAAGCGAATCCCAATGAGTCAGGTTAAGCAGAGACGCTCAGAGGGAGTTTCCGCTCAGCCTAACCTTCTTTGTCTGGGCGAGGATATAAATAGAGAGCTTAAAATTATAGATCTTCTTAGAGAACCGAGCGTCATTGAATATGACCTTGATTACATTAATAAAAAGAGCTTCTACTATGTTAACTCTATCGGAATCTTTCTAGTGTCTTTTTATTATGATAAGCTCTGTTACAAAACTTCGTTTCGTAATGCCGTAAAGGACGCTACGAAAAACCCTTTGAGAAGCGGTACTCATCGCATTTTCGTCGAACAAGACAAAAACTCTTGTCGTCAGTTCTTGTTAATTCAAAGCGCAAATGATTTTGAAAATAAAAAATTAAAAATAATTGGTGGCTTAGCAGATATTGAAGAATATCGAGAGACACTTTAGCTCCGAATTAAATGGCTCCATACAATTCTTTATCCATACTAAAACATTCTGTCTAAACTTAGAGATTAAAATGGCAGAGTAAGAATGGTGCCTTTTCAATGATTTATATCCAATCTTCTTTCTATCGAGAAGATCGCAATTTAATAAATATAAATTATTTATTGGTATGCTTTCGATTATCTCGGCATATACGTATTAGGAATCTAGAGTTCTTTGGGGATATAGATATAATCTTGCAATTGTCTAAAGTTTTGACAGTGTACCAGTGAGTAATATCCACTAAGTACCTGAAATTACATATACATTTAGGGTTGTAGATATTTCAAGGCTTGGCATAGGGAGTGCAATAGATAAGGGTGTTAAGAGTGTTAAATACAACTTTTAAGGAGAGTATTATGAAAAAATTAGCAGTTATCATTTCGATCGCATCTTTATTTAGTATTACTAGTTTTGCTGGAGGCAACAGTGCCAACTGTGAAAATAAAATTGCTGGTAATATTTGGGATGCCCCAGTACTGAACGCAAAAACAGTTGTTAAAGATAAAAAAGAGACTCGATAAGTTATCTTGCTTAAGGGGTAGAAAAACTACTCCCTTTTCTAAGTAACTCAGTAGTTTTCAGACGCCGACGAAGTATCTCTTCGTTGGCTGTCGAATTTTATTGTAGGATCTAATTCCAAAAGCCTGTCATTTCTAGCGCGGATGGAATCTTGCATTTTTTTGATGTTTTCGCCCATAGACATCCCTTCCACTTCACCAACATTTAGACTTTCTGCCGCTTGATCTTTCAAGTTGTTGAGAAACTGCCCGCTCCTTTTTAGAGTTGGAAGTAACTCTCTGTTTCCTGGAGCATTAGAAGAAGAGAACTGCTCTCTCACTTCCTGGCTAAGTGTACCGCTTACCCCCTGGAAAACCTCTCTCATTGCTATGATAGCACCCTGGGACACCTGATTGAGCTCTGCCACCAAATAGCTGGATTTAATCCAGTTATAGGCTTTTTGTTCTATCGTGTGTTGCCCCACTTTAATTTGCATAAGGCCCACTAAAACTACGGTTATAATTGTTGCTTTGATTGCAAAAAACATATCATCCATTCACTACGTCTTGCAGATCGGAATCTGCTGGGTTTAAAACTTTCTCAATAATCTCTGAAATAATATCCACAGAAAAAGACTTATCAATAAACTCGATACATCCGGCAGCCAAGGCTTGATCTATGATTTCAGCATCCGGCATACTTGATACTGCTACCACACGAACATCTGGATATTCATCTAAAATCCGCCTTGTTGCATCTACCCCATTCATGTTGGGCATAGCCATATCCATAAAGATTATATTCGGCCTGTTTTTTCTGCAAAGTTCTATAGCTTCTTTTCCATCTTTTGCACCCGGCAGAAGATCTAAATCAAATTTTTCTAAATAGCGACCCAACACTTCGTGGATAAATGCGGCATCGTCTACTATCATTACCCGTTTCTTCATTCTTCTATTATAAAACTTGCTCCTGGCTTTCTCTATATACATAATACTTTTATGGAAAACTCTGGACTTTCATATACGATTTTGGCCTTCTTCGCAGGTCTTACAGGCTGGAAAGCCTATGCCTTGATTTTGGGAGTACTATTAATCTGTGGTTTTGGGGTTCCAATTCCAGAGGACATTACCTTGGTCGGGGCTGGTATTTTAGCCGGTACCGGTAAAATTTCGATTTTTGGTGCTTATGCCGCTGGGTTCATAGGTGTACTTGCAGGTGATTTCACTATGTATACCATTGGTAGAAAATACGGCCGGGCAGTATTTGAGTGGAGAATTTTTAAAAGAATCTTCACCCCCAAAATTATAAAAAAAGCCGAAGAGAGAATCCAAAAAAATGGAAAATTTGTTTGTTTTATGGCTCGCTTTTTACCTGGCCTTAGAAGCCCTATTTACTTGAGCTGTGGAATACTAGGTGTAAAGCCAACTACACTATTACTGATGGACGGTCTTGCCGCCCTAGTGAGTGTACCGGTATGGATTGAGCTTGGAAGATATGCTGGAAATAATCCTGACTTTATTATCGAGAAAGCCAAAGAGTTCCATATTTATATTATTGTTGGAATACTTGCTCTTGTTGCGGTTAAGCTATTTATGAATAGAAGAAAAAAACGTCTTGAAGAACTAGAAGACTCTCTTGAATCCAATGCAAAGGAAACAGGAACTCAGTAGTGCCACTGAATTTGAAGTTTAATGGAATTGCGTTGATCTTTAACGACCACATTTGAAACCGGTGATCCAAGGACGGGGTCATTCGCAGAGCTACTTCCACTATAATTTGATTGGAAAACTTCCGAACTATAAGACCATAAAAAATATGTATCTTTACTAATTAGTGTCGACCAAGAGTATTCAAAACCCGCACCATAGGAAGAGTCCAAGTCCCCTGAGTTTCCACCAAAGTTACTCGTACTCTCTGAAGTCTCCAAGCTAGGTGCTAACCAAAAGTTTATTTTTGAGTTTGACGATTTTCCACCTAAAGCTACTCCGGCCGATAAGAAGGCTCCAGAATAAGAATGCCCGTATCTAAAATTGGAAGACTTCAATACTTCTGTTTTATAATCCAGATAACCAATACTATATTCAATGGAGTTTGATTCTGGTTTCATGTTTTCATATCGATGGAAAGATAAATAAATTTTTGTGTTTTCCACATCCGTAGAAGTACTCCTACTACCGTCTAGTGAATCGTCTAAGCTACCCCCAAAACTGGAAGCATAGCTAAAACTTACGCTTGTCATAGGACTAAAATTTACTTTAGATTCAATCTCCACCAAGGAATAAGAGTTGGAATAGTCTCTTGGGAAAAACTGACTACTTGAAGCGGTGTCTTCTTGCTTTAAACCAAGTCCGATTGACCAAAATCCTTTTCTAATATCTTCCTCGTCAAGTAGGCTAGCATAAGTTCTTCGCGCTTTTTTGGAGCCACCTAGCATTTCGTCTTTTATTTTTCGCCATGTTTTTTCTACGGTATCCACCTGAGGAGCTAAGTCTTGATTTTTAGTAATTGGCTCAGAGGTACCCACCAATAGATTCGGATCATTTTGCTTTTTAACTACAGGGCTTGGTGCAGAGGCAATAGATCTTACCACTTTCTTAGTTTTTTGATTGGCTTGATTTTTTGATGGTTTACTGGTTACGTTTTTTTTCTGTACTGTATTGTCTTTGGTACGTGAGTGAACTAGAAAATCATACTCATCTGGTTCATCCGAATAAACCTGCTCCGTCCACTGGGAACTCAAAGGTAAACTTAGTAAAAGTAGGAATATTGGAACCGCATAAAACATATACCAATCAATCGGAAATATTTGCCTAGCTGTTAAGACTAGGGTCAGTATTTTACACTTAAGTCCACTAGATCTAGGTAGATAAAAAATCAACAAATTCCCAAACTAAAGGCCTAGTATCGGTGAAAACCATAGAATGCTTTTCCCATTGGAGAAACTAACTATAAACTTAATATTGAGGAGATACTCTATGAGAGGACTACTATACTTTTGTCTATGTTTTTCAATTCATGCGATGGCCCAGCTGGAAACAAGCTATCAAAGCAAAGCGGATCAACTTTTAGAAATTGAAAAAATTATGATACTACCAACAATAGATAACATTGATGGAATCTACGCAAGACCGATTGATAACTATATAAAAGAGAAAGTCGACGGGTCCACCCGTTTTAAGTTAGTGGATACACGCTATGTTGGTAGGTTTCTTTCAGCACTAGACTTATCCGACTCACCAAAAGAAGTTCGTAGAATTACAAAAAACGCCAAAGCGGATGCACTGATTACTACATCTATTTCTAAAAACAAAGGTGGCGTTTCTATAAAAATGAGTTTGTTTTTGGGAGAAGATGGAAAACTTTTAATGGAAGAAACGACCTTAAACTATACCCGCTATGAGATTAAAGAAATTAAGGCCAGAACCGGCATGCTTTACAAAAAGTTAGTAAACAAGCTCCCCTACGATGCTCTAGTTCTAAGTAGATCCGGCAATAAAGTTACCGTGGGATTAGGCAAAAAAGATGGTATTCAAAGAAATCAAATTATTACTGCTATCAATATAATTAAAAACAAGAGACACCCTAAATTCAATTTTCTAGTTGGTAGTGAAAAAGAAAGCCTCGGAAAAATTAAGATATTGAAGGTGGATGACACCTTAAGCTTCGGAATTATCCTCTCTGAAAAAGATAAAAACGTAATAAGTAAAAACACTAAAGTTTCTGGTGTAAGCTTTATCCAGTACGCAGATGTAGACCCTTTCAACACTGGTCCAAAAAACAGCTCCAAGAATATCAGTGGCAATAAGATCTCATTTGGTGCTAACCCCAAAGAGTGGGTTCCTGTTTCCCCTCCAACTATTGGTTCTGCGAGTATTTTATTGGGCCTAGGTAATTATAACACCAACACATCTAACGGTACAAACGACGTAAGCGCCTCAAAAAATATTTACCCCTCGATTCATCTAAATGGTGAAATTTGGTTTACCTCCAAATGGACCATGGAACTTGAACTGAACCAAGGTGTAATGGAGGTTTCTAATCCCGGATCAACGGGTGCCGCCAACTTAAATATCTCGACCACCGAATGGAATATGAATTTAGCCTACGGGCTCTTAATGAATGATGATTTTTTTGGACCTAAAATTCAAGCCTTGGTTGGCTTTACCAACTATAAACGCTTTATTGATAACTCCGATTTCACAACAACCTCCTACTCTGGAATTGCTTTAGGCCTTAGAGGCTCTACACCGGTGGGAAGAACAAAAGACCTCAGGTTTGGTGTAGATATGTTTTTCCAACTCACTGGAAGTTTGACTGAGTCTTCTAGTACATCTGGTACAGGGGACAGAAACACAATAAATAGATATAGCTTTTTTGGAGAGAAACGCTTTAAAGAGAATATTTATTTAACTGGTGGTCTGTTCTTCAACTCCTACGCCACTAATTTTAGTAGTGGAAGTATTAGTCAAAGGACAACAAAGTTCGCCGGTGGCTTAAAATATTTATTTTGAGCCTACAAAGGGTTTCGAAGCTTGGTTTAGCCCTACTGTTTTACTCGGTTAGTTTATAAATACCCAGCCTGTTATCATAAAACAGTCTATGGAACCCACCATGTTTACATTTAAATAAACCCAACCCCTTACTGCTTTAGAAGTTCGCTTAATTCTTAGGCTAAACTATTTATCAATATCACCTGTGATATTAGGTAGATACTCGAGTCTCCTGGCTTTTTAAAGTAATAGTTCTAGCGAAAACAGCTAAATAAACTGAAAAACCACTTGAGTTTAAGTTTTTATGAACTATAATAAAGTTTCATTCAGGTTGTAATTGTAGTGATCTCCGAATCACTTATTACTATTGGATGTAAACCTCAAGATGTTCCTCTCCAACGACTCTTGAGGTGTAAACCAAATGTTTTTGAGCCTAAAGCCCCAAGCTGGGCTCATTAAAAAGTGATGGTATGCCCAAATACAATCACTGTTTCTCACTCCGTGGGACTGGCCTTGTCGGTCCCATTTTTTTATAATCTTTTCAGCTCCCTCACTACATCTAGCCAAAGTAGCTAATCTTCTCTACCTTCGGGAAACGATTTAACTATCGGAACCATAAGAACCCTCGCAGGCACGCGTTAAGAAGATAGGAGGCACCCTTGAAAAAGGCTGCTAATTACTTGCACCAGATTGTAAGTATAGTTTTAATAGTTTGTTTCATTAGCCCGGCTAGCTATGCATCATCCCCAATTTGCTCTGTAAATTACCAAGCCATCAATAAAACCAGCAAGAATTTGGAGTGGTCCCAAAAAGCAGAAAACGTTTTCTCCGAGAGCTTCACTGCCACTCTTGCCTCATCGGCTATTTGGCTAACTGCTGTACAAGCAATAAAGGTTCAACTTTTGTACCAAGGAGATATGCAGGCTTTTTGGAACTCAGCCTTTATCCACACCTTTGCGTTGGATATATTTCTAACACTGACAACTCATGGTGTGGCCTTGATTGAAAGCCCTAGAATAAAAAGAATTTTTGAAGGGAAGTTTTTAGGGACAAGTGGTGAGTTCATAGCTAAGTCATCGGTAAATATTGGCATAGGAATTAGTTCCATTCTAGCAACCTGGGCCATCAGTCCCTCTATAAACTTAAATACTCCTAATGTGACAGCAGCCTTTCTACTTTGTCTTCTAGTATATCCGACTCTCCAAGTAACTAAACCTTACCTTTTTAAAACGCTTCCCAAAAAAGATTCTGTGAGATCCTTTAAGACTTTCTCTATTCAGTTTCCCGGCCTGTTTAAAGCTTTGGAGCCAGCATTTAGATCTAAAGCGGAACAGATCAACCTAGAATCTAAAGAGTTTAAAGAATTATTCGTGAAGGTTTTAACCTACTTAAGCTTCAGTACTAAATTTGAGGAAAGACCTTTACCCAACTTTTTAAAAACAGATCCTTCGCTGGCTAAAAATATAAGTCGGATCGAAGAGATAAAAGCCCAAATTAAATTATTAGATGCTACAAAAACTAAGAACCTATCAAAAAAAGAAAAAGATAAACTGGAAGCTCAATTGGCAAAATCAGCCAAAGAATTGAACGAGCTTAGAATCTCTTTTGTTAAAAAAATTCTAGAATATAAGAAATGGGTTCAAAGTCCTAAGGACAAGCTAGCGCTTCAAAATCTCATTAAGCCGGATCTCTATAAGGACAGCAGTCTTGAGACCTTTGAATTATACAGATTCCTTATCAAAGAACATGAATCCTATAAAGATAGAATATATATCTCGTCTTTAATTGATCAAAAATTAGCTGTTGGCATCGCCGGTGGTTTCCTTTTATATTCAACGAATCACTTCGCACAGTTCGGCTCAATGCCAGCTTTTTGGGGATTTTAGTGAATAAATTTGTGTTGGCTAATGCCGAAGTATTGGAAGAAGACAGCTTTAGTTTTTATCCAAACTATTTTTCTGAATTCGTAGATCTAGTTCGAGAACTAGAGGATTTAAGCTTCATTCAAAACGAGATTAAAATGTTTGGCAAAATGATTTTAGAGCCGAGGCAAATTATCTTTCAAGGTGATTCGGATATCTCCTACAAATACTCAGGTAAAATTCTGAATGCAAAAGATTGGACCCCTTTTGTTCTCAAGCTAAACAAAAAAATAGATTCTGACTTTTCTTTTCCTACTAATAGCTGTCTTATAAATAGATATCGCGACGGTGAGGACTATATGGGATGGCATAAAGACAATGAAAAGGAGCTAGGAGACAGTCCCTATGTAGCCTCTTACTCTCTGGGTTCCTCTAGAGACTTTCTATTTAAAAATGAAAACGCGAGTTATAAAATCGAACTCCCAAACAATTCACTCTTTTTAATGAAACCAAATTTTCAATCGAATTTTAAGCATATGCTTCCAAAACGTAAAAGAGTGAAAAATGAGAGATACAATTTGAGCTATCGAAAGGTAAATACTTAATTGTACTGATCTTAAATCGATTTACCTATTTTATATATGGCCGATTCAATCTTATCCACACAGTCCAGAGTTGCATCGTATACAGCTTCAATTTTGTCGTAAGAATTCAGTTCTTTCACGCTAGCCTTTAATTCCAACCTACACCATGACACTACTTCAACATTTTTTACACTGCCCAATGTTTTTCCATAGTCATCATAAAGCTCATCTGAGAATTGGTTCGCATAAAGTAATTTGAAACCCTGACCTTGTTTTAACTTAGGGTCTGCGGCTTCAAAATCAACTAGACTAAAAAATGGTGTATCTGCCTCATAGGAGTTTGCTGTTATGATCAGAGAACAGTATTTCTTGCTACATGTAACTTTTGGAGAAGTCCAGTCTATGTCGCCACCACAAAAAGTATCGCCACAAATATCATTAAGATACTCGGCTGAAGCCTTCTGCTCGGCCCTTGTCAGAATCTCTGCGTTTATCGACAGAGGAAGAATTAAAACCATAAAAACACTAAAAACTAAGACCTTCAAAATATACCCCCCTATTTATTGCTGGTATATTTATGACACAGGCTTCAATAGGGATGAATCCTAAACGAAAATTATAAGTTTTATATCAAACAAAAAGGTCTAAATACTAAATTACATTCAAAACCATGCATATAGACATTCGAGACGGGAATCTTTTAGCCTGGGATACAATTTATAAAAAGTTTTGGAACAGAAACAAGATAGCTAAACCAGACACAAGGGTATAGAGCATGTTCCTAGTATAAAAACAAACGATCGTGGCCAATAGCATTGCCACAAATCTTTCCTTACCCCAAAACAAATCCACTCCCCCCTTGTGAAAAAAGGCCATCGGAGCAATAAGCGCAGGAAGTACGGCCACTGGTATAAAAGACAGTATCCTCCGAGTTCTTTCATTTAACTGAATTCTGTCTGAAAATGCGATGAATGATAAACGAATCAAATAAGTTCCTATTGCTAGTGGAATTATCGCTTTGTAGAAGTAAACTGGATCCATTAGCTCAGTCTCGCTTTCGATAAAAATGCACCTAGCACCATAGCCACTAAAGCAGTAATCACCAGACCTAAACCATATGGTAGACTGTAGAGAAGGATAGAAACAATCGATGAGAAAACGGCTACAGTAATATGCGCTTTACTCTTCATACTCGGTAACACCAAGGCAATAAAACTTAATGGAACAGCAAAATCTAAAGAAAGCGCCGGAGGGGCAAAGTTACCAAAGTAGTAACCGAGTGGCACAGACAACTGCCAACCTAAAATCATACATACACCAGCACCTGCGTAATATTTCAATGTATCTTCCGTATCAGATAAACCATACTTATTAGCCACTAAAACAGAATAGGATTGATCCGTTAGAGCATAAGCGGATAGAAGCTTTACCCAAAAAGGCTTTCCCTTTAATAGACCAGCGATGCCAGCGCTGTATAAAATCATTCGAAGATTGATCACACAGCCCGTGAAGGCAATTATAAGAAATAGAGCCTGATCTTGCATTAGTTCAACAGCTACAAATTGTGCAGCACCAGCAAAAACTAAAACATTCATAGACATAGTTTGAGACAAACTTAAATCGGCGGTACTTGCCACAGTCCCCATCACTAATCCAAATGGAATAACACCAGTTAATATAGGAAGCATGGACTGAAAGCCCTTTTTGAACCAATTCATCTTGCTCACAGTACTCGCTACTGAATTAAAGAAAAATTAATATTTGGAATTTTATATTTCTTTCCCAAACTAAAAAGGCCCACGCGTTTAAACGTGGGCCTTTTAAATTTGTATTATTTTGGAATATTACATCATTCCTGGCATTCCGCCCATTCCACCCATTCCTGGAGCGCCCCCCATTGCAGGAGCAGCTTCTTCAGACTTAGGAGCATCAGCAATCATAGTTTCAGTTGTTAACATCAAGCTAGACACAGATGAAGCATTTTGCAATGCACATCTAGTAACCTTAACCGGATCAATAACACCAGCTTTTACCAGATCTTCGTACTCTTCAGAGTAGGCATTAAAGCCCCACGAATTTGCGGCTTTTGCAGTTACACGATCAAGAACAATAGCTCCGTCCAGACCTGCATTGGAAGCAATTTGACGTAAAGGCTCTTCACAGGCGCGCTTAATAATGTTCACACCAAAAATCTCAGTCTCTTCAACTTCAAGTTTGTCCAATACCTTAGCGGCTTTCACTAGAGCAGATCCACCACCAGCTACGATTCCTTCTTCAACAGCTGCGCGAGTAGCATTTAATGCATCTTCAACACGAGCTTTCTTTTCTTTCATTTCAATTTCAGAAGGAGCACCAACGTGAATTACTGCAACACCACCAACTAATTTAGCAAGACGCTCTTGAAGCTTTTCTTTGTCGTACTCAGAGCTAGTTTCTTCCATTTGGGCTTTGATCTGTGAAACACGAGCGTCGATATCTGCTTTTTTACCAGAACCATCAACAACAGTAGTATTATCTTTATCGATTACCACTCTTTTAGCAGTACCAAGATCATCCAAAGTAGCTGTTTCCAACTTCATGCCAGTTTCTTCTGATATAACTGTACCACCAGTCAAAACAGCGATGTCTTCTAACATAGACTTTCTTCTATCACCAAAACCCGGAGCTTTAACAGCTGCAACTTGGATAGTTCCACGAAGCTTATTCACCACAAGTGTTGCTAAGGCCTCACCATCAACATCTTCAGCGATTATAACTAGAGGTCTTCCAGACTTGGCTACGCCCTCAAGTACTCCCACCATATCTTTCATGCTAGATATTTTTTTGTCGTGAATTAAAACAAAAGCGTTTTCTAGAACTGCTTCCATTCTTTCAGAATTTGTAACGAAATACGGAGATAAATAACCTCTATCAAACTGCATTCCCTCCACTACGTCTAGGTGAGTCTCTGCTGTTTTAGATTCTTCAACAGTGATAACACCTTCTTTACCTACTCGATCCATAGCTTCAGAAATTTGGTTACCGATCTCTCTGTCGTTGTTAGCAGAAATGGTAGCTACTTGTGCAATCTCTTCTTTGTTTTTAACAGGCTTAGACATTTTCTTTAATTCTGCTGTAACGGCCTCTACAGCCTTGTCGATACCACGCTTAGTAGTCATTGGGTTATGACCAGCTGTAACGATTTTTACGCCTTCTCTAAATATGGCCTGCGCTAGCACAGTCGCAGTAGTTGTTCCGTCTCCAGCGTCGTCATTTGACTTACTAGCTACTTCCTTCAACATCTGAGCACCCATGTTCTCAAACTTGTTCTCTAGCTCAATTTCTTTAGCAACGGTAACACCGTCTTTTGTGATAAGTGGTGCACCGAAAGCCTTGTCGATAACTACGTTACGACCCTTTGGACCTAAAGTAACTCTTACCGCATTAGCTAGTACGTTTACACCCTGTAAAATCGAACCTCTTGCTTTTTCAGAAAACTGCAATTCTTTGCTCATAATTATATCTCCTTAAAATAGATTTGTTTTTTCTTAGTTTAAAATTCCTAGAACATCATCTTCACGCATCATGATGAAATCATCACCATCAAGCTTCAAGTCTCCGCCGACGTGCTTTCTAAAAAGAACGTTATCTCCAATTTTTACCTCTAGTGGCAAAACTGTACCGTCTTCTAAGATTCTTCCTTTTCCAGCAGCTACGATCTCACCACGCTGTGGCTTCTCTTTTGCCGAATCAGGAATAATAATCCCACCCGCAGTAGTTGTCTCCTCAGGTAGTCTACGAACTAAGATTCTGTCGTGTAACGGACGTACTTGTAATTCACTCATTGAAACCTCCAAATATTTATTGTTTTTATAGTTATTTGTCTCTAACACCCGCTAAAATGGACTCATCCCTGTCGATGTCAACCCGGCCAATGCTATATTTTTGGTGTTTAAGCACGAAGTTTAGGTGTTAGTTAGGCAGATTACGAAAACATGTTCAGCCCTACTGACTCGACAGCTTTCGCTGTGCGCTATTAGTGAATTAATTTCATTTTTTAATAGTATTAAGACTATATTTCATTTACAACTTAGTTTCGTTTTTTCCTAAATTCCTAAATTTTATCCACAAACATATCGATGATTGTTTACTGTGCAGAACTTATATTTATAAGTATTAACAGACACTTAGTTCACCCACTTTAAGATTAAGTGACTGGGATGAAAGTTATGCACGTCTTTTTCCACAATTCACAGCTAATAAATTCACAGTCATTTAATGGTTGGTGCATGTATTTATTGGGCTGCAAAAACCATAAGAACGCTGGGGCTTTGAAGACCTTCAAGTTTAGCGCTCTTAAAAAAAGACCGGGTCTTTCGACCCGGCACGTACCCAGCTTGGAGGATGGTCCCCCTAAATAAACTCAGACAATAACTTGTCCAATTGAGAGGTCTCCGAGACCTCCCCTAATCTATAAAGCTCCAACACACTCACTAATTTATGGAGCTGAATATCTTCTTTTAATGCTTCTTTCAGGTTTGGATAAAGAGGTAGAATAGACATCCCCTTTCTATCTCCATTTTCATCCTGATATACGAAATCTTCATTGGGATCTAACTTAAGGTTTTTTTTAAAACCCTTAAAGCTACCACCGATTTCGATACCAAGCTGCAACCTGCCCACTTGGGATGGAAAACAAACCGATAGCCCGTGCTTGATGAAATTCTTTAAACGAATACGAGCTACCTGGTTGTCACCATTGAGCAGTCGTGAATCGCGAAGTCTTTTTAGACTTTTCACAATCTCCGCCTGACTCAAGCACAACTGGTCCGCCAAACTCTTTTGACTTTCAACCCCATTATCGATGTGTATCTTAGCTGCAATAACTACATCCTGCGGTCGTAAGCTAGTTTGTCGTTCCATTGGATAAATACTAACTTAAACTTCGTGATTTACAATATGTAAATTGCAATTAACATATTGTGTTATGTATCTAAATAAATTCAACCCAATCGGCAAGCTAAGAGTCCTTAGTTTGGAGTTTAAAAAGTTATGTATTAAAATTAGCTTTAAATATTTAAACACCCCTCATCTAAGGGCTCTATAGAATATGTCATGCATGAGGTAAATTAAGGAAAAAAATGTATCAAGATGAAACATTTTTGAAGAATTGGTCGAAAAGCCTAAACCAAGATGCGTCACTGGCCGATAGTATGATGTAGATGTTGGAGGTACGTAAATGGGGTTGAACCATAAATCTATTTTATTCGCGACGATATTGGCTCTAAGCGGTTGTTTGGACCCAGATCAGCTAACAAGTGTTGGCTCAGATAGCTCCAACGATATATCCGGTCCTCAAAAAGATAAAATTTTAGACTTAGAAAACTCTGGCGCACTACCCTCCAACGTATATACGGGACAGGAACTACAGGTTCAATGGGTCGATAGCGACCATTTTTCAGATGCCATTATTGAAGTTTATGTTTCTAGTAGCGATTCTGACGCTTGTGGTTCGGGAACCATTTTAAGAACTGGAATTGAAGAAAAATCTTCTATTAATCAAATAAAAATTGTGGCAGACGGTCTATTTTCTGGGACAAATTATATCTGCATCAAAGCCACCTATAATGATGGGCAAATTTTAACTAGTACTTCCGATGCTTTTACTTTTACGGAAAGCTGTACATGGATTAGCAAATCTGACACTGATTGGGGTACTAAAGAGAATTGGATGGGTTGCACCTCTGACACTCCTGGCTCTTCGGACTCTGTTCGCTTTAACTCAGGAACAGTTAATCCCCTGGTTAATGGAAACTTCGCCATTGCCGGCTTTGAAGAGAACCCAGGAATCAGTTCTGAAATTGTTATCAGCTCTGGCTCTAGCTTGAGTATAGCCGACGAAAATGCTTTTCAGTCTGATATTAGCTTTTCCGGGGACTCGTCCACATGCGCCAACTGTAAATTAATATTGGAAAATGAGAGACCTAAAATTTCTAGAGATTCTAGTCTTCACTTAAAATCTGGAATTGTAATGGAATTAGCCGCTGATGATAGTATTCTTTATGTAGGGGATAGCTCTGAGGCTGGTCATTTAATTGCTACAAGCGGAACCTTAGATACTGAGAAACCTAAAATCACCGCTGGTTCATCCGGAGACTTTCACGGCTTAGTTCTTCGTGGACCTGATTCAAAAAATAGTAGTATAAACTTAGACGGTCTAATTATTGATAGCACAAGATCTTATTCTCCAATTAGAACTGGTCTTAGTATTTTCCAGAACTCCACGATAAAAAAGATGGATAGAGTTGTTTTGCCCGGAGGTTACTCAAGAGCAGTTGTATTTAATGATTGTACTAATTTAGTTCTTGAAGATGATTTTTGGACTCAACTAAGCTTTTCAAAACTTAGAAACATTCTATACCGCGACGACTCATTTAAAAGAGGTGTTCATTTTGAGATGTCTGACGCATCTTGCTCTGGTGCACCAACATTTGCCGTTAGCGACTACATAGGCCCTGGATGGGGTAGCTTTCTTGAAATAGACAATTTTAATAAAATAGTTTGGAACAACGATATAGCTCACACCTGTACTTGGAACGGTACTACTAGCACGGATTTCTTTAATCCTGCAAATTGGTCCAATTGTGCCAACAACAGGGGCGGGTATCCCGATAGTAGTGATATGATTATTATTCCTAGTTCACCCACTAATCAACCCTACCTAGATAGAGATTGGATAGTGAAAGGTATTGCCTCCGGCTCTGGCGGTGGAACCATCAGTGTAGATTCTGTAAGACTACATGTTTACTCTAACTCAATTGAGTCGCTTGTTAATTTCAAGGCGGCAACAGCTACTTGCACGAATTGCTATGTATATATGAATACCCCTACTCTTATTAATGGCGGTGGGATCGGTCTGATTGACGGAATCCATCTTTCTACTGAGGGACAGCTTCTGGTTGGGAACAGTGCTAGCGGTGGGATTTTTAATACTAGCACTAGTTTAGCGACTAGTGATAGTGCTTGGCCAATGCTTTCTGATTTCAGAGGTTATTTTACAGGAATTGTTGTTGAAGGTTCTTCGGCAAATAAAAGCTCAGTGAATATCGATGGTTTGAGGATCCTAGATCTTTACGGGAATTTTTCCTATGTAAATTTCAAATCTAATTTTGAACTTAACAACTTAGATAAGATCCAATTTGGTCAGGTATATGATAGTTGGAATATTAGCAAAGGCTACATAACAATTGATACATGTTCGAACTCCACTATTGGTGACCTTGAATGGACTGATTTAGAATTCCAAAATGGTATTGGTAGCTCCGCCCACTCAGTGAGTATTAGTAACTGCAGCAGTATGGGTACAGATGCAATAAGCCTCTCAAAAAGAAGCTCAGGTGACCACAGTGGTTTTCTGTCTACGAAAGAAAATGATACTGATGGTATTTTAAAATGGAATGTGTTTGGTGCTACCATACCGATATCTGGTGGAGGAGGTATAGGTGGATTTGATGTTTCGCCCATGCCGGGGGGTGCTGCGTTCTAAATTAATTTACAAAAAAGGCCGGTATAGACCGGCCCTTTGTAATTCCACACACTCTTATTAAGCAACCCAGCAATGAAACCTAGCTACCACATGCCAGACAGTCCTCGGGACTCTCTATAGAGCAAAGCATATCAGCCTCATTTTGCTCCGTTTGCGACTTAGTTAGTTGGGCTTGATCTACTGTAAACTTAATTGCCTCTGCAGCTGCTTGAGACCTTAAGTAGTACATCCCAGTTTTTAAACCTTTGCTCCAAGCATAGAAATGCATAGAGGACATCTTTGCAAAGTTAGGACTTGTTAAGTACAAGTTCATACTCTGACTTTGGCAAATATAGGCTCCACGATCTGCGGCCATATCAATTACCTTTTTCTGAGAAATTTCCCATATCGTTCTATATAGATCTTTTAGATCTTGAGGTACTCTATCAACAGCCTGAACGGAACCATTGGCAGCGATGATTTGGTTTTTCATTTCCTCGTCCCACAATCCAAGCTCCACAAGATCTTTGAGTAGATGCTTATTAACGATAGCAAACTCTCCGGACAAAACCCTTCTAGTATAAATATTAGAAGTGTAAGGCTCGAAGCTTTCATTGTTACCTAAAATCTGCGCAGTACTTGCTGTAGGCATCGGAGCTACAAGTAAAGAGTTACGAATCCCAGTGTCCTGAATTTTAGCTTTTAAAGCAGACCAATCCCATCTCGTAGAAGGCTCTACTCCCCACATATCAAATTGTAGGATACCTTCACTAGCCGGACTTCCTTTAAATGTTTCATAAGCGCCTTCTTCTACGGCTTGTGCAGCAGAGGCCTCTAAAGAAGCATAATAGATGGTCTCAAAAATATCTTTATTTAGCTGCTGAGCCTCCTCACAGTCAAAAGGCATTCTCATTAGAATAAATGCATCAGCTAGTCCCTGAACACCGATCCCTATAGGGCGATGTCGCATATTAGATTTCTTAGCCTCTGGCACTGGGTAATAGTTGATATCAATAATTTTATTTAAATTCTTTGTAACAACATGAGTGATTTCTCTTAACTTATCAAAATTGAAAGTTTCGTTCTCCACAAACTTACTTAGGTTGATAGAAGCAAGGTTACAAACCGCAACTTCATCAGGGCTTGTGTATTCTAATATCTCACAACATAGGTTGGAGGATTTTATTGTACCAAGATTCTTTTGATTAGACTTCCCATTGGCCGCATCTTTATACAACATATACGGTGTGCCAGTTTCTATCTGGCTCTCTAGAATTTTATACCAAAGCTCCCTGGCTTTAATCGTTTTCTTACCTCTACCCTCAGCTTCATACTTTTCATAAAGTGCTTCAAACTCTGCACCATAGGTCTCTGGTAGACCAGGGGCTTCGTTAGGGCAAAATAGAGTCCACTGACCATCTGTTTCCACTCTCTTCATGAAAAGATCGGAAACCCACATGGCGTAAAAAAGATCCCGTGCTCTTTGCTCTTCTTTTCCGTGGTTCTTTTTAAGATCAAGAAAATCGAAAATGTCAGAATGCCAAGTTTCCAAGTACATGGCAAAAGAACCTTTTCTTCTACCGCCACCTTGATCCACATATCTGGCTGTATCGTTAAATACTTTTAACATTGGAACAACACCATTGGAGGTTCCGTTTGTTCCTTTAATATAAGAACCAGTACCGCGAATATTATGAATACTTAGCCCAATTCCTCCAGCGCTTTGAGAAATCTCAGCACACTGCTTTAAGGTGTCGTATATACCAGAAATGCTATCGTCTTTCATGGTTAACAAAAAGCATGAAGATAACTGTGGCTTAGGGGTTCCTGAGTTAAATAAAGTCGGAGTTGCATGGGTAAACCATTTTTCACTCAATAAGTTATAAGTCTCAATTACTCTATCAATATCTGCCCCATGGATTCCCACAGAAACTCTCATTAACATTTGTTGAGGTCTTTCGGACACCTTACCTTCCATCTTTAAAAGATAAGATCGCTCTAAAGTTCTAAATCCGAAGTAATCGTAACCATAATCTCTATCGTAAATAATAGCTGAGTCCAAGCGGTCCGCATTTTCCTCAATTACTTTGTAAGTTTCATCAGACAAAAGAGGAGCATGTTCTCCCGTTTTCGGGTTTACATACTCATGCATTGCTTTAGCATTTTTAGAGAAGCTTTTCTCAGTAACCTTATGAAGATTAGAAACTGCGATTCTAGCCGCCAAGATAGCGTAATCTGGGTGGGCTGTAGTCATATAGGCAGCGGTTTCTGCAGCCAAGGTATCTAGCTCGGTGGTAGTTACTCCATCATAAACACCCACAATCACCTTCTTAGCTACTTCAGCGGAATCTACATATTCCTGAGAAAGTCCGTAGCAAAGCTTTGAAATTCTGGCTGTGATTTTATCAAACTGAACCGGCTCTCTGCGGCCATCTCTTTTAACAATAAACATTATATTCCCCCATTATCCATTGGTGGTTTAGCAAGTTGAAATTTTAAAATAACTGATGCAGATTTAGAAATCTGCATCAAGACTAAAAGAACGATCTGACTCGTCAGACATAACTCCAGCCTTTTGGTATTCCGATACTCTCTTCTCAAAGAAATTGGTTTTACCCTGTAACGAAATTAGCTCCATCCAATCAAATGGATTTTGAGCGTTGTAAACTTTTGAACAACCTAGAGTTAACAAAAGACGATCCGCTACAAACTCAATGTATTGAGCCATGAGCTCTGCATTCATTCCGATAAGGTTTACCGGTAGAGCCTCTGTAACGAACTCTTTCTCAATCTTAACAGCATCCATAATTATATCCTGAATCGTAGACTCAGATAATTTGTTGTTTAGCTTATTATAAAGCAAACAAGCAAAGTCAGTATGAAGACCTTCATCCCTAGAAATTAACTCATTAGAAAAAGTAAGCCCTGGCATTAAACCACGCTTCTTCAACCAAAATATAGAACAAAAACTACCTGAGAAGAAGATTCCTTCCACTGCTGCAAAAGCGACCAATCGCTCAGCAAAAGAAGAAGAGTTCTCAATCCAACGAAGAGCCCACTCCGCCTTTTTAGTAACCGCAGGCACGGTTTCCATGGCGTTAAAAAGATAGTCTCTCTCTTTTGAGTCTTTGATATAAGTATCGATAAGAAGGCTATATGTTTCTGCATGAATATTCTCAATGGCTATTTGAAAACCATAAAAACAACGCGCCTCTGGTATCTGCACTTCATTAGAGAAGTTAAGACAAAGATTCTCGTTTACGATTCCATCAGATGCTGCAAAAAATGCTAGTACATGCTTAATAAAATGTTGTTCATCGTTATTTAACTTTACCCAGTCGATAAGATCTTGATTCAAATCAATTTCTTCGGCTGTCCAAAAACTTGCTTCGGCTTTTTTATACATTTCCCATACATCATCGTGTTTGATTGGGAACAGTACGAACCTTTTATTGTTTGGCGTGAGGATTGGTTCTTGTTGCATCTCTCTCGTCTCCTTCCAGTGGTGCTATATTTCAGCGTGTAATAACTAAACTCAGTCTCCGACTTGTTCTGAAGTCAGGATGAGATTTCCCTCAAAAACTTGCAAGAAAATTTCAGCTAGCCTTTGTGGGTAAGCTAGTGGAAAAAAATTGTGCAGTGACCTAAGTACCCGAAACTACCCGCATTACCGGGCTTTTATTTATCCACATAGCCTTTAAAAAAAAATCCGGGGTCTGGTGTCAAAACCCTATATCTAGTGATGAGTATTTTTGCACAACACTAAATATAGGGTTTTATGCTTATTTTAGAAACTTGCAATAGGAATTCGAGGAACTGCCGATCGAATGGAATACATCTGAAATTTTTCGCACGAATGCCATAAGATTGTGATCAATTTAAGAATATGAAATATAGAAATACTCTTGGCTCATCTTTTTTTCAGGGCAAGGATTCAGTTCGAAGACCGAACTCCCTATTTTCTTTATTTAAAGATCAACTCCAGCAATGGTCTGCAATATTTAACAATATACCAGGCCTCAAACAATGCCCGCGCTCAGTGAATTAAAAAGAAATTTTTAAGAGCGTCTAATTAAATCATCCGCTTAATGCACCATAAGAAATTGCCCTTGGCTAATATTCCCCATCTAAACTTAACCCGCTAAACATTGACGGGCCAAAGGGCGAGAAAAGCCTTTTTTCAAAAGCCTTTTTACCTATTTAGACGTAAAGTTTTATATGAGAAAAAACAGATACAGACGCTTCTCACTAGTAACAGCCTTAACGCTATCTTTTTTTACGGGATGCTATAAGCCTGATTTCCAACTCACAAGCAAACGATTCAATAAAAGCTTAGATGGAAGCTTAAACTCGGTAGCCGATATTGATCCAACAGGAACTAATAACTTTAGCTTCGCTATTTTTGGCGATGTCCATATGGGTACTCCCGTGGGGAACTCTCTCCTAGAGGCAATCCAGTCCTCTAAATCTGGTGGCGACCAATTTGCCATTTTAAATGGAGATATAACAGATTCAGGTAAAGCCAGCTCCTACGACGAGTTAGTAAATACTTTCGCTGCGGAATCTTTTGAATTTAGAACGGCCATCGGAAATCACGACATATATTTTAATGGATGGGATAACTTTAAAAATAAAATAGGAAGAAGCACCTACTCCTTCCAAGCCGATAATGTTTTTTTTGCGGTTATTGATACAGCGAATGGGTTAATTGGTGCCGGTCAATTAGCTTGGCTGGAAGAGACTTTAGAATCTAATAGTAGTGAGCATAAAGTCATCGTTACTCACTTCAGTCCCTACACTGGAAAACACCAAAGCTTATGGAGACTCAGCTCCGACGAAGAATCTGCTATGTTAAAAGATATTGCCTTCCGGACAAACGTAGACCTCGTGATAGGTGGTCATATGCACGGTTATTTAGACAGAACCATTGGTGGCGTTCGCTATATAGTCACCGGCGGGACAAATAAAATTCCTGATCTTGGCAGTAGCCAACACTACGTGAGAGTTACAATCAGTGGGACGAATCTAAATGTTCAAAAAATTAACTATTAGTTTTTTAA
Organism: Bdellovibrionales bacterium; assembly: GCA_045110695.1. Lineage (GTDB taxonomy): Bacteria > Bdellovibrionota > Bdellovibrionia > Bdellovibrionales > UBA840 > JBGCGH01. The sequence goes on along the minus strand of JBGCGH010000003.1, from coordinate 9,213 downwards.
CTTTAGTATCTTTAAAAACTCATGGGTTTGCCCCTGAGGCATTAGAGAGTAAATTTATTCTCGGCACAACGGACTATTTTATAGATCTTGGTATCGATCGCACCGACAATCAATGGAGAAGCCTGTATCATGATTTTTCTTTTCACGTAGGTTGGTTTAAAGAAAGTGCCATCTGGAGCTTTGGATTTCAGAAATCTGAGGAACTAGAATCATCTTCGAGCGAGAGTTTCTATGTCCGCTATGACTGGCTTGTTGGCCAATCTAGCTCCATCAGTTTTAAGTTTCTCCACGATAATTGGTATTGGTTGAATACCGGTCGAGAAAGCCTCGGAATAGAATACAACATATTAGAACAAAGCTCTTATTATTTAACTCTAGGATATTATCATCGATGGACGAAACAAACCTGGGACGACGACCCTTACAATCCCCTTCATTTTAACAATGAGGATTCCGAAGGTTTCTTCACTTTGATATACGGTTTTCTTTTTGATTCTGAATACGGAACTTATTCCATTGATATCAACAATAGAGATGATTTCAACTACTACACGTCTGATTTTTGGGCACTTGATAGTAAACTATATTTAAACTCCAGTGCTGAGGGAACACTGTACTTTAAAGCAAGCATTAGGTTCACTGGGCTCATGGGGCTTACCTTATATCCTGGTAGTTTTCTCATTGGAATGGGCTATAGTTTTTAAGATTCAATTCTAATTCTTCAAACAAGTATGGAATATGAAATTGTAAAAATACAGCTTACCCAACGGGATCTTTTTGATTTACAAGCTTAAATAGTTAATTTAACTTAGGCAATGCCTCTCTCATTTTCCGATCTATCTGAAATACTAAACATCGAAGAAAATAAAATATTAAACTTTCAAACCCACAACGGAGCCATCGACTATAAGGGCTGCGAGTTCAGCATTGCCAATACCAAATATATATTTAGACTCGCCAAGGTGACTCCTAAAAAGAATGGTCTTTTCGTAACTTTCTGGAATCGAAATAAACAAGGAACTACAGAGCCCTACAGTGTATCAGAAAAATTTGATGTACTATTAATTTTATGTCTAGATGATTCCAATAAAGGATTTTTTTCTTTTAGCAAAGATACTTTAATTACTAATAATATTTTAGTTGATGAAGATAATATGATTGCTGGAAAGAGGGGCTTTAGGGTCTATCCAAAATGGTCAGAGCCTGGAAGCAAACAGGCATTAGTCACCAAACAATGGCAGATGGATTACTTTTCTAGGGATTTCACCCCTAAATAGTAGAGGTGTTTGATAAGTCTATATTTACAAACTAGTGTTAATTGAAAATGGGTTCTTTATTGAAGGGTTGGGTGTTGCAAGGGCGAGATTGCTGCGGGCTCCTGCCCTTGCCCTTCGGGCGCGCTCGGCTTCGCCTCGTCTTGCGAAAAAATAGCTTCGTGCTATTTTTTTCGAACTCTTTTGTTCGAATATCGCTCTCCTCAGTGCTTGCGAGAGAATTTTCGGAGTAGATATATATTAATTTGCTGGGGTGGGAAATGGCGGAGAGAGCGAGATTCGAACTCGCGGTACACCGTTAAGCGTACGACTGTTTAGCAAACAGCTGGTTTAAGCCACTCACCCATCTCTCCGCAATCGGATGAAAGGATATTATTGCCATAGCTTTCGCGTCCCGGCAAGTAGCTACTAATAATTCTCTGGGAATAACTTTCTTTCTACACTCTCTATGACGGTGTGTATCAACTTGATATGTACTTCCTGGATTCGATCTGAGCTCTCTGCTGGTACTACTATAGGCAGATCCACTAGTTCTTTCAATTTACCGCCGCCCTTTCCTAAAAGACCAATAGTTTTCATACCAATTTTTTGGGCTGATTCAACGGCATTTATAACGTTCTGTGAATTACCAGAGGTGGACAGACCGATAAACAGATCTCCAGATCGTCCTAAGCCCTCCAACTGCCTTGAAAAGATATGCTCAAAACCATAATCATTAGACACGCATGTTACGTGACTGGGATCACCTAAAGCCAGAGCGCCCATCGGCTTTCGCTCTTTGCGAAATCTTCCCGTCCACTCTTCAGCAAAATGCATAGAATCACAATGAGAGCCTCCGTTTCCGCATATAAAGGCGTTTCCATTAGACTCATAGGTTGAAACGAGTAAATCTGTGAACTTCACACATTTATCTAAATTACTAGAATCATTGATGAAAGCATTAATTGTTGCTTCAGCTTCGGACAAACTATTTTGCCATATTCCCAACATATCCATATTTGCCTCACCTCAATATAAGAGCCTTATATTTTTTAAAATACCCCTAAAACACTACCCTTATTCTCTGAAATTTTTAACTAAATTTAATCTCCCCTTGCAAAAGCCTTAACAATTGCCTAAATTCCCACTTCATCGCGCGCCCGTAGCTCAGCTGGATAGAGTACCTGACTACGAATCAGGGGGTCGGAGGTTCGACTCCTTCCGGGCGCGCCAATTTCTTCCATAATTATAAATGAATGATTTGGAAACTGATCTATTGTTAGTTGCTAAAGTAATGGATAATAGTAAAAAAGGATGAACCTAAAGCCCATCCTTTGTACTTTAACAGGTTGTACTATTTTACTTTTCTCTACCAGCACAAGAGTCTGCTACCTGTCTTAGCTCACCAATGTCATCACAACCAAAGCGACCTAGCTGTTCACAGGAAAAGCGCATACAGTCCGCTTCTACATTGCCCTTACAAAGTGCTCCAACGGCCTGGATCTCACTTAAATCGTCACAGCCAAAGTTCCCAAGCTTATTGCAGCTAAAAGATACACAGTCATAGTCAAAAATACCCCTACAAGAATTTGCAACTTTCTCAACTTCACTGAAATCGTCGCAGTTAAAGCGCCCAAGCCTATCGCAACTAGATGCCACACACTCCCCATGAACACCTCTACACATTCTATTGACCTTAGCTATTTCATTAGAATCATCACAGCTAAAAGCTCCTAAGCGCCGGCAAACTTCTCTGGAACAATTTTTAAGACTCGGACGTCTTCTGCATGTTGGATCCGGGTGATTGATGCTCACACTAATATTAGATTTAAATTCTTGGATTCGGTAATAGGATTCTACCGCATTTTCTACTCTATCCTCAAAAGACAAGTTCTGTGTTTCCGCAGCAATATTAAGACTCACTAAAGTGAATAAACATAAGAGTATTCCTTTTAACATTTTCCCCCCTTGGTCATGTTGTTGAATTATACAAAACCAATCCCACTCGTCTATTTTTAAGACGGATAACGCTAAGCTCATGCTAGCTCAATAAAAAAAGACCCCAATTTGGAGTCTTTTTCTAAATTCGTATAAGGAAAGTAGATTCTAAGGCCTAAAGCTCACAGTAATAGTCACTATCTTGGATTGCCGCAATAACTTTTAGATTTACCTTATCAATTACAATTCCATAAGAGTTCCCACCATCGCAATCATCTTGCTCAGAAACAATTTGGACCAAAACCTTACCACCATAACTTTTTAGCTCTTGGGTACTAAACGCTCCCAGGCAATATTTTTGATCGAAGTCTTTTATGATTGGCAATTGAGCCCATTCGGCCTCGGAAAGAGAATTTATATCTGCTACAGCTTTTTCGACAACCTCTTGTGGTGCTGTTAAGCTATCAAAGGGAGTAAGCGGATACCCACCAAACTGTTCTTCGCAAAGATTGGTATTGGCTTGAACCAAGCTACTAAAAAGTAAAATTGCTAATGGCCAAATTCGTTTCATATTTCCCCCCGGAAAAGCTTAAGCAATCATTTCTGCTTATTTCTAAGGTGAAAATAGTAAATTTTTAGTTATTAATAAAATATATAAAGATTATTAATGTTATAAGTTTATCGTATGATGCCGTTTTTCGACAAAAGCTTTAATAGACCTCTTCCGTTCTTAAAATACTGGATTTGGTTCGTGTATTTAATATTATCTGGGTAAGCTTTACGAATAAAAATTTTGAACTCGATATTCTCCCCTTTGAAAGCTCTCTTCAATCTTAGGTATACCTTTGCATCAGCCTCGCCATTGTCGCCAATTAAAACTACTCTAGTGGGTGCTTCCTTAACAATGATTCTTCCAATATTTTGGTATTTAAAATCTCTTTCTAGTTTTCTCGTCACTAGATATCCGCCGGGAAAATCATTTTTTGTTAAGAAAGCCACATGAAGATAAGACAGAAATGATGGAATCTTGGAAACATAGTATATTCCCTGTGCATCGTCTGCACGAACCATCTCTTGAAAGGCTAGGTTCATACCAGGAACCATTACACGCTTTCCAGTTTTAAAAGCTTGTTCAATTATCTTAATTGGGTTTCGAACCTTTGAATTTTTTAAAGTATCATCTACATCAGATATGAAAAGAGTTCCTGCAAAGATAGGAAAAGTAAAAAGTGCTACTGCGATATTTATAAGTGTCTTCAGACCCATTGAAATTCCCCCCCGGTAAATTATGGACTAGCTGGATTAACGATTCGGTTAATTATCAGACCCCCGTCCGTGGAGGAGGAATTATTTTGAAATAGTTACAGTATCAATGCAAACTAATCTAGAAGTATTGAGCCAATTAAAGTGCTCAGATCTAAATAAACCTACGGAGAGTGTGATGCCTATAGTTAGAATCGGTCTTTTAAGTGCTGCGTTTATCTTTATTAGCTATATGATTTACTTCCTAAACACCACCAATCTCGAAAACAGCTCAGTAGGGCATATTTTGAATCCGGATCAAAATAGGTATTTAAACTCGGTGGACTGGCAATGGTGCTCAGGAGAGTTGGAAATAGTGGAGTTTCTTTCTCAAAATGATCAACAAAAACTACAGCTAAATCTAGTGTCCTCAAAAACCAGCAAAAAATTAAAAAGTTCGACCAAAACCTGGCTTACCAGCAACTGCAGCACAGTAGTTCAGCCCGTTGAAGCCCTTAAAGAGGTCCCGATTTTTGATCAGCAGGTTCGGTTTCAATTTAAAAATGACCAAGAGTTAAGCCTGGGTTTATCCAATGCTGGATATTTTCAATGGAACGGCAATATATATCAGGCTGTGAAATTCCTCGATGCCTTGAACATATTACGACAAAATATAGAATCCAAGCCCGCTCAATAAGAATCAATTTGACAGCAGGGCGGCATATGATTAAATTCAAGTCTTATCGTTCAGGTGTAGCTCAGCCGGTAGAGCAGTTGACTGTTAATCAATTGGTCGGGGGTTCGAATCCCTCCACCTGAGCCAATTCTTAAAAAAATCGTAGCCATGTGCTCCGATTTTTTTTTGCCTTTGATAACATATAAACTGGGAATTCAAAAAAGAAGGTAGCTCTAGAACCTTCATGGCATTTCACGCTAATAGGTAAACTTCTTTCCACTCCAAATTGGTAAAATGGCTTTTGAAAAAACAGACTCCTCAATATTTTGATGCACATTCTGTAGGGGTTGGCCTATCTCGTATATCGCTTTGTTCAGTCTCTATCTTTAAACTAATTTTATGATAGTCATCTAAAATGAATTTTAAAAGCGGCCTTGAATCCTGAGAATACCTATCAAACAACACTTTTTGTGCTTCCCGATAGCTTCTCCACTTCTCAGAGGCTGAGCTTAACCCTGCCTGTTTTCTATGAAGCTCACTATCATAACTAACTTCGGACATACTTAAGACTCGACGCCCTTGAGAAAAAAGAAGCTCTAGAGAGTTTTTCCCTTCCACGATCGGTGTATAATTAGAATTAGCCATTAAGAAATCCATCATCTTCATCGGTAGATTGGGAAGATCGAGAACTACTATTTTATATTTACTCCATAGCTTTAACTCTTCACCATCTAACAATGATCCATTTTGATAAACTAATTCATTCTTTTTGGGGATACCAACCCCACCAGCCATAATCATCGATTGTGCAAATAGCTGGGACTTTGCCTTACGTATATTTTCTGGCTTCCAGTTTTCTTTATCTAGATAAGTGGCTGTTGATATACCACCTTGGTTGGCTTGATTACCCACACGAATAATCACAAGTGGTCTTTGGTTTTCAAGTTCATAATGAGCTTGCCAAGTTTGCCTGGCCCATCGGTTGAAACTTGCATCAGAATGCTTTACATGCCAACCATAACTCATAGTATAATCTACCGATTGAAGCGCGGTCATCAGCTGGGAAAAATAGGTAATTTTAGTCGATTGATATTCGGACCCTCGATTGATCCAATTTAAGTAACTTAATAGTCCTTGCCGATCCAAAACACTAATATCGTATCGTCCAGAAAGTTTTTGTTCAATACCGCTCCTACTAAGTAGTTGGCCCTCCCGGGAAAATTCGAATAAAGCCCTACGTTCTCCTGGAATAGAAGACTGATGAAAGCCGCCACCATTTGCCTTTGGCTCACCATAATTTAATGGCTGTGTTACCCTAGTATATTTTGAGTTCAAGAATAGACCTACTAGGCGTCCATCATGTCCTGAAACCAGAGAGTAACTCAGGAACTTTAGACCCTTTGACTCTAGAGCCGCTTTATTTTTTTGGGGTTGGTTGAAATCTAGATCTACTTTGAAAAGTTCTAGGTTTACAGATGGAGTCAGAGCAAAACTGGCTTTAGAGATCAGCTCAGGAAGCATCGTATTGATTTTATTTCTAGTGGAGTTCGATTGGTATAGGAGCTCGATAGTACCTTGGAACCCAGCCGCAACCACCTGATTCATCAATCGAATAGCGGAGCTTTGGTGTCCAAAATTTACAGAGTCTGTGACAAAAATACGAACTCTATCCATGCTTCTCAACTCATCGAAAATACTTGGTTTTTCCTGAGCAAGCGCTGTAATGGAGCTAAATAAATATACAAATAAAACTAGTAGAAATCGCACCCTATCTTCCTCTCTTTAAAAGACTAAATGTGCAATCTCCAAACCACCGCAGAGTAATATTTATTCAAATTAATCTACATCTGTTATTACTTTGCCCTTCTCATAGTCATACTCACTACCTTGCATAGAATGAGGAATAGAATAAACACCAAACAATACTGTCGCTGCAATTACTACCGGCCATACTCGCTTTGCCTTCCAAGTCATAAGCACGGCAAAAAGCCAGGCAAGTACACCTACAAGAAGTTTGTTATCTGTTAGGTCAGCATCAAATGGGAATCCCGCCCAATACACTCCGAATGCATATTTTTGGACAACAGGCCCTAAAATCAGACCACCCACTACCAAACAGCCAAAAGTCATCTGTCCTACTCTCACATAGCTATCTGTCTTCATTAGAGCCTCAAAGAAGGCGAGTGCACTCAGGAACATAGAAAGAAACATAAAAAACACATGAGGAGCTAATACCGTTGTCGGAACATCACCTTTGAAACGTATCATCACTGGTTCAGATTCGCTTCCTAACAGCTGCTCTCCGGATCCGTAGTTAATCTTAATAAAATACTTCAGTTTGCCCGCGGGAGGTTGGTTGGGTAATTTTGCAGTTAACAAGGTTCCAGAGGAGACAAACTTCTTTTCATGCCAATCATCTTTTGTTGGGTACCTTTTATAAACTAAACTTGCAGTCATATTTGGATAAAGCCTAGGGAGCTCAACCAAAGCGTCGGTTTCGCCGCCATGAGATCTCGGTAGCTTAATTTTTACGTTTTTCTCTAAGCCAATTTTCTCTTTTTTAGGATAGGTTGGACCAGTCCCTCTTTGATAGATTACAGCCAAAAGTGTTAATGCGATCGCTAATGGAATAGTGAATTTAAACTTATTTTTCATGGGTTTACCTATACATTCCTTGTACAAATTGTTATTTTCTTGCGGTTATATTAAGGGAGGGGTTCCGTGAAGAAAATCATTTTTTTAGTGTTATCCACAGTGTCGACCGGTTTATTTGCTCAAAACCAAACAGAAGCAGCTAGAATCTCTGAAAATACAGCTAAGGTAGATGGATGGGAGAACTTTGATCTAGAGTTTCTTTTGGCAACCGAGCTTACTAAGAATATTGTTTCCAAAAAATTGGATGGCACATTCACTAAAGCTGATACATCTCTCCTCCACAAACTCAGCCCAAATGATGAGATCAGGTACTTTCTGTCTACTAGATTCATTACTGAATCCAATCAAACCAACAGATTTGAACTCTTTTTTGGTGAATTTATGTATCGTAGAAAAAATATTCTCACGGAGAAAAAAAATGGAATCTACTTAGAAGCGGAGTTAAAAAGGTATGAGTTGATCGATCAAGAATTGAAAAGTGACTATCTATATAACGGAGCTATTATCCCACAATTGATTTTTCAAAAAAAATGGGGGCGAAAGTATTCCTCCCAATTAAAACTAAGAAGGCATTTTTATGATAAAAACTCTGAGAACTCTTTTGCCTTGAAAGCGGAGGATCGGGTTTATCTAAGTTTTAGCAATTTTTTAGGTAGAAGATGGATGATGTACAACCAATTAAAGTACCAGCATAAAATTAGAACAGGTGAAGGTCCAAATTATAAGTTCTTTGCATTAGCTAAACCTAAACCCAATGGCAGGGGGCTAGATTTGAGCAATGTGCCTACGGCTGGAATTGATGAAGAAATCCTGACCCTGCACTCTGGTTTATTTTATTTCTTCAGTAGAAAAGCACTAGTTGAGTTTTATGCCGAAACCAAACTTGGAACCACTTACGACCAGAGAAGCCTCGCGGAAATTGCAGAAGACGAATTTGTGATTGGCACAGCTCTTTATTACACTGCTTTTTAATTGATATGCTTTTGCGAGAAGAACTCTTTCACCCCATAGTATCTCATTTCCCCATCGCCATGTATTTTCTAGCTTGGGGCGTTTCCCTTGTTCTTTTGTTTTTCAAGACCGATTCACCAAAAAGAAACTACTTGAATGGTTTAGTTAGCTTTCTACTTTATGTAGGCGCTCCCTTCTTGCTCTTATCCATTTTTCTTGGCGATATGGCTTTCGAAATTACCAAGAAAAATCTATGCAGTATCTCAAAAGCTTATGAGCACGAATCCTACGCCGAATACAGCTTAGTCGCCCTAATCATTGCCATATTAGTTCACTCCATTCTTCAGTACCCGGACTTAAAGGCTAAAATAGTTCCCAGGCTTCGATCAATCCTATTGGCGTTGGTATTGAGCGTTGGAGTAGCCTATCTTGGGTGGACGGCCCATTTAGGTGGACAGCTCGTCTACGAACAAGGCGCAGGTGTCGCCAGAGATATGG
>JBGCGH010000002.1:0-75066 GCA_045110695.1 Bdellovibrionales bacterium | reverse complement strand
TTGAAATGGCAGGCTTACGGCTATCGAGATATGGAATACTTTAAATTAAAGATTATGCAAAAGGCTGGTTATCTCAACTCAAAGTATCACCAGAATGATTTAAACTTAATTTGGAGCTCCCACAAATAAAGGATAGGGGTACTCATCCGAACAAAATCCTTGCACTCATTTGTAATAATTAAAAAAAAATAGCTCATAAAACTTATGTAGCTAATCCGTATAAGCTAATCGTATTATATTCGCTAAGTCTAATCCATCTTATAAATTCCATATTTCCATCAAGATTCTCTCATTCATTTCTATCCTACTTCCTAAAGTATCTCCGACCTTCCCCACTCTCTCATTCTTTCTTTCTTTCTTTCTTTCTTTCTTTCCCCAAAAAACTCAAACCAAGAAAGAGTCTTTTAGAATTGCAAATTCCCTTTGCTCTTCCGGCTTTTTTGGGCAGGATAGCCCAAAACAGAGCGCCCCAGGGATGGGCTTGAGCGATCGGAAGAGCAAAGGGAATTTGCAATTCTAAAAGACGATCTCTTAATAAACCTCCCCCCCCTCTATTCTCAAAAACCAACAAAATCTATCAACCAACTCCCTCCCTCGAGCCTAGTAAATATTACCAAAAGTAGTAAAAATTCCTCCTTAACAAAGGCTAAATGCAGCCAGATTGATCTGATTTCTAAGAGTGAAAGTATTAAGTTGTTCGTCCTAGCCTAAACTATTAAAATCTCTGAAATTCTTGGCAAACCAGGGGAGATGATTTGTTCAGAATACTTTGTATCTTTGCGGTGCTTTTTACCGCGGGATCTGCTTTTTCTATAGAAGATGTTAGCCTGCTACCGAAGGGAGTCAGGGGGGTACTCGTAAAGAGTGGTTGGGTAACTGAGGTTGAAAATAAATATTCTTCCAATTATCAATTAAGCTCCCTTCAATACAGAGTCAGTCAAAGAGTGGATGCAAACTTCATTCAAAAAATTGAACCTCAATTCAAACAGTTTGTAGAAACAATGGATAGTTCCTTTCCTCAATATAATATCGGTAGCCAGGTTTATTTGGGTGATGTGATTGTAGAGGCTGAGCCAGAAATTCAGTTTACAGCCCCCATAATTGGTTATGGAGTTACAGATCGTTGGACTATTGGTCTGGCAGTACCACAAATCAATTTGGAAGCAGCGGTTAAGGTTGAGCATGTAGGCGCAAACAATATAAATGAAATATTTAATTCTCTCCCTGGTAACTACCAGGACCACAGGGGTGATTTGTATTCTTTTAGTCAAAGACTGCAAGAGGCCTATTCTCGTTTACAAAATGTTTCAGACTTGCGCGCTAGTATAGATAAATTTTTAAAAGATAATGACTACCAGGGCTTAGACTCAGTTTCACAAAAGTATCTAGGCGATATACTCGTGATAAACCGCTATCTTGTTTACAAGTCACCCAGTTGGAGATTGATGTTAAGGAATCATTTGAATCTACCTACTGGGCCCGCTGACGATCCTTCAAATCTATTAGACTTACCCATTTTCAACAGAACTTTTTTGGATACTGCTTTGGTTACTCAATATAATTTTGGAAGTTTTAAGTTTCACAATAATCTATCCGTAAAATATAATTTGTCTGATAAATCCATCAAAAGAGTACCTCGATCTGATATGGATCTTTTTCCATCCAGTGATAGAGAGGAGAATCTTGATAGGAAAATTGGTGATAGCGTTAAATATGAGTTTAACGTCCAGAAAAGTATTTCTGACTCTTGGGGAGCATCGATTGGTATAGTGAAGGAATGGAAACAAAAAGACTATTATTCTGGTAACAGAAATTACAACTACAATTTATTAAGTCGTAATACTGACATGGAACAGCTGCAAGTACAGCTATCAACCTCTTATCATACTTTAAATCAATTCACGGCTAAGAAATTTCCTATTCCTTTGTTGGTTAGCTACTCTTATTCTGACACTGTTGCGGGAAAAAATGTCGAAAGACAATCTATACATGAGATAAACTTAGGGGTGGTATTTTGATTCATTTCAATGCTTTCATCCTTATCTTTTTAGTTCTGGCTTGTGCTCCCGCTGAAAATTATAAAGATTTTGGGGATCGTGAAAAATACTATGAGTTTGGTCCCAAAACAAAAGATATTGATTTTGAAGTGGTCGAAGGCAAGTTACCGGCCCTAGAAGAGTTTTGGTTGGGTGACATTCGTTTAGATTCATATTCTTTTTTTAATAGTATTCAGATGCTTTTCTCCGCCTCTCAAGCCAATTTTCAAAAAGTACAATTTCAGATTGATCGATTAGACTATTCAAACATTTTAAAGAAATACCAAATTGAAAAAATAAAGGCAGTTAAGCTTGTAAGTTCAAAAGATAAGTCCTGTCGAGATGATCTTGTCAGGGCGGTTTCTACAAGTCGAGCCTATAATTATAACCGGTACTTGATAGAGTTAGAAAGTTGTAAACTTTCAAATTACTATAGTTTATCGGAGTCTGAATTTGAAAAATTCAGTAAGCTATCAATAGTTTTAGATAAGATTACTGTAGAATACAAAACGGGAAAGCTAAGTCTCAAAGAAGTGATAGAATTCATAAAACAGTTTCCTGAGGGCGACGAATTAGCTGAAAAAGTCGCTTTGGAGCTAGTGAAGCTTGATTCCTATAAAAAAACAAACAACTACAATAGCGTTGCCCATAGGGCTCTATCTAATTTTTATATTAACGAATCTAACTTTACTACTGTAGAAGCCATTGAAAGTCCTTATCTTGAGGCGGCTTTAGGACTTTATGGTGCTGATTTGTTTCAAATGTATGGAGATCGCTTTAGCGATATCAATGCGAATGTAAATACGGCTTTTTCTAAAATTAAAATTGGGTTTTCGGAGCTGAGAGCAAGAGATCTGGATGAGGTCCAACCCATTGATGTAGTTCTTTCTTTGGATCAGCAATTAAGAGAGCTTCCTGAGAAGCTAAAAACCTTAGAGGTAGATCCTGCCGTAGTTAGTGGGGTAAGTGAAAAAATTAGTGAGCTGGATGATCTGATGTTTTTGGCCAAGCAGGAATTTTCTGCTGTTCAAGTAGATCGAGGAGTGCAGGATAATTTAGATTCCATTGATAAGGTCATTAGTGAGTTGAAGGCAGTAAATATTTTTCCAAGTTCAGTTTTTGAGAAAATTGCTGAAGAGTTAAAGTTTCCACGTAGGGTGAATGATTATTTTATTGCGATGAAAGATAAAAGACCAGAGGTCAGACATTCTCTGGGTCGTTCACTTCTTGTGGAAATTTGGAGATATCTTTCTGGACAGCTTTTAACCAAAGAAGAAAAATTCAAAAAGTTCAGTGCATCAAGCAATTTTGTCGCAGTTAGTGATTTCTTTATGGGTCTCTCCACAAAAATTGATTCTTGGACCTTTGAGGAGGCTGAGGAAGAGCGGGTAGAACTGGAAAAATCGGTAGAGCGTATGGGCTTGGTACCTGCTGAAGGCTGGGATGCTTTTTGGTTCAAAGTTACTGAATTGAGTAGTGTTTTCGAAGGACAAGCTGGTTTTGTTTTTACTTTAGCTTTGATGGACGAAGAGGATTTAGATTGGCTTTCGAGGTCCACACCGGAGCAGCCCATTGTGGACGAAAATTGGACTGATTATTTTGATAGATCTCTTTCAAAGTATTTGAGTAATGAGATGCTTGGTTTCGTCGAAGACTTTGAAGGTGAGGGCTATAATCAATTCATTTCAGCGGCAGTGAACAAGGTAATTTCCAGGAAACTTTCTGGGACATTGATGAGGCAATTAGATGGCTTTGATTCGGTCATTGAAAGACAAATATACGCCGGCTTAGCTGGGCAAAAAGAGGCACTAACAGACGATTTTTATGGTGGGATGAAAGATCTTGCCTCTAAAGATATTGTGGGTCTGATATTGGGCGATAAGACTAAAACTCCAGCCATGGAGAGTTCAAAATTCTACTATGGTAAAAATAATATTAATTCGCAAGCTCAAGAAGATAGCCTAATAGAGAGTAGCGGAACTACCCATGCTGTAAGCCTTAGTGCCTTAAGTTTGTCTCAGTGGCAACCTTTAGCTGCCAGAAATGTTTATAGGAACCGTCGCGGTTTCCAGATGTTAAATAAAGCGGTCGCAACGATAGGCGTGAAGAACTTTTTTGGGAGTTCCCTACCGTCTTTGGCATTACCAATTTTTGATAACCCAAATGAGTTTTTAGATATCTATACCTATAATTTGGAGCCGAGATACTTTGGGGTCCCAGAGCAATTTTATTTGAAGAATGCATTTGAAATAGATACGGATCCATCTAGCTTGTCTTCAAGGGTTAGTGCGCGGTCGGTGAGTGAGAGTATTTTTGCTGCAGCCAATTTCTTAGAAACTACAGCGGATTGGCGAACGGGTCCTTTTGACGATTCTCTATTTGTAAACGAATATCAGGGTATAGAGTTTTTCCCAAAAACTTCAGTCGTCGAGCTAGGCCTTGCAATGGCTAGCCTTCAATTTAATAACCTTAAAAAAATGGGTATTAGAGCCTTCGATAAGGACTTCAAGGAAGTTGACTTAAGTTCCGGGGCAACGGAAGAGAATAGTTCGAAGATTAATACAGTTGCGATTGTTGATGCATTAGCCGGTGTCTCGAATACTGTAGATTTGCAGTCCATGGCTAAGTTAAATATTGCGGTTGTGAAGTTTATCAGAATTTCTGAACGATTATTCGAGAGCAGATCGAATGCTAATCTAGTTATATCGAAAGCCACCGGATCTACACAATTAGATGAACTTCAGAAAAACCTCGATTTACTTAGGAAATTAAGTGTTGCACTCACCAATTTTGTATTGTCAAAAATGCTAAACGAGGATTTTTCCATCGCTTCGAGCTTTGATATTCAAACAAACAATAAAGGCCCAGCTAATATCTTATCCTCAGCATTAATGTTGGTTTCAATTCTACAAACGCACTCTATTTGGGGTGGGGACTCTTATTTGTGGGCTGCTCAAGACTTACTTTATCAAATGAATCATCGATTTCTAAGAAAACATGCTACCCACTATTCTGATGAAGGAGCCAAAGCCACTCCAGAAGAACTTTCCAGTGTGGCTTGGATGTTGGAAGAAATCTTTTTAAACGAAGACTTTCTGTCCAATATTGACAGCAAAACAAGGAAGAACCTTGATACTCTTCGAAATAATTACTCTGCTCTTAGTCTAGAGCAGTAAAAAACCAAGCAAAATCTCACTATCCCAAGGTCTGGTTTTTGTCTAAGCCTTAGTAATAAAAAGTCTCTTTGGGAGTCTCAATATTATGCCTGTGATACTATATTATAGAGTAAAGAGTTTAGTCTCTGGAGGGCATTGAGTGTCATTTCTAGAGAAATCGTCTCAGGGAGGAGATGGATGTCTAGTGTAGGTAGTTCTGGTAGCGATAGTTCATTGGTCAGTAACCGTGAAAAAGAATATAAAAAGCGCTATACCGATGCAGAGAAAAGGCATCGTAAAGAAATGCAAAGAGTTCATCAGCAACATGTAGATGAAGTTCGTAAGTTAAAGTCTCAATATAGTGAGCGACTTGATTCTACGCGTGAAGGGTCTCAAGAAGCACTTTCTGAGAAAGATAAACATTATCAAAGCCAAATAAATAAAGTAAGAGACCTGTATCAAGGCAGAATACGCCAGCTAACTGAAGACTACGAGGGTAAAATTCAAAATACGAACGAAACCTTGCGAGGGGAGTTGGTTCGTCAAAAAAGTACGAGTCAATCGCAGACGGCTTTGCTTCGAGAAAACTATGAAGAACAAATGTCTAAGAAAGATCGGGTCTACAACGACTACGTGAATAGGTCACTGGATAATCAAAATGAAACCCTTGGCGAGTTTCGTAAAGAAGCTGAGAGTTCCAAGAAATATGCATTAACAAACCAGTCTGAGGCCCATAAAAAAGTTTTGGGAAACATGCAAAGAAAGTTCGATGATCTTCGTACTAGTTCAGGAAATGAAATTAAGAAGCTAAAACTAGATAAAGACACCCAGTCAGAAGTTCTATCGAAAAACTTTCAGACTACCTTGGAAAGCGATAGAAAATTTCATGATTCTGTTCTTGAAGTTCAAAAGCAGCAACATGATGAAGGTTTACAGCGAATTAAAGATAAATACCAGGCAGCAATCCGCGACTATATTGATAATTCCGAGACTGCAAGGGAGACGTTTAAAAATGATGTTTCAAAGCGATCGGCGAATCAATTAAGTAGTCTAAGGGCTGAGTTACGAGACCAAAAAGCGGGTTTTGAAAGTCGTAATTTTAAAGAAAGTCAAAATAAAAAGATGGAGCTTCAAAATCTTCGTGATCAAATGAAAACTAGTGTTGAAAAGCTCCAAGATCAGCGTCAGTTAGCAATTGCTGATATGCGGAACTCAAACAATAAAGACATTACAAAGGTTAACAAGAAAAATTCTGATCTTCTAAATCAATTGAATTTTAGATACAGAAATGAAGTTAGGAATCTTAAAAATCAACAAGACGCTTCATTGGAAGAACAGGTTTTCAGTAGAGATCTTAAGAATTCCCAAATGAAAGGCCGTTACGAAGAGCGTATAGATGGTCTCATTCAAGATAAGAAAACTACAGAGATTCGGTTACAGAATTTTTATGGGACTGCAATGAGTGAGATGAAGGATTCCCATAAAGAAGAAATGGCTCAACAAAGAGAAGTTTCCAATAAAGAAAAACAGCAATTAGTGAATCAATTTAAGGAGCAATTCAAAGGTATCGACAAAAAGAATCGTGAAGAGATGGCAACAAGTCAGCTGGAATTTCAGGATACCATAGCTAGAATGAGAGACGCCGCTGCGGCAGAAAAAAGAGCGATACTTCGAAAGAACAAAAAAGATATTAAGAATTTAAATAAAGAGAATACAAGAAATCTTGAGTCTGTTAAGATGCAGGCAGAAGTTCGCTTAGCTCAGCTAAAAGAGCAGCATGCAGAAGCCATGGAAACAGTTGAAAGAAGGCACCAGCGAGAGATGGAATCTTTAGTTAATCAATCAGCAATCACTTAAAAGTTAACCAACAGATGTAAAGCAACATAGAAACGAGCCATATGTTATCAAATAGAAGAGCAAAAGTTGTAGCCACCATCGGACCTGCCAGTCAGGACAGGTCCAAATTAAAAGAACTCATAGAAGCTGGTATGAATGTCGCTCGATTGAATTTTTCGCACGGAACACACAAGGATCACTTGGCAGTAATTAAAAATATTCGCGAACTCTCTCATGAGTTGCGAGCCCCTGTGTGTATTCTTCAAGACTTACAGGGTCCCAAAATTAGGGTCGGCAAGTTTAAAGATGGGGAGATCTTTTTAGAAGAGGGTCAGAAGGTTGTTGTTACAACACGAGATGTTGTTGGCGAGCCCGGTCTAATTCCTAGTGATTTCAAAGAGCTAATCGTGGATTCAAAGCCAGGTACCAGGATCTTACTAGATGATGGTTTGTTGGAATTGGTTGTGGATTCAGTCGACGGCATGGATTTGGCTTGTAACGTAGTCTACGGCGGAGTATTGAAAGACCGAAAAGGGATGAATGTTCCCGGTGCGAATTTAAGTGTTGATTGTTTAACCGAAAAAGATCTCAAAGATCTGAGTTTTGGTCTGGAGAATCAAGTTGATTTTGTTGCGCTTAGCTTCGTAAGATCCTCAAAAGATATGTTAAAATTAAAGGAAATTGTTCAGTCAAAAAATCCAGGAACCAGGATTGTTGCTAAAATTGAAATGTTTGAAGCGATAGAAGATCTGGTAGATATAATTAAAAGTAGTGATGGTATTATGGTTGCTAGAGGGGACTTAGCTATTGAAGTAGGGCAGGCGAGACTTGCTTATCTTCAAAAAAAGATTATCAGAGAATGTAATATTCATTACAAGCCTGTAATTACTGCCACTCAAATGTTGGACTCTATGATAAATAATCCCCGTCCCACAAGGGCTGAGGTTACCGATGTATCCAATGCAATTTTAGATGGTACCGATGCGCTAATGCTTTCTGCAGAAACAGCCAGTGGGAAATATCCCGCTAAGTGTATTGCAACCATGCATGAAATTGCATTAGAAATTGAGGAAGAAGCTCCTAGGAATCTAACCAAAACGGATAGTGATATCGACAGTGTCCCAAAGGCTATCGCTGCAAGTGCATGCCTCACAGCAGAAAAGCTTGAAGCAAAAGCAATTATTTGTCTAACAACCACAGGGCGAACTGCAACCTATATTACATCTCATCGACCTAATTCTAGAGTCATAGCAATTACAAATGTGGAGCAAACTTTGAATCGCCTAGAGTTAGTTTGGGGAATTCAAACTCTTAAAATTGATAAATATAACACCAGTGATGAGGCGATGCGCCAAGTAGAGACTTTACTTCTTAAATATGGAGTTTTAAACGCTGGAGATAAAATAGTTATGTCAATGGGGCTTCCTGTTGGAGATCGAACAAAGACTAATTCAATTAGGGTTTATACTGTAGAGTCAGAAGGGGTTAGGCTAATTGATTCTGATCTTCCTCTAAGATTTAAATCTTAAAAAAAGGGCTTATTTTTTACCAGGTACGTCTCTTTTTTTGATTTCAAATAGAATCTCCCAGAAAGGCAAAACCCGATCCATAACTTCTGGTTTAAAGCTAATCGTTATTCCACCTTCTTCTTGTATTTTGTCTCCAACAATAGTTTTTTCAATCAAGCTATCGTAGTCCCCAATGTCCACAAGGTAGTCTAAGTCTTCAAGTGATTTATTTCTAATGTCATTCACGAAAAGTTTATAGCTACCATCCTTCTGAGGCTCTGTTTTTTTAGAGTAGAACATAAGAGCTTTTAGGATTGGCATCTCTTGCTCAGTGATAAAAACCTTCTTATCATCTGATGTGAATAGCCATTTATTGTACCACTCTGTAAAAGAGGAAAGGAGATCGTATTTTAAAAATCGAATTTGCTGCTGACCTTCTCCAAGTGACTCTATGTTTAATATCTCAAGATCTTGTAGCCATTCCATTAATGTATTCATTTTGTGAGTTGGTTCTTGAAAAATCTGGATAGTATATTTTCTCAATACACCACCTGGGACGGTTAAGCTTTTAACACCCTCTTGATCTTCCTCTTCACCATATTTTGAGGCGACTAGTGCTAAGATACTGCAAAGTTTTGTAACGGTATGTGGAGGAAATTTGATTTCATCTTCTTTATCAAGTTTTTCTAATTCTTGTATTCTTTTATTGGCTGATCTTAGATGATCATTGACGGTTCTAACCATACTTTTTAGCCATTCAGGGAAAGTTTTAAATTGTGCATGAAGAGCTGCAAAGGGGAGTGAGATTACAACAGTTCCCTGAAGAGCAGCTCGCGCACCGGCCGAACGGTTTTTATTATCAAAAAAAGCCATTTCTCCAAAAAGTTGACCCGGCATGATTCGAGCTAGCTCAATCTCGCCATCACCTTTTCTTTTTGTAATAGCAATAGCACCACTTTTCACGACGTACATTGCGTCACTAGGAGCACCCTCTTCAAAGAGTATGTCGCCTTTTTTTAAAGTGATTGGTCCAGCTTTATCTGACATTTATCCTTCCATGATCTTTATAATCATAAACCATATGATTAGTAAGTGAGTAATATGGTGAAACATCTGATCAAAGCCTAAGGCCCACCAAAAATGTGCTTTGCCCAGGTCATTGTAACGACCCAGCCACTTGGGAGAGCTTTTAAATCTGTCCATTATAAAATGTAATACTAGGTCTAAGGGGCCTAACCACCACAGACTTGGGATGTAAATTAGTACTATGATCAAAGTTAATACTGAATGAACTAGACAGTGAGACAACAAAGGTAAAACAAAGTCCCAGCCGGGGTTTGTTTTTCTAAAAAGCATGTAGTTAGTTTGCAGAGGAAAATCGGCCAAGAAGTGTTTCACTTGAAACAATATGAGTAGTTGAAAAAGAATGCTTAAGTGCTGATCTGTCATGCTTAGTTGTTATCCAAAGTTGTTTTTCATTTCTGTAGTTACTTATCGACCGGTTGCGTTTAAATCTTTAGGTGAGCTGCCCTAAGGTCTAGTGAGATTTATGGTTTTTGGGCGTACATATGAATAAGCACTAAGCTTTATTTGAAAGCTTTCTAGAAACCCCAACTAACGTAGTAGATTTAGGTACTTAATGCTTTGCGACAGCGCAAAAGCCATTGTCTAAAAATGGGGTTTTGCATAAAATAATACTAGATAAAAAACCTTAACCAGCACGAGAAAATCCTCATGAAAGATTTCCATTTTATAGATAGTGCAAGCCCTCAAGACGTCGAAGACCTTTACAAGCAATACCAAGAAAACCCGGGTAGCATTGACCCCGGTTGGAGAAGCTTTTTTCAAGGATTCGATTATGCCAGCATTCCTGATACTCCCGAACCAAGTCCTTATGTGGATTTTGTAACAGGCCCTGCAGGAAAAAATAGCTCGGCTAGTGCGAGTGATGAAAACAGCAAGCTCAGAGATCTAATTTATTCTTACCGCTCAAGAGGACACTTTGCTGCTCAAATTAATCCCTTGAGTCCAAGTGATACCTTGAGAGATAGAGCTGAGCTAAGTGTGGAGGATCACGGTTTTGTTGCAGGAGATCTGGCTAAAGATTTTTCCGACAGCTCAAAAATGGGACTGGGAAATGCTAGTTTAAAAAATATTGTTAAGGGCTTGGAAGAAACCTATTGTTCTTCTCTTGGAGTTGAATACAAACATATTCGTGATGGAATACTGGTGGACTGGCTTGAAGACAGGATGGAAAAAAATAAAAACCGCCATCAAGTTAGCTCAGAAGATAAAAAACATATACTCAACGACCTAGTTCGGGGAGAGAGTTTTGAGAGCTTTTTGCACCTCAAGTATGTGGGGGCGAAAAGATTTTCTCTGGAGGGTGGTACATCCTTAATCCCAGCATTGGAGAGCATGCTGGACTACGGTGGAGAGCTAGGTGCTGAGGAATTCGTAATCGGAATGGCCCACAGAGGGCGCTTGAATGTCTTGGCCAATGTTTTGAGAAAAAACTATGAAGCCATTTTTACTGAGTTTGAGGGAGCGGATTTACCTGATGGCGTTGAAGGTGATGGCGATGTAAAGTATCATATGGGTTTTTCTGCCGATAGAAAAACATCTTCCGGAAAGACCGTTCATGTTTCCTTATGTCCGAATCCATCTCATTTAGAGTTTATTGATCCAGTGTTGGTCGGAATGACTAGAGGGAAGCAGGAGTTCCGTTACGGAAATGATGCTAAAAAATGTGTTCCAGTAGCTATTCATGGAGATGCAGCCGTTGCAGGGCAAGGGGTTGTTTATGAAACGATCAACCTTTGTCATTTGGATGGCTTCTCTACTGGTGGAACGATTCATATCGTCATCAATAACCAGGTTGGATTTACAACTCGCCCAAGTGACTCGCGTTCGACAATGTACTGCACCGATGTTTTTAAAATGCTGGAAACCCCGATTATTCATGTGAATGGAGATGATGCCGAGGCTGTTGTTCATGCCATGCATATGGCGATAGAGATTAGGCAAGAGTTTGGTAGGGATGTGGTAATTGATTTATACTGCTACCGTAAGTATGGTCACAACGAGTCCGACGAGCCTCGCTTCACCCAACCTAAAATGTATGCCTTGATTGATAAACATCCGAGTCCAGCTAATATTTATGCTAAGGATCTTTTGGAGCAAAAGGTAATTAATGATTCCTACCTAAAAGAAAAGGAAACAGAATTCAAAAAAGATTTGGATCAACGTTTAGAAGAGACAAGAAGTAACTCCTCTAAAGAAATCGATGTAAATTATCTAAAAGCCGATTGGGCCAATGTTAGGGTTGCAAAAGATGCTGATTTTGATGAGAGCCCGATGACGGGAGCAAATCGAGAAGGGCTCCAACTTGCTGCAGACGCCATTGCCGGAAATTTAAAAGAATTTCCATGGGTGAAAAAATTAGGCCGACTTCTTAAGGATCGTAAAAAAATAGCCGCAGGTGAAAAAATGATTGACTGGGGTTTTGGCGAGAACCTCGCCTATGCAAGTTTGCTTTTAGAAGGACACCCCGTGCGTTTATCTGGACAGGATGTGAGACGGGGTACATTTACCCACAGACATGCTGTTTGGACAAATGATGAAACAGAAGAAAGATATGTACCGATCAATCATTTGAAAGAAGGGCAGGCACAAGCGGACCTTTTTGATTCTTCCCTTTCTGAATCTGGAGTTCTAGGATTTGAGTTTGGTTACGCTATGGCAAACCCTAAGGGACTTACTATTTGGGAGGCTCAGTTTGGGGATTTCGCCAATGGTGCTCAGGTAATTATTGATCAGTTTATTTCAAGCAGTGAATCAAAATGGCAGAGAATGACAGGTCTGGTGATGTTACTACCTCATGGTTACGAGGGACAGGGTCCAGAGCATTCTTCAGCAAGGCTTGAGCGTTTCCTACAAATGTGCGCGGAAAATAACATGCAAGTGGCAAATGTCACTAACCCTGCTCAGTTGTTCCACATTTTAAGACGTCAGGTAAAAAGAGATTTTAGAAAACCATTAATTATCATGTCTCCAAAGAGTTTGTTGAGACATCCAAAAATAGTTTGTGGAATGGAGCACCTTACTGAGGGGCGCTTTCATGAGATACTTCCAGATACCCTAGAAACAAGTTCTGTTGAAAGACTTGCTATTTGTTCAGGAAAAATATTTTTAGATTTAGAGAGCAAGAGAGAAGACTTGTCCACGAAGAAAGTGGGCATTGTTCGCTTAGAGCAGCTGTATCCTTTCCCAGAAAAGCAAATGAAAGCGCTTCTGAGTAATTACTCCGTGAATGTAGATATTGTTTGGACACAGGAAGAACCGGAGAATATGGGGGCTTGGCATTTTGTCAGAGATAAATTTCTAAAGATGGGAAGAGAGATCCGAGTAGTTTCTAGAAAAGAAAGTGCATCACCGGCGACGGGGAACCCAAAAGTACATCAAAATGAGCAAGATAAAATAATCAATACAGTTTTTGAAGGAATGGAATCATGAAACAAGAGATTAAAATCCCAAATGTTGCGGAGAGTATTACTGAAGTAGATGTATCTGAATGGATGGTCTCTGATGGGGATGTAGTTAACAAAGATGATATCATCGTTGTTCTAGATTCCGATAAGGCGTCCTTAGAGCTACCATCTGATTATGCAGGAAAGCTAGAGATCGTAGTTGCTGAAGGGGAGACAGTAGAACCTGGTACATTGATAGCCTACGTAGATACATCGGTTTCTGCGGATGCGGGATCAACCGCATCTTCTAAAGAAAATGATAGCTCTACGACTTCTTCGCAATCTGCACCTACTGGTAATAGTGGAATCACTAGCCCCGCAGCTGGAAAATTAATTCAAGAAAAAGGGGTAGATGCTAGTTCCGTTTCTGGAACTGGAAAAGATGGTAGAATTACTAAGCAAGATGTTTTGGCTCATCAACCAGCAGCTAGTTCCTCTCCAAAAATCGATACTACACCGACCGTAGATCCCTCTAGTTTAGAGGTTCCAAGGCCGGCAAGTTCTCACTCGGGAGAGAGAGAGACTAGAAAGAAAATGCCTTCTATTCGAAGAAAAATTGCGAGTAGGTTAGTAATGGCTCAGCATACAGCCGCTATTCTTACTACTTTCAATGAAATTGATATGAGTGCGTCTATGAATCTACGTACTAAATACAAAGAGGCTTTTGAGAAGAAGCACGGTGTAAGGTTAGGATTCATGAGCTTATTTACAAAAGCTGTAACCGAAGCGATGAAAGATTTTCCTGATGTGAACTCTTACATCGATGGAATGGATTTAGTAAAAAGAAATTACTATGACATCTCTATCGCCGTTGGTGGTCCTAAGGGGCTAGTGGTGCCTGTAGTTAGAGATGCTGATTTACTAAGTCTCGCTGATATTGAGAAAACGATAAAAGTTTTTGCAAAGAAAGCACAAGCCAATGCTTTGAGCATTGATGATATGACCGGTGGTGGTTTTACTATTTCAAATGGTGGAGTTTTTGGGAGCTTACTAAGTACTCCAATATTAAATCCACCTCAAACAGGAATACTAGGTCTTCATAAGATTGAAGAGCGCCCAGTAGTGATTAATGGTGAGATTACGATTCGACCAATGATGTACGTAGCCATGTCTTACGATCATCGAGTTATCGACGGCAAGCAAAGCGTTGGGTTCTTGGTAAAAATAAAAGAAATAATGGAAGATCCAACTAGAATTTTGTTGGAAATGTAGGAGAGTCCCATGAGCAGTTCATTTGATATCATCGTAATAGGATCCGGCCCAGGTGGATATCCAGCAGCTATAAGAGCCAGTCAACTGGGATTAAATGTAGCCTGTGTTGAAAAATACGATTCGCTAGGGGGAACTTGTCTCAACGTGGGCTGCATACCTTCTAAGGCTTTATTGAAATCTTCAGAGCACTATCATGCAGCGGAAAAAGAGTTCGCCGATCACGGCATAGAGCTTTCTAACTTGCAGGTAAATTTACCGAAGATGATAGAAAGAAAAGCCTCGGTGGTAAAAAAAATTACTGAAGGAGTGGATCTACTTTTCAACGCAAATAAAATAACTAGATTGAAAGGGCATGCGAATTTTGTAGGACCTGGAGAAATTGAAGTCAGTGGCGAAAAGTATACGGCCAAAAATTTTATTATTGCAACAGGCTCCAAACCAACTGCCTTAAGAGGTGTTGATTTTGATAAAAAGAGAATTATTTCCAGTACCGAAGCTTTAGAACTTCAAGAGGTTCCTAAGGAGCTATTGATTGTTGGGGCTGGAGTAATTGGTCTCGAGATGGGTAGTGTTTGGGCTCGTCTTGGTAGTAAAGTCACTGTGGTTGAATATGGTGATACAGTCTTACCGGGTATGGATAAGCATGTGCGAAGACAAATGCAAAAGTCCATGGAAGCTTTAGGGGTTACTTTTGAGTTTAAGACGGGAGTTTCCGCCGGAAGTGTAGAAGGGGATCGTGTTAAATTGACGGCAAAGAGAGGCGAGGAAACAGTTCATTTTGAAGGGGACTATTGTTTGGTAGCCATCGGCCGAAGACCTTATACAGATTCTCTAGGGCTAGAAGCCGCTGGAATAAAAACTGACGAGCGTGGTTTTATTCCAATTAATAAGCACTGGCAAACAAATGTTCCAAATATATATGCGGTTGGTGATGTTGTCGGTGGTGCCATGCTAGCCCATAAATCAGAGGAAGAAGGTATTGCCGCAGCTGAAGTCATAGCTGGGAAGCCTGGACATATTGATTATAACTTAATTCCTGGAGTGGTTTATACTTGGCCAGAGGTAGCCTCTGTTGGGAAAACTGAGGACCAACTAAAGGCAGATGGTATTAAGTATAACACCGGAAAATTTAACTTTGCTGCAAATGGAAGGGCAATGGCCAGTGCCGAGGGTGTAGGTTTTGTTAAAGTCATCGCTCACAAAGAAACAGATGAAATTCTTGGTGTCCATATGATTGGACCCCACGTATCTGAGATGATCCAAGAAATGACTTTAGCTATGGAATACAAAGCTTCCAGCGAGGATGTGGGAATTACCTGTCATGCTCATCCAACTTTAAGTGAAGCTATAAAGGAAGCGGCCCTCATGTGTACGAAAAGGGCTATTCACGCGTTTTAAGATGCAATTAAGTTTCACCAACGACTATATTTTTGAAACCATACAGGGTGAGGGGATTTTCACAGGAATCCCCTCTGTTTTTATTAGATTGAGTGGATGTAATTTACGTTGTGAGTGGCGAAATCATGATGGATCCACCAGTCTTTGCGACACTCCTTACTCCAGTCATAATCCAGAGAAGTTAATAAAATCTCTAGAACAGGTACATGCAGATGTGTCTTCATTTGCTACCAAGCATTTCGTAGTGACCGGTGGAGAACCTTTTCTACAAAAAAATGTTACTGACTTAATAGATCTGTTAGTTTCTTTAGGCAAGTTTGTAACAGTGGAAACTAACGGAAGCCTTTACCTTGAATCTAAAGCTCAATTTATTTCCTTGTCGCCAAAGCTTTCCACTAGCTGTGTGAATACCTCTGCTAATTACCAGAGTCATCAAGCTAAAAGAATAAATATTGAAGCACTAAAATCTTTTGTGAGCTCTCATGATTTTCAGCTTAAGTTTGTTGTTAACCAGGCCCTGGAGTTTGATGAAGTAGAGGAAATAGTCAAATCTTTATCAGATACTGTAGATGAGGGGCTTCTCCGAAGCAGAGTGCTCATGATGCCACAGGCAGTGACGGCGGAACAGTTAAAAGAGAATTCTCCCGTACTTATTGAGGAGTGTATTCGTAGGGGATACCGGTTTTGTGATCGTCTGCATGTTAGATTGTGGGGAGACAAAAGAGGGGTTTAATACTTACTCTAAATACTCAAAGCCAAATTTTGAGCTTTCCTCGTTCATGGGTATTTTATTGGCCACTCTTGCTTGCATTGCGTGGAGATTTCCAACCTTTACAATCACAAGTTCACCAACCTCAGGGGCTGTTTCATTTAGCAATATAGTGGCAAATCCCGTTTTTGACTCTGTGGTAACCAGGCCAACACTATCAATTTGTTTGGATTCTTCTTCGTTGAATAGACGCTTTAGGTATACCAGGGTGTTTGGATCAGGCTTAAATCTTAACGACTGTCTTTTTATCATGGTCCACTGCTCCTTCGGTAAGGCTAAGTTTAGGGTAGCAAAATTTTAGCCTCAACCCAAATGGATCCTTACTTTATTGCATCAAACCACCTTAAATCTTAACGTTGTTTAAGACTTAAGGTTAGAGTCATTTCTGCGTAAAGATCCCCAGATTTAGCACCAATAGCAACTACTTCAATGGGTCGCTCCACTCTCTCAGTGGTACTCTCGGCTTCTTTTACCAATTCATTGGTTTCTTTTACACTCTGGCATCTGAAAATTACATCTTCGGTGGGACGCTTTAAAAAGTTAGCTTTAAAATCTTTAAAAACTAGGGAGATTTTTTTCTCTGACTTATCGATCGCAAACATTGCAGCAAGTCCACTAGCGAGATCTCCACCAATTGCTAGGGCCCCAAAATACATAGAGCCTAAATGGTTTTTAGTTCGGTACCTCAAAGGAATCTTAATTTCGCAGTTTTCGTCATCAAGCTTCACAACACTAGGCGTGCAAAAAACGATGAGGGGGATTTTAGCTATCCCAAAAAGGTTCAATTTCAAACTTTCTTTAAAATATTTAAATTTCATTTTAAACCTTCATTTCCTTTAGCTCTGGGCTAATGTGTAATTTAGCTCCCGTAGATTTAATTAAATCCTCTTCTGTTAGGCCTGGTGCAATTTCTTCAAGAACGAAGCCGTATTTTTTATCAATATTAATAACGCCAAAATCGCTAACTATCTTATCGATACATTGAAGACCTGTGTAGGGGAGGTCACATTTTTCTAAGAGCTTAGGATTTCCGCTTTTATCGGTGTGTTGCATAGCTACTACTACTCTCTTTGCACCAGCAACTAGATCCATGGCACCACCCATGCCTTTGACCATTTTTCCAGGAATCATCCAGTTCGCTATACTACCTGTCTGATCCACTTGCATGGCGCCAAGGACGGTTAAGTCTACATGACCGCCTCGAATCATTGCGAAGCTATCACTACTCGAGAAAAACGCGGATCCTGGTAAAGCTGTTATAGTTTGCTTTCCCGCATTGATTAAATCGGCATCAATACTATCCTCTGAGGGGAATGGCCCCATTCCTAGTAATCCGTTTTCACTCTGTAACATAACAAACATTTCACTAGGGATGTAGTTGGCAACAAGAGTGGGAATCCCAATTCCTAAGTTAACAACAAAGCCGTCCTTAACCTCTTCACTGATTCTTTTCGCTATTTGATTTCTATCTAATGCCATTTTATTCACTCACCGTTCGAAATTCTATTCTCTTTTGATAATTACTACCCTGAAATACTCTTTGAACAAAGGCTCCGCTCACATGAACTTCATCGGGATCAATTTCACCGATTTCGACCAATTCTTCACACTCAACGATAGTAACTTTTCCCGCTGTAGCGACCATAGGATTAAAATTTCTAGCCGTTTTTCTAAAAACCATATTTCCAAACTTGTCTGCTTTCCAAGCCTTCACTAGTGCAATATCACCGGTAATGGCTTTCTCCAATACATAGTCTCTACTATCAAATTCTCGAATTTCTTTACCCTCGGCTACTTTTGTTCCCACCCCAGTCGGAGTAAAAAAGGCTGGAATTCCAGCACCACCTGCGCGGATTCTTTCTGCAAGCGTACCTTGAGGTATTAGCTCCACTTCTAGCTCTCCACCAAGCAATTGCTTTTCAAAGGTTGCATTTTCGCCAACATAAGAGCTCATCATTTTTTTGACTTGCTTGGTTTGTAATAGAATTCCAATACCAAAATCATCTACTCCGGCATTGTTAGATACGAAGGTTAGGTTTTTTGCACCATCCGATCTAATCGCATCGAGACAATTTTCCGGAATACCACAAAGACCAAAGCCTCCGGCCAATATAGTTTGGCCCTCTTTTAAGACTCCAGAAAGAGCCTCTTCTGCATTTTTAAAAACTTTTTTCATCTCATTTCCCAATACTAAAGGTTTTCTATTATTAGGGCCACAGCTTCACCACCACCAATACATAGTGTGGCTAATCCGTATTTTTTATTATGCTTTTTTAATGCATGAACAAGTGTCGTTAGAATTCTAGCGCCACTAGCCCCGATGGGGTGGCCTATAGCTATGGCTCCACCATGAACATTTACTTTTTCTCTTGGTATTTTAAACTCATCCATGGCCTTCATAGTTACGACGGCAAAAGCTTCATTGATTTCCCAAAGGTCAATTTGGTCTGCATTCATATTAGCTTTTTCAAGAGCCAATTTTATAGCGCCCACAGGTGCTGTTGTAAACCAAGTAGGGTCTTGAGCAAAAGTGGCTTGAGCGACAATCTTACACATAGGTTGAAGGCCCAAATTTTTTGCTTTTTCTTCTGAGGCGATGACAAGAGCTGCCGCACCATCATTAATATTACTAGCATTGGCCGCTGTGATACTACCTTCTTTGTCAAAGGCCGGTCTCAGGCTAGGAACTTTTTCGAAATTTGTTTTAAAGGGGTCTTCATCTTTTTCAACGGTGGAGGTCGCTTTTCTTGTTTTGATTTCTACGGGAGCAATCTCATTTGCAAAGACGTTACTTTCAACGGCTTCCTGCGCCCACTTATAGGACTGTACCGCGAATTCGTCTTGTGCTTCTCGGGTATAATTATGCTCCTTCACACAAATTTCAGCTGCATTTCCCATGTGAAAATCAGAATAAGGATCCCACAAACCATCCTTAATCATTGAGTCATGAATTTGGGTAGGACCCATTCGGTAACCGGAGCGAGATTTTTCTAAAAGATGAGGGGCTAGAGTCATATTTTCCTGACCACCACCAACTACCACTTCAGCATGGCCTAATTTAATGGCGTCATCGGCGAGCATCACAGCCTTCAAACCGGAGCCACAAACTTTGTTGATTGTCATACATTTCGCAGAGCTAGGTATACCGGAATGTATGGATGCTTGACGGGCTGGTGCCTGACCGACACCTGCTGTTAATACATTCCCCATGATTACTTCGTCCACTTGGTCGGCAGGAAGTTTGGCGGATTCCAATGCAGATTTAATGGCAATGGAACCAAGTTGAGCTGCAGTAAGTGTTGAAAGCCCTCCCTGAAAACTTCCAACAGCTGTTCTTTTCGCACTTAATATAACTGTAGACATAGAATATCTCCTTATTTTGTTCAGACGACCCCATATTGCGAACTAGCGGAATTATTGTCAACTCGATCCCACTGCACAAATTAAAGACATTCATTTTGGCTGCCTATGAAAGAGCCTAAAGCAAAGACTGCTGCCTCTTTAGTGGTCTTTGAATAGAACAGCATTAAAAATCAAATCTATGGCTCTTCCTTGTTTGAATAAACAAGCTCGACATGTCATGGTTGAGAAATACAACTGGAGGCTTTAATGCGTTTTTCTATTATTCCAACTATCATTCTTTTTGTAGGTACTAATTTGTTTGCCCAAAATAGTAATCAAGTTGCTACGGTGATTGCGAAACAGAGTTTCAATTTAAAACAATTTCAAACAGTTAAAGTTGTAGGTTCTAATTTAGAGCTAAACTTAAAAAGTTCAGAGTCTTCCAATTTGAAATTAAATTCCTCTGGAAACACAGATATAAGTGCTGAGGTAGACGCAGGAGTTCTTTTGATTCAAGTAAATGGCTCCAGTTCCACTAGACTCGATATTCAGAGTGCAGCAGTTGATTTAGATATAAGTTTTGAAAAACTGAAATTAATTGGAAACAACTGGTCGGGCAATATTGATCTCAAAGGAAAGTCTCTGGGGCTAAAGCTTGAAGAGAGTCAGGGTAGACTGAATATCAATAGTCTAAATGGAAATGCGCAAATTCTTTCCCACAAGGGCAATGTTAGAGTGGACAGCTTCTCCACAGCTTTCACCATCAAGTCCCTAGAGGGAAAACTGAATTTCACAGGTTTTCAAGGTAATCAGGTTCTCAACAATGTCAAAGGCGATCTAGATCTATCTGTAAATCAAGGAAGCTTAAAAGTAACCGAGAGCGAAGGGGATCTAAATTTAACTTCCAACAGAGCAAGTCTTCAACTGCTTGGGCAAAACGGTAATATAAAAGCTAAGTTAAAGCTTGGAAAGGCACTTATATCTTTGGCTGATGGAAAACGATTAAGAGTTAATAGTGAGGAAGCACCTGTGACGGTGAGCCTACCAAAAACCAGTGGCGCTCATGTAAATGTGGGAACCAAAGATGGTGAGCTTTTTTATCCTAGATATTTGGAGATGAAACGTTATCCACAATGGAAAGTAGCCTCTGGTCGACTCAGAGGTAGTAAGAATGGCTCCGTTTACGTACGGACAGAAAAGGCTAAAGTACGATTAGTTTTAAAATAAATCATATTTATCAAAAGGTAGGACTTTCTTCGCAGTAATTAGTTCTCAATTGTGATTGTGCCGAGTCAATCTGGAGAATCTCTCTTGACCAAAAGCCTCCATTGGCACATAGTCCCATACTATGGCTAAGAAAAAAGTGACTAAGAAAAAAACCGCAAAGAAAAAGGCTGCTTCTAAGGCTGCTTCTAAGGCTGCTCCTAAAAAAAAGGCAGCAAAAAAAGTAACGGCTAAAAAGAAGACGACTAAGAAAGCGCCTGCTAAGAAAAAAGTAGCAAAAAAAGCAGCTAAAAAAGTTGTAGCTAAGAAAAAAGCAGCACCTAAGAAAAAAGCTGCAGCCAAAAAGGCAAGTACCAAAAAGAAGGTAGCTAAGAAAGTAGCTAAGAAAGTAGCTAAAAAAGCCACAAAAAAAGTGGCAAAAAAGAAAGTCGCTAAAAAGGTGGCTAAAAAGGCTACAAAAAAAGTCGCTAAAAAAGTTTCCAAAAAAGCCGCAACAAAAAAAGCAGCCCCTTCTAAAAAAGCGACGCCCAAAAAAGTAACTAAAAAAGTAGAAACAGAGAAGCCTGCTAAAAAGACTACTAGTAAAGCTGGTGCAAAATCTGCAGATAAACTTTCAAAAGCAAAAGCAGAAACTAGCCCGAAGAAAATAGTTATTGATGAGGCATATGAAGAGTTAGATGACGCAAAAGCTCGAAGAAAAGCAGTTCTTAGTGAGTCTAACGTGGAAGAACGCCTTGAGGACATGACTTTTGATGAGCTTATCGCCTTGGATCCTGACTCCGGAATGGAATTAGACGATGAGGACGAAGTAGTTTTAACTGATGCCGAGGGTAGACCTTACTGTAAAGTAAAAGATTGTGATGAGTTATCTATAGTGGAGGGATACTGTCGTTATCACTATATTTTCTTTTGGAAGAAGATCCAGGTTAGAAATAAGATTCTAGCTGGTGGAAAGTTAGACCGCTACATAGAAGAGCTTACTGCGAGATATCCTGATAAATACCTAGAGATGCTAAGAAAAGATTTAAATTCCGAGAAAGATTTTATGACTGTGGTTCATGATCTTGAAATAGAAGATGATAATAGCTTCGACGATAATTTTGATGATGATTCAAAAGACTACATTGAAGAAATGAGAGGAGTTTCAACGGCCACTGGCAATGACAACTCCAATGATTCTGACGATTACTAGTTAGGAATTCAAATTAAAAAGATCTAGCGGACCATTAGATGGTCCGCTTTTTTTTAGTGAAGGTTGCTTTTAAATCTTTCCTCTGCGTCTTTAAAGAAATCCATACCCACTTCTTCCTCGGCGGGTTCGGCAGAATCTTCTCCAAGGAGATCGTTGGCTTGGTCGACAAGTTCGTAGTTTTCCTTATTATACATTAGATATACTTTTCTTGATTCGAAATCATATTCATGAAAATCCAAAGGCATTTCCAACTCATCTCCTTCATTCAAATACTCATCCATCATAGATGCAATGGCGTCGATGACATCCTTTAGGCGATCTACAGAATCTTTGGCTTCAGTATCGTGATCAATGGAGCCAATGAAGTTGTGCCATGTGATATCACCCTCTTTTACAAGGCTAATTCTAAATAGAACCTCGGAAGGGTAAATCATTCCTTTATATTTCACGGAAAAACCTTGAGTTTCTATCTTTGTACCTATGGCCTCCATCAAAGAGGAGTTTACAAGAGTATTAAAATCTTCCGGTGTGAACGTGAATTTTTTACCTTTTGATTCTTCTTTTCTCACTTCCATTTTGGGCTCCTTTGGGAAAACTCGACACAAAGTGACATTTTTTTTGGGGAAATCCAAGGGTTTTTTGGCAGTTTAATGCTGGTTGGGAAAGAGGGGGGGAAATGGAGGGGGTTTGGTTTACTGTGCTTTTTTGTTTTCTATTCTGAGAGAATTCTTTAGATCACGTTGGGGCGGCACATCCATGGGCCTCGGCAAAGTATCCTTCTAGTCGAGCGCTCGCTTTGGTCTAAAGAATTCTCTCATAATAGAGAACAAAAAAGCTTCTTTTGGGTTTGGGGGGTATTGAAAAAAGGGAGGGGGGTTTGGCTTGTAGATGGGGGGAAGTTTTGTTAAGTACTAGGGTTTACTGGGCTTTTTTTTATAATCTATTGGTATGAGCTTGGTGATGAGGTGATTGATGTTGGATGTTAGTAAAGCTATGCAAGGTGTTTTTATAACGACTTATGGTTGTCAGATGAATGTTAATGATTCTGAGAGAATGTTTAGTCTTTTGGAGATGCAAAACTATGAAGAGGTTAAGAAGCCCGATCAAGCAGATCTAATCATTATCAACTCCTGTAGTGTTCGAGAAAAGCCAGTTCATAAAGTTCATAGTGAAGTGGGCCGGTATCGGGAATTAAAAAAAGAGAACCCTAGTTTGATTATTGGGGTTGGTGGTTGCGTAGGTCAGCAGGAAAAGAAAAAGTTATTGGCAGACATTCCTCTATTAGATTTTGTTTTTGGACCTGACAATATCGATAACCTTCCTAATCTAATTTCAGAAGTTAGACAGAAAGACGATCGTATTGCAAAAGCTAAATTTGACTATCAATCTCCCTATCAAGTAGAGACTTTGGTAAGGAATCCTGGAGTATCCACATTTGTTAACATCACCAAGGGTTGTGATAATTTTTGTACCTTTTGCGTGGTTCCCTTTACTCGGGGACGTGAAAGATCTAGAGCGCTTAAGGATTTAATTGGCGATGTACAAACCCTAGTAAAACGTGGTGTAAAAGAAGTTACATTGCTCGGGCAAAACGTAAACTCCTATACCAGTGAGTGTGGAGCCAATTTTGCGCAACTCATGAAAGCGGTCGCTGAAGACACCGATGTGGAAAGAATTCGTTTTACTACGAGCCATCCAAAGGATTTTGATCAAGAGCTTTGTGATGTACTGCAAGCCCACAGAGAAAAGCTTTGCGATTACATTCACCTACCTGTTCAATCTGGTAGTAGTTTAGTTTTAGATAGGATGAATCGAAGATATACCCGTGAGCATTATCTTGAGAAGATTCAAATGATAAAAGAAACTATTCCAGATGTAAGTCTTTCGACGGACATCATTGTAGGTTTCCCAGGTGAAACGGATCAAGACTTTGAAGACACTATGAGCATAGTTCATGAGGTTGCTTATGAAACTATTTTTGCTTTTAAATATTCTCCGAGGCCGTTTACCAAGGCTGCCCGCTTTGAGGATCAGGTGGATGAAAAAATTAAATCAGAAAGGCTAACACGACTTTTTGCCGAACACAGGGACTTGGCTTTTGAACTCGTTAAAAAGTACAATGGAATGACCCTAGATGTGTTAGTAGAAGCGGTGGACAGGAAAGACCCAACAAGAGTATTTGGTAGAAGTTCTCAAAACAAGCTGGTTCATTTTACCGGTTCTGAAGAGTTGATTGGTTCTACTGTTCCGATAAAAATTGATAAAGTTGCACCGATAAATTTTAGTGGGGTAATGGTAAATTGAGCAAATCAGATATAAACGACAGTCTAGAAAACCTTTTTAAAGAATTTAGCCTTTCAGACATCGTAAAAAGCATAGAAGAGCAAGTTAGCACGACGGGTTCCATGAGCCTTGAGACCAGTGACGATAAAGTGGAGTTAAAGGAATTAGTTGAACTATTTCCTGATTCTTTGATGGCTGGACCTGTTGTGGGCAGCCCCGTATTTATCTTTAGAGATGATAGTGGAAACCGAAGTTTTCCTGTAAGGTTAAATTCTCATTCCGCAAGTATTGTATCCCTAGGTTTAGGGAGTAATGGCTCAGGGGTGTACAACATAGTTATAGAGCTTTTGGATAAAATGGGTGCTGAACTTCAGAGTCTAATTTTTACTAAACTGGTTAATAGAAAATTAAAAGGTAGATTAGAGTTTCTTAGAAACGATAATTTTTATTATTTAGACGGAGCTATTGAAGAGCTTCTTCCTTTAGCTCTTGAAGCCAAGACAGAGTTTTTTGTTAGCGAGAAGGTCTACTACGAAGTTAGAGAGCTTCAATTGGACGCCGGTTCTCATGAAGCCAATCTAGCCAATGAGATCATTCACACGCAGGGTAACAAGGATTTACTAAACTAATGGTTATTGAGCTGAGGGGTTTTCAACCACAAATTTCTAAAGGGGTTTTTATTGCTCCCACCGCTACGGTAATTGGAAATGTTAGTATTGGTGAAGATTCTTCCGTTTTATATGGAAGTGTTCTAAGGGGTGATGTTAATTCCATTACTATTGGCAAAGAATGTAATATCCAAGATCTTTGTATGCTGCATGCTACTTATGAAAAAACAGTAACCGTTCTAGAAGACAGAGTAAGTGTAGGACATGCGACTTTACTACATGGGTGTTTTATTGGTTCTGGTAGTTTGATTGGTATGGGCTGTATTCTTATGGATAACGTAAAGATTGGTAAGAACAGTATCGTTGGTGCAGGTAGTCTGGTGACGGAAGGCAAAGAGTTTCCTGATAATTCTCTAATACTAGGTCGACCTGCAAAGCTTGTTAGGAAGTTGAAGCCTGAAGAGATAGAAACTGCCAATAAAACGGCTGATTATTACCTCCATTATAAGGGCTGGCACGAGGACCTGAAAATACTTGAAGAGTAATTTATAAGGCCCATTTGGGTCTTTTTTTGTATAATATGAATAAAAAGGAGTAATTTCTATGTCCGAATTTCGCCAAGCACTAACTTTTGACGATATTTTATTGGTACCATTTTTTTCAGAAATTGTGCCTACAGAGGTAGATACTACTAGTTTTTTTGCCAAGGATATATCCCTAAAAAGCCCCATCATCAGTGCCGCAATGGACACGGTAACCGAAAGTAAAATGGCGAGAGTGATGTCGCAAATTGGTGGCTTGGGAGTAATACACAAGAACATGCCTTTACTCAACCAAGCCATGGAAGTAGAAAGGGTGAAGAAATATGAAGCCGGTATGATTACAGATCCTATCACCTTGAGTCCAGATCATACGGCTGCCGATGCTTTAGATATGATGAGAAAGTACTCTATCGGTGGTATTCCCGTGACGGAAGAGGGGAAATTGATAGGGATTGTAACCAACAGAGACTTGAGATTTGAAACCAATCTAAATTTAAAACTAACTGATTTGATGACCTCTGATGGCCTTGTAACGGCCCCAGTGGGTACTGATCTGGATCAGGCAAAAAAGCTTCTGCACCAATATAGAATAGAAAAGTTACCAATAGTTGATCAAGATAATATCCTTAGAGGACTTATAACTATTAAAGATATTGAGAAAAAACGAAACTTTCCGAATGCTACAAAAGATTCGAGAGGGCGGCTGGTGGCTGCCGCGGCTGTTGGCGTAGGGCCTGGAGAGACAGATAGAATAGACGCGCTTGTAAGTAGCGGGCTTGATGTTTTAGTTATTGATACGGCTCACGGGCACTCCAAAAATGTTTTTAAAATGATAGACTACGCAAAAAAATACAAAGACGTAGTTTTAGTCGCCGGAAATGTTGCCACCAAAACGGCGGCAGAAGATTTGTTCCAGCGCGGAGCGGATGTAATTAAAGTGGGTATTGGTCCTGGAAGTATTTGTACCACTAGAGTAGTGAGTGGAGTGGGAGTTCCACAAATTACAGCCATCATGGACTGTTCTTCGGTTGCACAAAAGCACGGAAAATCCATCATCGCCGATGGTGGAGTTCAATACAGTGGTGATATTACCAAAGCTATGGCTCTGGGTGCAAATTGTGTGATGCTAGGTAGTTTACTAGCTGGCACCTCAGAGTCTCCTGGTGAATTAATCCTTTATCAAGGCAGAAGCTATAAAACCTACCGAGGCATGGGATCACTAGGTGCGATGAAAAAAGGAAGTAAAGACCGCTACGGGCAGGCTGATGAATCATTGGACAAATTGGTACCTGAAGGGATTGAAGGGCGAGTTCCTTATAAAGGAAGTGTGTCTGAAGTGATTCATCAGTTGGTTGGAGGCCTTAGATCAGGTATGGGCTACCTAGGTGCTAATGATTTGAAAGCCTTATTTGATAACGCCGAATTTGTTCGCATATCCTCTCAGGGTTTGAGAGAGAGCCACGTTCATGATGTTAAGATCACCAAAGAAGCACCAAACTATCATGTTTAGATTTTAAACTGATATGTTAATAGTTATTTAATTTGATATCCACAAATTAGCATTCAAATGATTAATAACTTTGCTTAGATCGAAGAAAATATTATATATTCCTTTTCAATAAATTACGCAGATTAAATAGAATTTTTTTTAAGGCCGACATTAGCATCTTCGATTCTTTTTTTTCTAGGCTTCTAAAATATCCTCGTAGAAACTACCGAGGCTTTTTTCTTTGTTAGTAATTAGAACTTCTAAAACCCAAAGTAGGTCGACGGGTTTTTCATCAAAATCAGATAAGCTCGACCTCGAAATTAGAGCGTGAGGAAAATCACCTAAACGATGCCCCGCCATTAGTGGATTAAATAAATAGCCTCTGGCTTGACTGATTTCTTCTGCCTTAGAGTAAAGCTCAGCACCCGTAAAGTTTTCGGTACGCCATATTTCTTGGAGTTCGTTAAAAATTTCCATCGATGCACTTGCAAGGCTTCCTAGCTGTGTGTTTTTTTCAGGCTCAAAAACATAGGTTCTGCCAAAATCTGCTTCATGCTCATTTATTATGGGTCCCACATCCAGAAAGTAAATCGAGTTAGGCTGTATTTTAATTGTAGGGTCTGGTGCTTCCTTAAATATTTTTATAGTGTCAGAAGCTATTCTAAATTTTGAGGGATGCCAAAACCT
Organism: Bdellovibrionales bacterium; assembly: GCA_045110695.1. Taxonomy (GTDB): domain Bacteria; phylum Bdellovibrionota; class Bdellovibrionia; order Bdellovibrionales; family UBA840; genus JBGCGH01. The sequence continues at coordinate 47,256 of JBGCGH010000002.1, read as the reverse complement.
AGTAATCCCATCTTTTTTGAACTCGGATTTAATTAAAACCTGGGCATCCTTGTCTGTCATTCCAGATTCAACATTTTTAGAAATTCTTGCCACTATTTTCTTACAAACCTCACGTGCCTCTAGATAAGATTCCAGCTTGAATTTCTGGCCAGTTCTTTGAATATTTTGATTTTGATCCATTACATCTACTAGCAATCTCGTTGGCTTCTGTCATTCAAAATGCTAGAAGTAGATATGCTTTATTCTGAAGAAAAAAAGTCTATTTGTGAAATAGCCAAACGTTTGTACGACAAAAACCTTTTAGCCGCGGCGGATGGAAACATTAGTCTTAAAGTGGGGCCAGACCGAGTCTTAATAACCCCCTCAGGAAAGGCAAAAGCTTTTCTAAATCCTGAGGATATTAGTCTTGTGGATCTATCAGGAGTTTTGATAGAAGGCCTGAAAGCTAGTAGCGAAAGCAAAATGCATCTCAGTGTTTACAGAGAAACTGAGATTGCAAATGCGGTGATACATGCCCACCCTCCATCAGCGATAGCCTGGACTATCGCCGAACCTACTCTGGATTGCCTACCGGATAACTGTATTTCTGAGTTGATACTTGCTGTTGGCAAGATCCCATTTGTTCCCTACGCAAGACCCGGTACCGAGGACATGGGCAATGTGTTGAAGACTTACATTACAGACTCTAGAGCCATGATACTCAGAAACCACGGTGCTTTGTCTTGGGGCGAAACTCTTGAGGAGGCTTGGTTTGGTATGGAGCGAATCGAACATACAGCTGATATATTATACCGAGCAAAATGTTTAGGATCATTAAGTCCTCTTCCTGAGGATGAGATAGATGCACTTAGAAAACTAAGAAGTGAGATGGGTGACAGATCATTATGAGAGAATTCAAATCTAAGGGGATCCAATATAGTTCAGGTAAAATACAGTTGTTAGATCAACAAAGGCTCCCTATGGAGGAGCTCTGGTTAGAAATTGAATCTATAGAAGATATGTTTGATGCTATTTATTTTTTAAAGGTTCGAGGTGCTCCAATGATTGGTGTGGCAGCAGTACTTTCCCTGGCACAATTGTCTAAAAAAGAAATAGGATTAGAAGGCTTTTTAGAAAAAGCGGAGTACTTGAAAACGAGTAGACCAACAGCCGTGAATCTAATGAACTGTGTAGATAGAATTACTAGCCTTGTAGTAAAAAATAAAAATTTTCTAGGAGTTGAAGCTGAAGCTATAAGTATAGCCGAGGAAGATGTTGAGCTTTGTCAAAGAATAGCTAATAGAGGTGCGGAGCTAGTGCCCCCTGGGACTCGGATATTAACTCACTGTAATACCGGCGGTGTTGCTACGGCCGGTATTGGAACGGCTTTAGGAGTAATACTAGAGGCCCACAGTAGAGGCTTAGTTTCAAAGGTTTACGTCAGTGAAACACGTCCATTATTACAAGGTGCTAGATTGACAGCTTGGGAACTGGAAAAAGCAGGGGTAGATTTCCAACTTATCACCGATTCCATGGCAGGGATGATCATGCATCAGGGCTTGGTGGATCAAGTATGGGTAGGCAGTGATAGGGTGGCCCTTAACGGTGATTTTGCTAATAAAATTGGTACCTATAGTCTGAGTGTCTTGGCGAAGGCTCACAATGTGGGTTTTTTCATGGCAGCTCCAAAGAGTACGATCGATTTTAATTGTAAGACTGGTTCTGAGATACCCATAGAGCTTAGATCCTCTGACGAGATTCATGGGGTAAGTTTGATTGATAAAAGTCTTCAGTGGGCTAAGTCTAGTTTCCCAGTTTATAATCCTGCTTTTGATGTTACGCCAGTTGAAAATATAAGCGCAATGGTTATAGACTCTTATTGTTTCAGTCAAAAAGATTTAAAAAATATGAAATTAAACGAGCTTAAGGAGATTTAATATGTGGGCAATGATTGGTGGATCTGGGTTTGAGAACTTTAGTGATTTTGAAATCATCGAAGAGCTAAATCGGGAAACTCCCTATGGTTTGGCAAGTAGCGGCTTTAAAAAAGTGAAACTAGGTGGTCAGGAACTACTTTTTCTTTCCAGGCATGGTGCTCATCATGAGCTTCTACCAAGCGAGGTCAATTATCGCGCAAATATTTGGGCACTAAAGAATTATGGTGCTAGCAGGATATTGAGTATAAGTGCCGTGGGTAGTTTAAAAAAAGAATTTAAGCCCGGTGATATGGTTTTGGTGGATCAGTATATAGATCGAACCAAATCTATACGAGCTCATAGCTATTGTGGAGAAGGTGTGGTGGGGCATGTGTCTTTAGCAAAACCCACTAACAAAACTGTTCAAGAAGCAATCTATTCTCTAAGAGACAAAATGAATTTTGATATCCATCTCGGCGGAACTTATATATGTATTGAAGGCCCTACTTTTTCTACACAAGCGGAGAGTCTAAGCTATGTTCAAAGGGGGGCAAATATAATTGGTATGACTAATTTCCCTGAATATGCTCTAGCAAGAGAAGCGGGTATTTGGTATGTGCCAATGAGTTTTGTAACGGATTATGATTGCTGGGATGACAGCATTCCTCATGTTACTCTCGAGCAGGTGATTGATACGATGAGAAAGAACAATCAAAAAGCTTTCGATATTGCCAAAGCAACACTTGAGAGCTTTCCTGATTTGGGAAAAGAGGGATGTAGTGACCAAGGCTTGAAAACGGGTCTAATGACTCCAGCTGATGCAATACCGAGTAAATGGAAAGAGGCCGTTGAGGTTTTACAAAAATAAATAAAAAAGGATCCTTTTTTTATATTTCTAGCTGATTGTATGCAGATTCAATTTTACGATTTTCAATTTTTTCATAATAACATTTATGGCAGGCCGGAAGGTATTTTTCTTCCGCACCGAGTTCTATTTGGGGTCCATCTATTGCCGGTTTACCATCAATAAACTTCATATTAAAAATGGCTTTTTTATCACAAAAATTACAGGTGGTTTTTATCTCTTCAACAGAGTCCGCAATTTCCATTAAGCGTTTAGAGCCTTCAAACAAATTACTTTTAAAATCTGTTCTAAGACCATAGCAAATAACTGGTACAGAGGAGCGAATACTCAAGTTTCTTAACTGGTCAATAATGTGCTTTGCCAAAAACTGAGCCTCATCCACTAAGATGCAATCAAACTCTTCGAAGGCATTGGCTGGCAGTATGGAGTTGTCTTCTAGAAGTAGATCCGCTTCTTTTTTTAAGCCTGCACGGCTACCGATGGTTTTTTTTCCAAAGCGTTCATCCATTTTAGGCTTTAGTAGAAGAACTTTCTTTCCCTGTTGCTGATAATTATGAGCTACCGCTAATAAATTAAGTGTTTTTGCACTTCCCATAGTTCCGTATCTGAAATAGAGCTTTGCCATGATAACCCCTTTTAAAGTCCTGGTTTTAATCATTAGAAAATAAACTCGAGACTGCCAACAAGGAAGTATTTGCGCCGAGTTATTGGGCTAGCTATTAGCTAGATTGGCCCTGTATTAGTTAGGAAGGAGGGGGCTTTAGTAGCTGATGAAACTGTATTTATCTGCGAGATAGGATATAAAAGAAAAAAATACTGTAAAAAGGTGATTAAAAGAGACCACGAGTTTCCTTGTACTCATAAAGGCCTAGGGGAGCTGTCGTTAAGTAGTTGAATTAACCAGTGTTTTTAGCGTTTCTTTTTACATTTCCTCTATGTCTTTGAAAGTTGAAATTATTTATATCTCTCATGTCCTAGTGGGTTTACTCAGCAGGTGCTATGTCCTATACCTGTGAAGAATGGGAGTGTTTTTATGATGACTAAATATCGATTTGTATTCAAATGGATACCAATACTTGTTTTGATAGCAGGAAGCTATTCTTTAGCTGCCATACCCCCAAAAGAGGAAGTAGCCATACTTGTTTCCACTGGATTGGCCAAATATCAGGTTCTGGAGAAGACTCTAAATATACCCGTAAAAGTACAATCTTTGGAGAACTATGATCTCCCGGCAGAGAATACAGGCTTTATAACTAAAATATTCAAGCCCATGGGTAGCAAGGTATCTCGTGGAGAAAAGATTTTGAGGCTCCGCCATCCCTCAGGTCAGTATCAGGACTATTTTCTGAGATCGCCCATAACAGGTATCGTAAGCAATTTTACAAAATCAGTGGGTAGTAGGGTTTTAAGAGATGAAATTATCCTAAGCGTTGTAAGGGAGAACAAGTTAAAGATATTAGGCTTTGTTCCACAGGCCGAAATGGCTCAAGTTCAAAAAGGCGCGAGAGTAAAAATTAAAGATGACCTAACTACGGATTGGTATGTTTCAGCTATTGCTAATAATGTAAATCCCAATACAGGCGGTTTTTTAGTCGAATTTCAACATCGAGGAAAATCTTCCCTAAGAGATGGGATGGTTGTTTCTGCTGAGGTAGTTTTGCCTGCGCCCAAGGGAATAGCTGTAGATATTCAAGCCATTGTAAAGAAAGAGAACAAATACCTTATAAGAACGATAGATGCTAAAAATAAAGTAACATTTAAAGATGTAGTTTTAGGGGAAAAAATCGGTAAAACTCAACTGATAAAAAAAGGTTTGGAAAATGGTGATAAGGTTGTCTTGACTAGTGCAGATTTTTTAAAAGACGGTGACTTGGTTTTTGAAAAAGAACTGACGGAGAATTAAGAATTGAATTGGATTTATTCAAAACCTAAAATAGTTAGTTTACTTCTCGGCTTGTTTGTTTTCCTAGGAATCTTTTCTAGCTTTCAGCTTCCTATAGCTTTATATCCAAATAGCTCGAAGCCGAAATATCGAATTGCCGTTCGATTGAATGATTTAACACCTGTAGAATACATCAATAAGTACAATGATTCCGTTGAGGCTAGTCTTAAAAAAATTGAGAATCTAGATCAGTTTAGATATAGAATTCAGGACGGAAAGGTGAAGTACGATCTTGAATTTGAGTGGAATACATCTAGCAGAGAAGTAGAGAGGGCTCTAGCTCTTGAACAAAGCAAGATTTTGGGGAAAATACCAGGCTTGGAAAACTGGGATGTTTGGTATTGGAAGCGCAGAGCTAATGGCGGTCGCTTCATGTCCAGTTTCTTTAAGGCGGATGGGAATTTAGCAGCTATTCGGCCAGCCCTTGAAGCGGGAGTGATTGCAAGAGTAAAAGCCTTGCCCGATGTTCATAAGGCCTTTCTCTGGGACCCCACTCAAAAAGCTGCGTTTATCGAGCTAAAACCAGATTACTTGTTAAGGTACGGTCTTAAGGCCCCTCAAATATCTTGGCTTGTGAAGCAGTATTCTTATGATAAAAAACTGGGAAGTATTGTTCATGATACAAATTTCTTCCAAGTGGAAATGTCGAAAGGTGTGGAGCAGTTTGAGGACTTAGAAGATCTTTCGTTGAGAGCCTTGGGGAAACCACATCTTAGACTAAAAGATGTGGCAGAAGTAAAGCTGGAAGTGGATTCGGTGAAAGGCGAAATCATCAGAACCAATGGGAGACCTTCCGTTTTTCTTAAAGTCGAACCTACAGAAGAGGCAAATCTTAGGGCAATGGTTGGTAGTGTTAAAACTATAATCAATGATGAGCTATCTCATCTTCCTCCAGATGTGAGTAATGTTATTCTTGTAGATCCTTCTCGTTTTATTAATTCATCCATATCAAATATTTCTGAGCAAATAGTGTTTGGTGGTTTAATTGCTGTGCTCATTTTAATGCTATTTGTTGGTAGCTTTAAAAACTCTATTTTTTCTTTGATAGAAATTCCTATTGCTATGATTCTTTCCTTTATTTTAATGCGACTGTTTGGGATTTCGATTAATTTAATATCGTTGGGTGGCTTGGCGTTAACTGCCGGCATGAATATTGATTCTAGTGTTGTGATGGTAGAGAACATTCTTAGGCATTTGAGAACGAATCCACCCAACAATTTTAATGAAAGAATATCCACTATTTTAAAAGCTGTTAATGAAGTTAGAATTCCAATTATTGTAAGCTGTTTATCAACGCTCATAGTATTTTTCCCTCTGATCTCTACTAACGGTCTGGCTCAAGCAGTACTAGGTGATTTAGCTAGGGCTGTGATTTTCTCTCATGGTTTTTCAATGCTCGTCGCTTTAATTGTGGTACCGATTGTCAGAATCTATCTTATTCGTTCAAACCCTGAAGAGAAGCCTTCGAATATAGTTTTCAAAGGCTTCCAGTCTTTTTATCTGTTGGTAGAAGACTACTATAGGAAAACACTAAATTTTGTTTTGAGCTCATCCATGCTCAGCATCGGAATATTATTTTCTATTTCAACGGGTACGTTAGTAACTATTTTAGTAGTAGCACCTAAGATCAAGACAGAGTTGGTAAAGTTACCGAAGACAGATACTTTCTGGATAAGGGTGGAACATGAGACAACCAGCACCACTCGGGAGTTAGCTGCTTTTTTAAGACCCATTGAGAGAATGTTGATGGAGGATCATTCCAATTACACTAAATCGATGTTTACTGAAATCTGGGATATTAAAGACGGTGGGATGGTTTTAACCATTAAAGATAAAAGCAAAATGGACGAAGCTAAAAAGGTATTTGAAAAAGCTCTTTCTGTTTTTCCAGGGGTTAGTTTTAAGGTTTGGCCATGGAACCCATCTAAGTTACCAGTTCCTAATCCGCCTAAATTCCAAATGTTTGTCTCTGGGTCTAACGATAAAGTCGTTCAGGTGACTCAAAATATAAAAGAATATATTGATGAAAATAAAGAATTCAATTGGTCTTCAAAAGATGTTCGCAAGTCAAGAAAGGTTCTTCTAGAGCCTAAAAAGGAATATTTAGAGAATTATTTAGATGCCACCAATCAAACTATGGATAGTTTGCAGAATCAAATTAGTTATAGCCTAGAGGATCAAAATTTAGGGACTTATTCTACCAACGAAGGCTCAAAACCTGTCAACTTAAGGTTTCCCAGTGGCACTATGGATTCTCCCGCAAAAATTGGCTCCTTCCCACTCCAGTTTAACGAATTGGTAATGCCTTTAAGAGCCCTTTTTGACATCAATATAAAAGAAAGTTTTGAGGGATTTGCCAAATATGAAAATGCGGAACAACTTCGAATTGTAGGAGACCCAAAGGATACAGCTAAGGACTTTAACCAAAACTATATTGAGAAAATTAAAAGCAAGTTTTCAGAAGCTGGAGTCACTATAGGTTTAGTTGAGGGAAGCAATGAAAAGAATAAAGCTCTTAGAGAAGTTGGACTGGCTTTGGGTACAAGTTTATTACTAATTTTTATTTTGATCTACATCCAATTCGGGAGACTCAAGGATGTGCTTATAGTTATGCTAAGTTTTCCTCTTGGCTTAGTAGGAGTTTGTATTAGCCTGTACACTTTTGACTCTTCTTGGTCTATCAATTCAGGACTTGGTTTGATTTTATTGGCTGGAATATCGGTGAATAATTCCATTCTATTGGTGAGTTTTTTCCATCAGGTTAAGGATGATTTTAAAGACATAAAGCAAGCGAGTATTCACGCCTGTAAGACTCGCTTGAAACCTATTTTGGTTACTTCTTTAACCACGATTCTTGCGATGCTCCCGGTAGCCTTCGGTAGAGGGGACGGTGGAGAGGTACTACAGAGCTTAGGTATTGCAGTGAGCTCTGGTATGTTGATATCTACTTTCCTTACACTCATCGTGGTTCCATGTTTATTAAATTTATCCTATGGGAGAGCGAGTGCTTAAGTTTTTTCTGATTGTACAGATAGTTCCTTTGTTTTCTCTGGCTAGCATTAATTCCGCTGATATCGAGAAAATTTTAGAGCAACATCCGGAGCGGATGTCACTTATCCTAGAGTTGGAACGTCAGTCCAAGCTAAAACGCACAAGTACGGGAAGTTTTTGGCCGTCTTTATCTTGGTCGAGAACTAGTAATTCCGTTAAAGATTCTGGATCCGATAGTTCTGGTAGATCAGAAGCTTTGAGCGCTAATTTAAATCTCTTCAATTCAGGACGAGATCTGTTGGCTGTAGATCAGAACCTACTTTTAAGAGAGAGTAATATAATCAGTGCTGAACTCTCGTTGATTTCTTTTTATCATAGATTTTATAAAGCGGTGATTGAGAGAGATTTCTTTAAACGGAGATTTAAAACCGGAACAGAAATAATTGCGACCTTTGAAAACCTTTTTAACATAGGCCAATCAAGATATAGAAAAGGACTAATTTCTAAGTCAGAAATATCTCAGCTGGAATCTCAACTATTAAGTATTAAGCGGGAGCAGATAGAGGTAGATGCTTTTCTACGTCAGAGTGCGCTTAACTTAAAATATTTCGACTATGACCAATCAACTTCAATATTATCTTATTTAAAATCTGAAAGACTTGAATCTCGTGCTAAGAAAGTAAGCTTTGATGATCTTAGAATACAGAGAAAAATAGAAATTCTAGTTGATATTGCAAAGTCGGCCAAGTGGGATAGCTATGCTAATTTTGCCCCCAGATTGGATTTGAATCATACTTGGAATCCAGATAGAGATTTTCAAGAAGAATCTACTACGACAACAATCACTGCCTCTTGGACTCTATTTAACTCTTCTGCTGCCATCGATAGATCCATAAACGCAAAATTTGACTATAAAATTGAACTAGAAAATCGTAAAAAAGATTTGAAACTGAATCAAGTAGATTTTTCGAATTTAGAAACTGAGTACTTCAGTAATAAAGATGTTTTGATGCTAGCCGAAAGAAGTTGGGACCTTAGTGAGACAGTTTTACAGCAAAGCGAGAAAGATTTTAGATTAGGACGTCTTTCTATTACAGAATTACTACAGCAGCAAAAAAACCATCTCGATCGGTTTCTAGCATTTGAAAATGCTAGAAAAAACTTTTTCATAGCAAAAATCAATTACCTTAAATCTAGAGAAGTGTTTTAATCATTGAATAGTGTTTAACGGGTAGATTTATAAAATTTAGATTAGAAAGTTTTATTTATTACAATTTATAACACTAGATTCTGAGCAAATCAGACTAAGTTCTGGTCAAAGTAGTTTTGTTGTTTTAATGCTTAAGTACAATCACAGGAGATAAAATTGGATTCTATCATTAGTAGTATAAACAGTATCATTTGGAGCCCGGCGCTTATTTATTTATGTTTAGGTGTAGGTCTTTTTTATTCCCTTTCAACAAAGTTTCTTCAGGTAAGGCACTTTGGTGAGATGTGGCGTCTTTTAAGAGATGGAAAGCAATCGGATCATGGTATTTCTAGCTTTCAGGCTTTGGCCGTTTCACTGTCTGGTAGAGTTGGAACTGGTAACATCGCAGGGGTCGCTGCCGCAATAGGCTTTGGTGGCCCTGGGGCTGTTTTTTGGATGTGGGTAGTGGCTTTTCTTGGTGCATCTACTGCCTATGTAGAATCAACCCTCGGTCAAATATACAAAGAAGATTTTGAAGGCAGTTATAGAGGGGGACCCGCTTATTATATCGAAAAAGTCTTAGGTATGAAATGGTATTCCCTTGTTTTTGCACTATCTACGGTTTTAGCTTGTGGTATTTTGTTACCTACCGTTCAGTCTAATAGTATCGGAACAGCTGTGGCACAGGCATTTGGTAATGGCGCAGAGATAAATTCCTTTTTTGGTGTTCTGAGTTCTTCCAAAATTTATGCCGCATTTGGAATTACAATAATGCTGAGCTTTATTGTTTTTGGCGGATTAAAACGGATCGCTAACTTCACACAAATTGTCGTTCCCTTCATGGCACTTACCTACATCGTTATTGCCATAATTATTTTAGTTCTTAATCTAGATAAAATCCCAGGAATCTTTTCCTTAATTGTGGGGGATGCCTTTAGTCCAATGGCAGGAGTTGGTGCCGCTATTGGTTGGGGTGTAAAACGTGGAGTTTACTCTAACGAAGCAGGACAGGGTACAGGTCCTCACGCAGCGGCTGCCGCAGAAGTGGAGCATCCTGCCCAGCAAGGTTTGGTTCAAGCTTTTTCCGTTTATATAGATACACTATTTGTCTGTTCTGCGACTGCATTTATGATTCTCATTATGGGTACTTACAATGTTCAGGGAGAGGCGGGCTCATTTTTAGTTCAGAATGTTTCACCGGATACTATTATCAACTCTCCTGCTTTCACTCAAATGGCCGTGGATAGTGTTTTTAGTGGATTTGGCGAAGTCTTTGTTGCTGTTGCTTTATTCTTTTTCGCTTTTACAACACTCCTTGCTTACTACTTCATTGCAGAGGTGAATTTAGCCTATTTAAGAAAACATTTTCGATTCCCTATCAATGACACTATTTTAAAAGTTGTTTTAGTATCTGCCGCTTTCTATGGAACCATAAAAGAGGCAGGGCTTGCATGGGGCATGGGTGATATTGGTGTAGGTTTAATGGCCTGGTTGAATATCATTGCGATACTAATAATTTTCTTTAAAGGAAAACCGGCCCTAATCGCTTTAAAAGATTATGAGTATCAATTGAAAACCTCTGGTACGGGTAAGTTTTCTTTTGATCCTAAAAAACTGGGTATCAAGGGTGCTAGCTTTTGGGAAAAAAGAAAGTAGTCAATAACATAGGCTGGGGTAAGATCTTATGATTATTTCGGTTAATCATGTAGCGATATGTATTCCTGAAAATTCCGATACAGAGGCTAGAGCTTTTTATGGGGATGTATTGGGCTTACAAGAAATTCCTAAACCAGATGTTCTTCAGAAAAATGGAGGCATCTGGTTTGAGTTAACCGCTGGGCTTCAACTCCATCTGACCGTTCAAAAAGGGGAGTTGGGTGGAAATACAAAAGCCCATGTGGCCTACGAGATACACAGTCTTGTTGAAATGAAACAAGTGCTTCAGGCTGCGAATATTTTCTATACACCTGGCGAGAAAATACCCGGATACGAAAGGATAAACATTAAAGATCCCTTTGGTAATAGAATTGAGTTTATGGAGAGGTCTAATTAGAAAAGGGGAATTACTATTTTCTCAACTCCAGCCTCTGCTGTTCTATTTAAAATTTCCCAGCCAAGAAACTTTAGTACCATCCTGGTCAAATATTAATAGCCTTGATTAGATTCTCTAATTGAGATTGTTCTACATGTTGTCTCTATTTTTCAAAGTTCTAATATTTTGATGGCTATCAGCGATGTAAATGGCCCCATTAAAGACCGCAAAATTTAATGTTAAAAAAACTTAACTTTTATATTTGCCGGCCGATTAAACAAACATGAAATGTTTAAATTTCGAATTCATTCGAATCCCATTAACTTGCGAGATATTAGCTACTTATGTACTAAAAGAGGCTTTTACACTCTTCAAAAATGTCTGGGATAAGGAGTATATAGATCTCTATGGTAAGGGTCTAGATGGTTCAAATGAGTTTTTATTTAATGATGAGATTATGATCCTCCTATTAAATAATGAAGTAGTGGGTCTCATGATGAGTCGAAATGTTGATTTATCTAATGAGATCTATCGATCTCAAAAATATTTTTCATCCTGGCCAAAAAATCGATTGGACTATTTGGCGAAGCTGGGGCAGTTGGAAATTCATAATCATTTGTGTGTAAAGAAAGATCTATTAAGATCGAATGGTACAAGAGCAGAGGAGAGTATATCTTCTATTTTAGTAAAACTAAGTTTTCTATCTTACCAAAAAAGTGATTCGAATGGTGTTATTTCTTACGCTCGAAACAATAGAAGTGTCGATAAGTTAGTAATAGATGCTGGATCAAAAATTTTCGAAAAGATAGAAATACGCGGGGTAGATAGTTCGCTCTTCTTATGTAATTCAAGGGGTATAAGAAAGAAAATAAAGGAAAAAATAATAAGCAGTAATGTAATAGATATTTATAATAGGGGAATTTATGGAGTTAAAGAATTTATTCGACGAAAAAATAGTAAAACTAACCAATCAATGGGAAAGATTTCCTTGGCAGGATAGACTTGTTTACGCGGTTCTATGTCGCCAGATATATTCATGGGCTCAAGAGTCTTCACCTCTTTTGGCTATTGCGGGGGCAAGGGTACAAAACCTAGATCTTCCGATAAAATTAAAAACAAAACTTAAGAGCCGTTTTTTCAACCACACTCTCGAGGAGATTGGTCACGAGTTCGATGCGGAAAAAGATCTTAAATTTTTAGGATATGAACTTAATAGTTTTCCTGTACTGAGTTCTACAAAAGCAATGTGGGCAAGCCAGTATTATTTGATTGAGCATTTGAGTCCAATCAGCTTTTTTGGCTATATTCTAACCCTGGAGGGGATTGCCGTAAAAAAGTGTAGTTGGGCCCACAACCAGGTAGTGAGGGCTCATGGTGCTGGGGGTAAGTTTTTAAATTTACACGGAGATGAAGATGAGGATCATCTAGAGAAGGCATTTAATACCCTTTCAGAGCTTGATCCTAAATGTCTAGATATCGTTTCTGACTCAATGTCTTTTAGTATTGATTGCTTTCATAGGGTGTTCGAAGAAACAATAGCTTATGCCCAAGAAATACGCAGAAAGGATGAATTTATTCACCAAGACGTAGCCTAAAAAAACGACTAAGCCCCTAATAAAGGCTGTTTTTTATAGCAAAAACTGGTAGTTCTTCTCTTGGAGGATTACTAAATGGAAGCATACATTATTGACCCAGAATTCAAAGATTTCTATTTTGATAGAGAGAACATTCTTTTTGATCTTGCTGGAATACCAGAAATTTCAGAGCTTGTTCCGCTAAAAGACCCTAGTGATTTTTGTTATCGGACTCAACTCGCGATTTTAGAATACTATTTAGAAAAGCAAGGCTACAATTTTATGGGTGATTTTTCTGAACTAAAAAAGCTTATGAATCACAGATTATTGTTTGAGTTGTATAACTTAAAAGGAGAACTCCTTTTTATCTCCTCTAATGCAAAAAAAGTTAATTCAATTTTGCATATGGCTTTCGAAAAAAGCTGGCAGGATCTTTATTTTCGAACTGAGGATGTTATGAATCAGTTAAATGGAGAATTAGCTACATTACTTTCAATGTCTGAAAAGAAAAAATACGTATTTAAGCAAAACTGTCCTCAAATTATTTTAGAAAAGTTCGGAAATAGAAACAGAATGTCTTGGCAAGGAAAATACGGCTGGAAAATTTCAAGAGGCTCAGATTACGATCAACCCGTTGGGTTTTTAGTGGTTTCTGATTGCAAACTTGTTTAGTTCAAATAAACCTATCTTTATTAGGTAATTTTAAATACAAACTCGATCTACTTATTCATGTTTATAAAATCAATAAATAGGCAAGTTACAAAGAAAGACCGATTTGACAATGTCAATATTACGGAAGTAGTTCATTTTTTATACCTAACAAACTATACATTCACATAAGAACGGCTCGCTAGTACTTGCTCTTACAACTAAGCTTTTCTTTCATTCTTAGTATAGGAAGAACAATTTTTTGATTTAACCAATTGTGGTGTTTTATGCTTAGACCAATACCTCTCAATGTGAGTAATCTGACGAGTTCACTTGTTATGGGTTTCCCAATTTTTTCGCCCAATGAAATTTGTCGGTTCATACCTAATATCCAATGAATTGTAGATAAAGGAAGCTCTGTACCATTCATACTTAGTTTTGCTATCAAATGTACAAAAATCTCCATTCTTTCAGGGTAGCTAGAATACAACTGCCGCATTTTATCTATGGTAAAAGCTGAGTACCCAGTAATTTTGTGAACTAATTTTGCTGCCCTTTTTGGGCCAACACTTCTTGAAATTATTCGTAGTAGATCTAAACCTATTTCACGCTCTGAATTACTGATGGGAAGGGCCTGACCAAAATCAAGAACCACAATGACTTTTCGAATTTTATCTACAATAACTTGTCCATCGTGAAAATCAGGGTTAGCAAACATTGCTTTGGTGACAGAATTTGAGTTTTTATCTAGACCAAGCAGTATATCTAGTTCAGTACGAGATAAGATTGTCATGATTTCAGCGTAAAGTTTTTTATCACGATCCAATATTTTACGGGCAGTAACCCCTTCAGCCTTCTCCATAAAAACGGCAACATCATTAAAGCTACGAACATCTAGGGTTTTAACGGTCCAGCCATTCCTTTGGGCTCGGTAAATTGGACCTAATGATTTTTGCACTTCAAATGCATTCTTTTTATCAAATTCCAGCTCAACACTCTTGAAGATTATATTTAATAAACCTTGGAGATATCCAAATGTTTTACGATCCTCACTCGTTCTATTTAATTCACTAATAACCTTTTCGAGCCTAAGAAAATCTTCTTTTGTACTGTGCTCAATAGAATCCCTCAAGAGCGACAAAACCTCGCTTGCTTTTTTACCGTTTTCTAAATATTCCACTGCCACGTTTACGGATCCGCTCCCTAGAGTGCCTAATATTATTAGGCTCTTTGGCCAATTATTTTTAAATCGATTATTAACTAATTGTAGAGTCTCAAAGTAATTTAGTTCTTTAGCGCTATCCTGCAATTTAGATAAGTTCCGTCTGAGATCTTCATTGGGTGCTGTGAAGGCTAGATATTGCCCTAACTTTATTCCTGGAACCCCTTTAGATTCGAAGGCTGCTTTTAAAAGTTCACCTTCGGATAAACTCGATTTTGCATGATTACTTTTTTGCGCAAGGATATAGGCGATGCTAAGAGAAGAGCTCAAACCGTCTGAGCGTAAAATGGCACGCGCAACTTTCTTTGTAAACTCTAGGTTTTCGGAATCAATAGAATTCAATAACCTATTTAATATAAAATCAAGACCAGCTTGAGAGGCTGGTAGTCCCGAAGGTCCCGCTAAGAAAGAGTTTGCAACTATAGTTCTCTCCATGATGTTAGCACTAGCCATTTTTTCTCTAAGACTTCGAACACTACTATCGATAGAGAACCCACTTTTTAGGTCTCTACTGGCCTCAATTAAGAAACTCGGATAGTTATTTGTTTTTCCCATGAAATATTCTAGTGTTCTCATCTGAGTGGCAGGATTCTGTTCCCTGGTTAGTGAAACTAGTGTGCTTAGCCCACGTAGTTCCATTGAAAATGCAGAGCTTTGGTTGGACCAAGTCTTTTTAGAATCTGGAAAATAAAGTTCAATTTGGTGAGGCTGAAGGGATAGATGCTTTGAAAGTGAGTTTCTAAAATCATTATACAAATCTGGAAGCTGAACCTTTAAATCCATCCTTTCAATGAAACTTACTATCAAGGTAGCTCTGGTTTTTTCGTCATAATGATTTTTTGTTATATGATCTATATAAAGAACTAATTTTTCAATAGTTTGCCTATTGTCTAGTAGCAATAGGGAGCTAAGTTTTTCAATAAAAACCATCTGTTTCTGGATGGGAAGAGGTCTTAGTTTTTCCAAAAACTGTTTTTGCAACTGCTCTCTCAATCCTATTTTTTTATCTAAACTCTTTTTTGAATAGTTCATTATAGATTTAAAAGTATCGTGCCAATCTTTTAGACTGAGACTAGCGCCATTTGATTGCAATGTTTCCAGTAAGAATTTTCCTGCGCTTGGGCTTAGGCGATTACTAGGCCTACGGATGTTAGCAAAGCCTTCGAAATACCTCTGTGGTCTTTGACCTTCCCAGCTTAGTTTAGAGACCCGATTAACTATGGATTTCAAGTCTATCGCGCTGAGTTCTTTGGATAATCTCTCGCTTAGAACTGGGTTTTCACCAACCAGCATCAGTAGACTCAAGCTACTATTGACCCGAATGTCCTCAAGCTGTGCTACCTGGCTTAAACGCGTCATTGAAACATAATCAATGCCCGGGCTAGTTACGTCTTTGAAATAGACTCCAAAAGGTTTTCCTGATTTTTTCCATTTTTTAATGTCCCTTTTAAAATTTCGGTTTTCTTCTTCTCTTATAGATTTCAAATCCAAAAGCTGTCTGTCGTTATATATTTTGGCAATCTCTTTTTCTAGTTCATCTAAAGGATAATCAAAAAGCATTAGAAATGAGCCACGGGTTAAGTAACTGATAGCCTTTTGAGTTTTTCTAACTTGTTCTCTATCTTCATTGGTTTTTGTCTCCAGATCAAAACTTGAACTAAGGTGTGCTGCCATGTACTTTAGGAGTAGGCTTCTTTTCCCTGGATTTAGCTGTGAAATATTTAATATTTCTGTGATAATTCTAGAAATTGCGCTTTTTCTTTCCTCATGAATCATTTCATTTTCTTCAAATTTAATCTGAGCATTTAAATGTTGGTGCGCGAGATGTATAAAATGCTTGGTTACTTGAGGGATTTTAGATTGGTTCATCATTGGTAGAGTGGATCTAAAAATATTATTTATCGTTATAAAACTGATCTCTGAACTTGGTAAAGTACTCTGCCGCATTATTTCGATCCGGAAGGGGTCTAATAATTTCTGGTGACTTACAAAGGCTTTTTTAATAGGGCCGGGCAATTCATATTTTGTAATATATTTTTGGATTAGAGCTTGGTGGTCTAGAAATCTTTTTTTGTCGGTTACTTGTAAACTATAGAGATGATTTTCATATCCTTTGCTCAATAGAACTGAAAGCATTTTATTTCTCTGAAAATATAACCATTTTGAGGCTTTCTTTTCTTTTTTCAGTGTATCATTTTCAGTTAGGAAAAGCTTTAAATTATATATGGTATTGAAATAAGCTCTACTATGTTTTTCTTCCGTACTAAATTTAAAATCATAATAGTCATTTAGTATTTGATGAGCGTAATCTGGATTGACTCTGATTATCGAATCCATAAAGGAAGATGTTTCACTCTCAAAAAAGAATCTAGAAATGTATGATGCGGCGGAAGGGGAGCCAGAATTTAATTTATATTTTTCAAAAAGCTCAAGGCTTTCAGTGAGTGACCAAGCGTTCTTTTTGGCCTCTAGAAAAAGTTTTGCTATATTTGTTCTGGTCCATCTTTGAAGTTCAAAATTGGATTTTACCTGGTGGGTTTGAAAAACATTAGTTTTAAAGTAAGCGTACCAGGCAAAAAAGCGGTTGATTTTTTCCTGATAGTTTATTTTTTTATTGTTTTTAAGCTCCTCGATAAACCAAATAAGTTCCCTCTCAAATTCATTTGGTAGAGGAGGTATGAGTCCTGGGTACTTTGTTGTATCTAGCTGTTTATTTGGTGTAAGGAATTCCTCACCGAATGAGAAGACAAAATATTTTTTGATAAGTTTGCGCTGAGCTTCCAAGTTTTTCGAGAATTCACTTTCTTGAGATACAACAGGGTAGGCAGTGCCCCTATAGGGTTTATAGTTTATAATTATGGGGTCCCTAGCCTCAGACCTAGTTTTTAGTAGGTAGTCTAAGTAAACTTGGGTGGCACTAATTCTGAGTCCCTCATGGGGCATACTTTTCAAAAAATCTGAATATATTTCCCACGATCCCCTGCTTTTATCGGTTATTCTAGATCTTTCGATTTTATCGATTATAACTAAGCTGGACTCCAAGCGGAACTTTCCTAGCATTAAATTTAGAGCTTTTTGATCTGCGATGATGAATTTTCGCTGATCTCCCCACTGTTTATCTCTGTCTTTTTCTTCTTTAAGCTCTAAATCTTCAAAGGCTCTAGATATTTCATGAGCAATCAGGAATGCTAGCTCGGATACATTCGATATTTTTCTTAGTGTACCTACAGAAATGTTAATTTCGTGTAGATTTTTGTCGGGTTTGTAGCCAAGGCGATCATAAACTGGCCAGTGTGTATTCAGTTCCCGCCCCTGCCAAAACTCTCTAAAGTAATTGTCGTAATTTACTACTCGTACTTTAGGAATTTCAGATGAATTAATTGTAATAAAGTAGCCATAATTTCGTTTCAGATATTCTTCACTTGCCAGTTTTTCTACAATCTTTTTGATTTGCGTAACTTGATCCTGGATTTTTTTATCGATAGATCCGTAGGGTGGGTTAAGTACGTCGACATGCTTTTGGTTTGAGGGTATTGACGAAACTCTATGCGCCTCAAGGGCCTGCTTTTCTAAATCAGTCAATTGAGCCGGGGCTGAAATAGTGAAAGCCATTTGGAACAATAATATCGAGACGCGCAGGAAGTATCCATAAAGGCTTTTTTTGTATTTGAAAAATCTTGGGGCTAAATCTGTCATAAATTGAAACCTTTGCATCTAAAGCACACGAATAATTAATTTTTAATGTTGTTCTTTTTAGCACAAAAATAAAATCTGCTTGGATTTTACAGTAAATATCGAGTCAGATTCTTCGTGTTTAGTGATTTTTACCCTTTGTTTCTCAGGAAATTGGCAAAAAAAAGAAGCCCTGGTATAGACTTATTTTAAAATTCTAAATTGAATGCAGTGAGCGGCGAAGAGACTTCCCAGTCCCGTAGCGTCTAGCGAACCATAAATAGCAGGTTACAAATCCGGCAAGTTTAATTTTAGACACAAAAAAAGCTCGCCTGGTAGAACGAGCTTTTGAAACTTTAAATTGGTTGCGGGAGCCGGATTTGAACCGACGACCTTCGGGTTATGAGCCCGACGAGCTACCAGGCTGCTCCATCCCGCAGAATCGTTCTACTGCGGGTGGGTGCTCAGGTCAAGAAAAGCTTTTCTTAGGGATCAATTTTAAGATTACTTAGATATGAATTAGAATAAATCACTAATAGCGCTCTAGAATCGTGCTTTATTGCTCAAAATAGACTCTTTAGATTCCCTTCACCGTCGATGAAAAAATCTAGCTGACGGTGATGTTCACGCAAAACAGTTTTTACCGTCCAGGACAAACTCATCTCCTGACCAGCGACTGGATTTTTAGTTGAGCCTAGATTGATGGGCTTTTTAGAAATAACTTTCGCGTCAAAGTTATATCCCCAGGCAACATCTAGGTGGGCAGGATAGATCCCAGCATTAGCTATGAATTTGCCTTGTCTCTCAGGGGTTTCACCGGAATGGGTAAAGACAATTCTGAATACAAAATCAACCACCTCTATTCCGTAAGCATTCTTATATACCACTCGGTAGGCTCGGGTCTCAGGCCCTTGCCAATTTTGTAGTTGAAGCGGGCTTGTCATAGTGTTTGGTAAAACGCTGACATGATCTCCAGAAAAATTTACAACGGGCTTGTTGCTCTCCACAACAGACCATAATTCCTTGCCGATTTTAATAAGCTGCAGGATTTTACCAAGGCTTTCAATGCTTGGTGCCATTGTTTTGCTTAAAAGTAGATCGTTATTAAATTGGTAGAAATCAAGGTTCCCCATTTTCCCAAACCCAGCGTCTATTAGTTCATGAATTTCAATATTCGAAATTTCGAAGTATTGATTTGTTTGCTCTTTGGAATGGGCAATTGGATTGAAAAAAAATAACGAGATAACGAACGGTAAGAACTGCTTCATAGACTCCCCCCAGAATCAAAGTTAGATGGCTTGAAACTTATAGTTTTCTGACAGGATTTTCTAGTTCTATTTTAGATGGAGCCGTCCAAATATTTATTATTTTAGCAAAACTCTCCTTAGTGAGTCTTTTCCAGGGCTTATAATATTTACCTGGTGCTAAACTCTAAAATGCGCCGCGTTAAAATCTATGTTATATCCTTCTATGAGGCAATAAATAGGGTGTTTTCATGTGTTTGAAATTATTTTTGATACCATTAGTTTCTTTTTACTCTTTGTTAGTTGTAGCGGTGAGTGAGCCTACTACTTTTTCGATGGAGAATTTAGCTCTAGAGTGCCCGATGGAAGAAAGCTGTCGTGTTTTTGATTTCCAAGGAATCGTTAATAAAACCCGAGAGTTCACGGCCAATGTCTGTGAGGACCAAGAGAAAGAAAATCAGTTTCAAATTCATCAGATCCAATTTGATTTTACACAAACAAACCCAGTTGTACGTTTTCAACTGGGCATGATGGATCCGGATGGCAATTTTAAAACGGTGTTTTTTCTCTCCTCAGAAGCCGATCTATCGAAAACGGCAGGCCTGATTCTCCAACCAGAGACGAGCCTCCTGGTGAGCAGAATGGCCAACTTCAAAGACGGGCAATGGGTTCCCTGTAAATAAGAGCTTCAAAATTTGCATGAACTAATTCTTATTTCCGAAATCTTTGACTCTCAATTGCCTTCATCTATAATCTTCTAGCATGAGAAATTCCTGTCCAAACTGTAATAAAAAACTACCGCTATTTCCGTTTACCGCTAGTCGTAAACGTTTTGCCAGCGGAGATTATGTGATTTTTAATTGTGCATCTTGTGGTGAACTACTTAAGGCTATATCCAATGAGGCCCACCAAAAGAATTTCATCTGGATACTACTTTTGCCTCTTTTTGCAAGTCCCATGATTATCTCTTTACGCTCTATGGTTGATGATCGATATCGCCTTTTTTACTACCTAAGTTGTTACGCACTTGCTCTTCTAATTCCTACCATCCGAGGTCAGCACAAGATGGATTTCGTTTTATCTAGTGATGAAGAATTGGATCTACTGTCAAATAATACAAAAACTGAAAAGGAAAACTAAAATATGGTTTCAGAAATCTTCAACCCTGAGAAATGGACCAATATAGATGGATTTGATTTCAAAGATATAACCTACCACAAAGCCAAGCAAGGTGGAGCGGTGAGGATTGCCTTTCACCGACCAGAGGTAAGAAATGCTTTTAGGCCCCAGACCGTTGATGAATTGGCTCAAGCCTTAGAACACTCTCGTGTTAGTAGTGATGTGGGAGTGGTGTTAATAACTGGAAATGGTCCCTCTCCTAAGGATGGAGGCTGGGCCTTTTGCTCCGGAGGAGATCAGAGAATTCGGGGCAAAGATGGTTATAAATACGTAGATAGCGATGGAGAGAAGGATCTTGCTAAGCTTGGGCGTTTACATATTTTAGAATGCCAAAGATTGATTCGTTTCATGCCCAAAGTGGTTATTGCAGTGGTTCCCGGTTGGGCTGTTGGGGGTGGTCACTCGTTACATGTAGTTTGTGATATGACAATAGCGAGTAAAGAAAACGCCGTTTTCAAGCAAACTGATGCAGACGTGGCCAGTTTTGATAGTGGCTATGGTTCTGCCTATTTAGCAAGGCAAGTGGGTCAAAAAAGAGCACGAGAAATATTTTTTGTGGGTGGAAACTACAGCGCGCAAGAAGCCTTTGAAATGGGAATGGTCAATGCGGTGGTTCCCCATGCTGAATTGGAAGATTTTGCTTTAGAATGGGCCAGAGAGATCAACACTAAAAGCCCAACTGCTATTCGAATGCTGAAATTTGGTTTTAATTTGTTAGATGACGGTTTAGTGGGCCAGCAGTTGTTTGCCGGTGAAGCTACTCGATTGGCCTATGGAACGGAAGAAGCCGAAGAGGGCAGAGATGCCTTTGTTGAGAAAAGACAAAGAGATTTTAAAAAGTTCCCTTGGCACTACTAATGCATTGAGTCGCAAGCCCGATCTCCTGTCTGTGAGCCTTGCGCATTTGGCCGAAATCTACGAGTATCTACGGCATGTTACAAGAGAAACTAAACGAAATAAAAGAGTCGGCTCTGGCGGCTTTTGAGGCTGCTAATTCTTCAAAAGAGCTTTATGAGCAAAAGGTAAAATTCCTTGGAAAAAGTGGAAGCTTTTCCTCTTTAATGAAGGAGATGGGGAAGCTAACCAAAGAAGAGAGACCTGCATTTGGTAAAACCGTAAATTTGGTAAAGCAGGAATTAGAGGCCTATTACCAAACCCAGGAAATCCATTTTAAAACATTAGAGATGAACCAGCTTCTTGAAAAAGAACGTTTGGATATGAGTCTTCCTGGTCACCCCGTTGAGATCGGTAAAAAGCACCCGGTGAATATGGTAATTGATGAGCTGGTGGAAATTTTTTCTCGCATAGGCTTTTCCGTTCGCTTAGGGCCGTTGATTGAAAAAGATAGATATAACTTTGAGGCTTTAAATATTCCTGCAGATCATCCGGCAAGAGACATGCAAGATACTTTCTATATCGATAAGACACATGTCCTACGTACACAGACATCTCCCATCCAGATCCATAGTCTAGAAGGGGAAGAACTTCCGTTGAGAGTACTAGGGCCCGGTGCTGTGTTTCGCTCTGATTATGATGTAAGTCATTTACCGATGTTTCATCAAATTGAAGGTATTTTGGTAGATAAAGAAGTTAGCATGGCGGACTTAAAGGGAATTCTAGCGTTTTTTGCCAAAGAGTTTTTTGGAGAAAATGTAAAGGTTCGGCTTCGTCCTAGCTTTTTCCCGTTTACGGAGCCTAGTGCTGAGGTAGATTGTAGTTGTCCTGTTTGCGATGCTAAGGGTTGTAGAATGTGCTCTCACACTGGTTGGATTGAGGTGGCTGGTTGTGGTTTGGTTCATCCAAATGTTTTTAAAGAGGCTGGAGTGGATGCTCAAAAATGGCAAGGCTTAGCTTTTGGTATGGGTGTGGAGAGGCTCGCTGTTGTAAAATATGGTGTGGAAGATATCCGCTTGTTTAATGAAAATGATGTTAACTTTTTAAATCAGTTCTAGGTAATAGCAATGCAAATTTCTTTAAAATGGATCAATGAGTACGTAGACATTTCTGATTATTTCACCAAAGCTCAGGAGCTCGGTGATCTTCTTACGAACACTGGGATTGAGGTGGAGGAAGTTACAGATTTGGCAAAAAATTACTCACACATAATTCTTGGACAAATACTCGAGCTATCCAAGCACCCAGACGCCGATAAGTTAACACTTTGTCAGGTAGGTACTGGAGATAGAGTAGTCCATCAAATTGTATGTGGTGCAAAGAACCACAAGCAAGGAGACAAGGTTGTAGTTGCACTCCCGGGAGCAGTGCTTCCTGGGGATTTTAAAATCAAACAAAGTTCAATCAGAGGCGTGGAGTCCAATGGAATGCTTTGTTCTGAAAAGGAATTGGGCCTAAGTGAGGAAAGCGCTGGGATTTTAATTTTGCCAGAAGACGCAGTCGTGGGAAAAAGCTTTGCCGAGTTCCAGGGCTTTGATGATATTCTTTTTGAGCTAAAAGTTACTCCCAACCGTGCGGATTGCTTGAGTCATTTCGGTTTGGCGAGAGAAATCGCTACTCTTTTAAAAAGAGAACTTAAAAAACCAAAAATAGAACTAGAGTTCAGCTCTGATTCTACTAAGTCTAAAATCTCCCTTAATGTTAAGGAGAAGGAAAGATGTCCTCGCTACGCGGGGAGATATATATCTGGAGTGAAAGTGGGACCAAGTCCCACCTGGTTAAAAACTCGCCTTGAGAACATCGGACTGAATTCTATTAACAATATCGTTGATATCACAAATTTCGTTATGATGGAGATGGGGCAGCCTCTCCATGCTTTCGATGTAAGTAACATATCTGGCTCTTCCATAGGGGTTGAGCTTTCAAAAGAAGGAGAGCTTTTTACTAGCCTAGATGGAAGCGAATTTAAGCTCGGTGGTAGTGAGCTCCTAATAAAAGATGGGCAAAAACCGGTAGCATTGGCTGGGGTCGTCGGTGGAAAAAACTCTGGGGTATCTTTGGAAACTAAAGATGTGTTTGTAGAGTGTGCTTATTTTACTCCAAAAACCGTGAGAACTACTTCGAGAAAACATGGAATTGACACGGACTCCGCCTATCGGTTTTCTAGGGGAGTCGATGCATCAAATATGATTTATGTTTTGGACCGTTGTTGTGAGTTGATTTGTCAAATCGCAGGAGGAAAGGCCTTTGGTGAGCATCATGATTTTTATCCAGAGCCGGTTCTAAATCAAAAATTTAAAGTGGATACTGCCTATTTAAGCCAGAGACTTGGTTTAGATGTTTCAGAGTCTCAACTCAAGGAGCTTCTCAAACAGCTTAGTTGTGAGTTCACGGTCTCAAATTCAGAATTTGAAGTTTTAGCCCCAAGCTACCGTGTAGATTTAAATCAAAAAGAGGATCTGGTAGAAGAATATGCAAGAATACATTCCTACGAATCGGTTCCTACAAAAATGCCAAATATGAGTCTAGAACCTACAGCGCATGATTCGGATTACATTGTTCAATCCTTGGTTCGAGATTTCTGGCTTAAGGAAAATTATAACGAAGCTTTGAACTACGCTTTTGTTAGTGGAGTAAAGCATATTAAAACTCTCGGGGAGCTAGATTCTCTTGCCGCCCATGGAATTAAAATTGAAGGTGAGTCTATAGAAGTTCTAAACCCTTTAAATGAGGACTTTGGAACCATGAGAAGCTCTCTTTCTCCAGGTCTTATAGAGAATGTTTTTAATAACTGTAGATTCGGGAGAAAGCAGGGAAGGCTATTTGAAATGGGTTATACTTTTTCAAAAACAACTTCCTACCATCAACATTCAAGACTTGGCCTTGTTCGCTGGGGTAGTTCGGAATCTCTTTGGATTAAAAACGATACTCCCCTGGTCTTACAAATGAAATCGGAGATGGAAAGCTTTTTAAGAAGACTAAAAGCAAAATCCTGGAAATGGAAACAGCTCGATAGCTCTCCCAGCTTTTTACACCCCGGACAAACAGCCGCTTTGTTTTTCGAGGGAAAAATTGTTGGTTTTATTGGAACTGTCCATCCTCAGATAAAAGCGGATTTAAAGATTAAGGAAGATGTGGCTATTGGTGAATTTCAATTGGATGCATTAACTCGTGGGCAACCAAAAGATTTTCGAACCCAAAAGATTTCCAAAATGCCTTTTGTTGACAGAGATCTTGCTTTCGTTTGCGATGAAAGTGTCTCAATGGACCAATTGGTAGATCAGATTAAGAAACCAGCTGGAAAAAGCCTGAAGTCCATAGAGTTGTTTGATCTTTATAGAGGAGACAAATTGGATGCAGGAAAGAAGTCACTAGCTTTCAAATTGTTCTTTCAAGAAGATGATAAGACCTTAAGTGATGAAGAAATCAACACCATCCAGGAAAAAATCATCCAAAACGTTGGCAATAAACTAGATGCTCATATCCGTTAGTAAGCTCTATTGAGGCTTGGATTATAGGGACTTAGTTTCGGTTTGGTCTAGTTGGTGAAGAACTTTGCTAAAGAATCCTGGCTTAGAACCAATATGTTTGGAATTCATCAAGTAAATTGCATGTTTACGAGCTTTTTTCGAAAAAAAACTTGCCTCATTTGGGGAGCTTGGTAGCCTAGTAGTGAGAGCATTGTCCAACTTTAGGGGAAACAGCATGAGTGGCAAAAACTTAAGTAGATCTACGATCACAAAAGCCGATATCATCGAAAAAGTATATGAACGCATTGGCTTCTCTAAAAAAGAAGCCTCTGAGCTTGTGGAGCTGTGTTTTGAGTCTTTGAAAGATGTTTTAAAACGAGGTGACAAGGTAAAAATCTCTGGTTTCGGTAACTTTTTTGTAAAAGAAAAGCAAAGCCGTAAAGGTAGAAACCCGCAAACAGGACAACAGATTGAGATCTCAGCTCGTAGAGTCTTAACATTCAGACCTAGTCAGGTCCTAAAAGCAATGCTTAACGGAGAAGATATTACTAATATCAAAGACGATTAAATCTTTACATCAAACCTTTAGGGGCAATAGCCCATATCAACTTAGAATCAACATCAACTAAGGTTTTTACATGAATACAACTGGATCTAGTGTGCTGAAAGAGGCACAGAGAATTTCTAAAATTGGCAAGCGGGACGAAAGACCTGTTGTGGTACCTGTCGGTTTGTTGCAGTCAGAATTGTACACTGATAAAATGAATCGAATTCCAGAGAAACTACATTTTAAAATTGGTGAAGTCGCAGATTTTTTAGGTTTAAAGCAGTATGTGCTTCGCTACTGGGAAACAGAGTTCGAAGAGCTTCGTCCTAAGAAAGGTTCCAACAACCAAAGGATGTATACTCGAAAGAATATAGAGCTCAGTGTATTGATTCAACACTTGCTGCACACGGAAAAATTTTCTATCGAAGGTGCTCGGCAGTTTTTAAAGAAGCAAAAAGAGCAGGGCAAGAATCAAGCGATTCAAGCGGCTGCTAGTCAAGGTATACAAAAAGAGCTGATCTCACTACAGTCTGAGGTATACAAATTAAAGCTTAAGTTGGATTCTTATCTAAAAGTGGATCAATGAAGGATCCCATCTGTAGATGAGGAAGTGCCCGAAAATATTTCTAACTAAGGTAGATAAAATTGAAGGATGGCTTAGTCATGAAGTTTGTCACCTGCTGTATCATTTGGGTTCCGATCCTTGTCTTCCCTTAGCTGACATCATAGAGATTGGTGCCTGGAAAGGAAAGAGTACAAAACTATTGTGTAGTACTCTGCGTGATGGCGAGTACTTGTATTCCATTGACCCCCACACTGGCTCTCACGAACATCATCATATGTTTGGAGAGGTTTCTACCTTCGAAGACTTTACCAATAATCTTTCTGAAGAGCTTCAGAGTGGAAAAATTATTCCTCTAAAAAACACATCACAAAAGGCAATATCTGAACTAAGTGATAATTCAATAAAGCTACTGTGGATTGACGGTTCCCATGATTACGAGGATGTGTATTTTGACCTCTTAAATTATTCTCAGCTTGTAATTGATGGGGGGTGGATAGCGATGCACGATTACAAGTGGTCGGGAGTAAAAAAAGTAGTTTGGGAGGAAGTCCTTTTGTCTAAAAAGTTTAGCTTTGTCAGACGGGTAGAGGATACTCATTATTTCAGAAAGAGGGAAAAGACTAACGTTTTAGCCCAATGCTTTAATTTTTTCGTACTACAAAAGTATAAAATTTCACAGGATGTAAAAAGATTACGAAGAAGATGGAGAAAAATA
Source organism: Bdellovibrionales bacterium (assembly GCA_045110695.1). Classification (GTDB taxonomy): domain Bacteria; phylum Bdellovibrionota; class Bdellovibrionia; order Bdellovibrionales; family UBA840; genus JBGCGH01. The sequence goes on along the minus strand of JBGCGH010000002.1, from coordinate 20,612 downwards.
CATAATCAAAGAACATCAAACTAGAGACAGAGTTTAAATTACATTGGCTTAAAATTGTTAAATTGACGAGCGTACTTAGTTTTTCTAAGATCGGTAATGGAAAACTTTAAAAACTTAATCGAAAGAACTCAAGAATTTAATGTTCACCAAAGGCACGAGATGGCTGAATTGATGGGCTTTGAAACAAGAAATAAGTATGAGCTTCTTGATACTGAACAAAAAACGATCGGCTTTGCAGCGGAACAAAATAAAGGTTTTTTTAAGTTCATTGCCAGACAGTTTCTCGGTCACTGGCGTGCCTTTGATGTAATTCTTTTTGACAACCAAAGGCAGGTTGTAGCCAAGTGTCACCATCCTTTTCGTTTCTTTTTTAATCGTTTAGAGATTACCGATCCCCAGGGTCAGTTGTATGGTGTGTTAGAGCAAAGGTTTGGGATTTTAAATAAAAAGTTTGATTTGCTAGATAACAACGGGCGACTTCTATTAAATATGTCGAGTTCAATATTCAAAATTTGGACCTTCAAGTTTTTTAAAAACTCTCGGGCGGTAGCTATCATCACCAAAAAATGGTCAGGAGTCTTTTCAGAGATGTTTACTGATCGAGATAATTTTAAAGTCGAAGTTGCGGACCAGAGCATTCCCTATGAAGAGAAAGTATGCTTGCTGGCGGCTTCGATTTTTATAGACCTAATATATTTTGAAAAAAAGGCCTCAAAGTAGTCGTTGAAAAGGAGTCTTAACTGACGCCCTCCCCAACTCTTTGTTTTTATTGATCGCCTAACTGTAAATGTTTTTGATAGTAGTGGAAAGGCTTCAGTGGCTACAAAATGTAGAGAATAATTTGTTTATAGTTGTTAGAGTGAGTGCGTGAGAAAGGTTTTTTTGATTCTAATACTATTTTCGAGTGCTTACTTGTCGGCTCAAGAGGTCGTCCCTTTGGAGTTCAATAAAAAGCCTGAGAGTAAATTAGTACAAGAGTTGAATAAGCTCTCTGGTTTCTACACCGAGCGGATCGGTGACGGAGAGTACCGAGTTATAAAAGTTGGTTTTGAATTGATCCGAGGTATGAAGTATTTTGCGATTTCTGCTTGGGAGCAGGCTAATGTTAAAGGTCTACTTGTATTGAGGGCCTCAGAGCTCACAGGTAGTGAAATGCGCTCTAGTGAACTCGGTAGACACCTAAGTCTTGAGGTATTGATAGAGAGTTTAGACAAGCAAGGAAGGCTGCAAACAGATTTCGAGCTAAAATCTGGATATGAAGTAAATCAGAGAAATTTATTTTTCAAAATTAGTTTTGGAGCAGTAAGTAAATATACAGATCGTAAATCCGACTCAAAAGCTGGTTCCACCGGGAAACGTGCCGTCTCTCTATCATGGGTAGATGATCGAAATTTCAAGGGTGTTTCACATAAAAATAAAGCACATATAAACATGAGTACTGATCGCCTTAGTCCGAGTCAAATTACCCAAATAGACCTTCAGTTCAAAAATGTTCCTGGAGCAGCTAAGCTTGTAGATTTTTATTCTCAATCTGTATCTAATAGTATCGTTGAAAGCTTCTCGAGTTGTTCTGCAAAATATAATCGATAGAAATATGACGAAACAGCTAAAAAATTCAGATGTAAACCAATAATATATGTGTAATTCCTACTGTTTAGCGCTGAAGATTCAGCTGTTGATCCTTTCGATCTGTTCTTTTTTCACAAACAGAAAACTTATAGGAGTTATACAAAAAACTTCTTCTTTGGGAGAGGAGCATCTGATACAAATCCGACAAAGAAGCAAAGTTAGAATTATTTTGGGTGATATTCTGTTTGCTTTAGGGTGTGTGTAAAAGTGAAATTCCGAGACAATAACAAGACCATTATAAATCTACGTAAGCTGCGAAAACTGCTACGTAGGAAGCACAGAGGCCAATGCGTGCCGGTGCCGAGGGTCTCCGTTGCGTCGACGATGAGCCTGCAAGCGTAGCCAGCGAGTCAATTAGCTGGAGACTGTCTTTGCCATACTTCCTAAAGTGAGAAACTTTGTTCAATTGGGGAGTAATTAGAGTGATGCAAAGACGAGTGTCTAAACAAAAGCAACAAATGTTCCACATGTTTATGATTATCGTGTTCTTGTTTACCAGCAGCCCTGGTGCTGTATACGGTCAACAAGCTCCGGGGGGTTCTAAAGAATTATTCAAAGAACCACTACCACCCTCAGCCTCTGATCTGGAAGGGGATGGCTTAAGTGAAGAGGAAAAAGAGAAGATAGAAAAGTCTTTTCTTCGTCCTAGTGGACAAGGAATTCAAAACCTCAAGCTGATCACTAAGCTTGAGTCAAAAATACAGCGAATAGAAAAAAAAATTGGTAGAGATTCTTTAATTCAAAAAATTCAAGGCGGGAAAGAGCAGGACAGAGTCCGCGCAACGATTCCTGGAGTCGGATACGCAGAAACCTTAGATTTGGGAAAAGGTACTCGGGCCGGCTACATATATAAAGTTGTAAACGAAATTAGCTCAGATGTTACCCTTGTTGTAGATTTTAAAAGACTTCCTTTGGAATTTCTAGAGTCTGATCACGAAAGTAAAATTAAACTTAGGCATTTTATTGCTTTAAAATTTCGTTTGTGGCTTGCTCAACAGTCTTTGCGTTCGGAAAGATTAAAGCAATCCTCTAGCTCTATTGAAACTCAGGAACAAATAATTGAAAGTCGACAGAAGTTGGCGGAGCTCCAAAGAACTGTAGATACTATGAGTGCTGATGTATCTGAAAAATGGAAGCACAAGATTGATCAGGATAGAAAGAAGTATCTCGGTGCGGAGCTAAATAGACTGGTCGCTAATATGCAGATCAATCCTCAAGAGTTTCTTAATTCTTCTAGAGTTGATCCTGTGGAAGTTCAGAAGCGTCTTGAGTTTATGTCAAAACTTGATTTAGATGAGTTAAAGCAAAATAGAGACTGGCATTCTATTCTTAAAAAGCCTGGTGCTATTCGTTCTACAAGTATGACTCCGAGCCCCCTTGGTCCGGACGTAACTCTGATTTTCCTAAACGGAGGAGAGTTCGCTAGGTCTACGCATGTTGAAGCCCCTAGGGTTGGCGGAAAGAAACGCTTTCTTTCTGGTAGTTTTTGGAATCGTTATGTTAATGCTGTTTGGGAAAAGCCTGAAAAAGATCCTAGAGTAATAGAAAAGAACCCATTGGTTAGATATACGATTGGTTTTTTGAGTGGTGACTATTTGATCGGAACCTTTTTCGCAACAGCTCAAATGTCTGCGGCCTTTGGGATGGGAATGATTTTTTCCTCCAACAGCGATATTTTTACTGGAATCGGGTGGGCAAATTTAGTGTTTGGTTTTTCACTTGGAGTAATGACTAAAGTCTTTCAGAACTGGAATTATTTGGGTGGTAAACTTTCGAGAAATGCAAAAAGCTGGTTAGTTGCCGTGAGTTTTGGTCTACTTGCCTACGGATTAAGTGACGGGAAAAATGCTATTTCCCCGGTAAAAGAAGGTGGCGGTCTAAATTTTGAAGCTCTAAACAATTATAGAATCATTATTGTAAATACTGTGATTAAAGGCTTTTTCAAGGTCTACTCTCAGGAGTGGCCAAAATATCAAAAAGAAGCTGGACAACTAAAAGGAAACCTAACTTTTAAGATTGGTTCTAAAACTTTTGACGTAGGTGTAGATAGGGCAGGAGTTGCTCTGCAATCTTATCAATTTTTAGGTACTATCCCCAAGATGGTTCATTTGGCTGGAACCTCTTTTTCTGTTGCTTATATGAATAGCGCAGGTGAACCTGTGAGTTTGATTATTCCGGTGGGTTTTCTAGTTTATCTTTCAGGAGTACCCTTGTTTCACGCCTGGGTTGAGTTCATGAGTAAAAGATTTACTTACAAACACTCTAGGGGTTCAAAGCATATAAAAGAGTTTTACGAGCGAGGATATCAGAAAGGTACGAATCAAAAATATATAGAGATGGATAAAGAGTATCTCAGACAACTTGTGGCTGAAAACTTCGATTTAAAGTACGAAACTGTAAAGAATATGCGTAGATACCAATTAATCGATATCCTAAATCAATATAATTCTTCGCATAGCCCAAAACCTTATTCCCGACTCTCTGCAAATGAATTTTTAGACGTTTTGGAGAAAATGCAAAAACATGGTTACAGCCTTAGAGTATATGAAAAAGCTGCAATTAAGCATCGACGTGAGTGGGAGGAGTCTAAGTATTACGGAATCCCTTACCTTAGAACTATAGGAAAAGCCGTTCAATATGTGGCTTACAAGTCGATGCGACTAATTACGTATCCCATCAAAGGCTCAGAAAAAATAGCTCGGAAAGTCTCAAATAAAATAGGTGATCAGAAATTTAGACGTACCATCATACTAGCATCGTTTGCAGCTGTATTAATGTCTAGTGATGCTGGAGCTATGGAATCCCATAATCCAGCCATCGAGACCAATCGTAGTCTGCAGAGATCTGATGTGGCAAATTTTTGTGGCTCTAGGTATTAAACTTGTTGCTGTAACAATTTTGTAAATGCCCGTGCTTAATTGTTCATAACTACGGCACAACTTGATGCATTCTATTTCATCCATCATAGTCTATTGTTTCTTAGAATCCTTGTAAGATTTCTGTGTCGTCTGTAACCTATAGAAGTAAATCTTAAAAAGGTGTTTAAATGATAGAGATTGATGTTGCTATAATTGGTGCTGGAAGCGCGGGCTTGGCCGCTAGAAGGGAAATTGCTAAAAAATCAGATAGTTACTTGGTTTTTGATGGGGGTCCTTTGGGTACAACTTGTGCCAGAGTGGGTTGTATGCCATCCAAAGCATTGATAGAGCTTGCCGATAAGTTTCATTCTTTTGAGTTGGGACGTCAATTTTTGAAAAAAGATGTTACTTATGATGTTGATGTTAATAAGGCAATGGCGAGGACCAGAGAGTTAAGAGATTACTTTACGGGAAGCGTAAAAAGAGGAATGGAGTCTTGGCAGTCAGATAAATTTGTAAATGAATTTATTGAGTTTACTGGAAGAAATACGCTAAAAGCAGGTGACAAAGAATATCGTTTTAAAAAAGCAGTAATTGCCATAGGAACAAAACCAATTATGCCCGGCCCTTGGCGAGAGTATCAGTCCCAGCTACACACTACCGATAATTTTTTTGAATTAGAAAATATTGAAGGTAGTTGGGCTGTGATTGGTTTGGGAGTAATTGGACTAGAGCTTGGCCAGGCTTTAAAGAATTTGAACCTAGAGGTTCATGCTTATTCCAGAGGTAAGACGATCGCTGGATTATCCAGTAAAACTATAAACGCCTACGCAGCAGATTATTTTGCTAAAGAACTAAATGCTAATTTTACCGGAGTGGATGTTGTTGGTAGAGAGGGTGATAAAGTAATTCTCCGATCAGGTGATGGGATTGAGAAAAAAGTGGACAATGTTCTGGTTGCTATCGGTCGCAGTCCTAATTTTAAATCCTTAAATTTAGAAGCAGCTAATGTTCCTCTAGATGAAAGAGGTGTCCCTTCTTACGACTCAAAAACTTTTCGGATTTTAGAATCTGATATGTATCTAGTGGGAGATGCTAATATGGTAAGGCCCTTACTTCATGAGGCAGCAGATGAAGGAAGGATCGCAGGTTTTAATGCCGTTAGAGCTGAAGATCAATGCTTCGCACGCCGAACAATGATTGGTGTGACCTTTTCCCACCCCAATATTTCTACTGTTGGACAAAGTAAACAGCAGATAGAAGAGTCTGGAGTGGATTTTGTGGTTGGTGAGGTTTCTTTTGAAGATCAAGGACGAGCCCGTACTCAGCAAAAAAATAAAGGACTTTTAGAGGTTTATGCTGAGAAAAAAACTGGTGTGATTTTGGGTGCAGAGATTTTCGCTCCTAGTGGTGAACATTTGGCTCATTTACTAGCCTGGGCCATTTCAATGAACTTAGATCTCAGAAAGGCCCTTAGCCTACCATTTTATCACCCAGTCATTGAAGAGGGCTTAAGGACAGCACTTAGAGATGCTCTTGGTAAATCAGACCAAGAAGTAAAGGACCTGGAAGTACTGCGATGTGAGGAAGTAGATCCTTGTTTCAATGCTTGATGGTATGGATTTTACCTCGATAGATCTTTTAGAATCTGTTGAAGACAGTCATAGGCTGTCTTCATTTTTTCGAAGAAAACTTCATGATGTTCGATCAAATAGAAGTTATTATGTTTTGAATAGATATCTCGTAACTTTTTATCAAGGATTTTCGCCTGCTCAAGGTTTTCGTTACGGATAGGGTTGCCACTATCTATTTTAGATCCACCGACGGCGGCTGATTCAAAAAAAACTACGGCTTCAAATGCATTTAGCTCTGCCTCAAGGGTAGTACCGACCCATTCAAAAAAGTCATCAGGGCCGTCAGGCCAATAGACGGCACAATCAAGGGCACCTCGATCACAAAAAAGTATTTTATCAGGGCTTTGAATGCTCTGAACCTCTTCTAAGTTTTTTTGAACATTATAAATACTTGTTTGAGCTGCTTTTCTTGAAAAATCATCTGAGCGCCTTGGGAATCCACCCGAATATAGTATTGTCGCAGCCTCGGGTACAATTACAATGTGATCATTAAAATCTCTAGAGATTAAATCAGCCGCAGTGGTTTTTCCACCACCAGGCCCTCCAGTTAAAACTATTTTTTTAGGATTCATAGAGTTGTATTACCATTTTTTTGGATATTATCAATAAAATTAGGATGCTACTTCTTTACGTATTTTATTTTTTTGACCAAGAATCCAATTTCTAATCTTTTGAACCTTTTCCTGGTCTAAATTTTTGTATAAGAGCCGAACCCTATAATGATCTTCTTCCTTTTTAATATCAGAAATTTTCATCGTCTGTGACTTGAAGCCCATCCTGTCGAATACTGTCGATTCAACAACTAGGTTGTGATCTTCTTTTAAATCCATATCAGTGTGTATAGTTAAACTAGAGTCAGTAATATTTACGACTTTGATTTTGGAAGTACTAGATAGTTTGGCCTTCGCAAAAGTGCTAGAAGATTTAACCGAAAGATCGTAACTCTGTTTTGTTTCTTCTTTATGAATCAGTTTTTTAACTACATCTATTACATGTTGTACTTCAAAAGGCTTAATGATGTAGGATTCAGCCCCTAGAGAAAGTGCCTTTTTCAAATCTCTCTCAGTACTTGTTCCAGTGATCATAGCCACCGGAAGGTGTTTGAATCTAATGGACTACTTTAGTCGTTTCAACGTAGAAAATCCATCTTCGAATGGCGATATGTTCTTAAAATCTTAATGAATTCCATAATATGCTATGACTGGGTCTTATTTAATCATTTTTTTGATCTAGGATACAAATGACTGAGTCTCCACTAAACTAGTGTCCCACATATAGCCTGCACCGTAGATTGTACGAATGCATTTACCAAAATTGCCTACTTTTTTTCTAAGAGATGAAATATGTCGATCAATAGTTCTGTCTAGATAGCTAGTTTTGTCGCCCCAAACCTTATTAAAAATCTGCTCTCTTGAGAAAACTTGGTTTTCATTTTGAATAAAAAATTGCAGTAATTTTATTTCGGTAGGTGATAGTTCTAAGTTTAGTTTCCCTTTTTCTTGCAAATCTATATAGGCCGATAGTTTGCTTGTATTAATATGTATGCTATGAAATTTAAGTACGTTGTTATGTACTTGTCCATCGGCTTTTAGACGTGCTCGGACTCTGAGATCAAGTTCTTTTGGGTTGAATGGCTTGGTAATGTAGTCATCGGCTCCTAAATTAAAAGCTAGTACTTTACTATCTTTGCTTTCTTCCTCCGTTAAGAAGATAACCGGTGTGTCTTGGATTAAATCGTTTCTTTTAAGTTGATCTAATATGGAGTAACCAGAATCAGTACCAAGATTTATGTCTAGTAATATTAAATCCGGACATTCAGCTCTGCAGTAGTGAAGACTTTCAGGAGCTGTCTCAGCCACAAAAACCTGGAAGTCTTTTCCTAAGGAATGGATTATCAAGCTTTGTGTTTTTTGAGAATCTTCCACTAGTAAGATTTTTTTCATTAATGCTCCCTAAGCTACAGACTTCCATCGGCTAATAGATAGGCATATTTAAAGTTTTATCAAAATACTCATTATGAAACGTTAATTTTTAGTTTCTTAGTAATACTAAGTAGTTTTGAAGCCGATAGACTAGGGTAATGGCAACAAAGCATATCGACTATTCTATTTTTTTTAATACGAGCCAAGATCTTTTGGCAGTCCTAAATCTACAGGGTTGTTTGAATGAGGTGAATGAATTTTGGATAGACCTGACCGGTTATAGCTACGATGAACTCAACATGGAGGGGCTTAAGATTCTCTTAGTTGACGATTCTGAGAAAAATCGTAATTTAGTAAAATTCTTCCTAGCAAAATCAAAAGTCAATATCATAGCCCGTGAAAATGGTCTTGAAGCACTCAATAGGTTTAAGAAAGGTGATATTGATTTGGTTTTAATGGATATGCAAATGCCAGTTAGGGATGGCTATACAGCAACTAGCAAAATAAGAGAATTTGAGGCTCAGGATAAGATACCACCGGTTCCAATCATCGCTTTAACGGCTTTCGCTTTAAAGGGCGAAAAACAAAAAATCTTTGAAGCAGGCTGTGATGCACATTTAACCAAGCCCATTAAAACAGGTGATTTGATCAATTCTATATTTAAATTCTCGCAAAAGGCGGCGTAAATGAGTAATTTTAAGATTATTTTTAATGAAGACCTTAAAGAGATTTTACCTAGCTTTATGGATCTAACGGAGAAGGATATGTTGGAGCTTGGTAGAGCTGTAAACAACGGAGATTTTTCTAAAATCAATTCCATTGCACACTCATTAAAAGGAGATTCTGGTGGCTACGGTTTCAATGATTTAAGTGATCTAGCCTTCAAGTTAGAAATTTTTAGTAATGCTGAAGATCTAGAAGCAACAAAAGAACAGTATATTTTTATTATAGATCATTGGAACGAATTAAAAGAGTCTTATTCGAAGTGGAAGGTGAGTTGATATGGGTACAGATCAAGAATTTCTTAAGTTACAACAACAGTATTTGATGGAGTTAATGGAACAGATAAATAATTTGGAGCTATTTTTCTTAGACTATGACAAAAAAGCTGACAAAACATCTATTCACAAATCCCTTTCATTGATTCATTCTATGAAGGGAACTAGTGGAAGTTATTTGTTAAATGATTTTTCTAGTCTTTGTCATAGATTTGAAGATTTACTCGTCGATGAACGAGCTATGGCAAACAGCTCAGTTAATGAAGTTCTTTTTCAGTTTGTTGATTTGATTCGAAACTATGTAAAAAATTTTGGAACAGATTTAGAGCCGGATATTATTCAAGAATTCAATGCCTTGGTCCATGACAAGAATGTTGTCGAAGAAAGAAAATGCTTAGTTTTAGAATTCTCAAAATCTCTATCTACAGTCTACAAACAGTCTCTACAAAAGCAGGGTTATAGTGTTGCACTTTGTAGAGATGCCTTTGAGGGTTTAAAGAGGCTTGTTCTAGAGGAGTTTGATCTGATTGTATTATCTACGAGCTTGAATAGTTTTGGTGGGGTAGAGCTTTTTAATGCATTCAATGAAATTGCTAGCAATAAGGTCGAAAGAACTAATTTTATAATTGTTACGAGTGACGGGTCTAAACTAGACAAATTAAATGGCTATCCAGGCGAGATCATTATTAAAGATAACAATTTAATTGAAAATTTAGACTCGCTTGTTGCAGGCATTCATGAAAACCATAGTGATTCAGGAGATGCCAAGGCTTCTATTATGTTTTCCGAACGAATTCTTGGGCTTAAAAAGATATTTTTTGTGGATGACAGTCACGCTATGATTAATTTAGCAAAGCATATATTCGGTTCTAAGCTATCAAAGGAATCGGTCGAGTATTTTTCCGATCCAGAATCGGCTTTGGCTCGTTTGGATTTGGTTAAACCGGACTTAGTGATTTGTGATGTTAACATGGAGGAGATGGATGGTATTGACCTAAAAAATAGTTTAGATGAAAAACTCGGTTACTCGCCTATTTTTCTATTTTTAACTGCTGAGAAGGCGGTGAATAGGAAATCACTGCTAGAGAAAACTGGTGCTCAAGGAATTATATTAAAACCTTTTCATCACAACAACTTAGTTTCAGAAATGAATGAATTAGTTGGTGATGCTGCATAAAAAAAGCCTTTTTTAAAAAAAAAGGCTTTTTTTAAATCAAAATTTCAAGAAACTCGTATTACCAGCTAGATTTGGTCACACCGGGAACCATGCCTGAATTAGACAGCTCTCTAAATGCTATTCTAGACATTTTGAACTTTCTTAAATAGCCACGCGGTCTACCTGTAACTTCACAACGGTTCACTACTCTATTTTCCATTGTCATTCTAGGCAAGCTCGTTAGTTTTTTCTTAGCTATTTCTTTTTCATCAAAGCCCGTATTGGGGTTTTTGATAATTTTTCGCAATTCAGCCCTTTTCATTCTAGTTCGAGCTACTGCTTCTATACGCTTTTTATTGCGTTCAATTTTTGATACTTTAGCCATTCGTTTCCTCTTTAAACACGATTCACATTGTAGTTCATCAATTAGAAGATAAAGGTATAAAATGATTTAGTATTAGCATCAAGTAGTTTTTATTGGAGGCTCAGAATATCTAGTTTGTCTGCTAGTGGAGGCTTTTCCAGATCAAGAAATAGACATAAAAACCCATAAATACTGGAAATCCTTTGCTTTTTGCGTGTTTGCTAGTCATCTTTGGTTGAAAAGCTTACAGAACCCAAAAAACTGTGGTCTCTGTTTATAATTATCTTGCCAATTGAAGTAGGAAGCAATAAACCTATGGCTTCGATTTCGTAAGATAAGTACTTGGAGTAGAGCAATGGCGAAGAAGAACACGAAAATTAAAAAAGTTATTTTGGAATGTACAGAGGCCCGCAAGATTGGCAAAACACCTTCTAGATATATGACAACCAAAAATACGCAAAACCATCCTGAGCGTATGGAAAAAAAGAAGTACAATCCATTTTTACGTAAACACACCCTGCATAAAGAAATTAAATAACTTAAGTTCTTTATGCATTTTTTAGGTAAGCAGCGTCCCAATGCTGCTTATTTTTTGCCTAGTGAATAAATAAATATTATATATATAGTGTAGGCTTTTTGCGTCTTATTCTGATACCGAACTAAGACTATCGAACTCCTTCACCGATTAGTAGTTGTCAGGTAGAAGGTAAACCTGTTCTGCGTTCAATTGTTGAATTCATGTTTTTAAAGAAGGGACGCAACCTAAATGGCAGAGATGAAATACGAAAAAACCAAAAATAAATATTCAGTCGCCGTGTCTCGACTGGAAGATATGGATAGAAATATTGATATTCTGAAGACAATGGAAATAAAAGCTAAGGCTTTGCAGTTCGATCTTATGTCTCTAGAAAAAGAAGGCTTTAGTTTTTATATTAATGAAGAGGCTTTTAGTTTTGGTTCGAAACTATTTATCCAGTTACAAATTCAATATCAAAATCATCGATTTGCTTTGGAGTTCTTAGGAAAAATAGTAGAGCTAGAGTCATTGGGGGTGGGAGTCAATATTAAACTCAAGCTTACTCAATGGGAACATCATAAATGGCTCGAGTTTTTAGAGCTTATAAATAGGGATCAAAAAGAGGTGATGGAAAAATTATTTAAGCTCAGAGGCTTCACAAATGGATAGCTCAAAGTTAGATAACTTAAAATTATTTATTGAGAATCAATCCATTTTGGTTGTAGACAGTAGCCCCTCATCGAGGTCGACTCTTTCAAAAAGTCTGTTTGAATTAGGAGCTAAGCCAGATAACGTCTATCCTGCTAAAAATTATGAAGATGCTCTGACAATCATAGATGCTAAAAAACCAAAAATAGTTATTACTGAATTTGAACTTGGCAACTATATGGGGCTTGATCTAAAAACCAAGGTGTCTGAGTATTGTAATCCATCTGAATCTATTTTTGTAATAGTCACTTTAAATGGTGATGAAACAGCGATTGCAGAGGCAGCAGAAGAAGAGGTGGATGCCTACGTTTTAAAACCTTTTGTTTATACTTATTTAGTTGAGAGTTTGAGGGCCGCTATTCGCTCTAAGGTTAGCCCCTCTGACTATATGCAGTTGATAGTCAAAGGTAGAAACCTGTTAAACGAATCAAGAATCCTGGAAGCCCGAGAGTTTTTTGAACAAGCTTTAGAATCCACTGATAAAAAGCCTGCTCTTGCTCTTTCTTACTTAGGACTTTGTTGTCAAAAAGTAGATAATTATGAAGAGGCGATTCAGTTTTTTAATCGTGGCCTAGAGATTCATCCCATGCATTATAAAAGTTCAATGGGGAAATTCGAGTCATTGAAATACTTAGGGCGTAAGGAAGAGGCCTATGAGCTTTTAAGCTCATTGTCAGTTAGTTATCCACTCAGCCCCCAAAGAATAATGGACTTGTTTCTATTGGCTGTATATACCAGTAACTATACTGATGCAGATAGATACTTTACACTTTTTCAACGTCTAGAAAGGAAAAGTGAGAAAGTTAAAAAAGTAGTGGGTGCTGGAATGTTGGCCTGCGGTAAGTACTTATTAAAAGATGGAGAGAAATCGCAGGCTTTAGAGATTTTTAACAAAGGCCTTTTAGCTGCGAACTTAGATTTTCAATACATACTTAAAATAGTTAGACACCTATTTGAAAGAGGCCATAACTTTGAGGCTGAGTTTTATCTTAGCCGAACTAGGCCAGATGACAGGGAGTCTTCAGAATACAAATCTATATATTTCGAGCTACAAAATACTAATCTCAGTGATGTACAAGTTATTGATCGTGGTCGGAGCTTGATTAAAGAGGGCAGTGCAAAAACTATTGTTTATGATAAGGTTATTGGCACTTATTTGAGGCTGGGTAAAAAAAGTGCGGCAGAGAACATGACCTACGAGGCGATGAAACATCTTCCAGAAGCAAAAGAGCATTTTCAAAAAATCCTAGATGAGATTGAATCCAAAGGCTAGTTTAAGGGATCGGAACGATCTATGGCCAATGGCCCCCAGCTTTGCTGTGTAGGCATTATTTCAAGGCTATTGATGTTCACATGCCGGGGTTGTTTTAAGACCCAATGAGCGGCTCTAGCGATATCTTCTGCTATTAGGGGTTGTGTGTTTTTGTAAACGGAATCTGCTTTGCTTTTGTCGCCATCAAATCTAACAACACTAAATTCAGTTTCAGCCAAGCCTGGCTCTATGTTTGTAACTCTTATATTTTTTCCATTTAGATCAGCCCTCAGGTTTCTGGAGAATTGTGCAACATAAGCTTTTGTTGCCCCGTAAACATTTCCACCTGGGTAAGGCCAGGCACCTGCAATGGAGCCAATGTTAATAATATGACCTGAACTATTTTTAATCAGCTCAGGGAGTATTGATCGAGTTAAACTAGTTAGACCGACTATATTAGTATCAATCATTTGTTGCCAATCATTCCAGTTCGCTGATTCTGCACTGTCTAAGCCTAGAGCTAGCCCTGCATTATTAACCAATACTTCAATGTTTTTAAAATTTAAGGGCAAGCTATCTACAAGTTTAAAATTTTCTTTATAGTCACGAATATCCTGAATTATTGTGTGAACCTCAGTGATAGACTCAAGCTCGGACTTCAATTCATCTAATCTTTTTTGTCTGCGACCAAGCAGTACCAAGTTATAGTCTTCGCTGATTTCTTTTGCGATGGCTTTGCCGAAACCTGAACTTGCTCCGGTAACAATAGCAGTTGTTTTCACTCATGCCACCTTAGTTGTATTTGAGAAGGGAAGGGGTAAAGAGCCCATAATATAATCCTGTGGCTCTTTGATTTCTATATCTAAATCTTTGGATTTGTTATTATTTTTAAACTCTATAATAGCTTCTTCAAAGATGAGTCTCTGCCACTCGCTAATCTTTTCTATGATTATTATTTGGGTTCGATTTCCATCTGATTTATTCGTCCAAAATTTCGGTAGTGGGCCATCGATAGAGCTACGATGGTTCATGTATGTACGAGTTATGCTTTTCGCTAATTCTTCCATGATATTAATTCTGTCTTCTACTGGATCTTTACCTGCTCGTTTGATGATACTTACTCTAGACTGGCCAGAGCCCATAACTGAGTTTTCCTGTAAAATTCTAGAAAAAGTCTCCAATTCCCTATACTCGGGTCGATTGTCAAAGCTTCTCGAGGCAACGGCCTCAAAATCATCACCTGACTTTCTGAATTTCCATTCAATTGTACCAAAATTATCTCTTAGAACTCTTTCGATTTCTTTTGCCCAGAGATTCATTTCCTCGGTGGTTTTATCCACACCCTTTTGAGCTTCTCTAATTAAACTAGGAAGTTCCAGGCTCTTTCCTTCAACTCTGAGTAAACTATATACTACGTTTATCATCTCCGAGAGGCTTCCGCCGACTTTATCAAATCTAAGAACCATTTCTGTGGAACCTATACTTAGTGGTTTAGGTTTTGTCGGAGGCAAAAACTGCGGAACAATTACCTTGGCTCTATGGTAGTAGTCTACTAAGTTTACTATTTGTTGAACACTTAGTTTAACATCGGCGTGGTACTCGAATAGTTTTTGGAGATTCATATAGTAAGACTGATTGTCTCGAGGTGTATTTTGTTGTCCATCTTTAGGGTTTCTTGGGGCATTACCGTACTCTTTGATTATACTTAACAGTTCCATACTTGGAATCCATAGACCAGAATTAGGATCCCTTTCAACTAAACGGGAGCCATGAAAGTAAGCCATAACTTCATTTTGTATTCTGTAGAATTCTTGATATCTTTTTTCAGCGTGTTTATAAAGTTTACCTGAAGGGTTTGAGCGATAAACTCTAGCGACATACTCTCCCTTTTTATTCTTAGGTCGTTCTAATTCTCTAACAAACTTTTGAAGACCCGACATAATAACTAAGTCTGATCCAGAGATACCTGTGAAGTAGTCGGAAAATATTAGCTCCTTGGGGGATGTAAGGTCAAAAGCGAGCATTAGTTTAGGGTAGTTAGTTCTCAGGTCAATTTCCGCATTTTTTACTCCAATTTTAACAGCTTTATTAAACATTGCTTCGTATTGGTTCTTAGTTGCTATACCTGGTTCCAGGCTTTGAAAAGAGGCTTTATAACTAGAATAGGTGTTGGCACTTTCATTTTTGGGACTAGCCATCCAAGATTGTTTAAATCTATCCCAATGAGTAGTACTTTTATGGTAAAGGCTATTATGTGCTTGAATCACCATTTGAACTAGCACGTGGTTGATAACAAAATTTGAAATTGCCGTAGCAGAGCGCTGATGGAGATTATCATTCATTAGTTTGAGTCGAGCATTTTCAAGCATGCTAATGTGAGTATTCTCGCTCAAAGCTCTTCTAATAAAGTTCTCATTGGTAGTATCGTTTTGTTCCAAAAGTTTTTCTAGACTAGATTTGGTCATTTTAAAATTCTGTTTTCCGGAGCCGGCGTTTTTTAAAATTTGCAAAAAGTAAGAGTTTTTATCGAGGTGAGCGTTTAGTGTTTGAAACTGGGTAAGAAAATCATCCAGTTTTTGAGGTAAATGTTTTTTCGAAGAGCCAGAAAAAAATCCTAATGCTTTTTCTGTAAAACTTTCTCCTGTTGAATAGTTCGCTGAACAAGTGCCGTTGTTGCCTTGCGCTGCCGTAAGACTCAGGGGAGTCGATAGCAGAATTAATAATAGGGGTCTTAGGATCAGTTTCTTCATAATTTATAAACTAAAATACTTAATCCTTAAAGTTGCAATATAAGAGCCAAAAATATCGTTTAATTCCAGATACTTATAACGGAAAAATGGTCTTTTACATCCCTTTAGTCTGCCCATTGTAAAAGGGTGACAAATAATGTTCAACACTGTCTGATACCTATACCATTTGAGAGAATGGACCCAACCGAAAAAGAACGGCTCTGGCTCACCTTGATTCCTTACGAAACTGGCTTTGTATCCATGTTTATTTAGTTTCTGAAATTATTTAGGCCGGAAGAATTTCTCAAAAATAGTAGTTTCTTACAACACTCGAACACAATATTTACGATAATAAATTGGGACAAGCTGAACAATAATGCAAGAAACTAAGAAGATCCAATCAGACTCAAATAGGATCGAATCTATTAATTATATTTGTATTGACTAGGCATCTAATAGTTGTGGGCCCATCTCAGACCCAGATCTAAAATATTTTGTATGAGATTAGAGTAACTGGTTCCGGCCGCTTCAGCACTTTTGGCGAACTCATCATCTTTACCAATATTAGGATTAGGGTTTACTTCTAGGATATAGAAAGAGCCATCGGCCTTCAGACGAAGATCAAAGCGGGCATAGGAGTTTATCTCTAGGGCTTTAAAGGCCTGTTTACAAACCTTGGCAATTTCTTTTTGGAGCTTTGGTGGGAGCTTCTCCGCCATTTTGGATTTTATGCCATTTTTATCTCTATAGTTTAAATCCCATTTTGCTTTTCGCGTAGCAATACGTTGATGAGACTCTTTCAAATTCCCAAAATCAAGTTCCCATATAGGAGTTGTTTTCAGACGTTGGTTACCATAAATAGATAAATATAGTTCTCGCCCATCAATAAACTCCTCACAAATTGCATGGGAAAATGTTTTTTGATGTATGAAGTCTACTCTTTGAGACAGCTCGTCAAAATTACTTACCTTGCTTTGTTGGCTTATACCAAATGAGGCTTCTTCTGAGAGTGATTTTACAAAGATGGGGTACTCAAGGTCGGCTAAGGGTTTTATCTTTTCGTTTCTCCTGGAAACATCAAATTTGGGAGTGGGAATGCTGTGGTAGTTCATTACTTTTTTAGACAGAGCTTTGTCTCTGCATAGCATCAAGCCTCTTGGATTGCAGCCTGTGTAGGGAACTCCAAGTAGCTCCAGGTAACTCACGATATTTTGATCGAAAATGGCTTCGCCATTAAACTCTTCCATTAAATTGAAGCAAATATGTGGCGAAAAATCATCCACCTCCTGTCGTAGGTTAGTAATTTGATCATCCAAGCCTACTACTCGTACGGAGTGTCCAAGGTGTAAAAGTTCTCGATACACATCAAATTCAGTTTTTCCCTCTGCAGATTCCTCCATAGATTCTTGGTTTTTTGGGGGAACCAAGGAATGGTGGCATATTAGAAGTACTCTTAATGCTTTTTTAGACATACTTCTATTTTAGATTTTTATTGATCATTATCCAATAGACCTTGGTCGCTTTAAAGCTGGTAGTGATGATTTTTATTAGTGAGAAGCTTTATAAAGGACTTTTCAAGGTCGATGTACTCTGGCCTTAAATTGTATTTACCTATACTTTTCTCTAGGCACTGGATACTCAGTCTAATTTCCTCTTTTTGGATTCTGTGATTGAGGCTTCCAATTCTTTTCCATTGGCTAAAGAGTATGCTTAGGTTTTGGTTTTTTTTAGGTTTATCTCTTAGGACAGGTAAAAAAGTGTTCTCGGTAGAAAGCTTTTGAAGAAAACTGGCTAAGCTAAATTTTTGATTCTCGAGGAGATTTCTATCCAGCTCATAGACAGATTCAATTTCATTTTGTGAAGAATTAAGGAGGAGCTCAATGCAAAAATTCAATTTCGATATAGCTATATCATCTAATTGATAATCGTAAAAATCTCCTTCAAAAACAATCTTTATCGCAGCTGCCATTGTTTCAGCAAAATCTTCGTCAGGATGACTTTGGCTATATTGGCGCCCTAGATTTCGTACAAATGACTTTTTGTCTTTTAAGGGTATATAAGATTTTGGATATGTTTTTTGACTGCCAAATAGTTTTTTCCGTATGTATTTTTTCTTTGATGCCCAAAGGTAATCTAAGAAGTGACCATACTCATGGAGAAGCAAGTTTTTTCGTTCCGATGGTAGTAAGCCTTCGATAGTTGGATCGTATGTTGTAACTAGTGCCTGTAAAATTCTAGTTTGAAAGTAGAAAGGGATGCAAATTATTGATGTCCCCTGTACGTAGTACCAGTCTTCAGCGAATCTAAATTCAATCTCACTAGGAAGTCCCATAAAGGATAAATTTTCTTTAAACAGTAGGAGTTCGGCACCAAGCTCAGATTGCATCGGGTCCATTTGAAAATCACAGACTTTTTTATCTTTTAGCCAATTGTATTTGAAATCTCTATCCATGTGGAGTGTAACACTCCAATTATTGGGCCAATAATTAGTAGGTGACCGGTACTTCTTTTAGAGTTGAACGGAGTTTTTGGCTTAGGGGACAAAATTTGCTTTGCAATGACAAACTTCCAGCCATACACAGGGAAGTGTAGGTTTGATTGATCTTGATCAATTTATTCTTTAAAATTTTTTGAAATTTTTCGGGCTTGGAAAATCGAGACTCTCTGATTTTTAAGCTGAGTTGTTGAATTTCCTCCGGACGCTGAAGTAAATAGTCCCTCAATGTTATTTCTATGATTCCTGGACAATCTAAACTGAGTTCTAATAGCTGAGAATCTTTGGGGTATATTATCAGTGCATCATTCCACTGGTGAGAGCTTGCTTCTAGCTTTTTACAATTACGGAAATTATTTGTTTCAGATAGAAGTGAGTTGCCTTTCAAAATTTTCTTTTTTAACTCGATCTTTTCTATATTTTCACAGTTTAAAGGAAGAGCCTTTTCATCACAGAAAATCGGCCTACCATCATTGATTCCAATGACGTGAGCGGCAAAAAGCGAATTACTTAGAAATAAGATTATTAATAGAAAGAACCTCACTGATCTAGTTTACATAATACATAGGTCTTCGTAAAAATATCGGTAAATATTGTGACCTAAGTTCTGATTTGCCCCTGGCCAATGACTAGAAAGCGCTCCGTCGTCATTTCTTTAGCACCCATTGGTCCATAGGCATGAATCTTTGTCGTAGATATACCCAGCTCCGCGCCAAGACCAAGGCAGCCGCCATCATTAAATCTTGTAGATGCATTCCACATAATACAGCTTGCATCAATTCGATCCTTAAACTGCTCATAGCTAGCTTTATTTTCCGTTAGAATAGCCTCTGTATGATTTGTTCCATAGTTTTGAATATGAGAAATGGCCTCATCAATACTATCAGCGACCCTTACGCTAAGTAGCTTGTCTAAATATTCTGAAGCCCAATCTCTCTCTTCTGCAAGAGCCCAACGGCTATTTATCAGAGCCAATGATGGATCTACTCTAAGCTCGATACCGACACTTTCCAAAGCTTGTAGTGCCTCCAATAGGTGTTGTTTTGGGTACTCGCGGTGAAAAATTAAAGTTTCCATAGAATTACAAACACCGGGTCTTTGAGCTTTTGCATTGATTAATATATCGGTCACTATGTTGGGATTTGCCTCTGCATCAACGTAAATATGGCAGAGTCCCTGAAAGTGAGCAATTACCGGAACTTTAGCATTTTCGTAAACGTAATTAATTAAAGCCTGACCACCGCGGGGAACGGCAAGAGCTACATTTTTAGTGTCTTGAATGATTTCTAATATTTCAGCCCTATCGTCAATATTTGTAACTAGGTTCTTATTTAATGTATCTGATATAGAGTCTCTAACCACTTCACTGAGAACCTTATTGCTTAGTTTTGCCTCTTTTCCGCCCTTCAACAAAATAGCATTACCAGACTTTATGGCTAAGGCTGCCGAGTCTATAACAACGTTGGGGCGACTTTCAAAAATCATAGCAATTACACCGAGAGCTACTCTTTCTTTAGAAATTGTAAGGCCCTTAGAATCTGTAAAAGATGATATTTCTTTCCCGATGACCTGTTCTTGTTTAGAAATTTCTAAAACGGAATTACTCATTTCTTTTATCCGTTTAGGACTCAACTCCAACCGATCCAAAAGAGAGGCGTTTAAGTTATTTGACCGAGCGCTCTCCATATCTTTTAGGTTGGCCTCAAGGATTTCTTGTTCTCTTGATAGAAGTTGCTCGGCAATGTTAACCAATGCAAAATTTCTGTCTTCCTCGGAACAAGCGAGGCAATCCATATAGGCCGCTTTCGATAATTCGGTTTTTTTCATTTGTTGTCCTCATAAACTAAGTTGTCTTTGTGGATAAAGACCTTGCTGGGTAGCGATATAGTTGGCTTTTGAGTTTTGTTATTGTCTAAGAAAAGTTTGAGTTCCTTCGATGAGTATTCCACAATCCCCATTGCGATAGTTGTATTGGCATTTTTGATGGAGACTACGTCGCCACGATTAAACTTTCCGTTCACCTTGCTAATGCCAACGGGGAGAAGACTTCTGTTTTCGAGTATAGCTTGAGCGGCCCCTTTGTCTACATTTACCCAGGTATTGGTTTTCTTTCTACTCAAAATCCTTGTTTGCTTATTTCTTTTGTATTTAAGGTTGGCCTCAAAATAAGTGCCAGTCTGCCCATGAATCAGTTTTTGTAGAACTTGTTTTTCAGAAAAGCTACCAATTGAAACGGGTATGCCTAAAGGGGTGCATTTGCGAACCGCTTCTAACTTTGTTGCCATACCACCTTTACCCATTTTGGTTTTGTTAATAGTCTTGATCGAATGAAAGCTTGCATCAAAAGCTAC
>JBGCGH010000001.1:0-12224 GCA_045110695.1 Bdellovibrionales bacterium | reverse complement strand
AAAGCGGATGCAGGAATACATAAGGTTCTATAATAACGACAGACCACAGTGGCGGTTAAATGGAAAAACCCCGGTGGAATACCGAGGTTTAGCTTGATGGACTTTTATTTAACCTGTACGAATTATGGGGTACAGATCATTTTAGGCCCTTTTTTTGTGATGTTTAAATGCGTATTTAGTCTTTAGAAACAATGGCAGTGGTACCCATACCACCGGCCGTGCAAATCGAGATCAATACCTTACCACTGCCTTTCTCTTGTAAAAGCTTGGCGGCGGAATCTAAAATTCTCGTTCCAGTGGCTGCGAAAGGATGCCCCACAGCCAGGCTTGAGCCTTTAACATTTAATTTACTTCGGTCGATACTTCCCAGTGCTCCATCCCAATTTAGTTTTTCTCGACTAAACTTTTCATCTTCCCAAGCTTTTAAAGTACAAAGTACTTGAGCTGCGAAGGCTTCATGGATTTCATAGTAGTCAAAGTCTTGTAGATTCAATCCAGCTTTTTTTAGCATTTTAGGAACAGCATAGGCTGGAGCCATCAATAAGCCCTCATCTTTGACAAAGTCTACAGCGGCATTTTGTACAAAATCTAAATAAGCTAGAACCTCAAAACCATTATCTTTGGCCCAGTCCTCGGAGGCTAGTAACACGCAACTTGCCCCGTCCGTAAGGGCTGTGGAGTTACCGGCAGTGAGTGTAGCCTTTTCTGATTTGTCAAAAACAGTTCTCAACTTAGCCAGCTTTTCTTTTGTGGTATCAGCTCTTAGTATTCCATCTACTGACTTACCATTGAATTCAACAACCTGATCCTTGTAAAAACCTTCCTCGTAAGCCTTAGCCGCTTTTTGGTGAGAGTCAAAAGCCAGCTGATCTTGTTCCTCTCTGGTGACACCCCAAGTTTTCGCCATGTCTTCACAGCTTTGGCCCATAGATTTATTTGTCGCAGGTTCAAGAACACTAGGAACATTTGGTTTTAAATCACTGATACCAATTTTCAAGGCAGCAGAAATTTTAGCTCCCGTTGTCTTGGCGGCTTGGAGCCCGAGAAGTTTCATAGCAAAACTTTTTTTGAACTCAATCGGAGGATCACTATTGGTATCGGTACCTCCTGCAATTCCAACTTCTATTTGCCCTAGAGAAATTTTCATTGCTATTTCGTTGGCAGCATCTAATGAAGTTCCGCAGGCACGAGTAATCGTCAAACCCGGTGTGTTTTGATGCAGTTCAGATTCAACCACTACGTTCCTGGCAAGGTTCCAGTCAGCGGCATGTTTCATTACAGCACCAATGGCAACCTCTCCCAGTTCTTTGCCTTGAAGTTTGAAATTTTGTACCAAGGCACTTAGGGCACTGCCCATAAGTTCGTTATTTGACTTGCCCATATAAGGGCCGAATGATCTTTGAAATGGAATTCTCTTCCCACCTAAAATAGCTACTCTTCTTGTTTTTCCCGGATGAATCATTTTACCCCCAATGGTTTTAAGACAGCCTATTTAATTACTTTTTGTTCCTTATGGCAAGAACACGATAGGGAATAATTCAAAGCACATCCTTAGTGTGAATGGTGCTTAATAAATTACTAAGATGACTTTCTTATTTTTGGTTAGCGAAGATTAGCTTTAGTAAGGGCTAGTAGGTAGTTAAAGCGTGTAGTTTTAGTGCATATTTAGAGTTTTGTTAGCTCCATTCCAGATTTTAATTGCTTGAAATAAGGGCTAAGTTTAAAAATTAGAGCTTATTAGGAGATTCCAATGGCGCTTAGCTTTGAAGAAGAAGTACTCAGAAGACGAACCTTCGCAATTATATCCCATCCAGATGCAGGAAAAACAACCTTAACCGAAAAACTACTTTTTTTAGGTGGAGCCATTCATGAGGCGGGGGAAGTAAAGGGGAAATCGGGTACAAAGGCGGCCACTTCCGATTGGATGAAAATGGAGCAAGAGAGGGGTATTTCTATTACTTCTTCAGTGATGCAGCTTCAACACAAAGGTTTACACATAAATCTACTAGATACTCCTGGGCACAAAGACTTTTCAGAAGACACTTACCGGACTCTAAGTGCTGCTGACTCTGCAGTTATGTTATTGGATGTTGCTAAAGGGGTGGAAAAGCAAACCAAAAAATTATACGAAGTTTGCCGCTACCGAAAACTTCCGATTTTTAGTTTTATTAATAAATTAGATAGAGACGGTAAAGTTCCCCTAGAGCTTCTCGATGAAGTGGAAAGCACCTTAAACATGTCTTGCTATCCTGTTACATGGCCCATTGGCATCGGTGGTACTTTTAAAGGACTTTATCATCGACATACTAAAAAACTATATCTTTATAAGATTGAAAATGGGGAAATGTTCTCCGAAATTTTAGATGTCACGGGACCTGAAGATCCACTCATTGATGAAAAAGTGCAAGACGAAGAACTACTTATACAATTTAGAGAAGACCTTGAACTATTGGATGTGGCCTTAGGTCCCTTGGAAGAGGAAGACTTCCTCTCTGGTAAGGTATCTCCTTTAACTTGGGGTTCAGCCAAGTACCTTTTTGGTGTGGATATATTTTTAGATTTATTTGCGGATTATGCTCCTTCACCTAGAACTAGATTTGCTGGTGAGGCGGAAATAGTTCCCACCGCAACGGACTTCACCGGTTTCGTTTTCAAGGTACAAGCTAATATGGATAAGCGCCATAGAGACAGGGTGGCATTTATTCGGATTACGAGTGGAAAATTTGAAAGAGGAATGAAGGTAAAAAACACTAGGCTCAAGAGAGAGGTGAGGTTAGCCTACGCCAATCAATTGATGGCCCAGGAGCGTGAAACTGTAGATGAGGCTTATGCTGGAGATATCGTTGGAATTAATGATACGGGAAACTTTATGGTGGGAGATACTGTAACCACTGGAAAAGATTTGAAATTCCCTCCTTTGCCTCGGTTCTCCCCTGAGTTGTTTGCAAGAATCAATAATAAGAGCCTCTCAAAAAGAAAGCAGTTAGAGAAAGGTTTGAAACAGCTTAGTGAAGAGGGAAGCATCCAGCTTTTCATAGACCCTCTAGTTGGCCCACAAGATCCAATTATTGGTGTTGTTGGGGAGCTTCAGTTTCAAGTTCTACTACATCGATTGAAAGAGGAATATGGGTTAGATGTTAGTTTGACCTATCAAGCCTATACTGTCGCAAGATGGCCTCGTACAAAGGACGGAGTTGCTTACACCGATGAGATCAAGGGTAATATGACTAGCCTGGTAGATGTACAAGGTGAGAAAGTGGTTTTACTAGTAAAAGAGTGGGATTTAAATTGGGCGGAGCGTGAGAACCCAGAGGTTAACTTTGCCACAAGTATTTCCTACGAAAGATAAAAATAAGGAGGCCTTTTTGGGCCCCCCGAGAAGTAATTTTTAATTAAGTTCCTATAGAAACCTATTGAAATAAGAATTAAACACCGGCGCAGAATCTTTGTCCGTCGCATAAGTTCTCATTCTTTCCACCGAACTTCCGGTATTAACTTTAATATCAATTGTTCTACGACCCTTAGCGTATTTTCTTACTGTAATTGCCTTTTCATGCTGAGAGCAGAAAAACATTTTTTCAGGCTCTGTCTGCATGTCTACAAAAGTTATAATGTTTGCAGTTCTTGTTTTTGTGAAGTTATAACTATCGTTTACTTCAAACATTTTTGCAATCAAGGCCGCATCACAAAAAGCTCTCATTCCTTCTGCGACATATTTTAAGTGTTCCCCGCCATTTAGGTAGGAGTATTTATTAAAAATATCTTCAGAAAGCTGAATGAAATTTGGACGAAGCTTTTTTCCTAGCATTTGGAAAACAGCAGGACTATCAAGATCTCTAAATCTGGGTAGACTCTTATCTCTTTTTTCCGTTTTAGATTTTACGTGATTAGAGTCAATAGCAATAAGCCCAAGAAGACTCGGCTGGCTAGAATCAATTTTTTTATTTTTTATTTTCCACTGATCTGTGATTCTTTTATAGGAACTTCTACGTCTTTTGAAATTTTCAGATATTAAATAGGGAAGTCCATTTTGGAATTTTTGCGAATTCAAAAAAGTTCTCATTTCTTTATAAGAGTCTTCGGCCAGCCATGAGGTAAACTCGTCTGTAAAATTAGCTAAGTTCTGTTGAATGGCAGGGTAGCCCGCAGCTGACTTCCTACTTATTGCGAAAAAGATTTCACGTGCTACTTGGGTTTTATTAAAACTCAATCGAAGGTCTTTTCTGGATTGTATCAATTTTCCGTCTACTTCTAAATCAATGGAGAAAATGTATTCGCTGTCAATTAGTGTAGAAAATTCCTCTATGACTTGGAAACTTAGATTCTGTCTGCTAGCAGCAGATAAATTAGGAAAATCTATAGTATCTTTTAAGGTACCGTTGGCAAAAAGATTGAGTTTTACTGGTTTGTTTAAAGAAGTATTACTGGGGTTAGTGAGCTGAAAAGGGACATTGAATCTCATCATTGAGAAGTTAGCGATGGGCGATTGTTGTTCAAAACCAGCGTCTTTAAAAACAGAAAGTGTTTTATTTGCGACAAGATTTCCATCTACTACGAACTCCACTCCGAATTGGGCCTTGGATTCACTTAGTGGAATAGAGTTCTTTGGTGCAAACAGTTGAGTTTCGATAGCAATATCTTTTTTGTGTTGAAAAGCTTTTACCGATTGGCTGGCTAGGACTTTTGGATCTTGATTGTTCAATGCCCCTGTAACTTTCAGTTTTTTGGATTGGCCACCGATGTTAGCTATAGAGAAGCTGAAACTAATTTCCTCCCCTGCTTTGAATACCCCATCACCTGAAGTCTCAGAAATTGAATATTGAAAGTTTTCAAGAACAGAGCTGTCTTTCATTTCTTGAAATTTGGTGCTGATGTATTCAGGGTATTTCTCACCTACCAACCTATTAAAGTAGGATTGAGATTTTTCCATCATCAATCTGTTAAAAGTATCTTTTTCTTCCAATTCTAGAGCTACTTGAGCGCCGGCAATTTCTCCCACTTCAAAAGCTTCGGCAAATGTATCCTCAAGAGTCATTAGCAGCACCGAGTAGTACATATTATGGTGTCGAATCTTATAGATTAGATTGAAAACTTCTTCAAAAACACTGTATTCAGATGGAATAAAAATGTGTTTAGGGTTTGTAGTATTGTCGTTCGCTTGTCCTTCAACAGGGAGAACATAGTCCACATTTTTAATTTTTATTTTCTCTTGTTTTAGCCTGCCATAGTTTTCAGCCAATTTTCGAGTGGGACTATTATGAGGGAATCTCCAAACATTTTGATGTATTCGAGCCCATATTTTTCCAGTAGGATTTCTTGGTATATCGGGCATCTCGACATTATAGGAATCTTTGAACTCTCTATAATATCTACGTTCAAATATACCTTGGCTTCTATAGCTAAAGATTTCTGCAGAACTTTCATAATCTTCTTTAGAATCGACAAACTCATCAACGCCAATGGTATCAATCGGTGAAAGTTGATCTAAAGCTTCTTCTTTAGATCTGACTCTGAAGCCGGCATAGGCATAGGAGTCAGAAATTCCGGAGTAGCTAACATTTGAGGCTTCGATATTTTCTAGAGAAACTTGTCCACCATTATAAGTCTTGTCTCTAAATTCTTTTACAACATTACTGTTTGCGGAATTATTGATTCTATTCAACAGGCTATTTTTAATATGTTTATCAAAGAATTGATCTGTGGCATTTCTATCATATACCAACTCGGCTAGATCCTCACTCAATGAAGCTCTATAACTTCTCTGGTTTACCGATTCTTCAAATCCTCTATCTAGGCCACAGCTTATACCTTCATTGATACCGTCATAAGTTGCAACAGGTGCTATTCTTAATCTAGCAGCTAGTCTTGCAGCCCTGAATGCGGTTTTACAGGCCTTCACTTGCTTGGGATGATAATTAGTCTCACAATATTGATCAGCGCTTTGATTTACAATTCTATTCAACTTATGGTTACGATGACTAGTTCTAAAATCTCTTTCAAGATCGTAAATATTGAAACCACAATCTCTTTCGAAACTCTGTAAACGGTGAAGATCGTAGCTAACACTAGAAAAATCTCGTTTAATATTTCTATTTTTACGAGGTCTTATTCCATTAGAGTAGTGGCTTTTATTAATGGGCCTAAAGCCAGGGTCTTGATCAAGGCTTTTGCTAGTTGCATGGGCTTGTTGGGCACTCATTGCGAAAAAGATTAGATATTTCATCGGATTGATTTCTAGCATATTGTTCTCCCAATTAGGAACGCTTCACAGGGGAGAAGTAACATACAAACAAAAATATAGTTTTATAAATATTGTTAGTTTGAAATTAATTTAGCGGCTATAAGAAATAAGTATGGCTGGAATGTGTTTCATTTCATAAAGTGTGATAAATCTACACACATAGACTGTTAATCATACGCATCCGGATCGGGGTTTTAAATCCAATCGGTAGAAAATCTTTCAAAGCTAGATTGTAAATTTCTAATTTCTTCTACAATTAGTTATATTGGATAAAACAGGAGGGTGTAGTTTTGAGATGGGGTTTTCTTTTATCATTTTTAACGTTTGCTTTTTGCGACTTTACCTTCGCAGCGCTCAAATATCAAAATCTAGAACTATCTAAAGCTGAATACAACCAACTTCACCCAGAATTACAGAAAATCCAGGATAGCACAGGAATGATTAGAGTGGGGCGCTGGATAATGGCTGATGGTCTGGAGAAACGGCCTATCATCATTGGGAAAAATGGAGCCAGAGCCGTTTTGGCCACCAGTGGAACCTACACCAATGCCCAGTACATGAAAGATGCCGCTATGATCACAGCAATGAGTGAAATTGGTTATGTTAAGGGCCGGTATAGTTTTCAAGATATTATTAATGAAATTAAAAATGGTAAGATATTAGTGATCCTTGATGCTCCTCGAAAATTCAATGCAGGACTATTTCAAGTGGTAGAACAACACAATCATCACAAGTTTGGTCTAGCAGAAATGATCGCCGACTATATACGATCCGTGCAAATTGCTTATGCTATGTCTGGGCAGAAGATATATACCATCGGACACTCCTTAGGAGGCTTGGTAGCTGATCTCGCCGACCTTGGAATTTTCATGGATAAATCTGCGGGAGTTTACATTTCTAAAATTCATCAAAAGCTCCTCAAGGAGCAAGTAGCATTAAAGATTCTTTTAGGTGTTCCTTTTGCTCTTCAGAACAAGGGAATGAGTTTCAAGGTGCAGTTTCTTCTAAATAAGTTAGCTCCTTGGCTCCTCACGAATCAAAAGATGAGTAAAAAAATCTACAAGGAGATGGAAAAGAGCCTGGTAGATTATGATCGAAAGCTGTTGTCTGTTTTCAGTTCTTCTCAAAAAATGGCTCAGTTTATTAGTTTCGGATCTAAAAACTCAGCACATATAGATGTTGTGGATTTTTCGCTATTGGAAAAGCGTGACATAAAGACACTGTTTAAATTTTCTACGGCTGATGCCTACCCGGAGAAGCTTTTAGCAGATTATGTTGAAATGGCTAAAACCAATGACCTTAGCTTGGAGCTAAGAGGATCGAAAGAATTGAGTTTAATTGAAGCTTATAAAAATACAGCCGGTGATTTAAAGGTTCCCACAATTTTAGTGGTCAGTGAGAGCGATTCTATTGCACGCTTGGAAGATGTTCGGGCCCACTTTAAGCTATTGCAGGCTCAAGGAGTGGATGTTTGGCTACTTGTTCTCAAGGGCGGTCATTTGAACTCGGGTATGGGAGTCGAATTAGAAAAATTGAAAGAAGAATTAAAACATGTTCTTCAGGTCACTAATCTCGCTGAGGCCAGAGAAAAAATAGAGAATTTAGTATCTAGCTGTGGGCCTAAGTATTAGGATTAATCCGATACTCCTAGATTATAAATGGAGCTAAATTGAACTCTAGGCGATAATTTGCAGGCTCAAGAATAATCTAAATAAAATTTTGTGTAAAAATTGTGTAGTGAGAAAGTTTTCCGTACGAAAAGCCTAAATTCGTGTACCAATAGAATCCTATGAACATTGTAGAAAAGCTGGATATTTCTTCTATAAAATCTATTCATAAGTCGATTATGAGTGAAGGGGCTAATAGCACCTATCGAGTAGAACCCGTTTATTGTGTTTCTAGAGACAATAGAAAAATTGTTTTCACTTCTCCTGAGCTTATTGAGAGTAAACTAGATTCTTTACTGGGCTTATTTAATACCTATTTAACTGAAGTTAAGAACACCAAGGATCTATCAAAAGTTCTAGGTATTTTTTGGGTGGGTTTTATTTCCATTCACCCCTTTTCTGATGGCAACGGTAGAACAGCCAAAAAAATCATAAAAAGCTACACAGGACTGGCTTCATTAAATTTTCTTGATCAGTATTTAATCGAGGGAAATGCTAAAAGTGATATTCAGGCCTTATCTAATCAATTTTATAACCAGTTATCCCATATTGGAGAAAAGGTATGAAAAAAATGATGTTTATTGTTAGCTTTTTTGTAGCCCATTCCTCTCAGGCCAGTACATTCAGTGACTATGCCAAAGGCCTAAAAGCCCAAGAACCAGATAAATCTAATTTCATTCAAGTGGTTGCAGACTATTCTAGTTATTTTACCCATTTTTTCGAGAAAGCAGTCCGGATCGGTACTTCAAAACAATATATTAATGAGGCTAAAATCAGAACCTTCAATTGGATTCTTCCTAGGGCAAAAGAAGAATGTCAGGAAATAGATTTAGGGCAATGTATCGATGATATCATTTGTTCTGAACAGACGGATCAACCTCTAAATTTTCACAGAAAATCATTTCCTTGTGATTATTGAGTATACTGGAACCATATTTGTAATATGGTTCCGGGTTTATGGGGTCACGTACAAAAAGGAATACAATTATTGTGTATTAAATTGATACAATTACCCACTTTTAGTGTTGGCAAACATTAAAGCTTCCTAGCTGTAAGTCCGAAAAGTACTTATGGACGTAATCTGTAAGTTATCAAAAAAAGAAGCTATGTTAGTAACTCAAAAGCTGGTGGCAGGCTTTTCTCTTCTGGTTCTTTCCGGCTGTTTTGCCGGCGCGGGAAGCTCTACAAATTCTCAAGATTCTAGTAATAGTGGTGCTATAGAAAAAATAAGTTATGTAGTTCCTGATTACTCCACTGTAACAACTGATAGTGTTACATTAAAAATTCCCGCAGTATCTAATTCTGATAGAATTAAAATCTATACATCTACCGATGAAAGTACAGTACCGGCTTGTTTTTCAGCCGGTGGTTATGAGTTTCCAGCAGGCTCTACGGATCTTCAATTAACAAGCCTTCAAGAAAACCTTCTTTACTATTACAGGGTATGTGCTGAAAATACTGATAGTAGTGAGTCTTCAAAGGTTTTATCCTTCGGAACGAAAGCCGATTTGAGTCAAGGTGTAGTGGATATTTTTTCTAATGGCTATTCATTTGCGGTTCTCAAATCAGATGGCTCAGTAGTTACTTGGGGTGATTCTGATCGAGGTGGTGATAGCACCGCCGTTAATCAGAGCCTTGCAAGTGGTGTTGCTAAGCTTTTTTCATCGTATTATGCATATGCCGCACTTAAAACGGATGGCTCTGTGGTTACCTGGGGTGATAGTTCCTATGGTGGCGATAGTAGCGCAGTTTCTGGAAGGCTTACAAGTGGGGTGGTTGATATCTTTACAAATGGCTCCGCCTTCGTCGCCCTTAAAACAGATGGCTCAGTAGTTACTTGGGGGAATTCTGACAGAGGCGGCGAAAGCAGCGCTGTAGCTGGAAGTCTTACAATTGGGGTGAGCACAATATTCTCAAATTACCATTCCTTTGCTGCCCTTAAAACGGATGGCTCAGTAGTTACCTGGGGTGATAGTGCTTATGGTGGAGATAGCAGCGCTGTAGCTGGAAGTCTTTCAAGTGGTGTAAGTAAGATTTACTCTAATAACCAGGCCTTTGCAGCGGTTAAATCGGATGGTTCCGTTGTTACTTGGGGTGATGCAGGCGATGGTGGAGATAGTAGCGCCGTTTCTGGAAGTATTTCTAGCGGTGTGAGCAATATTTATTCAACCAAAGATGCCTTTGCGGCTCTTAAAAATGATGGTTCTGTGGTTACTTGGGGGTCGAGTTGGGATGGTGGAGACAGCAGTGCAGTATCGGCAAGTCTTACAAGTGGTGTGAGTGCCATATATAAAAATAGTGATGCCTTTGCAGCTCTTAAAACAGATGGCTCTGTGGTCAGTTGGGGCAGATCTTATAATGGTGGAGATAGCAGCGCAGTATCGGCAAGTCTTACAAGTGGAGTGATTGCCTTATATAAAAATGGCTATGCTTTTGCAGCTCTTAAAACAGACGGCTCCGTAGTGGCTTGGGGGGCGAGCTCCTATGGTGGTGATACTAGCGCCGTTTCAGCAAGTCTTACAAGTGGTGTGAGCGCTATATATTCAACCAATAGGGCTTTTGCCGCTCTTAAAACAGACGGCTCTGTAGTTACTTGGGGTTCTAGCTCTTGGGCTGGCGACAGTAGTTCCGTTTCTGGGAGCTTAACAAGTGGTGTGGATACCATATATTCAAACGGATCAGTATTTGCTGCTCTTAAAACAGACGGTTCTGTAGTTACCTGGGGCCCGAGTTATGCTGGAGGAGATAGTAGTGCTGTTGCTGGAAGCCTTACAAGTGGTGTGGCAAATATTTTTCCAAATGGTCGTGCATTTGTAGCTCTTAAAACAGACGGCTCTGTTGTTCCATGGGGAGCTGCTGAATATGGTGGACACCTGAATACAGTATCTGGAGATATTTCAAGCAATGTTATTAGTGTCTCTTCAACCAGATATGGGGCCTATGCAGTACTTAAAACAGACGGCTCTGTAGTTACATGGGGTGGTTCATCTACTGGAGGGCTTGAAAGTAACGTGAGCAAGCTTTACTCAAACGATAGTGCTTTTGCAGTAATTAAAACAGATGGCTCAGTTATTTCATGGGGTGATTCTAGTGAAGGTGGAGATAGTAGTGCCGTTAGTGGCAGCCTAACTAGTGGAGTGATCAGCATATACTCAACCCAAGTGGCCTTTGCGGCTCTTAAAAATGATGGTTCCGTGGTTACTTGGGGTGCTAGTGGTGGCTTTGGTGGAGATAGTAGTTCTGTTAGTGGGAGCTTAACAAGTGGGGTGACCAGCGTATCCGCAACTGCAAGTGCATTTGCAGCTCTAAAAACGGATGGATCTGTGGTTACTTGGGGTTCTAGCTCACTTGGTGGAGATAGTAGTTCGGTATCTGGAAGTCTTACAAGTGGTGTTAGTAAAGTATATGCAAGCCTTGGAGCTTTTGCGGCACTTAAAAATGATGGTTCCGTAGTTACTTGGGGTTCTAGCTCTTACGCTGGCGATAGTAGTTCCGTTTCTGGGAGCTTAGCTAGTGGAGTGATCAGCATTTCCACCACAGAATATAGATTTGCAGCTTTAAAGTCTGATGGTTCCGTAGTTACTTGGGGTTCGAGTGGAGGGAGCACCGTAGACCCTGCCCTTACAAGTGGTGTGACTGAAATCATTTCTACAGAGAACTCTTTTGCTGCTTTTAAAACGGATGGCTCTGTAGTGAGTTGGAGTGGCGGGGGAACTACTGTTACGGTAAGATACACCGGTGGCGTTGATAGTATATCAACTACCTACTCTAGCTTTATCGTTCTTAAAACAGATGGCTCTTTAGATTCCTGGACAGACACTTTTAGTAAAAGTGATTACATTAGAACTCGTAGTGGCGTTGAGGGAGTTGAATGTTCTAGAGACAGCTGTATAGTTAATACTGTTACCGGTGGATCTTTTGTCATTAAGGCTGGTTTTTCAGGGGGATAGAGATAGGTATTATGAATCTAGATCTGATGATCCCAGTATCTAAAGTTGAGAGCTCTAATGTTTGATGCAAGGTGATTTAAGCCAAGGAACTGTTGATATCGTCTCCAAGGCGGTGGTCTTAATTGATTAATTAGAAGATAGATTAAGGCCTGAGCGCTAGTAACACTATTTAGCAAATTAGATGACCATTCTTTTGGGTCGAGTAGAGTCAACAGCATCAAAATAGGTTCTTTCCCTATTTCGTGGGGTCTAGGAATAAAAAAATGGCTTCAAAAACTAGTTAATCTTTACTTTGATGAGTTTATTCAACGAACTTAACAAAGGATTAACAGCTATGAAGCCACGCTTTTACGTTCCCGCATGCAT